>JAJRYV010000104.1 GCA_024275575.1 bacterium
CCCCCAAATGATATTGCGTTCCAGAATATATTTGACTGAATTCCGGCAAACGTCTTTTGCGGATTTTTTATAAAGTCTGCTGTAGGTTTTATCAAAGATGTCAAAAAGACGCCTGCGGCATTCTTCAACGTTATCCTGCAAGATATCAATCCCATAAATACTGGAAACAGCAAGTATTGCGTATCGCTCAAATTCCAACTGGCTTTTTTTATACCGCTGTTCAACCACGCGCAATTTTCGTGCGAGTATCTCGGTGAGAAAATTGCCGGTGCCGCAAGCTGGCTCCAGAAAACGCGACTCGATGCGTTCCGTTTCTTGCTTGACCAAATCAAGCATGGCGTCGACTTCCCGTTTGCGAGTATAGACTTCGCCATGGTTGGCAACACGATATTTTGAGACAACCTGTTTTTCCATCAATCCTGAAATTTTAACAAAATGAGAACTCACCTGTTTAAACAGGTGAGTTAAGCATAATTTATATAGAATTGTTGTAAATTGATGATTAAAAAAGGAAAACCTTTACAAACAAGTATTAATTTAAACCTGTTTCTATATACTGTCTTTTACATGCTGGTGCAAATAATCCAGCTCACCCCCCGATTCTGCCTCGTTTCTGCAAATAATTCATCAACGCGAAATCGAAGGGTTTATCGGTGGGCATGGGTACGTAATCGATATTGTGATCACGGCAGGTTTGTTTGAGTGTGTTGATAAATTCCTGGAAAAGCTGTTGGTAGCTGCGTTTGATATGCACCGGCTGTGTGCGCAGTTTGTCGCCGGATTCGACATCGATAAATAAAGAATCTTCGGTAAAATCGAAGTTTATTTCCTGCGCATCGATCATGTGAAAAAGTACGACCTCATGTTTGCGGTGGCGAAAATGTTTCAATCCCTGCACCACGGCATCGAGATTTTCATCGAAAAAATCGGAAAAAATGAGCACCAACGCCCGCCTTTTGATGCGCTCGGCAATAGTATCCAGCGTATCGGCGATGCGCGTGCCGGCGCCGGGCCTGGTTTTTTCGAGCGTTAATAAAATCTCCGGCAGATAGCTTGAAACGCTGCGCGCCGGCATCAGGCTGCGAATTTTTTCGTCAAAAGTGACGAGACCGACGGCGTCGCGCTGGCGGCGGATCATCAAATAGGCGAGTGCAGCAGCGAGATAGGTCGCATAATCGAATTTGCTGATGCCGCCGCTGGCATATCCCATGGAAGCGGAACAGTCCATCAGCAGGTAACATTTCAGATTGGTTTCTTCTTCAAACTGTTTGACATAAAAGCGATTGGTTTTGCCGTAAACTTTCCAGTCCACGTGTTTGATTTCATCGCCGGGCATGTACTGCCGGTGCTCGGCGAATTCGACGCTAAAGCCGTGGTAAGGGCTTTTATGCAAACCGGCCATAAAACCTTCGACCACCAGTTTGGCGCGCAAATCGAGTCCGGAAATTTGTGAAATGTACTGTGGATCGAGATACGGGCTTGTCGATTCCGCTTTTTGCGCCATTGGATTATTTGCCTTCCAGCAAGCGGTTGATCAATTCAACGGTGCTGATGTTTTCCGCCTCTGCGGCAAAATTGGTCACGATGCGGTGTCGCAATACGGGAATGGCGATGGCTTTGACGTCATCGATATTCGGGGTGGTGCGATTATCGAGCAGGGCGCGGGTTTTCGCCCCGAGAATGAGAAATTGTGAGGCGCGTGGCCCGGCGCCCCAGCGGGTGTACTGGCGGATAAAATCCGGGGAATCTTCTGTGGGACGGCTGTTGCGTACCAGTTTTACGGCAAATTCAACCACATTGTCGGCGACGGGCACGCGGCGAACAAGGTCTTGCAGGGCGATGATGCGTTCGGCGGTGAGAATTTTATCCAGCCCGGCCTTGTAATCGCTGGTGGTCGATTTGACGATCGTTTTTTCTTCTTCAAACGTGGGGTAATCGACCCAAAGATTAAACATGAAACGGTCGAGCTGCGCCTCTGGTAGCGGATAGGTGCCTTCCTGTTCGATGGGATTCTGCGTCGCGAGAACGAAAAACGGTTCGGCCAGCGTGTAGGTTTCGCCGGCAGCGGTTACCTCATGCTCCTGCATGGCCTGCAGCAACGCTGCCTGGGTTTTCGGTGGTGTGCGGTTGATCTCGTCGGCGAGAACGATGTTGGCGAAAACCGGCCCGCGGAAAAATTTGAACTTCCTGCTGCCGTCAGCACGGTCATCTTCGATGATTTCGGTGCCGGTGATATCGGAGGGCATCAGGTCGGGCGTAAACTGAATGCGGTTAAATTTTAAATCGAGAACCTGCGCCAGGGTGCTGATGAGCAGTGTTTTTGCCAGCCCGGGAACACCGACGAGCAAGCAGTGCCCGCGCGAAAGCAGCGAGATCACCAGCTCATTGATGATTTTCTCCTGTCCGATGATGACCTTGCCGGTCTCCTGCAAAATATTTTTATACGCCATGCCCAATTCTTCAACTGCAGCAAGGTCCTGATGTAAACTCGCCATGCATCCTCCTGTGGCATCCTATCGAAGTTTTTAAATAATCGGTATCTGTTCAGCCTGTCGAAGCGGCAGCATTTCACTGGTACTGGCTGAACAAGTTATCACATGCGGAATGTTCAATTTAAATAAAGTTATGCTGAGAGGCAAAGAATTTATTTTTTTAACTTATCAGACGTTTGGAGCCTCTGTTTAGCCACACCGCTTGGCGGGATTTACTTCCTGCTTGTCATTCGCAGAATCGCGTTATATTTTCCGTCGGGGATACCTCGGTGGGCGAGCACAAATTTGTCTCCCTTCAAAGGGAGATTTTGTAAATTTCTCCTTTGAAGCAGCGGTTTTTCAAGGCATATTTATTTGACCAATCAGGCATTTTAAAAGAGAACGCGGACTAAACGGATCATAGGGATTGACACTGATTTATAAAAACTCAGACAATTCTTTGAACCTGCCTGAAAATCAATATGCACGAACCTCCATAATTGATTTTAGTTGACCTGAAGTATGGTTTAAAAACAGTTCTATCCGTTTCATCCGCATTTCCCAACTCTCAGGAATCGTGTAATGAAGCGTGGTTAAAAAATCGCAATAATGATTATACTCCAGGTTTATTCGCTAATTGCACTCGTTAAACTATTATGTTTTTAGTTTAATTTGGATGAATTTTTCCGATGAGATATAAATGAAACAGTGTGATAATTGTTTTGAACATACTGGTGAATAAGTTTTTCCAGTTGCATCATTCGAATAGAGGTAACAGGTTGCTGAATGGAACAGCAGGCAAAGGATTATATCCCGGAAACCCGGGGTGATTTATTGGCGGAAATTGTTGAGGTAACGCGCGATTTTTCCGCACCTCCGCTCATCCTCACGCGCATTCTTGAATTGACCAGCCGGCCCGATGTTGCCATCGAAAAAATCGAGCTGGTATTGTCCAGCGATGCGGCGATGGCAGCAAAAGTTTTAAAACTGTCCAATTCGGCGTTTTACGGTCGTTCTCGCAATATCGCCAGCATCCGTGAAGCAATCGTTTTGTTGGGTATCCACGCTATACGCAGCCTCGTCGTCGCCTCAGGCACGCATAGCCTTTACAGCAGCGGGTCGGCGTTGCATCGACTGAAGGACATGATGTGGGAACACAGCCTGGCCAGCGCTATTTTTTGCAAAATGCTGGCGCGACACCAGGGCAATTTCCCCCCGGAGGAAGCCTTTCTCGCGGGACTTTTACACGATATCGGCAAGCTGGTGGTGCTCGAGCGTTTTCCCGAAAAATATGCGGAAATATTGCAAAACACCGAGTTGACGACGCATGAAGCGCTGCAGCGGGAAAAAGAGGTCTTTGGTTTCAGCCATGCGGAAGTGGGGGCAGCGCTGGTCAATCACTGGCTGCTGCCGGAAAATCTCGTCGAGGCCATCGGACGGCACCACCAATCTTGTGAGGTGGAACAATTGTTCGGCATGACGACGATTGCCGATGCGCTGGTTTCGCAGAAGGGTTACAACCTGATGCAGCCTGATCCGGAACATAAAGGTTTATCAGCAGCACTGGAATTGGAAGAACTTGCTCTGCGCTTTGATGAAGAGTTTACAGAACAGCGGCAGTTATTCACCTGATATTTTTTGAAACGAATACCGGCCCACTGGCCGGAAATGGAGATAAGTATGGATTTGCGGGTAAAAATCAAAACGATGGTCAATACGACACAGGACATTCCAGCGATGCCGACGATCTGGCTTAAAATACGCGAGTTGACACAGCAGAAAAATGTCAGTGCATCTATCATTGCCGGCGAAATTTTAAAAGACCAGGGAACGACTACACGCCTGTTGAAAGTTGCCAATTCAGCGGCTTTTAACAGGTGTAACAAAAAAATTTCCACCGTGACCGAAGCTGTTGTACATTTGGGATTTAATGAAGTACGAAATGTCGTGATGGGTTATGCCGTCAGCAATATGTTGGTAAAACTGCAGCAAAACGAATATTTTGATTTCAAGGGCTATTGGGTGCATTCACTGGCCACTGCGGTGGCCTCGCGTATGATCGCAGAAACCGTGCGCTACACCAACACTGAAGAAGCTTTTGTCGCAGGTTTGCTGCATGATATCGGCAAACTGGTGATCAGTCAATTGATGCCTGCTGAATATGGCCATGTTTTACAGCGTATTGCTGCGGGGAGTGAATGTTTGCATGCAGAAGACGGCATTCTGAAAGTCGACCACCAGGAGATCGGTCGGTGGGTGGCGGAACGCTGGCATTTTCCCGAAATTCTCATCTGTACAATTTCCCGGCATCACCGCGAGGAGTTGGCGGCAGAACAGCGAAGTCAATACAAATTGGTTGATATCGTCGCAGTAGCCGATCAGATGGCCAATATCATTTTCACCACTGGAAACAAAAACTGCAAGACCGATGTGTGCGGGAGTCAGCAAACAGCATTTGACCTACTCGGTGTGAACAAGGGCAACTGGTCTTTTATTTTGCGCAATCTGGCGACAAGTGTCGGTGAAAATATTGAAGATTACAATTTAAGTCAGGCTGATATCGAATTATTTCTCGCCAATATTGCACAGGAGGAGGCGATGGAAATCGAAGGCGAGTAATCCGTTCAGCTCAATTTTTTATTCGAAGAATACAGTAGCGAAAAATGAAAGCATGGATTTAAAAGTAAAAATAAGAACCATGGTGGAAACAACCAGCGATCTGCCGGCGATGCCGCAAATCTGGTTGAAAATCCGCGAAATGACACAGCACCTGAATATTTCTGCGCCGAGTATTGCCAAAGAAATTTTAAAAGACCAGGGGATGACGACGCGTATTTTAAAAATTGCAAATTCAGCGACTTATGCAGGCTATAACCAGAAGATCACGACGGTGACCAACGCCATCGTGCTGCTGGGTTTCAATGAGGTGCGCAATGTCGTCGTCGGTTATGCGGTTTATGAAATGCTTAAAAAACTGAAAAAAAACAAGCAGTTCAATTTTAAGGAATTCTGGCTGCACTCGCTCGCTGCGGCCGTGGCAGCGCGCATGCTCGCAGAAAATGTGCAGTATAAAAATATCGAGGAAGCTTTTGTCGCCGGCCTTTTGCACGATGTCGGTAAACTGGCCATCAGTCAACTCATGCCGAAAGAATACGACAAAGTGTTGGTGCACAATCTGTGCAGTCAGGAAAATATCAATCGGGAGGAAGAAATCCTGCATGTGAATCATCAAGAGATCGGCGAGTGGGTTGCCAAACGATGGCACTTCCCGGAAGTGCTCATTTTGGCCATCAGGAAGCACCACCGCAGCGAGCTGAATGGAAGGCAAAAAAGCCGCTATCGCATCATCGATATCGTTGCCGTAGCCAATGAAATGGCGCATCTCATCTTTTCGAAGGAGAGCGGTAACCGCAACAAGGCAGCGCTGGATTGCCAAGCCAATGCGTTGTCCCTGTTGAGTATTTCCAAAGAACGCTGGTCCCATATCGTGCGCAATATGGCAGCCAATGTACGCAAGCAAATCCGGGAATATAATCTCAACGAATCCGATATCGAGGCCCTGCTGCGAACGCTTGAAGATGACGAAACTGAAAATTTGCAAAACGAAAAACTGTACCAGGAAATGAATCAGGAATTACAGGAAAAAGTACAGGAACTCAGCGTGCTCAACAATTTTTCTACTGCCTTGCTCGAAGTGGAAAGCCTGGCTGAGGTGCAGAATTTATTGCTGGAAAATATTTTTCGCGGGGTTGCCTTCAGCCGAATTTTGCTTTTCACCCCCGTTAAAAAAAATCAATTGCAGCCCGTTGCCGGTTTTGGCGCCGATGCTGAAGACATTGTTGAAAACGCCAGTTTGAAAATTTCACAGGGCGGCGCCATCATCCGTTGTTTTACTGAACGCCAACTGGTCAACGTACTCAATGCCGGTTCGCCGCTTTTTAAAGATATGGTTTCGCAACAGGAGCTTAACCTGTTGCGTTGCCCGGCATTCGCCTGCATTCCCTTGTTTGTAAAAGATAAATCTCTCGGTGCCATTGTCGTCGATAACCATGTTTCCGCCGAACCGGTGCAGGATCAACGCCTGGATACGGTGGTTACTTTCTGCAATCAGGCTAGCCTGGTACTAAAACGACTGGCATGAGTATGAGCGTCGTAAATTTGAACTTTTCATTTACCTGCCTGAAGTTATAATCATCACTAAAATTCCGCAAAGCAGCAGCTTGCGCAAAGATTGCAAATTACAAATCGATATAGGAACAGCCGGCCGGTGAAATAATTTTTGCTTTCATGCAAATAAAATCTAAATTAGCGCCGCGTACTTTTTTTGAATCAACTCCTGCTTCTGTTGATTATAATCGAGAAAGAAATTGCCCGATTCACAAATGACAGCGCTTTTGCGCAGCGAACTGCCCGGTGTTCGATTCGATGAACCTCTCGCCGGGTTTACCACGATCGGTATCGGCGGGCGGGCGGCATATCTCGTCGAAGCCGTCTCGTTGGAAACGCTCGAGCGAAGTCTGAAATTTTGCAGCAGTAACGGCCTGCCATACCGGGTTTTGGGCGGCGGCAGCAATGTCATCATTTCAGACGCCGGTTTCCCCGGTCTGGTGATCATCAACCGGGCGGATGGCTGGCGGGTTCTGGACGAAAAACCGCAAGAGCTGCCGCAGCGGCAAATTGCGGAACGGTTCTCTATCGCTGGGGATGCAAACACTGCCCCCGCAAGTCCGCAGTTTTCCGGCAAACTTGCTGAAGCGGTTCGGGTGCGTATCGAAAGCGGCGCTCGCATCATCCCTTTAATCAAAAAACTGCACGCTGCAGGCATTAGCGGCTTGCACTGGTTCTCCGGGATCCCAGCATCGATTGGTGGTGCACTATTTATGAATTTGCATGGCGGCAATGAATTTTTCGGCGATTATGTGCTGGCGGCACAAATATTTAACGGGCACAAATCCCGCTGGGAAAAAGCGGATTATTTTAGTTTCGATTATGATTGGACTGCATTGCATGAAACCGGTGAGGTGGTTTTATGCGTCGATTTATGCCTCTTCCGCGGACAGGTTGAGGAAGCCAAAAAGCTGTCTGTCATTTGGGCGCGGCAAAAATCGCTACAGCCGCAGCGTTCGGCCGGCTGTGTTTTTCAGAATTTAACCCGTGCACAGCAGGATAAGCTGGCGCTACCCACATCCTCGGTTGGTTATGTGCTCGATAAATTGCTCAATTTAAAAGGCTTGCGTGTTGGTGGCGCGATGCTTTCAACAAAACATGCCGCCTTTATTGAAAATGCCGGCAACGCCAGTGCGCAGGATGTTTTCACACTCGCCAGGACGATTCAAAAAAAAACACGGCAGGCGCTCGATCTTGAATTAAAACTGGAAATTGAATTCATAGGGAACTTTAAAGAAGAGTTATGTCAAAATTTATAATTCGCGGGGGAATCCCGTTGCACGGTGAAGTCACCGTCGCAGGAAATAAAAACGCCGCTTTACCGATCATTGCCGCAACCGTATTGACCGACGCTGCCTGCACTCTGGAAAATATCCCCGACATCCGGGATGTCGATGCCATGCTGGATATCGCTAAAAATCTCGGGAAAACCGTAGAACGGACGGCGCCGAACACGGTGACCATTTCCGGTACTGTCAAGTTATCGCATCCGGCGGATGAGCTTGCTCGGCGCCTGCGTGCTTCAATTTTGTTTATGGGTGCGTTGCTGGCAAAAACCGGTGAGGCATTTATCGCCCCTCCCGGCGGCTGTGTCATCGGTCGTCGCGGCCTCGAAAGCCATTTCACAGCGTTTGAAAAATTCGGTGCAAAAATCGAATTGCGCGAAAATGTCTACCATGTTTGCGGAAAAAACGATCAATCCGTCTCCGTATTTTTAACCGAACCTTCGGTGACCGCCACTGAAAACATTCTGCTCGTCGCTGCGATTTCGACGAAAAAAACGACGATCCGAAACGCTGCCTGTGAGCCCCATGTTTCCGATTTGGCGCGGGTGCTGGTAAAGATGGGTGCAACCATCGAAGGTATCGATACCAACCGGCTGATTATTCACGGCGTTGAAAAACCGGCAGGATTCCGGCATCGCATCGTGCCGGATTATATTGAAACCGGAACCTTTGCCATCGCTGCCGCAACGACCAATGGCATTATTCGCATGCGCGACGTTCGCCGGGAGCAGATGTATTTAACCGACTATCATTTAGAAAAATTAGCAGTTAGTCTGAATTATAAAACAGATAGCGAACTCGAAGTTAAAAGAGCGGCAAGGCCGCCGGTGCTTTCCCGCAAGGTGCAGGTCGGGCCCTGGCCAGGCTTCCCCACCGATCTGATGAGCCCGCTCATCGTCCTGGCAACACAGATTGCCGGAACCACACTCTGCCATGACTGGATGTTCGAATCGCGTATGTTTTTTGTTGATAAGCTCATTGTTATGGGCGCTGAAGTGACGCTTTGTGATCCGCACCGGGGTCTGGTTACCGGTGCGACGCCGTTGCGCGGGCAAAACCTCAGCAGCCCCGATATCCGGGCCGGTGTCGCACTGGTGATCGCAGCACTGGCGGCACGCGGTGAAAGCGTAATAGATCGTGCCGAACTGGTCGATCGGGGATATGAAAATATCGTCGGGCGACTGCAAAAACTCGGTGGCGATATCGAGCGGGTGGATTAAAATCAGGCGTAAAATACATGGAAAAAACGAGAATTAAAGACTTAGCTTTTGCAGAACTGGAAAAACTGATCGTTTCTCTTGGTGAGAAAAAATTCCGGGCACGGCAAATTTATCAATGGCTGTATGTGCATAATGTTCGTACTTTCGGTGAGATGAAAAATCTTTCAAAATCAATGCGGGAAAAGTTGCATGAATTTTGTGAGCTAAATTTACTTACGCATGAAAATACCAAAATTTCTCCGGACGGCGCGACGAAAAAATTTTTACTGCGCCTGCATGATGGCTACCATATCGAATCAGTGCTGATGCATTCGCAACATGGCCGTACTTTATGCGTTTCAACGCAGGTCGGCTGTCCGGTAAATTGCCGTTTTTGTGCAACCGGGCTCATGGGTTTGCATCGAAACCTCACTGCCGGTGAAATCATCGAGCAGGTGTTGCTGGTGGAGAATTTGGCAGGAGAAAATGTAACCAACATCGTCGTGATGGGCATGGGAGAGCCCTTTTTGAATTATGATAATTTGATGCAGGCGCTGGATATTCTCACAGATGACGACGGCAAGAATATGGCGCGACGGCATATCGTCGTTTCTACCAGCGGTATCCTGCCGCAGATCGAACGATTTATCACTGAAAATCGCCGTTACCGCCTGGCAATTTCCCTCAATGCACCAACGGACAGGCAACGACAACAAATCATGCCATTAAACAGAAAGTGGCCGCTGCAGAAATTGCTCGCAGCGGCACGGAAATACACGGAATCGAACCGCAACCGCATCACTTTTGAATATGTTTTGCTGCGGGGCATCAACGATAGCGTTGATGATGCACAGAAATTACGCACACTGCTGCAGGGTATCGATTGTAAACTGAATCTCATCCCGTTTAACACGATCTACAGCATTTATCAGCGCCCGGAGAAAGAGGCGATCATGGCATTTTATTCGGTTTTTGAAGGTGTTCGTTTTCCGGTAACCATCCGCTGGAGCAAGGGGGCTGATATTGACGCAGCCTGTGGGCAACTCGTGACTCGTGAGGGGGGAAAACCCGTTGTGCAATGAGAAAAAAAAACGGCAAGATTGGCAGGGTGCAAAAAGATGGGCGATAAGCAGAATCCTGCCTCAAGACGCTTGCTTTTCAGCTTTTTTCAAAAATTCACGGGCGCGTTTTTTGATGGGTTTCGCGCGTTTTTTCAGGTAGGGAGAAATTTTCATCTCCAGCGCATGGCGTGCCGATCGGATCGCTTGCGAAAAATCTCCAAGATTGAAATAAATTTCAGCAAGCGAGGTGTGGCACTGCATTTCATTAAAACCGGATTTTACGTTTTCATTGTGATAAGTCGCTAAAATCTTTTTGTAACAATGCAGCGCCTGCTGCCACTTTTCCTGTTTCAGGTTGATTTTTGCCTGCCCCCATAAAAAAAAGCGGCTGCCGGGATGCTCACTTACAGCCAAATTAATGAGTTTCTCAGCCTCGGCAAAATGATCTTCTTTCACCAAAATCCAGAATAAACCGTTGATGGCGGCAGGCCGGGTGAACTTGCCGGCACGAATCGCCTGGCGAATCATTTTTTTTCCCTGCTCCCGTTCATCTGCGACAAACGGCAACCACTTTAAATATTTACTGAGCTGGCTGCGATAGTATTTGTAGGTGCCGATGCCGAGGTAAATATCGTAATTTGTCGAATCCAGTTTGAGCGCTTTTTGCAGGGCGTTGATACTGCTCCAGCCATCTTTGAAGGCGTGAAAAAGCTGATTGTTGCGGCCGCGCACCATAGCCTCATATCCGATGGCCCCACCGAGAAAAAAGAGTGGCCAGGAATTTTCCGGATAAGTTTTGATGTCAGCACGACTGAGCGCAATGGCTTTTTGCGTCAGACTGAAAAAAACCTCAATATCAGTGTAATCCTCATAATCCATCATGCGTGATTGCAGCGTTGCGGCATGAAAAAAGTAACCAACCGGACTTTGCGGGTTTTCCTTTTTTAGTGAATCGCAACGACTGATCGCTTTCTCATAGCGTTGAAATATGGTATCTGAAATGATGTTTTGAATCGTAGTGATTTGTCGCTGTGCCAGATAGTTTCCAGCGAAGAGAAACGATTGCAGTGACAGGAAAACTATCAGGATGGTTTTTGTCATAAGTTTATTCGAAATTAAGCCGTATTGAAGTCCAATAAAATGGTGGTATCACATCAATTGAAATATTCATGCAGTGGATTAATACGTCCCATATTGCCGGTCTCCCGCATCACCGAGCCCGGGCAAAATGTAACCGAGATCATTGAGCTCGCGGTCGACAGCAGCGGTATAAATAGGAATTTGCGGGTATTTTTCATGTACAGCCGCGATGCCCTCCGGCGCTGCGACAATCGTTGCGACACGCAGGTTTGCCAGCGAGGTTAAGGCCGCCAGAACATCGAGGGCAGCTATGAGGCTGCCACCGGTTGCGAGCATGGGGTCAGCTAAGATCATATATCCGTTTGCTAAATCGGACGGCATTTTGCAATAATACTTCACTGGTTTTAAAGTTTCTTTATCTCTGTAAATACCGATGTGCCCGATTCTGGCATCCGGCAGGTACCTTGTTAAACCTTCAGCAAGACCAAGTGCAGCCCGTAAAATGGCGATCACAGTAACTGAATATTCCATAACCGCAACAGTCGCCGGTTCGAGAGGTGTTTCGACTGTAATTTCACTGGTCGGCAAATCGCGGGCGATTTCGATGGAAAGAAGTTCACCACACTCAATAAGCGCACGACGGAAATGCGCGGTATCGGTGTTTTTATCGCGCAAGACAGCCAGTCTTTCCTGCAAGAAGGGGTGGTTAAAGGTACGGATGTTTTTCATCTCTATCAGGCTCCGGAAAGTTTGGTGAGAATATAGCATTCAATCGTAAACATGCAAGGTCAAATCCCGGATAAAAGTCAGGTGAAAACAGCTTTTTTGAAAATTTATTGACAAATAGCCTGAAAATCACTATACTAATCTCCAGGTTCTTAAAGAAGGCAAGAAAAGCATCTTGCTTGGAGGGAGGGCCTATAAATCACAGTTTTCATAATTCATACCCACCTCGTTCGATTATGAAAATCGTGGTTTATCATTGAGAGGAAATCGGAAGGGTTGCAGGCTGCAAATTACATCTCGCCATTCACATCGAGTTTTAGTTGAGAGAAAGAGCTAAATACCGGAAAGAGTTTGTTCTCAATTCTGAAATACACGCAATGTGAACACTGCACCGCAAACCCTTCGTCCTGCATATCGGATTTCCTGAATCGTTGACTTTAATTCTCCTTCCAGCAGAAAAGCAAAAAGATATTGCTCTGATTATAACCATTTTTGAAGCCTGCAAATGGACTCGCCCGATTTGAAATGTATTTTTTTGGAACATTTGTAACAGGTGCGTTTATTGCAGTTGATGACTTCGCAATTATGATCGAAAAAAATGAAACAAAGATGTTATTTATAATTCGAAGTTGTGTCCTGCCTAAAGATGTTCAATTTGATGCCGTTTTCTAATACCGATTAAAATGACGGCTCAATTACGAAGTCGTAAGTGTTTCTTTATGGAAAGCATGATTATTTTGATGGCGAAACATATTTTTAAATGTATTTTATTGACTTTATTAGAATTAGATTGTATTATTTATTTCCAGCACGATTTTTGTTGAGAATTATCTAAAATTTGAGCGCACCGTTTGCTTTTATATATAGCAGATTTTATATTGGGGTGAAATCTGTAATCTTTGCTGTTGACGAATGGAAAACCAGGTGTCATGATTACTGTATTAGTTTATGGAAGGAGGAGGGATAATGCGCGATAAACGGATCAAAGTGATCTATTTTTCGCTGCAGGGATCGGAGAGTAAAGAGTTCATCCTATCATGGAAGTTGATATTAGGATCGTTCTTTTTGCTTTTTGCGATCATCCTGTTACTCGTGGGTTCATCTATTTCTGCATTTACAGATTATTATCACAATTTTCGCATTGAAACCTTGTCAAAGACAAACGCTGGATTGCGCACGCAATTACATGAGCTTGGCAAAATGGCCAACGAATTGCAAACACGCGTCCATAAGTTTGAACGTGAAAATGATGACCTGGGCATTTTTGCCGATCAACCGCTAATGGATTCCGACATACGTCAGGTCGGGGTTGGGGGTAGTGATGCTGACCGTACAGAAGATTCCCTGCTGCCGCATGACCTGCAGCGTGTTACCAATGAATATCGCTCAATGCTGGAAACGACCAGTAGAAAACTCGGTCTGGTTGAATCTGAAAAAAGTGTTCTCCTTTCCGCTATTGAAGAACGCCAGATCAAGCTGGATCACCAACCTTCCATTTATCCGGTCACAGGTAGAATCACCGACCCTTTCGGCTACCGCATCGACCCATTCACCAAAAGTAAAAGACACCACAAAGGCATCGATATCGCCCAGCGGCTGGGAACACCTGTTAAAGCAACGGCTGCAGGAACTGTTGTTCTTGCAAAAAAGAAATACAAGAAAAATAGTGGTTTTGGGCGTGTGGTCAAAATTGACCATGGAAACGGGTTTATCACGATTTTTGGCCATCTTGATGAAATATATGTCAAACCGGGGCAAAAAATTGAACGCCATGAAATCATTGGAACCGTTGGCAGTACTGGCCGCTCCACCGGGCCGCACCTACATTATGAAGTCAAAAAAGGTGGCGTACAGTTAAACCCCAACGATTATATTATTGCTGAATAAATTGGTTTTCTGATAAAGGCGGTTAATAGCCGCCTTTATTTTAGCGGGATCAAGTCTCTCCACCATCGCACTTCTATAAGAATCATTTTTCAACCCGGGGTAATAAATAATGCGCTTGACGAGCGTCACTGTTTTGTCACTTTTCTCTTGTGTGGCTTATTCTCATGCACAAATTAGAATCAGTGAAGTCATGTTCGATCCTGCCGCTTCCGAGTCAACAGATGAATTTATCGAGTTGGTCAATATGAGTCCGGCGAAACCTTTCGATCTGGCGCATATTCATCTCGGCGATCAAAGATCTCAGGACAGCATCGCATTTAACGGCGCAAGTTCGTTGCTTGCACCCGGGCAATATGCCGTGATATTTGACAGTGATTATGACATCAGCAGGGGAACATACGCAGCTATTATCCCTACTGATGCACGAATATTACACGTGGTAGATAAAACCCTGGGTTCAGCCGGCCTGTCGAACAGCACTGCAGAAAGCATTCTTCTCATCCACACAAATGGAGACACGCTTGATTTTTACACTTATACGCTCGGCAACCAACCCGGTTATTCGGATGAATGTATCGATCTCTCGGTGAATTCGAACGAGAATAACTGGGGTAATTCCACGGCCTTCAACGGTACGCCGGGAGGTGAAAACAGCCTGGCTTTAAAAAAATACAGGGTACAACTAACGCTGGGATTGATAGCGTCCATTGGGGAGATTGTTCGCATGGCTGAACCGTGTGAGTTGCAAATCGGTGTGGCAAATTCCGGGAGCCATGATTTACAAAATTTACAACTATCGATAAGCATTGATGACACACTATTCCTGCTGCAGGAATCGATCGAAATTCTCAAAGCTGGTGAAACGATTTTAATCAACTATCCGTGGGTGCCGGCATTGGCTGGAAGCAGCCGTGTAAACGCCCAAATTTCCTCTCCGGATTACGCTATGCAGGAAAACTGGTTTTTATGGATAGAATGGCCGGAACACAGCCTTGTTCTTAATGAAATTATGTTTTCACCGACAGCAGGCGAACCTGAATGGCTGGAAGTTTTTAACCCAAGCCAGTTTCAAATTGAAATAGGAGGCATGAAAGTTCGTGATGCATCCGGCAGACAGGGACTGATGCAGAGTGATAAACCGATTATTATGTATCCACAATCCTATGCAGTTTTTACGGGAGATTTGCTCGTTCGCACCCTGTACTCGCTTGGCCCCGAAGCCAATATCGTCCAACTCAAAGGGTTCCCATCTCTCAACAACAGCGGTGAAACAATCGCCCTGCTCGGTAAAAGCAGCGCAATAATCGATTCCATCGTGATTAGTCGCCCGGCAAAGGCCGGTGTCTCACTGGAACGGTTTTCTGCTGATTCCGCCAGCCTTGATTCGACAAACTGGCTTTATTGTGTGGCGGATGCCGGAGCAACACCCACGCAAATCAATTCACTCTCTCCTGTTGAATTTGATCTGGCAATCGATACTGCGAACATTAATTGGCAACCTCGTTTTCCTTCCCGCAACATGCCGATTGTCATCGAAATCCCTATTTTTAATGCCGGTAAAAAAAATACTACACTTAGAAAATGGCAACTGACCGATCGGATCGATGACTTTCTTTATGCCATTGGCGAAGAGCAAAAAGAGCTACAACCAGCAGAACGACTGAGAATAAAAGTTGACTACACCCCGCTTGTTTCCGGAGAAAATCAGTTTAAAGTTCAGGCATTTTCTACGGGTGACTTAAAGCCTGAAAACAATATGTGTACATTTTCCATTTACGTTTCATTTTTATGGGGCGATGTGGTTTTTAACGAAATTATGGCAACACCAGTTGAAGGCCGGGCGGAATGGGTAGAACTCATCAATACGACTGAACAGGAAATCGATTTGCAAGGCTGGTCTTTTTCCGACCTGACGACCACCGGTATTTTGCATTTCGATAATTCTTCGACATTACTACAACCCCACGATTATTTTATCATCAGCCAGAATCGGCCCTGGCCGGAGAGGTCACCACAGGCGATCGTCTATCCTGATAAGTGGCCTGCCCTGAATAACGACGGAGACACGATCGTTTTAATGGACAGAAACGGCTCGACGATTGATAGCCTGGGTTATTCACTTAAAAGTGATGTTACGAAAGGGGTTTCACTCGAGAATATGAACCCGTTTCTTTCTCCGCCGGCGTCGGGTGGCTGGTCTTTTTGTGTTGCTGATGCGGGATCAACACCCGGAGCGCGCAACAGTTTATATATTGATAAATTGCCGAAAACAGGGCAATTGGAATTGTCACCCAACCCATTTTCGCCTGATGGTGATGGTTTTGAAGATCATGTTTTGATCGAATACGATTTACCGATGCAAACCTCGAATGTTAATCTTGTCGTTTTTGATTTACGCGGCCGCAAGGTGCGAACATTGCTCAATAATGCAAATTCCGGCTCGCATCGGTCGGTTTTTTGGGATGGCCGAGATGATGCCAGCCAACTTTTGGATGTTGGTATTTATATCGTTTACATACAGGCACTTAATGCATCCCAAGGGAAGCTGAAAAGGATTAAAAAAACCGTAATCCTTGCAAAAAGGCTATAATTAGGGCGCTGTTTGATGCTTAAATGACTTGACAATGCCAAAGAATATTTTTATCTTCGACGGTCAATTATTACCGCAGAATCAAGTCCCGCATTCAGACAATCCTTGATTCCTCAAATTCTTCATTCAAACTAAAATTGCTCATTTTTAAAATAGAAGAATTGTTTTAAGTAGGATCAATATTTAAAACTCTATAGGCTTGTTTAAAAAATGTGACTGGATTTTGTGTGTCAGGGTTTCAATTTTCTCACGCTCAAAAAAAAACAATCCAACTATCCTGGCAAGCATAGTGTCGAGTTTTACAGAATTGCCAATGCGTTGGGACGCATTTGGTTTTAAATAATAATATGTGTGCAAGCGGACTGATGAAATATCTGCTTTATTTTGATTAAGAAGGCCATACTCTCCGAGAAAACTTCCTTATAAAATATCTTAAATTCTGTTTCCATCGGCAAACTTATCTTACGTGCAATCAAATACTATTTATGAATTAAAACGATTTACACTGGTGAAAGGAATTTTTATGGAAATCGCTGAACTCAAGTCTCTTAAGATCGCTGAACTCTCCAAGCTTGCGCAGGACCTGCATGTGCCTGGCGCGACAGGATTGAAAAAGCAGGACTTGATTTTTAAAATTCTGGAGGAACAAACCAAAAAAGAAGGCCTCATCTTCGCAGACGGCGTTCTTGAGGTTTTGCCTGATGGATACGGATTTTTGCGCAGCCCGGATTATAACTACTTGCCCGGACCTGACGATATTTACGTTTCTCCCAGCCAGATTAAGCGATTTGGTCTGCGCACAGGTGATACGGTTTCCGGCCAGATCCGGCCACCAAAAGAAAACGAACGTTTCTTCGCCCTGCTGAAAGTCGAAGCGGTCAATTGGGAGAACCCGGAATCCGCTAAAGGCAAGATATTGTTCGATAATCTCACACCTTTATATCCCGATAAACGCATTAAACTCGAGACCAAACCATCGGACTATTCCACCCGAATTATGGACATGCTTACACCGCTTGGTATGGGACAACGCGGGTTGATCGTTGCACAACCCAAAACCGGGAAAACCACATTGCTGCAAAATATCGCCAATAGCATCACCAAAAACCATCCGGATGTCAAACTCATCGTGCTGCTCATCGATGAAAGACCGGAAGAAGTCACCGATATGCAGCGATCCGTCGATGCTGAAGTCGTGAGCTCGACTTTTGACGAACCACCGGAACGGCATGTACAGGTTGCTGATATGGTTTTGGAAAAATCGAAGAGACTGGTGGAGTTTGGACAAAATGTGATCGTATTACTCGACAGTATCACCCGATTGGCACGTGCGCATAACGCCGTCGTAGCGCACAGCGGCAAAATTCTCACCGGCGGCCTCGATGCCACAGCGCTTGAGCGCCCAAAACGTTTTTTTGGTGCCGCACGAAATGTCGAAGAAGGAGGCAGTCTTACGGTGATCGCGACAGCTTTGATCGATACCGGTTCGAGGATGGACGACGTCATCTTTGAAGAATTTAAAGGCACCGGAAATATGGAGCTCGTACTCGATCGCAGGCTGGCAGACCGTCGCATGTTTCCAGCGATTGATCTCAACCGTTCCGGCACGCGAAAGGAAGAGTTATTGCTGGAAGAATTCGAATTGAACCGAATATGGGTTTTGCGAAAATTGCTCTCCAACCTCTCCTCGATTGAAGCAATGGAGTTCATTCACTCGCGTATCCGGGGAACGAAAAATAACCGTGATTTTCTCGAATCGATGAATGGATAATAAAAGTTTTACTTGCTTTTTCATCTGTAAAATTTATATATTTGTAGGTTTTATTGAAATTTTCCATTTAGTATTAATAAAAGTAGCGTCTCAAGGGAGGCAAAAAAATTGAAAAAGGCAATTCACCCAGACTATAACTACATCGTTTATAAAGATGTCGCTGCAGATTTTGCTTTTTTAACACGGTCGACCCAGGTTAGTGATAAAACCATCAAATGGGAAGACGGCAATGAATATCCACTTGTTGAAGTGGATATTTCCAGTGCATCACATCCATTTTTTACCGGTAAACAACGCCTGGTTGATACTGCCGGTCGTGTTGAAAAATACCTGAAAAAATATGGCAAAAAATTGCCGGAAGAAAAATAAGAAAACAGTGATCCATAACGGGATATAGCCGCATATATTCCGTTTTGTTTTCTCACAATCCAATTTGGACCAAATGGTCTGATTATCGTTGCGCTGAATATCGTCTTGGCGCAATGAATAAGCCTGAAAAAGCAAAACTTCTTTCCTTGAAAACTGACTCTCATAATCCAATCCGTTTCATAAGTTGTATGCCGGGCCGGAATATTTCTGCAGGTGTACTATCTTTAGTTTTAAAGAATACAGCGATTTATGATGCTCGATAAATTTAAAAAGCACGAAGAGCGCTTCAAAGAATTAACCAATATGCTCTCGGATATGGAGGTGCTCTCCAATCCCGGAAAGCTGAAGGAAATCGCAAAAGAACATAGCGATCTCGAAGCGATCATGCGGGTTTATCATCAATATCAGGAAACGCTGGCTGCCATCGCCGACGCCACATCGATCATCGAAGAGAATGAAGACCCTGAACTGGCCGAAATGGCGCAGATGGAAATTGAAGAACAGCAACAAAATCTGCCTGCACTTGAGGATAAACTGAAATTATTTCTCGTGCCGAAAGACCCGAACGACAGCAAAAATGCCATGGTTGAAATCCGTGCCGGCACCGGCGGAGATGAAGCGGGTTTGTTTACAGGCGATATCTTTCGCATGTATTCGCGTTACGCTGAGCGCAAAGGCTGGAAGGTCGATGTTCTCAGCTCAAATCCACAGGGTATTGGCGGTTTTAAAGAAATCATCACCTTGATTCAGGGAAAAGGCGTTTACGGCCGGATAAAATTTGAAGGCGGTGTGCATCGCGTGCAACGGGTGCCGCAAACCGAGCAGAGCGGCCGTATCCACACCAGCGCGGTGACCGTTGCGGTTTTGCCAGAAGCAGAAGAAGTCGACTTTGCCATCGACCCGAAAGATTTAAAAATCGATGTGTACCGCAGCAGCGGGCCTGGCGGACAAAGCGTCAATACAACTGATTCCGCTGTGCGTATCACCCACATCCCGACCGGCGTTATCGTCACGTGTCAGGATGAAAAAAGTCAACACAAAAACAAAGCCAAAGCTTTGCGCGTTCTGCGCTCCCGTCTGCTCGATGCGAAGATGGAAGAGGAAAATGAAAAAATGACGGCCAATCGCCGGAAGATGGTGAGTACCGGCGACCGCAGCGCCAAAATTCGTACGTATAATTTCCCCCAGGGCCGGATGACCGACCACCGCATCAATCTCACGCTTTATCGGCTTAATGAGATCATGGACGGTGATCTTGACGAACTCATCAAAAAACTCGCGACCGCAGAAAAAAACTTTCAAATGCAGGAATCCGGGTCGTAAGTATGCCGGAAAAAGAGAAGTGCTGGACAGTTATTAAACTGCTCGAATGGTCGAGCCGCTTCCTTGAGGAGCGCAGTGTTGAAAACTCACGCCTGTGCATTGAACTACTTTTATGCGATGTGCTCAAATTTGACCGGGTGCAACTCTATTTGCATTTTGACCGGCCGCTCTCACCGGAGGAACTGGCTGATTTTAAAGCCATGCTTTTACGGCGAGCAAACCGTGAGCCTTTGCAGTATATTCTGGGCATGGCAGCGTTCTTTTCGCTCGATTTCTTTGTTGATAAAAACGTGCTGATTCCCCGGCCCGAAACCGAACTTTTAGTTGAAAAAGTTCTGCACATTTACAAAGATTCGGCACGGGAGATTCGCCTCCTCGATATCGGCACGGGCAGTGGAAATATCGCCATCTCGCTGGCAAAGAATAATCCGTATTTTCATATCACTGCTATCGATATTTCAGCAGCAGCTATTAAATTAGCGCAGAAAAATGCAGAATTTCACCAGGTTGCCGATCGTATTAAATTCTGCGAATCAGATGTTTGCGATCCATCGATTTTTGATTATCTCGGCAAACCATTTGACATAATTGTATCCAATCCTCCGTATATTGCCAACGTGGAAAAGCCGGGGTTGGAACCCGAAGTGGTTAACTTTGAACCGGCGATAGCCCTCTTTAATGATGATGCCTGCCATTTTTATAAAATCATTGCTCCGTTGGCACGAAAAGTCGGCAAAAAAGGCGGTTGGCTCATATGCGAAATCGGCAGTGAATTGGGAGTGATTGTACATGATATATTTTCCCGGGTTCCATTGCAGGAGATCGAGATATTACCGGATTTGGCTGCACGAGAACGGATCATTTGTGCGCGAATTTGAATGCCGGCAAAGTTTCATTTCAACCGTATTCAAATTAAAGAAACAGGTAAAAAAATATTATTTTACAAAATACCACAGGAAAGACTTTAAAAACCAGGAGGTTTGATATGAGCTCGACTCCGGGCCTGGATATCGACGGTTTGATCGAAACTGCAACAAATGGCATCCAATCTTACTTGGATAAAGCCCTGCGTGACGGGAAAATAACCGAGAGCCAATATAGCGACGCCAAAAAAAAATCAATCGACAATTTGTCCCAATGGCTAAAAGACCCGAACATCGATGACCTCTCACCCCATCTGAAACCCGGGCTTGTTGCAGCTATTTCTGCCGGGAAATGGGAACAATTGGTCAATGCCTTCCGTAAAAAGATGTCTTTTGGCACCGGCGGCATCCGCGGCCTCATGGCTGATGACCGCGAGTCGATCGTCCGCTTGCAAGAAGATGGACTGGATGTACCCATCATCAAAGGCCCGAACACATTGAATGACGTCGTCTTGCTGCTTACCTCAGCGGGCGTGGCAAAGTTTGGTGTGAATAAAGGCTTCAATAAAATTGTTATCGGTTATGATAGCCGCACACGCGGTGCTGATTTTGCTCGCCGCATCACCGAACTCTTTTTGCAATATAGTTACACCGTCTATCTTTTCGATGAGCCCTGCCCCTACCCTGAAGTGACGTACGCAATTCCGTACTTGAAAGCAGATATGGGCATATTGCTTTCCGCGAGTCATAACGATTATCGCTATAATGGGTATAAACTCTCCTGTGGTAATGGCTCTCAATTTGACCCAAAAGAACGCACTGAAATGTATAATGATTACATTTTGCATGCGACGACCGATGACATCAAGCTCTGTAAATTGCAAGATGCTGCTCCCGGCAAGCTCATTTTCCTCGGCGGCAGCGAAAAAATCGAAGGTGTAGAGTATTTTGGTTGCAAAATCATTGACATTCACAAAGAACATTGCGATCATATAAAGTCCTTCCTTTTGCGCGATAACAAATCAACAACTGGGGAATCGCTCAAAATCGGATTTTGTGCATTCCATGGTGCGGGAAGAAAAGCTGTGCCGCGCCTGTTAAAGGAGACAGGATTTGATTATGTTAACATGATCACCCGCAACGGGCTGGGCGAACTCAACGGGCTTTTCCCGTCGTTTAACAGCAAACCCGGCGAAGAACAACAACCTGACCCCGGTGATCCACGTGCGGCAAAAATTGCCGTCGAAACTTTCCAGGAAGAATTTCCCGGCGAATGGAAAAAACTCGATATTCTGCTCGGCACCGACCCTGATGCCGACCGCTGCGGCACCGTCGTCAAAGTGCCGGAAAATCAACGATTTCTCTATAACGGGCGCGATTATATGCTCATGCCTGCGGACGATATGTGGGCGCTGCTGGTCTGGTTTCGTCTCAAATTTGACAAATCCATCAATCCACAGGAAGCTTTTATTGTTCTTTCTCACACCACCTCCGATAGTATGGCGCGCGTCGCGATAAAAAACGGACTTGGTGTGGTGAAAACGTGGGTTGGGTTCGCCGCCCTTTCGGCTGGTGTGCGCGACGCCTGGGATCACTGCTTAACGCAAGGCCTCGTCGAAGGCAAGCAAAATGCGAATGACGAATTGTGCCATCATTATCTTTACGAGACCGGGAACATGGCCGGGAAACGCACTTACAACCTGGCAGCGATGGAACAGAGCAATGGATTTTCAATTTTGGGTCTGCCACCGGCCGATGCATTTTCACTTGGTGAAAAAGGTCACGTGCGTGACAAAGACGGTACCTTCGCCTCAATTCTCATCGCAGAGGTGGCGAAATATGCCAAAGAAAATAACACGACGATATACGAACTCATCGATAATGAGATTTACCTCGACCCGGATATCGGTTATTTTGTGAACTATTACGAGCCGGACCCGCTCGATGGTGAATATCCCGGGATCGAGGGTGACCGGCTAAAAATCTCCATTTTGAAAAAAGCCCTCAAGTTGAATCAGCAGGGCAATGCCGGCGGCCTCAGTTTTCAGGGACAAGCAGTGAAATCTTCGATGATTTATCGCACCGGCAAGTATGACCATGTCTATCCACCGACGGATGATTTTAAATTCCCCGACGAGGGCATCCGTTTTTATTTTGATGATGAAAAAACGAATCATCTGACAATCAGGCCTTCCGGCACGACAAACTCGCTGCGCTTTCATGTACAGTTGCATTGTTTTAGCGAAAAAGGCCATCTAATCAACAAGAAAAAGGAATTACGAACCAGCGCGCGAAAAATTGTCGACGAAGTGCGTGAAATCATTGGCGCACCGCGCAACAGTGAAATAGATTATTAGAAAAATGAGGCCGGCAACCGTGTTGGCTGCCGGCTTTTGCAAAAGTACTTATCCCGAAATTTTCTCTTCCGAGCAAGCGGTTCTTGCCCGATATGGTACGTTCTTGCAACGGGTGAATTTAACTCCCATCAAGTTCTTCTGAGTGTCGAGCTCAGCTTTATTCTCATTTTTTGTTTCAGCCTGATATCTTTTCCGACAGGTCGTTGTATTGTGTTATCCGCATCATGGAATTGATCCTATTTCAGGCGTTGACTCCACCGGTAGCAATCTCGCGTGGATTGCTGGTTTTAAAAAATAATATGCACAGAAAATTTACATTTTATAAAAAAAATATCGTCAAGATATTAGAGGCCCAACCACACCGTTTTTTTAAACCCAAAGAACTGGTGCGGTTTTTAAAGATTCCAGCGGCAGATTCTGCCGAAGTCCGTTCAGCCCTGCGTCGGTTGGTCGATGAAAATCTGATCTCAAAACACAAAGCGAACCGATACCGGGCTTTAAAACCAAGCTCTGTTCTCACTGGTAAAATTGAAGTAAAAACACAAGGCTTCGCTTTTCTTCTCATGCCTGAAGGTGAGGAAGATATTTTCATCGGCCCAGCGAATTTAGGGCTGGCTCTTGATGGCGACCAAGTGAAAGTTCAGCTTTTTGCCGCCGCCAAAGAGAAACGCCGTGAAGGGCGGGTCATCGAAGTTATCGAACGGCAGCGGCGCTACATCGTCGGCCTTTTAAAGAAAGGTAAACACTTTTATTACCTCGTTCCTGATGATAGCAGAATTTTTCGTGATATTTACGTTCATGAAAGCGATCTAAACGGGGCAAAAGACGGACAAAAAGTCGCTGTTGAAATCGATCATTGGGAAGATGAGTGGATGAATCCCGAAGGGCATGTGGCGCATGTTCTCGGTTATCCCGGTGAGGTGGGCGTCGATGTTCTGTCGGTGGTTACGGCATTTAATCTGCCGATGTCCTTCCCTGAAAAAGTGGAGAAGGAAGCCGCAAAAAAAAGTGCGGAAATCCCGCAGCACATCATCGCCACACGATTGGATTTGCGCGAAACGATGTGTTTTACCATCGATCCGCCGGATGCCAAAGATTTTGACGACGCTGTTTCACTGCAGCGGCTGGATTCGGGAAACTGGCAACTCGGTGTGCATATTGCTGATGTCTCTTTTTATGTGAAGCAGGATGACGCCATCGATAAAGAGGCGTTGCAACGCGGGACTTCGGTGTATCTTGTCGACCGGGTCATTCCCATGCTGCCGGAACGTTTGAGCAATACGTTATGCAGCCTGCAACCGCAAAAAGATCGCCTTGCTTTTAGTTGCCTCATGGAAGTGAGTCCATCCGGCGAAGTGGTTTCATATAACATCGCGGAAACGGTAATCCGCAGCAAGCGCCGTTTCAGTTATCAGGAAGTACAGGATTTTTGGAATAAAAAAAATGAGCTCGCAGCGCAATTCGTCCAGCCTTTAAATGATATGCTCGCCCTGTCGCGAAGATTGCGGCGCAACCGGTTTCGCAAGGGCAGCCTGCGATTTGAAACGCCGGAAGCCAAAGTTATTCTCGATGAAAAGGGCAAACCGCTGGAGATCGTGCGACGTGAATCTCTCGCCAGCATGCAGATGATCGAAGAATTCATGTTGCTGGCGAATCAGACGGTGACGGAATATGTTGAATCGTTAAAAACTGAAAATGGCATCGCGCCGTTTCTTTACCGCAACCATGATAAACCGGACAGTCGCAAGATGGGTGATTTTATCGAGTTTCTTAATGCAACCGGAGTCGAGCATAAATTGAACGGCCGCATCAGCAGCAAAAAACTCAGCCGGTTTATGAATTCCATTGCCGGTTCATCCAATGAAGCAGTCATCCAAAATATTCTATTACGTTCATTGATGAAAGCGCGCTACGAAATGATAAATATCGGGCATTTTGGCCTGGCATTTAAACGCTATACCCATTTTACCTCGCCCATCCGTCGGTACCCGGATCTGCTAGTGCACAGAATGCTGAAAATGTATTTACACTACGGCTGGCAGGAAAAGAAGCGGGAATCGTTGACAAAGCGCCTGGAGGATGGTTGTGAAAAAGCCAATGCATGCGAGCTGGTGGCGCTGGAAGCAGAGCGCGCTTCCATAAAGATGAAAAAAGTGGAATTTATGCAGGCACATCTTGGAGAAGATTTTGACGGTATCATCTCCGGAGTGGTTCATTTTGGCCTGTTTGTCGAATTGCCCGATTTTCTTGTCGAAGGGCTTGTCCATATTTCCGATTTGCACGATGATATTTATGAATATGATGAAAAAACTTACACATTACACGGCACGACGACCGGAGCAATTTTTCGACTCGGCGATAATATTCGTGTTAAAGTTGTCCGCGCTGATCCCCATGAGGCTGTAATAGACTTATTGTTGGTCGCAGATGAAAAAAAAGCGCACCTAACTGAAGATAAAACAAACAAAAAACGCAAAAAAAATTATAATAAACGCACAAAAAGTAAATCGAAAAAGAAAGGATAATTCTATCTTGCGAGACCAAAAATCAAAAGGGAAAAGCCAGGGCCGGCGCGAACAAAATCGACAACGCGCAGTGGATGCATTGGCAGTAACTGCGACACCTTCCGTTAACGCCACGGCAGTTCATGGCGGCGGCCGGCGTCAATTAACCCGTGCTGATGATGAACGTGTTTTTTACACCACATTACGACAGGCAGCGGCCAACAAGAACGGTAAAGGTAGTGGTCGCAGTAAAAATGCCAAAGGAGGAAATAACCGGAGACGGACGACGCCAAACGGGGCGACAGCCAACCGAAAGAATACCCGTGGCAACCGGTCGTAGTTTTTTTGAATTGAATTTTTACCCTTTACACAGCGCGAACACACCTCAGCAATGCAATTTTATCTTTTTAAAATTTATCTCTTTTTTTCTGTCCCGGTTTTAATTTGAAACAGAATTAAATTCGTCCGAACAAAGAATGGAATAGAGCCGCCGGGTTGTTTTATACCTGAGGCTAAACAAATCGGATCGGGACTCCCAGGGATTATTCGGCCTGAAAACATGCTGGTGCAACATGAGCCATCGCTGTTTTGCAGAAACCAAAGTCTGTTTGCACAACTCAGTCACAAATGAATTGATTCCACCACCTTAAACTACTGGACCCAAAATTTCTGTCGATGAAAAAGAGAGGAAATGGCCTTGCTTCTTTTTACAATCCCTTTCAGAATTCACCAACAAAATTCAACCGTTTTCTTCACAGAATAAAGCCTTTAGCGCAGTCGGTTGATCCATTATTTGTGGATGCATCGGTTGAAACAGGCGGTGATTATTATTACAAAGTAACAGCTACGGATTTTTCCGGCAATGAAACAGACCCATCGGCGGAAGTGAATCTGGCGATCACTGCTGTTTCCGGGAGCAATGAAATCCCGACCGAATACACATTATTGCCCCTTCAACCCGGAGACTGCGATCTCCTTCAGCCTGCCGAAAACCGGGCCGTGTTTTTAAAACTCAACCAGGAAGTTATTGAGCAAGCAAAACTGTATGCCAAACAGAAAAATGGTCGGCTATACGGCGCCTTTAGTTATTGTCAATGTTTATTACATCCTGCAAAAATTAAAATCAAATCAATACTATTAAGCGAAGCACCAAAAAATGGATTTTATTATTACACGCAATATTAAAGATTATACTCATTCGACTATTACAGTTTATACTCCATCCCAATACCTGGCTCAAATTAATTTTAAAGAAGCTAATTTTTAATTATTTCTGTTTCCCCTGCATCTTCGCCACGAACTGCGGCATCATCTCGAGAGAAATTTTTTCCGCGGCGGCTTTAAAGGCGTTGAGTCCCGCTTTGTCAAAGGAATTGAGGTCGAATCCTTTGGCGCCGTTGAGTGAATTTTTATAGACTTCTTCACCGCTGCGCATGTCGGTCGCTGACAGGTTGAGATCGACGTAGGAAACCGAGATACCGTGCGAACGCCCGCCCCGCCGTGATTGTGCATCGACTTTGATCATCACTTCGGCTTTGGACAGATTGTCGGTTAAAGAAAAACCGTTTTGCAGCAGACTGTTTTTGATCGCCGGCTCGATCTGCGGCAAACTGATCTGCCGTCCAAAATTCTGTTCGCTCACTTCGATATAGGCCGTCAAACCGCTGACTGCGAGCACGATATTGGCGCTGGGGAACGGCATGTTGAGAATCGTCTGCCGCATGATCTTGCCGACGCTATCCTGCTGTACAAATGCTCCGGCATCGACTTCAGCTTTGATGAGTTGCAGCTTATCCTGTGCCGTCACCTTAGTGACACGGCAGCGGGCGATACCGCCGGCATCGGAGCGGCCTTTGGCGATGAGTTGTCCGGCGCCTTTGATAAAAGCAAACTTGAGCGCCAGATGATGCACTGGAATCTGCGAACCGCTGTCGCTATTATATACTGGCTTGACAATGTACGGTCGGCGGATGGTCTGCCCCATTTTAACCTTTTGTGTCCCGGCCGGAGGTATCAGTTCGAGACGGCTGATCAAATCCTGAATCGCCAGGGTAATGGTTTCGCGCAGATAGATTTTATCCCCTTTGTAAAGCGTCTCCAGCGGATCGGCGGGATAGGCCTGCAAAGGTTGCAAAGCGCGGCAAAAGAAAGTGAGGGCGCTGCTGTAATCTCTTTCCGCCATTTTGGTCATCGCAGTGCCATACAAATTTAAAGCAATGCGTTTCGCTTTGTCGATTTTTTTCTGCTGAATTTCCGCCCACAGGCCTTTGGACAAACGATAATAGGCCCAATAGTAATTTTTATCTTCCCATGTGTCAACCAGTTCATAACCTTCGATGGCTGTTTTCGTCTGGGCACGCACGATTGATTTTACCTCATCTTCCACCATGCCGGCGCGTTCGCTCACCTGGTTGATAAAATCGCCGGTTATTTTTACCTCAATCTCCGAAACCAGATCATTGAGCGCCTGACTTTTGGCCGTTGCAATATGATCCTGCCGGCCGGCCTGTTTTTCCACAGCAGCAATACCGATATAAAAGAGCCGCGATACCGGTCGCTTTTTTACCCAGTCGGGTTTCTTTTTGCCACCAAAACTTGTGCTTGCGCAGCTTAGCAGAGCGATAGTGAAAATGCCGACGATCAATAGGGATTTTTTCATTGCACCCCTCCGTTATTATTTTTGTCAATTGCGTCATTTACTGTAATTAAAGAGCGCTATTTTGACTGAAAATGCAATAAATATTTTCAAATATGCATACAGATAACAGGGTTTCTGCAGCACTTCCCCCCGGGGACTTACCGCCCATTTAGTTCACAGGCAACAACTCCGGATGAATGGAAAATAAAATTTATAAATGCTGTTTTCCGGTGGCTATCTCATAACAACATAGTGCCAAGGGCCGAATCAATAAAACTTTTCATAAATGATGACCTCGACACAAGTGCTATACGATGTAATGCTTCCGCTTTAATTTTCATTATGTAAAAGAGTGTGCACGCCGCTATTAGACCAGATAATTCTTGCTATTTAGAATATTACAGCTATTTTTATGTAGTTACGTCGCAGCACCTTAGGAAAGAACATTTTTTTGCTGAATTCATCAATTTTACCAGACTGAAATTTGAATTATAAAATTTTTCTGCGGTAAAAACAGGAAACGGGTATAAGAGTTTTCTTAATGATCATGTTGGTTTATGTGGAGGAAATTATGCTTCGTTTGCCTCAGCGCCTGGCGCTGGCATTATTAGTCGGTCTATTCTTTTTTTCGATAAATGATTCTCTCATTGCACAAAGCAAGTGGCATCAGTCGTATGCAGCGGGATTAAAAGCGATAAAAAATCAGGAATGGCGTACGGCAATTCGCCACTTCTCCGCGGCGCTGGATAAAAAGAATAAAGATAAAGACAAAACCCGGGCTTATGGCGCGGTGTTCATTTCTTATCATCCCAACCGGGAAATGGGCATTGCCTATTATCATCTCGGAGACTACGTGCGCGCGAGAGAATATTTACAGCGCGCACAACGGCAGGCACGTTCCCCCCGCGGCCGCAGTTTTCTCAATAAAGTTCAGAAGATGAACCCCAATTCACGGCCTTTGCCGCCGCCGGTTTATGATCCCCCGCCACAAAAACCCGTCATAGAATATCAGCCCGGGACGACATACGAGAAACCGGATTATTCCAGCAAAATATCCCCGCCGGCAAAGCCCGATGCTGCCGAGGAGATCAATGTCGGAGAAAGGCTCAGCGTCGCTATTTTGCCTTTCGATACAAAAGGTGTTGGTGATGAGTTCGGCGATATCGACATGCTAGATAAACTGACGACGGCTTTCGTCAATTTGAATCGGTTCAAAGTCGTCGAACGGGCACAACTGGAACGCATCCTTTCCGAACAAAAACTCGGTCTTTCCGGTATTGTCGATGTTTCCACAGCGGTGAAAATCGGTGCTGCCGTCGGCGTGGAAACCGTCGTCTGCGGCAGTATCGTGCGCTCGCGAAATTCAGTGAGCATCGACGCCCGGCTGGTGGATACCGAATCGGCGGAAATCATTTCAGCACAGGATGCTTTTGCGACAAAAATCAGCCTCGTCGCTTTAAGTGAAATGATCCAGAATGTCGCCACAAAAATCAAACGCGATGTGCCGGTTGTCAGCGGTATCGTGGTGAATCTGCAGAATAACCGACTCACACTCGACCTGGGGAAAAGCAAAGGCGCACAAAAAGGGATGAAATGTTATGTTTTCCGCGAGGGCGATTCCATCATCCATCCCAAAACAAAAGAAGTCATCGGCAAAGTTTTCGAACAAATTTGTGAAGTACAACTCGTTGAAGTTTTTGACGGTTATTCCATTGCCAAAATCACGCAATCAAAGAATGGTGTTCCACAGGTACTCGACCGGGTGATCACAAAATAAAGCTTAATCTAATCCTGTCAGGCTTGCTGAAAAAAAATGCAAACACTCATATACTTTTCAATCTAAATATCGGAGGAAGGAATGAAATTGAGACAATCGCTCATTCTAATCGCTATTCTATTTTTGTCAACAGCGCAAATTTCTGCCCAGGGGAGAAAAAGCCAGTGGGAACTTTTCGGCGGTGCAGCTTTTCCGCTCTCACCACAGGAATTTAAAGACTGGTACAAAGTGGGCGGTAGTATTCACGGCCAGTATGTCGCATTTCCCTCGCCAACAGTGGGAATCACTTTCGGCATGGCGGTTGAAGGTTTTGCCGTCGATGAGGACGCCTTCCTCGATGATTTCGGTATCACCAGTTCTGACGCTTCTATTGACGCAGAATTGTCGATAACCGAGCTGGGAATCGGCATCCGGCCATATCTGACCTCTGCAGAGGCCAGTTCCCAGATATTTCTTTTCGGCATGGGAACTTATAATGTACTCAATGCAAAAGCGACAGTTAAAGACGTTTTTAGCGGGTATTCAAGCACAAGTGAAGCTGAAGAAAAGGCCTGGGGCCTCGCAGCCGGCGCCGGCATGGAAATTCCGGCCGGAGACCGCTTTAACATTATTCTGCAGGGCCTGGTTCGTTTCATTTTCACCGAAGAAGAAAACACTAACTTCGTCGGTGTTACAGCCGGTCTCGCTTTTTAATTCATAATTCGTATAGCTTTTAACAAGTTTGTTTTCCCGGGCTCCGGGCCCGGGAAAATTTTGTTTTTTTCTTCCATGTCGGCCATTTCCGGAAACTAAAATGGGGCGCCATATGAAATTAATCAAGCTATTAACAGGAAAATTTCTACTCGGTATTTTTGCTATTTTATGCATGCAAACCGCTGTCGATGCACAGGAAAAATTTGATAACTGGCTGAAAAAAGAACAGCAGAAACTGCAGGATTACAAAGACGAGCGCGATCGGCAATTCGGTCGCTTTCTCGAGCGCGAATGGCGTCAGATGCAACTGATGCGCGGTATCAAAATCGACAAAACCCCCAAACCAGTCACCACACCGGTTGCTGAGAAAAAACAACCGGAACCTACCCCTGCAAAAACACCGCCGCCCATCAAAGTCATCGAAAGCAAACCACCTGCGCCGGTCATCGAGCCCAAACCTGTTTTGCCTGATATTCCCGATCGTGTGCGCACTGTAAAATTTCACTATTTTAACACCCCCGTCGCGTTTCCTCATCCGGAAAAATTTAAACTCAACAAGCGTGGGAGATACGACAAACAGGATATCGCCAGCTTCTGGCAGACGATGAGCAAAAGCGATTATGAACCTTATGTGACGACGGCAAAACAATACAAAGATCGTCTTGCGCTCAATGACTGGGCCTACTGCGTTTTTTTGAAGAAACTGGCAGGGCAGATTTTCCCCCGCTCACAGGCGCAACAAAAGCTTTTCATCTGGTTTATTCTTATCAAGTCCGGTTATGACGCCAGGGTTGGTTACAGCAACGAGATCCATATTCTTTTGCCCTCGGTGGGCACCATTTTTTCCGTACCCTATTTCACCATCGAAAACAGGCGTTATTATGTCGTGCCGTTCGATGAAATCCCACAACGACCCATGGCGCTCACCACTTACGACGGCCGCTACCCCGGCGCTGATAAAGCAATCGACCTGCGCCTGAACAGCTTGCCCAAACTGCAATTTTCCGACAGGATCAGGAAACTAAAATTTGAATATGGCGGCCAGGCCTGGGCGCTCAATATACATTTTAACGATAATCTTATCGATTTTCTGCGTTATTACCCACAGACAGAGCTCGAAATTTATTTCAATGCACAGGCATCTTTAAGCGTACAACAAGCAATGCTGCAAAACCTGCGGCCGGTGGTTCAGGGCAAATCTGAAACTGAAGCGGTGAATATCCTGCTGCGATTCGTACAAACAGCTTTTGCTTACAAAACGGATCAGGATCAATTTGACCGGGAAAAATATTTCTTCCCCATCGAAACGGTCAATTATCCTTTTTCTGATTGTGAAGACCGGGCGATTTTATTTGCATTCCTCGTCCGAAATCTGTTAAAATTACAGGTTGTCGCGCTGGATTATCCCGGACATGTAGCGACAGCCGTGCATTTCACGGAAAAAGCCGATGGCGCCTATGTTGTCTATGGCGGGAAAAAATATACCATTTGCGACCCCACCTATGTCAATGCGTTGCTTGGCCGGACATTGCCGAAATTAAAAAATGTTCAACCCAAAATTTTGAAAATCAATTCTTAGATGAATACAATCCGTTATCCTATAACTTAGCTTTGGAGAAAATTATGCGTCGTTTTTACTCATTCGTTCTTATCGCTATCGTTGCGTCTTTCATGATCGGTTGCGGTGGCCCGAAAGCCATGACCGATGTCGGTGGTGAAGTGCCGGACTGGTTTCTGGAATCAAAATCAGACCCCAATTATCTTTTGGCAACCAACACGGCCGTCTCCCGCGATATGCAAATGGCCATCGACAAAGCCACGACCGGTGCCCGTGCCGAAATCGGCCGCCAGGCAGAAGTGAAGATTTCCGGCCTGCAAAAACGCTTCGACGAAGAAGTTGGTGTGAATGATGATGCTGAATTACTGCAGATGTTTACCCAGGCCAGCAAAACAGTTGTTTCAACCTCTCTCAGCGGCAGTCGCATCGCTAAAAAATCCATCAAAAAAGATGGCCAGTTCTGGCGCGCTTATGTATTGGTTGAGTACCCCATCGGCGCAGCAAACCAAGCTTTGATGGAACAGCTCAAAAACAACAAACGACTGTACACCCGTTTTCGCGCTTCGGAAACTTTCAAAGAGCTGGAAAACGAAGTGAAAAACTTTGAAAACTGGAAAAAAGACCAGTCCAATTAACCTGCTTCCGGGGTCATTGATGCAAACCCGGGGTTTATAATCACAAAGGTTTTGGGAATCACAATGTCTTTAAAATTTGAGATAAAAACCCCGGGCGTGCCGGATAAAACACCGTTTCCAGCCAGTTTCATCGGCCTGATTTTAAGCGCCATTCTGTTTTTTTCAGGTTGCTCATCGGTCGCACAGATCTATCCTGAATGGTTTTTAAACCCGGTAAAACTCGAAGTTCCCCATGCAGTTACGGGTTATGCGGAACCGGCGTTTTATGCAGATTCCGCCATAACCCAGGCTTTTTACAACGCCTGTGAAAATTTTGCCAAAGAGACCACCTGTGAATACAGCGGCGGCCAGTTTTATTGGGCCACGGAGATCGGCGTCTACTGGATCGGCAACGATGTACGGGAAACGTTCGACTCCAGCGCGACTGAAACAGCAAAATCACTGCTGGCGCCGGCAGATACCTTTATTACCGATAACTTGGTCATGGTTCTGGCGACCTCCGAAATACCCGCTGATGCCCCATCGCTATTTGCACTTCATAATACCAAAAAACAATCCCCGCCCGGCTGGATTAAAGAACTGCCGCAAAAGACAGATTTTATTTATGCTACAGGTATGGCGCCACTTTATTTTCATGAAAAAAGCAGTTGGCTGCAAGCCGAACAGCGGGCGCGACGCAATCTCGCGCGAACGATTTTTTTATCCGTGGGCGCAGTCGGGAAATCCGCTGCCGAGGGCCAGGATAAACGCGTTGAAGAAATGGGGCTGACGAGCGTCAATTCGCAAGTGGTCGCCCGCTGGTTCGATGCGAAAGATAAGGTTTGCCATGTACTGGTGAAGATGGGGAAGTAAGTCGGATTTAGCTTTAGCCTTTATTATTCTCGCGGAGACACAGTAGCGTAGAGAAAAATAGTAACATATTTAAAAACAAAATTCTGCATCTCAGCGTCTCGGCGAGGTGATTTTCATAAATAAATTAAATTTCCAACTATAATTTCGAAAAAAAGCAATGAAATCAATTGTTTATCAAATCTTTTTAAAAAATATGTGAACTATGCAGGTTAGCGTTTTTCTGGGGATGATAGCCGTTTAGATAATAAACTCATGTTTTAAAAAAACCGAAAAAAAACTGTGAACTTATTCCCTGACCACCACAAATGCGATCATCTGTTTCTGCTAGTGGGCGAAAACCCGCTGCCGCTCTACGTCGCCGCATTGTTGCTGATGGATGACGGCGGTACAATTTATCTGCTGCACTCCGATGGCGCGAACAAGACGCTCAGTACCAAGCCGTTTGCAGACTTGCTGGTGCGATCACTCAGTGTCGAGCGTCCTGACACAGAATTTATTTATTATGGCTTGAATGAAGGCAACAGTCTGCGTATCAGAGCCGAGATGAAAACAATCCTGTCCGAGTTGAATCTGTCTCGCATGGATAGAATCGGCCTCAATTACACCGGCGGCACCAAGCCCATGGCCATCCACAGCCATGACGTGCTGGCCGAACACTTCCCGAATGCCGTTTTCAGTTACCTCGACGCCCACAGGCTGGCGATGCAATTCGAAGGCGAAAGCAATCCGATCGATGTGGCGCGCGCACGCGAGATCAGCCTGAAAGAGCTGGCGCGATTGCATGGATACCGTGTCGATAAAATCAACCAAACACCGCGCCACGAAAAGTTTGCAAGAGCCTTGGCGGAAGTCCATAATACCGACGGCGGAATAAGGCAATGGCAGAAATGGTATACTTCTCTGTCCAACTCGGGTGGAGCTCATCCGCAACTCCCCGACATCAAAGATTACCCTGCTCTGCGACCAATCATCACGGCATTCAACCAGGTCGGAAATGGGGAGATCGCGACTGAAAAAATCGCACAAGAGCTCGACTTCAAAAAAATCACGAGCGCAAGCAAATGGTTCATCAGTGAATGGCTCGAGGATTTGGCGTTAGCCGCCATCATTGAAAATGCGCAGGAATTCAACATCGAACATTATGCAAGCAGTCTGGAACCAATACCGCAAAGAGCGCCACAGGGAACGAAGCCGGCTAAATTCGAGCTCGATGCCGTTGCCATGCTCGGCTATCAATTGTTTGTGTTTTCTTGCATTGTCAGCCGTCCGGGAAAAGGTGAAGGTAGCGAGGTCAAAAAGCATCTCATGGAAGCCCTGGTGCGCGCTAGGCAGTTGGGTGGAGATGAAGCACGCGCTGCTGTGGTAGGCACCAGCAAGTTTCCTGAAAAAATACAAGCTGAAGTTGAGAGAGATTGGCAAATCCGGGGAAAGGTAAGAGTGTTCGGGCGTGACGATCTTCTCAATCTGCCTGATGCTTTTCGCCAGTGGTTTGCGCAATCGAATCGATAAGGAGAATACCATGCCACAATACACACTCGTTTTACTTGAAGTCACGGGCATTCAGGATTACGTTTTCAAGAGCAATAACCTGTATCAGAATATCGGCGCCTCGGAGCTTGTGGAAATAGTTACGGATGAATGGCTGGTTGAATCTCTTGTAAACGAATCCCTGCAAAGCAACGTGACCTGGGATGAGGATGATGGATTGAAGTATGATTCGAAAAAGCGCCTGCCGGATTCCGAGCTGGACATCGAGCTGGTTTATCGCGGCGGCGGTGTAGCTATGTTTCTCTTTGTCGAGAAAGAAAAGGCGATGGATTTCATGAAAAGACTCACGCGCAAGACCCTTGAGGAAGCGCCCGGCCTGCAACCCGTGGCCATTTATGAACCATTCGATTGGGAAAAGGATTCCCTGGCTGAGAAGCACCGAGAGCTTCGCGGCAAGCTCGCTGCCCGCAAGCTCGATCGCAGCCATTCCGCACCATTGGCGGGACTCGGCGTGACCGCTAAGTGCGTGTTTACCGGCATGCCGGCAGTGGGATGGGATGACGATCCTGAGCTGGTCGGGCATGATGCTGCCAAGCGCAAAGAACACCTGGAGGGTCCACCGCAACGCATCTCCGCCGAGGTCGCAAAAAAATTAAAACACGCGCACTGCGCCAGGGAGAGACTGGCGAAGATCACTCCTATGGTCGATGAGCAAGGATTCGAGTTTGCGGCCAATTTCAATGACTTTGGCGAAAAAGGCACCTCGAGCTACATTGCCGTGATTCATGCGGATGGCAATGCCATGGGCGAGAGATTCAACAAGATCGGCGAAAAATTTCACGAAGCTAAAAAGAACGGTGATTACATTCAAAAATTGCGCGAGTTTTCGCTCTCAATTGAAGACAACGCCAAAGAAGCGCTTAAAGAAACGATCAGCTACTTGCTCTATCACTGGCCGGAATATGAGGAAAAAGTCGGCGTTTCTGCCAAACGCAATTCCGGCAACAGGAAGCTGCTGCCCTTCCGACCGATCGTGTTCGGCGGCGATGACGTGACGTTTGTAAGCGAAGGCAGACTGGGATTGGTGTTGGCGGCAAAGTACCTGCAAGCGCTTTCAACGACGAAGCTCAGTGACAATGGAAAACCATTGTACGCGCGCGCTGGCGTTGCAGTGGTCAAATCGCACTATCCCTTCTCTCGCGCCTACGATTTGGCAGATAAATTGGCTGCAGAAGCAAAAAAGAAAATCGTCGATCGGACACAAACGAACGAAGAAAATACCTTTATGATGGATTGGCATTTCTCGACAACTGGCGTCGAAGCTGGATTGCAAGAGATACGAAATCGCGAATATATGAGTGAAAACGGAAAATCGCTCTTGATGCGGCCGGTGCGGGTTGCGGAAATCGCCGGAAGAACGACTATCTGGCAAACCTGGCAGATATTTTCCAACCTGGTGAGCGCATTTCAAAACAGCGATGACTGGTCAGGCAGGAGAAACAAGGTCAAAGCCCTGCGTGATGCGTTGCGACAAGGGCAAGAAGCGGTCAGACTTTTTCTCAGAAATTTTGGCCTTGACAATCTTCCCGAAATTCCCGGATTGGAAAACATGGCGACAACCGGCTGGCAGGGCGATGACTGCGGCTACTTCGATGCTATCGAAGCGCTCGATTTTGTCATCGCTTTCAACGAAAACAAGAACGGTGGGAAATCATGAACACACTTTGGTTGACATTGACGCTACGCAGCGATTCCACTTTCGGCCGCGGCGATGGCGTGGTTGGCGTGGTGGATAGCGAGGTGCAGCATGATGAATATGGCTTGCCCTATCTGAGCGGCAAAACTCTGAAAGGACTGCTTTGCGCCGAATGCGCCGAGGTACTCTACGCGCTCAAAGAAGCGAAGTGCGCCGATCTCTCGGACTGGGAAGACAGCGCGCGTTGGCTTTTCGGTGAATCGGGCAATCGAATCGAGAACATCGGCAATATGCACGTTGGCGACGCCCGGCTGCCGGAAGATTTGCGCCTCACGGTGATGGATGAGGTTCATTTAGAGCACGTGTCGAAACAGCAAATGCTCGATACGCTGACAACGATTCGGCGGCAAAGCGCCATCGACGAGGCCACCGGCGCGCCGAAAAAGGAAGCGCTGCGCGCCACCCGTGTTATTCTCCGCGAGACTGTTTTCGAAGCCAGGTTGGACTTCATGCAGCAGCCGCAACCTCGTGAACTGGCGTTGCTCGCCGCTTGCGTGAAGGTATTTCGTCGCGCCGGAACCGAGCGCCACCGAGGCAGGGGGCGCTTGCACGCTGAACTTTACGACAAGTCCCCTTTTGTGCATACCGAAGAAGTCGCAGCAACAACGGACAATTATTATAGTGATTTTCGAGAGGCGGTGCTATCATGAAAGCATTGACATTTTTACTCAGTCTTCAAGAGCCGGTGCTTGCGACGCAGCCGCATAGCGGCGAAGCCAACAGCAAAACCGGCTTTCCTTTCATCCCCGGCAGCATGATTCGCGGCGCATTGATTCGCAAGTGCCTTCCTGGCAACCCCGATGCATTGCTCGACGATGCATTCCGGCGCCGGTTTTTCGAAGATGGCGTTTATTTTCTCCATGCCTATCCTGCTCATCGCAAATCGGGCGCACGCATGTTGCCGCAGCCGTTTTCCTGGTTTGTCGAAAAGGATCAGGTTGATGTTCCGGCTGATGAAATGGATGCTATCTGCGATTTCGCTTTGAAGGTTAGCGACGATCCGGAGCAACCCAGGGCGCCGAAATACGAATTTTGCCACGTCGAGGATGGTGTTGTGCATCTTGAAAAGGCCAGTTTCAAAGTGACCGTGCATAATGCCAGCGATGACCGCAACAAGCGCGGCAAGGGCAAAAGCCAGGTGTTTCGCTACGAAGCATTAGCTGCGGGACAGGACTTCGCCGGCGCGATCGTGGCGGAAGATGAAGCGATTTTGCGCGATCTAAAGCCGCTTCTCGAACAGGGCACGATGTTTCTGGGCGGTGCACATACCGGCGGCTATGGCAGAGTACTTGTCTCGAATGTGTAGTTGAAAGCTAATTGGCAGGAGTATTCCGAGGAAGAACCTTACGTTGATGATGAGACAGAGGAAGAAATCGTCACCGTCACGCTGCTCAGCGACGCCATCGTGCGCGACGAAAACGGAAATATGTTATTGGATACAGCGAAGGCTCTTGGTATCGAGCGGCCAGTTGGAGATGATATGTATCGAGCTTACGCGAAAACGCGCCTGATCGGCGGCTTCAATCGCAAATGGGGTCTGCCGCTGCCGCAATGCTGGACCCTGGCTGCAGGCAGTGTTTTGCGCTGTCCGGCAGATAAAGTAGATCGTGAAAAATTGAACGGCTATGTGGAGCACGGCGTCGGCGAGCGGCGCAACGAGGGCCTCGGACGCATTGCGGTGAACTGGCAAACCTTGCCAAAGCTTGAGCGAACCGAAGCGAAAAAATCCCCCAAAAAACCTGGTATTGTGCTCTCGGCAAAAAGCAGTGAGATGGCGGAAAACATGGCGAAACGGCTGCTGCGCAATCAGCTCGAAAGCGAGTTGGTCGCGCTTCTCGATGCCGCGAAGACACAATTGCAATCTCCACTACCCTCCTCCGCACAGTTCTCCCGCGTGCGCGTCGCTGCCCGCTATGCCCATCTCACCGGCCAAATTGAAATAATATCAAAACACATGGATTTAATCAAAGAACATGGCGCCAAAGAAGACTGGCAGCACGCCGAATTCGAGGGCGAGTCGTTTTTCGATTGGGTGAAAGAAATGTGCGAATTGAGCAGCTTTGAAAAGAAATTTCTGCAAAAGAAAAGTCTGCCGAAGATTGCCGGTAAGACAGCACAAACCGATAATGAATTGCGCACAACGTATCTCGCGCGCTATATCGATGGCGTCATGAAGCTCGGCGTCAAGCAGAACCAGGCCAATAGAGGAGAGCGATGATGCAAGCACAATGGCAAAACAGCCGCAAGGTGTCAGAGCGAATTTTCATCCAGGGCGAGCTGGTTTTGGAGACTCCGGCCAATTTCGGCAACGGCGACACCGATAGCTTGACCGATATTCCGATCCTGTTCGATACCCTTGATGATAAAAAGCCTCTGCTCTCCGGCACCTCGATTGCCGGCGCGCTGCGCAATTACCTGCGCCAACTCGAAGCCGGATATGGCGCGAAAGAAGGCCGGGACGGCGCACTTATGGCGGAAAGATTGTTCGGCTATCTGGACGAGGATAAAAAGAACGATCGCACCGACAGCATTTTGAGCTGGCTGATGGTCGATGATGCCCTGGGCGAATTGCCTGGTGACAAAAATGCCATCGAGCTGCGGGATGGCGTGGCCATCGATCCGAAAACGAGAACAGCGAAACTGGATAAAAACAAAAAGGGACAAAAATTCGATCTCGAGCTTCTGGCTGCTGGTACGAGGTTTCGGCTGCACTTCGAGTTCTGGCTCAACGAGAACAATCGATCGTACCTGGAAGCGCTGGCGCTGGCGCTCAAAGGCTTTGAAGAAGGCACTATCGGCCTCGGCCTGCGGAAGAACAGGGGCTATGGCCGGTGCAAGGTGGCCGGCTGGCAGATTCAGCGCTATCGCATGGACGATAAAAACGGCATCTTGAACTGGCTCTCACATCAGGAGCCGGAACAGGATGTGTTCCAGTCGGATATCATGCGCCTGCTCGACGTTTCGTCTGATCAGACACACCAGGGCGAGAAATTCGTTTTGGATGCACAATTCAAGCTCGACAGCTCGCTGCTGATTCGCTCCGGCACCGGCAATCCCGCAGGCACGGATTTCGTGCATCTGCGCTCCCTGCGCATAGATAGCGATGATGACCCGCAGTTTGCAATGAAGCCGGTTCTCTCCGGCACGAGCCTCGCCGGCGTGATCCGCCATCGCGCCCAACGCATCGCGCTGACCATGATCGAAAACGAAAAAGCCGCAGATGCTCTTGTGAACGGGATGTTCGGTTTCACCGATAAGAAAAAATCGCAAGGCAGCCGCGTCGCCATTCGTGAAACCGAAATCAAAAACGGCGTCGACGATCTCATTCAAACCCGCATCAAGATCGACCGTTTTACCGGCGGCGCTTATCCCAACGCGCTGTTCAGCGAACAGCCGGTATTCGGCAAATCCAAAACCGATACGTGCGTCCACCTGCACCTCGAGCTGCGCAAGACCCCGGCTGCCAGGTACTTCGAGGCCGAAGTCGGCTTGCTGCTGCTCGTGCTCAAAGATTTGTGGACCGGCGATCTGCCGGTCGGCGGAGAGAGCAGCGTCGGGCGTGGCAGATTGTTCGGTGTCAATGCCAAAATGTACCTCGGCGACAAAATGTGGGAAATCATTCAAAAGGAAAGCGGGCTCGAATTCAAAGGCAAGCACGATGACTTACAGAAACGATTTGTCAACGCATTTCTGGAGATATAGCCATGAGCGATCCATGTCAAAAAGTAACGATCAATCCAGCAACCGATGAAGAATTAAAAGCCTGGCTGGCTGAAAAAGCGCAGGAATACAAACTGCCGTTTCTGCTCGCCCATGCCGATGACGGCGTGATCTGGGGAAGGTTTGGCGGAAGCGTCGGCCTCGCCATCTCCGGCGAGGTTTTCGATGAGGTCGCAGTGGCGCTGCGCCCGCTCACCTTGCAGCAGGCTCGGCTCTTCGGCCCTGAAGGAGAAATGCTGATCTGGCGCAACGGTGCAGAATTTTCCGCACGCGTGCTCGCCGATGGAGAGCAGGAGGCTGAAAACACATTTCAGGAAAGGCACTGGCTCTGGGGCGAGGGCGTGGAATCGAAAAACGGTTCCACTTTGATGCATGAAGGCCGTGAAGGCCTGCGTCACGCCCCGCCGGTCGAAAATGCCAAAGGCGCGCGCATCGGCCTGCTGGTGCGGCACTATATCGAATATGACGAATATGGCCTGGCTTATATCGCCGGCAGCAGGTTGGTGAATCTCGAAACCAATTGGGA
>JAJRYV010000105.1 GCA_024275575.1 bacterium
AAAAACAACTCCCATCAAAATCCGTCCCCTGTTCAAATCAATAACCCATGATTTGTCTGCCCGGCAAAGTATTCAATTGAGGGCCGTGAATTATCCATTGCAAAGCACCTAAACCCACCGCCGCCGGCGTCTGGTTATGGCAGTTGTTTAAAACGACGGTGCACTGTGCCGGCTGATTCGTTTTCAGCATCAAATACAGAATCCTCTCCTGAAAATCTTTGGCGCCTCCGGGCACATGATGAATGGAAGACGCCACACATGACGATGAGCGCGATGATCACTTGGTAAAGCGGTTGACATTTTCCCAGGTTGACAGGAGTTTTTGGGCCGGCCGGCCAATCTCTTTTTTGAGAAAATCGTTGGTAAACTTTACAGCGCCGAAATTCTCAGTAAAATAGTAGTGTGCTTCGCCGACAGAGGAAAATAAGGTGTCGCCGGTCGTTTCATTGATGATATGCGTTTGCATGTCGGTCCAGTGTGCATCGAGCACTTCAACAGCACGTCTTGCAGCGGGAATAAAAGTTGTTGTCCAACCGGCGAACTTAGCATTGCCCTTGTGAATGTAATGGATTTTTTGCGGTTCGCCCTTTTGCGTCCGTGCTTCAAAAGTCGTATCCACAGAAAGAGACCATGTTGAATTGACACCGTCATCCATTTTCAGCATGGTTTGCCAGTATGAAATTTCCACCGGTTTGATAGTCATCAGCCCGTAGGGGACAACACGAAACCCGATATTTTCGCTGTTGCGTTGGTAGAGCGTGCCATCATCGTCGGTATAAAATGACGTGCGTTTGTTCTGTGAAATATAAACAAATCCCGGATGGCCGTTGATCGTATCTTTTTTCACAACCTGCCGGGTAAAGTTGTAAATATTACTCACCAAATCTTTATTGGTATCGGTGACATAACCCCGGAAATAAAATATCTCATCCACCATGGGCGGCAACATGGAGATTTCAGGCATCGGCGGTTTCTTTTCACAGGCGATAAAAGCGAGGCCCATACATAGCATAAAAATATAAACACATTGTTTCATTACTTTAAAGACTCCCGGTATTTATTAATTCTGAAAAGGATTGGTTGTATAATTGGATTGTGGTCCTTTCGTGATGAGACGCTGCCAGTCTGGTTCCTGCAGCTCGCCGATAAGCGATGAGTGGATTTGTTCATATTTTTTAAATCCGGTACGATCGGAAAAAACGAAGATGACCCCACCCTGCCCCTGAATACTACTGTAGGTCCATATTTCATAGGGAATGGTTTGTACTGAATTGGGAAAACGTTCGACCTCGTAGGGAGGCCCGAATAAAATATAAACCCGGCCACGATCACTTTTCCAGCCATCTTTGAAAACCGATTTAAATTTTACATTCGCTTCGTTGATACGTTTAAGATAAATATAGCGATAGACAGAACCGATTATATTTTGTTTCGCAGCCGCAGTCACCCAGATTTCCTTGATATAATCGGCTTTCGCTTTTGCGATGGTCAGTTTTTTATAAAACTGCTTTTGCGGTTTATCAATAAGATAAACCATCTGTTTAAATTCATTGTCGAGTTCCTTCTCGCCCTGACGGTAGAGATCGATGAAAGATTTGTCACCGACATCAGAAAAAGTGAACTGATCCTTCTTTTCGAAGGGAATCGAAGGATTGTAAATGAATATGGTCTTTTTACTTTTCATAATGATTTTTTCATCGATATCAGCGATACCGTAGATCATCGAATAGGTCCCGGACGGCAGTTTTGAGATGATTTTCGTGCCCATTTCGATTGCCATTTCAGTGGTTTTCCTTTTGGTGCGGAAGGCTTTTCCGGTGCCTTCAACTTCGTTGCCGTTGCTGTTCTCGATTCTGCAGACAACTTTATATTTATCACCCGTGAGCCGTTGTGAAATATTGTACGCTTCAAAATAAAAATAAACGATCGGTGAAGACTCACCGAAAACGGCAGCAGGATTGGGTATTATTTCATAGCCATTTCTCGTAAAAATCGGATTGCTTTGTTCGTCTGCCCGGCCGATTTTTGATGAAAAAATGATATCGCTCAGGCACATTTCATCATCGCGCATCGCAGGTATTTCAACGGTCACCTCGGCGCTGTCAATTTGTGCCATCGGTCCGGTTGTGCGGGTATAGAGCTTGATATGATATTTGCCGGCATCGCCGACCATGTATCGCAGGGCATCGACAACAGAATTTTGCGATTTTGCCAGCGACGAGTCATCGACCGATTTGGCAACCTTCCATGCTTTAGTCGCCCAAACGGAATCACCATGAGTGATCACCAGATTAAAAACAATTTCAGCGCCGGCGCTGTTGTTTTTCGTTTGCAAATCAGCGAAAACAGCATCGGCGATGGAGTAATAAATCTCCAGATAATGGCCTTTTTCCACGGCTTTAAAATGCGCAGCATCGAGATTGGCACGCAAGGAAACTTGTGAAAAGAGATTATTTGAGCATAAAATAAAAACGAGAGACAGCAACAAAAGTGGCAATCTTTTCTTTTTAAAAAATGAATAGCAGGTCATTTTTGTGCCTTTTACTTTAAAGTAATGGATTGAAAATCGTTTAAAATTTAGTCTTTAAACTACATACTCATAGACTGTGCTCAAAAAGTTTTCCAAGCTGATAAACCTGGAAGAAATTCCTACCATGACTTAGCTCTTGTTGCCCGGCGAGGGCACCTTTTCGGCAGGTTCAATCGCTTCGTTCCCTGTTAAGGAATTGTCTTTACCGAACAGAGACCTCGAAGATTAGGTAAGTAAGGGACATTTTTATCAATTGTCAATTCATTTATACTATGCTATTCACTTTTCCCCAAAAGACAGAGACTGAAGCGGATTGTTCAATTGACTTTAATTTCTTATAAAAAAAAAGCCCCGAATAATCGGGGCTTTTGAGACTAACACATCTCCATCCTCAGATTAAAATCCAAAGATCAGACTGAAAACATTGTTTGAATCGAAGAATTCAACCTGACGAAAGGCATAGTCTAAGCGAACATCGACGTTGTTGATGTTATACTGCAGACCACCGCCAAGAGTCAAGCCGTAGTTGTAAGCATTGTTATCGTTAAGATCGGTTGCATCGGGTGAAAGTGAATAACCGGCTCTCAGGAATGCTTTATTATCGAAGGAATATTCAACACCGAATTTAGCAATATCAGCGAGAAAGCTTTGATCCTGATACATGCTGGAGAAATCAACTGAACTTTTCTCATCGATTTTCATCGTATAGTTCAGGCCGATTTCGAAGGATGTTGGTAATTCATCCGCCTGTGTAACGATTTCCGTTGGCGAGGTCGAACGGTCGCCATCAAGCAAATCAGTCTGACGAATGAGGCCGCTGCCGCCGAAGCGCATACTCTGGCCAACATTTTTCACTGCAATGCCAAGGCTCAAGCCGTCAATTTGACCGACGCCGCGATATTGCACACCAAAATCGAATGCCATACCAGAGGCTTTTACACGGTCCATCGTTTCAGAAACGACGTTTGCGGTTGCACCAACATAAACACGATCGCTCAAAGCTTTCGAGAAGGTCATACCGATTGTCAGAAATTGCGGGCTAAAGGTTGCGCCGGTGCCATCAGGGTTGTCAACGGTGGTGATGTTGACTTCGCCAAGGTTAAGCGATTTGACAGCAAACGCAAGCGAACCAAAGCCTTCGAAATTAACACTGGCAGCGGCATAAGTTACGTCGATATCAGCGATATAGCTCATTTGTGAAAACATACCATACGCAGTTTTATCGGAAGATGCTAAACCAGCCGGATTGTAGTAGACAGCGTCGATTCCACTTACGACAGCAAGCGGAGCGCCACCCATCCCGATATACCGGGCACCGACAGGGATCAACAATTCCGAAGCAGCGTTGGTACCTGTTCGAGCTTCCTGGGCAAACCCGTTTACGCTCACCAAAAGCAGGAGCGCAACCAAGATGACCATGAATCTATTTAAAGAGTGCTTCATAGTTTTTGACTCCTAATAATTGACCATTACTTAATTGTTTTATGTCGCTTGGCCGGTCATACAAAAATGAGACCGCCAAACAGGTATCCATTAATAGCTGTCGAGGAATTGCTGTTCCATAACAACGGCAACTTTTAATATCCTGCTGCCCATGTTCGGCACTTCGACGCTAACGAGATACATTCCACTGGCGATTGGCAAGCCGGATTCGTTATTCAGATCCCAGGCCAGGAATTGTGAATCATCGTTTTTCTCGAACGTGCGTACAAGCACACCTGCGAGATTGAAGATACGTAATGTGCATTGAGCCGGTAAATGACTGAATGTCACACTGCGCTGGAAACGATTCTGTTCAAATTCGTGCAGGCCGTAATATGGATTCGGGAATGCAGTAATGAGATCCATATCAGCTTTTGCAGCATCAACTGTGGTCGTCGGATTCAAACCGGCAGTTGAGAATGTGAACACATCAGAAGCTGTATTTGGTTTGGTTGAGAAAATACGGATCACACTGCCGGATGCTGGAGGTAAACCGTTTTGGTCGAAATCACAGACGAGCAGACGACCGATAACTTCGTTACTGGTATGGTCTGCAGTCACGCCACCGTTAGCTTCGATATCACTTGCATAATCAGCGTATGTTTCTCCATCAGCAGGGTTGTACCAATAGATCCGGTCAAATGCCGGATAACCAAAAGCACCATCAGGACCGTGATCCGGGGTATAGGCGCCAGAAGTCCCGCCGCCTTCGTACATAATCGGAATCATTTGATAATCATCACTGGCATCGTCTGGTGTGCCCATACCGATATTCCAGAGTTCGAATGGAACCGCGCCGGTAACGCCGGAAGTGAAAGCCCACCAGCCGTAACCGCCGGCTTCGGTAAAACGCAGTTCAAAATCCCACGGTACGAGCGCAGCAAAATTGGTACGCATACCGGAGATATCGGATGTTGTTGTGCTGATAAAATAGCGATCAGAAAAACCGCCGGCATTCAAACTGTGCCACACATTATTACCGCCGAATGGCGCACCGTTGCCGTCAAACAGGTCTTCAGTCAAAGGACCGGCTTCGTTGGCAACTTCGATAAATGCCGGGCCGCCGTTGGCCATGCGGGCATAATCACTCGGGGCACCAAAGACTTTAACCATGATACCATCGACGATGAGATAGGCATCATCACCGGTTTGGTTGGTCTGGCCGGTCAATACAGCCGCGCCGGTTGTGGTATTGGTCAGGTCCCAAACATCCTGTGTTTCATAAACCGGATGCTCAGGATCAGTCATATCCACTGAAACCGTATCAACGCGGAAAGTCACTTTGTAGTCATTTCCGGTTACTTTGGTCGGGTCGATAACGGTCACTTCGATGAAGCCATCGCTCTGACCTTCATGTGTAGCGCCTTCAACCATATCGCCGATTGCAGCCTGCAGACGACCGCCCGGTTTGGTTGTTTGTGGAACAACAGTAATGATTGACAACGGGCTTTCCAGAGTTTTGACCACTTCACTACCATTGTAGTTATAGGCGGAAATACCGAAGTAATAAACCTGGCCATTAAGCAGGGGTTTGTCCCGAATCAGGTCTTTTGTAAAAACCTGACTGTGGATGATGCCGCTGTTGGAACCAAACTGAACCGGCAGTTCAAGCACGAGACCGGAGGTTTCATCAAAAGCATCCTGAGAAATAACCGTAGCTTCGTTGATCAGGTCATAAGTTGCGAGACGTATGCCTTGCGACTGGCTGGCGCCGGCGGAAGGCAACTGATAAATATTATAACCTTCGAACTGGTAACCTTTGTTTTTATGTGTTTCTGTTGTTGTTACACCAATGGGATTGTCGCCCCAGTTCAACAGAATCTTGCCGTCCAGCGCCGTACCGGTTACTTTCGGTGCAGGTGGTGGTTTCGGCAGGTCAAACAGGTTATCAAAGGCAAACTGAGCAGATTTATCATAGAATTTCAAAGCAGCAACTGAAGAGAGACGATCGGAACCGAGTGCACCCATTACAGCAACAACCACTTCCTGGGTATCGGTCACGGCCATTTGGAAAGGACCGGAAACCAGCAGAATACGACGGTCGCCGGGGTTCTCATCAATCCAGTTGTTTGCTGAAGGTGTACCACCGAGGTCTTCGCCGGGAACGCGGAACATGGTGACTTCACCTGAGTATTTATTGGTCCATGGTTCAGCAGGGGATTCGGGGCGCGGGCGGAAACCGCGCAGCAGGTTCCACCATTGCAATGTGCCGTTATAGTTACCACCGCGCTCGGGGTCGCTATCTTCGCCACCGGCTGCAAAGAAGGCAAAACTGGTCATGGGCAGGTTTCTCCAGCCCGGACGTTCTTTGAGACCGAAAATAGCAACGCCTTCAGGGTCTTCAACCAGCGGGCCGGCGAAGAAGTCATAACCGCTCGCAGGCGGTGCCAGACCGGCTTTTGAATAAGTCGCATCAGTTGAGCTGGAATTATAAGCAAAACCGAGACTCAAAGTTGTATCGCAACCGGCGTAGTCATCACCGAAAGAACCGAGATCAGGATCAGACCACTGGCAAAAATACATGGAATCGATAGTTGCATTAATCGGCGTCGTATCCGTTCCTTTATAAATAACACGGAAATTTTTGAAGATGATGTTACCCATAGCGTCGGAACGCGCATAGGCCCACATCAACGCCTGCATTTCCATACCGATGGCGGGCGAACCGTAGAGTGTTTGAACAGCGCCGGCATCGAGGTCATTGGCAACGAGCCATGCAACCATATCGGCATCGGCAATACCCGGTTCATCTGCGTGTTTTGCTGCATCGAATTCTTCGCCGACGCCGGGACGGGTTTTGGGTTTTTCAAGACCGTCTTCAGGATCGATCCAGAAGCCCGGGGTGTAAACACCATCGCCATCGACATCATAGAATGGCGCGCCTTTTCCGGCAGGCCAGTCGATCCAGTCCTGTCTGTATAATTTGCGCAGTGCTTCAATTTCTCCATCAGTAATCGAAGATGCGCTGACCTGAAAAAACTCGGCAGCGTCTTGCCGCAGGTTGGCCGTTGGATAATCCCGGCGAATCCGCCAGACACGGTCAACATCTAAATCAGTCTGTTCTTCAGCGACGCCGGGGCTGAGAATAGCGCCGGGAACCGTACCACTACTATAAGTCTGGCCGCCAACGCGTAATGCCGGTGTGCCGCCATCATTGACAATACCACCCCAAACCATACCGTCGGCATAAATAACGGCGGTATTCGGGTTGGAACCACGAGGATAATACAATCCGGAATCACCACGGGGATCGATAGCAGATATACCATCTGAATAGATCCACATCGCAACTTGTCCAACATTAACAAGTGTTCTGTTTGTCCGAGGTTTATTGTCATCCTGCAGGACCACATTGCCTCTCGAACGTTTATCAAGAGTAACCTTTCCATCGGCTTCTGCACCAAATGCGATTCCGCTCAGCAGAAACGTGCACACAGCCGTTGTTAGAAAGATTTTACTTAAAGTTCTCTTCATTATGATTTAGCTCCCAATTGTTAGGATTGACTAAATTTGAGAATTTATACGAATAGTTTGAATTCTTCTGAATTAATACTGCAGTCTGATACCAACACGGATAAGACGCGGCAAACCGAGCAGATAATTGCCGGTATCGCGTGAGTAGTTCGTCCCGTTTCCATTGAGGTTCAATGCATTATGCATGGCTACAAATGCATCACCGCCATTGGCTGATACAACTGGAGCGCTCAATTCGGAATTGACGAGGAAACCGTCGTCATAGGGGTTACCCGTACGGTTATAAACATTGATCACGTTTTTACGGTTGGTCAGGTTTTGCACATAAACATAGAAATTGGCGCCAATATTACCAAAATCGATGGTTTTATCGATGCGCAAGTCCATCTGGAAATTCCACGGTGTCAGAGAGGCATTGACATCTTCAAGCGGGCGGCGTGAACGTGGGTCGGAAATCTGACCGGCCATGGAGGCCCCTTGCTGACCAAAATCGCCATCAGACAAAGTGTATGGGTGGCCGCTGTTAAATGTCGCCAGCAGGTTAATACCCAGGTTTTCCAGTATAGCACCGCCATCACCCTTGCCAAAACGGTAATCGAGGTTGGCAGAACCGCGCTGCGGCTGTTCAAAATCCAGAGGTTGGATAACCGTCGGAATTTCCTGGCCCAGCTCAATACCGGAAATAGCGCTGTTATTCACCGAACCGGTTCCTTTGGCGCTCTGGAAAGTATAGTTCAACTGGCCGGCGAGACGGGCAGTGCGACGCATGGTCACCGCCAGTTCGATACCTTTGGTCGTGGCAAAGTCGCCATTGACGAGCAGGTTATAATCGCTTGCAGAAGAAAGAGCCTCCGTTACAATGCGGGAAACCTGAATTTGATCCGTGATATTTTTGTAGAAATAGGTGATGTCAAACGCAGCGGCTTCGGAGAACTGCTGGCTGAAACCAATTTCATACTGAATGGTTTTCTGCGGATCGAGGCCAACACCTATAGGGCTCTGGAACGAGGTACCACCGGTGAAGATCGCATCATACCACGCATCATTCGCATAAAGTTGATCGAGACGAGGCGCCTGGACGAACTTGCCATACTGCATGTGGAATACTGTGCGATCGGAAACCGGAAAAGCCAAACCAAGACGTGGACTCAGCTCAACACTCGGGTCTTTTTTGGTAGTTTTTCCCAAACCGCGGTTATCGCGATCCCAATCTGGATTGGAAAGATTGGGAATATTAAAGTCATCATTATCATAGACGTCGAGACGCAGACCAGCGTTGATAACGAGGTCTGAGAGTTCGAATTTATCCTGTATATAAGCAGAATAACGTTTCGGATGACGTGGCCCGTTAACACCGTCTTCTTCAGTTTCATTACCAAAGAGATCATATCCATAAGAAGTACGCATGCGCAGAGCAACACGGAATGCTGCAACAGCTGCAGGGTCACCATTATAAGCATCGCGGAAATCATCGGGATTCAGGCGCGCGTTCTGCAACATCGTGTAGGTCCCTACAGAGTAGCGACGTATGGTATTCAGTTCGGCATTACCACCGAGTTTGATTTCATGATCTTTGAGCTGAGTTGTCAGCGCAAAACTACCGCCATAATATCCACGTTTATCTTTATAATAACCGAATGGAGAACCCGGCGCATCAAAAGTAAAACCATGAATATTAAAGGAGTTGCCGATGGGAGAAGTGGTCGGGTTAAAGTAACGTGAGAACGTTACACCGCGTTCGGCATTGGCAATACTGTCCCAACGTGTCCAGTAGTTGTGTTTGTCATTAGCGAAAAGCGGATCATAATTAACATTGCGCTTATCAAAATAGTTCAAATTGGCTTCCCAGAAAGTCGTCGGATTAACCAAGTGGGTGAACTTCAAATTGAGAAGTGCGGTTGATTGATCATACAGTCCCTGACGATTGAGATTGAAAATACGAAAGGGCACATTTGTCGAGTTATTGCCCTGATTTTGGCGGTAAGTAAAAGCACCACCAAGACGGACGATAAAAGGACTGGCGTCATAAACCAGGGTACCGTTTCCAGTCCAGCGTTCGCTGCGCATGGCTTCGATATTGCCGTCAGGCGTGCGGAGCCCCTGGTTCTGAATCATTTTCTGAAAATTGAGACGATCTTCAGTATTCCCAACATTGTCGATGGTGATGGGGAAATTATTCTCATCGATGTAGGTATCGGAATGAGTAATATTGAACCCGTCCCAGAAACGCTGCTGACGATCGCGGCGGAATTCATTTTCGCCGGCGACAAAGAAACGCAATTTGTTGCCAAAACCCGGAACAGGACCACTGGCAGTCAGCACATAATCGCTGTAGCCATAAGAGTAAGTACCGAGGAACTGTTCGCCGGTATCGGCAAAGTTATCGGTTTCCGCCTGTACTGAAAAATGAAATTTTTCGGAGCCGCTCTTCAGTGTCTGACGAACGATACCCGAGTTTGCACCACCGAATTCAGCAGTGTAACCACCAGCTTCAACCTGAATTTCTTCAAGTGCTTCCGGAATAACCGAAATCGCATCACGGCCGTCGACTTCGTCACGCGTGTTGGCGCCTTCAAGGAAATAACCAACTTCATCGCGGCGACCGCCACGGATGTAAATATCGCCATCCTGTTTGACAACGCCAGGCTGCAGTGCGATATAATTGGAAACACCGCGAACCGGAATCTTTTCGATCTGCTCGGCTGTCTGAATACGAACAGCGCTGGTCGCGTTCTTTTCAATCAAAGGACGCTCAGCCACGATGGTGACCTCAGATCCCTCCAGGGCCTCTGTGGGTAATTCAAAATTGACTTCTTTTGTCAGACCAGCATTGACAACAACACCTGTTATTGTTACGTCACGGTAACCAATAAAGGAGCCTTTAATACTGAACGTACCTGCAGGAACATTAAGGATGATAAATCCACCGTTTACGTCGGTCGCTGAACCCAGAGTGGTTCCAACGATAGTGACGTTTGCTCCTGGCAAGGCGTCGCCGGACTCTTTATCGACTACCACACCTCTTAACTTCCCTGTTGTTTGGGCAAGCAACAATACAGGGAGCAGCAATGCTAACAAGAGGATTACCAGTGAATAACGCTTCATAAGGTTTTCTCCTAAAAACGTTTATTTTCTTGAGTTTAGTTACTTCAGAAATGGACCAAATTAATCATCAGCGAGTGTGATTCCGGAAACGGCGCCGGCCGTGCCCCAAACCACTGCTGTGTAACGTTTTGCTGCTAAGGACCCTGTCGCAAAGGAAGTCAGGGTATCACCTGCGGCATCCGTGACATAAACGGTGTAACTGGCCATGTCGACAAATTTATAACCATCGAATTTCTGCGATTCGACGTCGGAGGCGAAATCAACTTCCGTGCTGTCATTCATCCACAGTGTTACATTGACAGGAAGCTCTGCATTGATCGCATTGACGATCCGAAAACGCGGTGCATCTTCCAACGTCTTGGTTCCATCCTCAGCGACAACTTCTTTTTTGGAAACAGGAGAATCGAAAATCCTTCTTTCATTGACCTTTACAAATTGACGCGTCGTTTTTTCGCCAATCGTGATTTCCGGCATCAGAAAAACAGAGCCTCTCCAGTCGGTTTCCATACTGACAATAATGCTATCGCCAGTAATCGTTACAATCCTTGAACCTGCGTTATAGGATCTGTAAGCAAGTGCACTACCCGGGCCAGCCAGGGTACCAATATTTGCACCATCAACACTTACGGCACTACCATCTAAATCCGCAGCAGCATTCACAAAACGAAATTCTGCCTTGAATTCTGGTGGCGTAGGTCCGGTCGAGGGCACATCGGCACACCCAACAAGCAATGCAGCCAACATCAAACTGACGAAAACTGCAGTTGTTGTTTTCCAACTCATCTACTCGCCTCCTTAAATAAGTTAATAGGATTAATTGATTTGGATGATCTCAACGGTCAGCGGGTGAGGGAAGAATTTGGCGCTTCCACGCATACTTTTTTGCACCGGTTTTTCCACCACTGCGCCGTGGGAAAATTAACAGCAGCTCTTCAGCAAACCCCATGCCAGTGAATATCATAAAAATCATTACTCTAATTTAATTATTTTACCCTTTATCTTTAAAGAACTTACGTTAATTTCTCCGTATTTATTATTATGCAAATTTTTGGGAATTTATAAATTGTGCAAATTTGTTCACTTGTCGGGTGAAAAAATTTGCATAGGAAGTTTGGATACGTAGTTAGGTTACATCTCTCCGGCGAGATCACAGTTGCAACAGGAGAGGGAAAGCCGGCAAGGCATGAGAAGAATTTATAAATTGTACTTGCTGATTTTATACCGCATATTGCGCACACTGATATCAAGATTTTTCGCGGCCTCGGATTTATTGCCGCCGGCTTTGCGAATGGCATCTTCGAGAATAAGCTGCTCAGCCCGCTCAATTTTTTCCCGGAAAGTCGGGCCCGCGTTTAAAACGATGTCCAGGCCGGCCACCGCATGCGATTTCGGGATTTTGACGAAAACCGGCAGATGTTCCGGCAAAACCATATCCCCATCGCCAAGCACGATGGCATTTTCCATGGCATTCTCGAGTTCGCGAACATTGCCCGGCCAATGGTATTCCAGACAAATATTCATCACATCTTCATGGATTGACAGCGGGCCGCGTTTGTTCGATGCCGCGTATTTTCGAATAAAGTGATCGACCAGCAGCGGAATATCTTCCTTGCGTTCACGCAAGGGTGGCAGCAGCACCGGAATGACGTTGAGCCGGTAGTACAAATCTTCACGAAAGCGTCCATCTTCCAGCGCTGCTTCCAGGTCACGGTTGGTTGCCGCGATCACCCGCGTATTCACCGGAATCGGCCTGGTGCCGCCGAGGCGGGAAATTTCCCGCTCCTGCAAAACACGCAGCAATTTAGTTTGCACTGCACCGGATATTTCGCCGATCTCATCGAGAAAGATCGTGCCGTTATCTGAAAGCTCAAAACGACCAATCTTGCGGCCGGCCGCCCCGGTGAAGGCGCCTTTTTCATAGCCAAACAGCTCGCTCTCGAGCAACGACTCCGGAAAGCTGGCGCAGCTCACTTCGATAAGGCTGTTTTTCGCACGCGGGCTGTTATAGTGAATAGCGCGAGCAACCAGCTCCTTGCCGGTGCCGCTTTCACCACGAATTAATATCGTCGAATCGCTTCTGGCGACTTTGACGATCGCATGAAAAACATCCTGCATCACCTGACTGCTGCCGATGATATTTTCAAAGCGGTAAACCCCCTGCAAACGGTGTTTTAGTTCTTCATTTTCACGCTCGAGTTCAAAATCGGCAACCGCTTTTTTCAGGATGACGAAAAGCTCATCGAGATCGAGGGGTTTGGTCAGATATTCATAAACCCCCACTTTCATCGCTTCCACAGCATCTTTCACCGAATTAAATGCTGTCATGATGATCGTCTTCATTTGCGGGGCATGGATTTTTGTTTTTTCGTAGAGCGCCATGCCGCTCATATCGGGCATGCGAAGATCGGTGAGCAGAATATCGAACTGGCGGCGATACAAGACATTCAACGCCTCTTCCCCGCTCTCGGCGCCAACCGCTTCAAATCCTTCCTGCCGCAGAATTTCAACAAGCCCGGTCAGTGTGTTGCGGTCATCTTCAGCAATGAGAACCCGAATCATAATTCACCCATTTATTTTTCGTTGCAGCGGATTTCTTTAAATCCATTGGTTGGTGGTTTTATTGAAGTATCATCGCGGTAAAACTCACCCATCGGCAAGGTCGCATAAATTGACGATGGAATTCCCGGTCTTGCGCAACAGATAATCAGCGATAACCGTCACCACTTCGGAAGCGACTTTTTCCTGTGCTTCAAAACTGGAAGCGCCAAGGTGCGGAACGTGTAAAACACCCTTCTTGTGCAAAAGTGGATAATCTGCTGCCGGAGGCTCCGATGGATAAACATCAAGGGCGACGCCGGCGATTTTACCGGCATCCAGCGCTTCTGCGACCGCAGCGGCATCCAGCAGACTACCACGTGCAGCATTGATTAATCGCACGCCGTCTTTCATCCGTGCCAGCGTAGCAGCATTGATGATGTTGCTGGTCTCCGCCGTCGCCGGCAGATGCAACGAAATAAAATCAGCTGCGGCCCAAATGGCCTCAAGTCCCGCTTGTTTTACTCCGGTTTTTTGAAATTCGGTCTCAGAGAGATAGGGATCATAGGCCAGCACTTGCATGCCGAATGCTTGTGCACGCAGTGCGACCTCTCGGCCGATGCGGCCTAAACCGAGCAGGCCCAGCGTTTTGCCATAAAGTTCAACGCCGCGAAACAGTTTGCGATTCCACTCGCCTGCTTCGAGCGAGGCAGACCCGCCGGCAATATGCCGCGCCAGTGCGAGCATCAGAGCGAAAGTCAGTTCGGCCGTGGCGATGGTATTGGCGCCGGGCGTATTGGCAACGGCAATATGCTTCGCCGTTGCCAATGCCACATCGATATTGTCGATGCCGACGCCGCCGCGCACGATGATTTTTAAATTGCCGGGATTTTCAAGTACCGGCGCCGTTATTTTCGTGGCGCTGCGGATGGCTACGGCATCAAATTCTCCGATTTTTTGTGCCAGTTCAGCTTCGGGCAATGTTTTGCTTTCCTCAGCAGCAAAACCCAGCGCGCACAATTTCGCTATCGCCTCCGGCGAAATATTATCTGTAACCAATACTTTGAAATCAGCCATTTTATCTCCCTTATAACTGGTTTGCCGTGATTTCCATGTAAGCTTTTTGCACGTTGTGCACAGCGATTCCGGGTTCCATCGGCCAGCCGAGATCACGAAAGGCCAGTTCCATCGCAGCAGTGAAAGCCATCATATCCATATGATCATAATAGCCCATATGCGCCACACGGAAAATCTTGCCTTTGAGATGATCTTGCCCACCGGCCACGGTCACGTTGTAATTGTCGCGCAGAATTTTGACGAATTTCTGTCCATCGATGCCATCAGGAATTTTCATCGCGGTCAGCGCATGGCTGGGCTGCTGGGAAAAGACCTGCAAGCCAGCCGCCGTTAAACCCTGGCGCATCGCCAGGGAAAGCGCAGCGTATTTTTTCCAGTGATATTCATGCCCTTTGCCGAGAAACATTTTCAAAGCCGTGTTCAAACCGATGAGTAACGTCGTCGCCGGGGTATATGGCGTCGTTTCGTTGCGCAGTGTTTTCCGCGCTTTTTGGAAATCAAAATAGTATTTGGGCAAACCACTGCTTTATGCGCGCTGCCAGGCACGTTCGCTGACGGCAACAAAAGCCAGACCCGGCGGCACCATGGCGCCTTTCTGCGAGCCGGCAACAACGACATCGACATCCCAGTCATCCATAAAAAAAGGTAGGACTCCGACCGAGGTAACGCCGTCGACGATCGTGATGGCATCGCTATTTTCGCGCACAACTTTTGTAATGCCCTGCACATCGAAAGCGGTTCCGGTGGAGGTTTCGCTATGCGTGAATAGTACCGCTTTGCAGTCCGTGTGTTTAACCAGCAGATTTTTAACATCATCAGCGCCGGCAGCCTGGCCCCACTGGACATTGAGCGGCGCTACTTCGAGACCGTAGGCTTTGGAAATTTCGCCCCAGCGCTGCCCGAATTTGCCCGCCTCGACAGTGATGACTTTATCACCGCGGCTGAGAAAATTGGATACTGCGCCTTCCATGCCGCCGGTGCCGGAGCTGGTTAAAGTGAGCACATCATTTTTGGTTTTAAAAAATAATTGCAGCAATCTCGAGGTGTCGGCAAAAAAATGTTTGAATTCCGGACTGCGATGGTGTTTCATCGGTTCGGCCATAGCTTTGACAACTTCATCGGATATTTGTGTGGGACCGGGGGTAAATAATCGTGGTCGCATGTTATAACTCCAAAATATTAGATAGACTCTGCCATAATTCTTTCTTCCCCTGCCCGTTGGCAGAAGAGGTAAACAGGGGACCGTGAACCGGTAATTTTTCAATATGCTGCACGATGCGGCGCTGCGCCTCATTGAACTGTTTGCGGTTGAGTTTATCCACTTTCGTTGCCACCACGAGACAGGGGATTTCAATTTCGGCGAGCCAGGCGATCAATTCGAGGTCGGATCGTGCCGGCCCGTGGCGCGAATCGATGAGGCTGACAACGCCACGCAGTTGCTGCGAGCTGATCATGTAAGCTTCGATGAGTTTGCGCCAGCGCGCTTTTTCGGCTTTCGGAACTTTTGCAAAACCATATCCCGGCAAGTCGACCATGTAGAATGCATCATTGACGCAAATATAATTGAGCAACTGGGTTTTACCGGGTGTATTGCTGATTCTCGCAAGATTTTTTCGCGTTAGCAAGCTGTTGATCAAACTGGATTTGCCGACATTCGAACGACCGGCAAAAGCAATTTCCGGCAGTTTGATTTTTGGCAGTTGATCGATCGTCGAGAAACTGCCGATAAATTTTGATTCTTTGATCTTCACCAGTCTTTAATCCATCAATGCGTATTGCAGCACTTCGTCCATGTGGGCAACACGCGTTATTTTTATGCCTTTTTTCAGCTCCGGCGGCAATTCCGTGATCTCGTTTTCATTTTCCTGTGGAACCAGCACCCGCTCAACATCGAAGCGTTGGGCGGCGATAATTTTTTCGTTGAGACCGCCGATTGCCAGCACTTTGCCGCGCAGGGTAATTTCGCCGGTCATGGCAATTTTCCGGTTGACTTTCCGACCGGTGAGCGCCGAAACCACAGCCACCGCGATAGTGATACCTGCCGAAGGCCCATCTTTGGGAATCGCACCCTCGGGAAAATGGATGTGGATATCGCTGTCTTTCCAGAATTTCTGGGTGATATGCAACTCATCCACCCGGCTGCGGATAAAACTGAGCGCTGCTTTCGCCGATTCCTGCATGACCTCGCCCAGTTTACCGGTGAGAATAAAGCCACCTTTACCGGGAACGATATTCACCTCGATTTCGAGTATGTCGCCGCCATAGGGCGTCCATGCCAGCCCGGTTGCCTCACCGATGGTTGGCTGATCGAAGCGTTTGTGGTAATGGTATTTTTTTAATCCCACATATTTTTGAATGCCGGCCGCCGTCACCTTGTATGATTTATTATTGCGGCTGTTGGTCGCAATTTCTCTCGCAATTTTGCGGCAGACGGCACTGAGGTTGCGCTCCAGCTCGCGCACCCCGGCTTCACGGGTATAATCATGAATGATTTTTGTGATTGCCGATTTGGCAAAGGTAACCTTTTTCTTGTCCAAACCATGAGCTTTTAAAACTTTCGGCAGCAAAAAACCCTCAGCGATCGCCATTTTCTCAAATTCGAGATAACCCGGTAGTTCGATAATTTCCATCCGGTCCTGCAAAGGCTGCGGAATGTGTCCACGTACATTGGCGGTGGTGATGAACATCACGTTGGAAAGATCATAATCGACCTCGAGATAATGATCGTTGAAGGCGCGGTTCTGTTCCGGATCGAGCACCTCCAGCAGCGCCGAGGCCGGATCACCACGGAAATCCTGGCTCATTTTGTCGATTTCATCGAGCAAAAAGACCGGGTTGATCGATTTGGCTTTTTTCATCGACTGAATGATGCGCCCGGGCATCGAACCGATGTAAGTCCGGCGGTGGCCGCGAATTTCCGCTTCATCGCGCACGCCGCCCAGGGAAATACGAACAAAGTTACGCCCCATGGCGCGGGCGATGGACTTGCCGAGGGAAGTTTTTCCCACCCCCGGCGGGCCGACAAAACAAAGGATCGGCCCTTTTAGTTTTTTCACCAGCTTCAAAACCGCCAGGTGCTCGACAATGCGTTCTTTCGGTTTTTTTAAACCGTAATGATCTTCATCGAGCATGCGTATTGCCTGCGGCAATTCCAGCCGGTCGCGCGTTTTTTTATGCCACGGCACCGCGGTCATCCAGTCGAGATAATTACGGATGACCGAAGATTCCGGCGAAATGGGCGGTGAAGATTTCAGTTTGATCAATTCTTCCAACGCTTTGTCTTTCGCCTCTTTCGACATGCGTGCCTGGTTGATTTTCTCCTCGATTTTGCTCAAATCACTATCCATACCGTGTTCATCACCGAGTTCTTCCTTGATGACGCGCATCTGTTCCTGCAAATAAAACTTCTTCTGCGACCATTGGATATTATCACGCACCTTGTCGTCGATGGAATGTTCGAGTTTGAGAATTTCACATTCCGAATTGAGCAGATCGAGCAGTAGTTGCAACTGCCTTTGCAGGCCTGTTTCCTGCAGGATGTTTTGCTTCGTTTGCACATCACGGTGAATATAACAGGAGATATAATGCGCCGCCCGCGACGGCGAAACGATGCCTTCCAATGAAAGCAGAATTTCATCGGGCAATTTCGGGTGCAGTTGTACATATTCTTTAAATGAAGCCACGGTTTTACGCGTGAGCGCGAGAATGGCCGGTGTTTCCTTATCGATATCTTCGATAAAATCGAGCTTCACCTCGAGATGATCACTAATCGGCAAAAACCGGGTGATTTTTGCCCGTACCAACCCTTCGATCAGGACTTTCATCAAACCGTTGGGCAATTTGAGCACCTGAATGATCCGTGCAACGACGCCGACCCGATAGAGATCGTCTTTCAGCGGTTCCTCGGTTTGTACGTCCTTTTGTGCCGTAAGGAAAATGAATTTATCGAGCAGCATAGCTTCCTGTACCGCACGCAGGCTCGGTTCGCGCCCGACGAGCAGTGGGAATATCATATAAGGAAAAACCACAACCTCCTTCAACGGCAAAACCGGCAGGCGGCTATTGATGACAAATTCTTCCTTATTACGAACGACCGTTTCCATATTTTTCCATTTTAAATAAGATATTGTGAACCCGAACAATGGTTCATTTGATATTTTACAGTGGTTAATTTTGTGCAGCGACAGGATCACCGCACAGATGCAAATGTGCTTTTTATTTGTTGAGTTTTAAATCCGGTGTGAAAAAATCTGAGATCCCATGGTTCACGTATTTGCGGTCTGCTGAGCTGTTGTCGGCGTGTATGTATCGGAAAATATGCCGCTACCGGATGCCGGGTAATATGTTAAATAATTCAAAAAAAAACCGGCGAATCGGGCATCCGGGCTGTGTGATCAGGCAGATTTTTTGAGTTCTTTTCTTTTGTAAACCGGCTTTTTGCCGCCCAGCACAACCTGCTTGGTAATCAGGCAAGATTCGAGCTCCGGCTCCGAAGGCACGTTGTACATGATATCCATCATGATGCCTTCGAGAACGGATCGCAGCGCTCGGGCACCGGTACCAAATTTGACCGCTTTCTGTACGATAGCATCGAGTGCGGCATCCTCGAATTTCAACTTGACGCCATCCAGTTCCAGCAGCCTGATGAACTGCTTTGTCAGTGCGTTGCGCGGTGCCAACAGGATTTTTTTCAAGGCTTTTTCATCAAGTTTTTCCAGCGTTGCAGCAACCGGCATACGTCCGATGAGTTCGGGAATCAGGCCGTAATGCATCAAATCTGCCGGTTCGACGCGGGCAAACGTATTTTTCCCGTCATCTTTTTTCGTCCCGTCATCATTGGCAAAACCAAAAAGTTTTTTATTGGTACGCTCGGCGATGACCTCATCCAGCCCGACAAACGCACCGCCGCAAATAAATAGAATATTCCTGGTATTGATGTTGATGAGGTTCTGCTCGGGATGTTTGCGCCCACCTTTGGGCGGTACGGATGCCGATGTCCCCTCAAGCAATTTCAGCAGTGCCTGCTGTACGCCCTCGCCGGAAACATCACGCGTGATGCTGGGATTGCCGTCTTTGCGGGCGATTTTATCCAGTTCATCGATGTAAATAATCCCCTGCTCCGCCCGCTCGACGTCGTAATCAGCCGCCTGCAGCAGACGGACGATGATATTCTCCACATCCTCGCCAACATAACCGGCTTCCGTCAGTGTCGTGGCGTCGGCAATGGTGAACGGTACCTGTAAAAATCGCGCCAGGGTTTGTGCCAGCAGGGTTTTTCCCGTGCCCGTCGGGCCGATGAGCAAAATATTGCTCTTTTCCAGCTCAACATCGCCGAAGCTGTTGTCGAGATTCACTCTTTTGTAATGGTTGTAAACAGCGACGGCAAGTGCTTTTTTGGCGTCGTCCTGCCCAATGACATAATTGTCGAGCTCGGCTTTGATTTCACCCGGTACGGGAATCTTGTCCAAACATGGCGTGGTCCGCCGCTTTTTGTCCTCACGGATGATATCGCTGGCGTTTTTCACGCATTCATTGCAGATATAAACATCCGGCCCGGTGACAATACAATCTACCTGTTTGGAGTTTTTACCGCAAAAACTGCAGATAAACAAGCGTTCTCTTTTATTTCCGTCTGCCATAGATTTTCTTTTTAATATTAAGGATGTTGTTCCAAAACCTCATCGACGATGCCGTATTCTTTGGCTTCCATTGCCGACATAAAAAAGTTGCGGTCGGTATCACTGACGATCTGCTCTACCGGCTTCCCGGTATGCATAGCCAAAATCTTATTCAAGCGTTCACGCAGTTTGAGAATTTCTTTCGCCTGAATTTCGATGTCGCTGGCCTGCCCCTGGGCGCCACCCAGCGGTTGGTGAATCATCACGCGGGAATGCGGCAGAGCAAAGCGTTTACCTTTTGTCCCGGCAGCAAGAAGCACTGCGCTCATGCTCGCCGACTGGCCGATGCAGTAGGTCGTGATATCCGGCTTTACATATTGCATAGTATCATAAATCGCCAGCCCTGCGGAAATATACCCCCCCGGCGAGTTGATATACATGGCGATTTCTTTATCCGGGTCTTCCGCGGCCAAAAATAAAAGCTGGGCAATAATCAGGCTGGCAACTGTATCATCAACAGCGCTGCCGAGGAAAATAATTCTTTCTTTCAGCAGGCGGGAAAAAATATCATAGGCGCGTTCACCGCGTCCTGTTTGTTCAACAACATATGGCATGAATCCCATTTTCGCTCCTCGAAATTTGGTGGATACTGAGGTTAATTTTTCTTTTCGAGATCTTTTCGGCTAATTTTTTTCTCTTTAATCTTCTATTTTTCAGAGATGAAATCAAGAATTTTCTTTTCAAAAACATCGGCGTGGATATCTTCCAACTGTTTTGGTGTTTTTTTCATCTGTTTCCACATGAGACCACCATCGAGACCATGGTCATCAGCATATTCCCGAACAAATTTTTCCAGGTCTTTTTCCTCAACTTTAATATCGAACATCTCGGCGATTTTCTCGCGAATAAGACGCCATTTCAAATTAAAAATTGCACCGTCCCGATATTGTTCCCTAATAAACTTTTCGTCAATCTCGTTTTCTTTACCTTCCGGCTGACGCGACCGGATATCCTTAATGATCGCCGAAAGATAAAAATCGACCATGCCCTGCGGCAAATCAAAAGCATTTTCAGCAATCAATTTTCCAATCATCTTTTGATGGAAAATTTTATCCAGTTCACGTTGTGCATTCTTTTTAATACGTTTTTCGAGCTCACTTTTCAGCGATTCAAGATTTTCATAATCACCAGCATCTTTTGCGAGTTCATCGTCAATATCAGGCAGAATCTGCGATTGGACCTCATTGACTTTAACTTCGTATTTTACCTGTGCAGCTTCTCGCTCCTCTATTGGCGGCTGAGTGATGGTAATCACTCGGGAATCGCCGGCTTGCACATCGAGAAGTTGCTGCCCGACATCCGTCAACTTGCCATTTTCATCCTTGAGGCTAAAAAACTGGTTTTCCAGCTTTTTACCGATTAGCGGCACACCTGAGGGATCCAGCTCCTGCAAATCAGCAGAGATAAAATGATCGGCACTTGCTTTGCCTTCCACTGTTTCCCATGTGCTGTGTTCCTTGCGGATTTTTTCCAGCGCATCCTTAACATCATCATCCGAGGTCTGATAAACTTCGCGATCGATTTTCAAATTTTCATAGTTCTTTAGTTCAAATTCGGGTTCCACTTCAACTTCATAATCAACCGTCAGGTCTCCGCCGGGCTGATAATCCATATCTTTGATGGTCGCCGGTGCAGCAAGCGTGAGTTCTCCTTCTTTTGCTGCGCGTTGAAATAGAACAGGCAGCAGCTTTTCGATTGTTTCCGCTTCGAGATGTGTGCCGTACATTTTCTTTACCATCGATAATGGTACTTTGCCCTTGCGAAAACCCTCGAGTTTCATTTTTTTTCGGGCAGTTTTCAGCGTTTTTTCAATTTCAGGCAACAGTTCAGCCTGGGGAACCTTTATTTCAACCTCACGCACACAGTGTTCTTTGGGTATGATCTGAACTTCCAAAACAACTCCTATGTTAAAAATTAAATTCTGTTTCAGAGCGCCATTGAATATAACAAAAACGGGCAGTCAATGCCCGTAATAAATTCTAAAATGGCCATAAAAATAATGTAACATGTGCGAGAGGGGGGACTCGAACCCCCAAGCCCGAAGGCACTAGATCCTAAATCTAGCGCGTATGCCAATTTCGCCACTCTCGCAAAAGAACACAAAGTATAGATAAAATAGCGATGAAAGTCAATAGTATTTTCCCCGGGTAAAAGCCGATTTCCACTACATTTTAAAGCTTGTAATTTTATGTTTACAAATTATTTAATCAGGATTGACTGCACCTGTCCAGGGATGCTCGTCAGGGGTTTAAGCATCATGCGCACCTGTCTGGGAAGTCCCGATATCATGGAATAGCGGGAATTTACAAATGGACAAAAAAAGGCCCCGCACTGAACGGGGCCTTTCCACATCACTTAATTATTCCAGAAAATTTTATTTGCCTACTCACCACCTGCTGAAGCGAGAGGCTGTTCTGTCCCGCGGTCCTCATAATGAACAAACAAGGGTGCGTCAATATCAAACCAGCCGGGTAGCAAAAATACAGCCTGGTGGGTATCGCCATTTTTCATCAGACCACCGAATGCTTCATTTTCATTCAGGCGAATGACGACGTCTTCAAGCTGCAGGCTATCGGCATGCCATGATCTGCCGTTTTGGATAAATTCGATATTCTGCGGGGCAAAATTGATCGAGGTATTCGGTGCGGTCGATACAGAAAAAGTTAACGGCACAACCTGATGGCCAACCATTTTAACCACTCGCTTGCTGAAAGAAGATTTGTGGGCGATCAGCATCGTCAGTTTCAGAGATTTGTTCATCTCATCGCGCACGATATATGCGGAGACACCGTCTTTTTTAACCAGCCGGCCTTTGGATTTCGTATGGCCGGCCTGCGCCAAAACCGGCACGCTGCAAGATAAAACGAGAACGGCAGTGAGAATTGATTTGATATTCAAATTATTATTCAGGTTAAAAAACTTCGAAAACAATTTAGATTTTTTCATAGCACACCTCCATAAAGTTTGTGCAAAGCTGATAGCGCTTTGAAAATCTATATCCTGCTTCTTCAAATAACATGCCAAAAAAATGTTACGCTTAGTAAATCATTTTACTGATTAATAATCAAAAAGTTACAAAGAAAAATAACGAATTTTAATATCGAAATATTGTGTTCGCGACGCACACTGTCTCACATCGGACATCAAGCCTGTATTAACGGTGTGGTCTCCTGCCTGCAGGAATACAGACAGGTTTTAATTCGAAGGTGTTCAGAGTAAATCCCGAATCTTTCCCCGGGAAAAAGAATGCGGATTTTAAGTAAAAGTATTGATCAGGCGTTGCAGATCGTTCGTATAGCGGCGGTAGGTTTTATGCGGTGGGACAACAGCGGCAAGCACGACATTCTGTCCAAAAGCCGGGAAAAAACGAAAAATTATCTTGCGATAATTCTCCCCTTCCATGAAGACCTCTTTCAAGCGTTCGATTTTTCCCAACGTATTAGCCAGGCGCTGGACGTCATTCAAAACCAGCGAAATCTCTGCAAGCCGCTCTTCATCGAGAGAATTCTCAACATGGGCGCGGGCAAGATAAAGCCCCTCCTCCGAGAACAGATAAACCGCTTCATAATGACCATCTCGGACGATGGCTTTCATTCGGGTTTCTATTTCCGCCTGCGGCGCGATTTTATCGCTAATCATGTTTGCCTCAAATGGTTTCATGTACGTTGGCGACCGTATTTTGAATCGCCATTTTCAGTGTTTCCAACACACCTTTGCCTTTGGAGGCCACAGCGGTCAGTGTTGGCACGTTGAGAAAATTCAACTTCTCTTTCAAATCGGCAATGGAGTCCGGGGTCGCCAGGTCTTCCTTGTTGAGCTGCAAAACCCAGGGGAAAGTATCCAGACTGTGACCATTTCTGATTAAATTCTGTTCGAGATCGAGCAGTGAATCGAGGTTGTCAGTGCTGCGATCCTGCTGTGAATCGGCGACGAAAACGACGCCATCAACACCGCGCAAAATAATGCGCCGGCTTTCTCTGTAATAAATCTGCCCAGGAATTGTATAAAGGTTGAATTTCGGGCGCAAACCTTTTATTTTACCGAATTCGACTTGTAAAAAATCAAAATAGAGTGTGCGTTCCTCACGTGTTTTCAGCGTCACCAGATCACCCCGACAAGCGGGATTAATCTGTGAATAGATATATTCCAGATTCGTCGTTTTGCCGCTCAGCCCCGGGCCGTAATAGACAACTTTCAGATTGAGTTCTTTTTGCGCCCAATTAATAAACACCGTATTCGCCCCGCTGCGCTGCCAACTGGATAAATCGCAAAATCCTGCTACTCCTTTTTAAAAGAAGCGTCGAAAGCATTGCCCAGCAAATCAGAGAACTCGCTATCAAAAATGCGTTCCGAGGCTTTTTCCTGTTTTCTTGCTTTGTTCAAAATTTCGGTGAGCTGTTTAACGGCGCGATTGGCATATATTCGCAGCATGCCGAGAGCAATCGATTTGCTGATGGCAATCGTCAGCAAATAATCATAACCCACATTGCAAAGATAGATATTGTAGCGCTCCCCTTCGAGAAAAAGAAAACGAAAACCGTCTTTTTCACCGAGCAGGCGTGCCATTTCCGCAGTGGCGGCAAAATTGGCGGCGGCCAGCGTCGAAAGCGAGGGAATGTTGATGGAACGCTGATTGCCGGCGCTGGTGATGGGTATGCCGCTGGTCTCACAAAAAATGGCCAGTTCAGCACGAATCGACACCTCCAGATCTTTGAGCACAACGGAAATCTCGTTAAACATCTCCGTTGAAAGCATGATTTGATTTGTCGGTAAATTCTCTTTATTGACCATGATTTGCCTCCTCAAATTTGTGAGAAACAGTTTTGGGCAAAAATTGAGGCGTCAATCGTTTTCGACTATTGACCACTGGATAACCTTTCCGCGAGATAGGCAGGTAAGCCTCTTTCGATTATTTTTTTCTGCGTCTTGCTCATATCGTAGCGCACGCGCTGTAAATCAAATCTATACACCTCGCTGTTAAAAATCGCGTAAGCAGCCCGCGGATCGAGATCACGCGGCTGCCCGACGCTGCCGATGTTGATAATATATTGTTTGTCCTGATCCAGCTCAAGATTATTCTCACGTTTGATCACGACTTTATTGTCATTATTTCTTTCAAGAATGATTGGCACATGTGAATGACCGACAAAGCAACAGACCCCCTGAATATAAGTAAAATTATCCGCAGCATCATCGATAGACAGAATATAATTCCACGTTTCGGGGCGTGCAGGGGAAGCGTGAACGATAGTAAAGTTTTCGATTTTTTCAATCAGCGGCAGGCTATGCAGGTATTCGGTGGAGGTTTTGCTGAGTTGTACTTTTGTCCATTCGACGGATTTTTTGGCGTATTGATTAAAAAAACGAGTATCGATCAAACCGAGAAGCGCATGGTCATGGTTGCCGGCGAGGCTGAATTTGCAATGCTTGCGCACCAGTTCAACGCATTTCTCCGGATCGGGGCCGTAACCGACGATATCACCGAGACAGATAATCTCATCCACTTTTGCTTTTTGCAGCTCGTCAAAAACAGCTTCCAATGCTTCGAGATTGGCATGTATGTCCGATATAACTCCATAACGCATTATCTGCAGTACCTTTGCCTTTGTTTTTTTCGAAAAATCCTTTTCCCGAAGCAGCCTATTGTCTGTTGAAATCCACAGAACCGGCGAAATGCGGATGGCCAAACGCAATGCTGTAATCGGCATGAATTCAGATTGAGACGAGGCGAAAATTTCACGTCTGCAATTGCCGGCCTAAATTATTCTCTTTTCATGAGAAAAAAAACAAAAAAATTCTGCCCGAAAATTTTTCCCACTCTATCCTGAATTGTACAGTTGCCATAGAGACAAGGAGAGTACAGAGCTAAAAACATAGGGACAGTTTTTTAAAAACAAGAGCAGGCCATTATTAAATCGATGGCTATGCCTTTCTTTCAATCCATTTCGGCAATTTTCAGGCCTTCCTGTACATCGACGCGGGTAAGCAGCAATCCTCCGATGATAAAGAAAACAAGCAACGCGGCAACGCCGGCCCGCTGGGTGCCAAAAACAAGGGTTAATTTTCCCAACAGCAGAGGGCCGAGAAAAGCCGTCGCTTTGCCGGAAAAGGCAAAAAATCCAAAAAATTCCGAATCCTTTTTTGCCGGGACAAAACGAGCCATCAGCGAATGCGTTGCCGACTGGTTAGGACCGGAAAAAATTCCCACCAAAATTCCAGCTGCCCAAAACCAGAGTTTGTCCGGTGCGACAACCGCCATGATGATGGCAAATGATAGCATGATATTGCTCAACTGAATCGTCCTTTTTGCGCCAACCCTGTCATCGACATAACCAAAGATAAATGCGCCGAGGCCGGCCATCACATTGAGCACGATGCCGAAACCGATGATTTCATCAAAGGTGAAATGAAAGGTGCCTGCGGCATAAACGCCGCCAAAGGCAAAAATCGTAATCAGGCCATCATTATAAAAAAGCCGCGCGACCAGCAAGCGCACAATTTGCCGGTATTTTTTTACTTCACGAAACGTGGCCGCAATCTGTGCAAAAGATTCCGCGATCAGGGCGCGTGGCTTTTCTGCCCCGGCATAAGGCACTTCTTTAAGCCAGAAAACCACCGGCAACGAAAAAACCAGATACCAGCCCGCCACTAAAATATTGGTAACACGAATATTTTTCCCAAGCTCGTTGCTCACACCCCAAAACGGTGCATCTGTCGGCAGTACAAACCCCAGAGCGATAAACAAGGCCAACAACCCACCTAAATATCCTACAGCCCAGCCATAGCCGGAAATACGGCCGATTTTTTCTGCCGGCGCGATATCCGGCAGAAAAGCATTATTAAAAACGATGCCCATCTCAAACGCAACATTAGCGATGATGAACCAGGCGATCGCTTTGATCGGCTCCCCCGGCAAAACCGTGTAAAGGATAAAAGTTGCAGAGATGGATATGGCCGTCCAGATCAGTAGCATTTTTTTGCGATATCCCCCTCTGTCGGCGATAGCGCCGAAAACAGGAGAACAAATGGCGATGAGAATCGCGGAAATACTGATACCGTTAGACCAGATCGAGGTGCCGGTGATTTCATTTTCGGCGATCTTTGAGACAAAATAGGCTGAGTAGATAAATGAAACGACCAGGGTGGTGAATGACGAGTTTGCAAAATCGTACATCGCCCAGGCAAAAATAGCCTTGCGATTTTCAGCTCCAAATTTTTTCATCCGCGCTCCGGTTCTGATTTTTTCACCGTTCTATTTTCCAATGCAACCGTAAGAGTAGTTGTATATAATGCACTATTTTTCAGAGAGTTGCAAGGAACAAATTGCTCGTAGTGCGTAGACCTCGCTCATAAAATGAGCACCGGATCGATATCGATTCGGATTTTAACACCGCTCAAATCGCTGCCATCGGCGAATTCCTGCATGCAATCTTCGATATAGCGGCGGGCATTTTGCGCTCCGGGATCACGTTGTTTATCGCTTTTGATCACGAGTTGAAAGCGGTATCGTTCTTTCAAGCGGGAAAGTGCGGCCGGCGCCGGGCCGACAATTTTAAAATCAGCTTTTTTCCCGGCTAACAGAAATGCAAATTTTCGCGCGGCCTGCAAGGTCCGTTTTTCATCTTTATCGCTAAAGTGCAGCAATACCAGCCGGCTTGCGGGTGGATAACCCAGTGCTTTGCGCTCGTGGATTTCGGTTTTGGCAAAATTTAAAAAATCATGCTTGCAGGCATATTGAATGCTCATATGCTGCGGCGACAATGTCTGGATGATGACTTCGCCCTGTCCATTTTTGCGCCCGGCGCGACCGGCCACCTGGGTCAGCAATTGGAAAGTGCGTTCCGTTGCACGGAAATCCGGCAGAAAAAGGCCGGTATCAGCTGAAATGACACCGACCAGGGTTACTTTTTCAAAGTCGAGCCCTTTGGCGATCATTTGTGTGCCGAGTAAAATATCGTATCGAAAATTGCCGAAATCGTTGAGAATTTTATCGTGGGCATGTTTGCGTCGCGTCGTATCCATATCCATGCGCACGATACGTGCGGCCGGAAAATGCTGTTGCAGGAAGGACTGCACCTGTTGCGTGCCGATACCGCGCTGCAAAATAATTGTGGAATTGCAGCCGCTGCATTGTTGCGGCAGTTGGCCGGCAAAATTGCAATAGTGACAGCGCATGATATTGCCCTGCTTGTGAAAACTCAGGCTGATATTGCAATTGGGGCACATCGTCACCTCGCCGCAGCGGCCGCACTGCACGATCGTCGCATAACCCCGGCGATTCTGCAACAAGATGATTTGCTCCTTATGTTGCAATTTTTCGCCGATTTTCTGCATCAATTTACTGGAAAGGACCAATTCGCCTTTTTCCCTTCCCGCAATTCTTTCGCGCGCCATATCGACAATGCTCACCCGCGGCAGCGGAATATCGGCAATTCTTTTCTTCAGCTCGATTAAAGTATATTTCCCTGTTTTGGCGTTAAAATAAGATTCCAGCGACGGGGTCGCCGAACCGAGCACCACAACAGCATTTTCAAGTTTTCCGCGCACAACGGCAAGATCACGGCCATGGTAGCGTGGTGAATTATCGCTCTGTTTGTAGCTGCCCTCCTGCTCCTCATCGACGACGATCAGGCCAAGATTTTGCACCGGAGCGAGAACGGCCGAACGCGGGCCAACGACGACTTTACATTTGCCCTGTCGCAGACGCGTCCAGGCGGCGTATCGCTCACTTTTTGACATGCGACTGTGAATGACGCTGACATTATTTTGAAATTCACTGCGAAAGCGGAACACCGTCTGCGGCGTCAACGCAATTTCGGGAACGAGAACGATCGCCCCTTTGTCCATTTCCAAAGCTCGTCGCAGCACTTCGATATAGACCTGGGTTTTGCCGCTGCCGGTGACGCCGAGCAATAGAAATGTTGCATTTTCATCAGCCAGTACCGGTTTGCTAATGGCGGTAACCGCCTTTTCCTGTTCTGCATTGAGCACCAGCCGGGAAGCCCGCGGGACTTGCAGTTCGCCGTAATAATCACGCAAGACGTTCCGGTCGAAAATTTCGACGAGCTGTTTTTTTTCCAGCGCCCGCGCCGTTTGTGAAGAGCATTCGGCCAGCTCGCACAAGCGGCTGAGTTTTTCGAGGCCGCCTGCTTTGTCCAACGCCCGCAACATCAGCGCCTGACGTGGACTGCGCTTCGATAGGCCCTCGAACTCTGCTGCAGCCGGTTTGTGGGTTATTTTAATAAATTTGATTTTTCGCTCATAGTTTTGTCGCCCGACAATTTCCTGGTGCAAATTGACAAATCCTTCATCAACCAGTTTGGAGAGATTGTAATAAAACCCTCGGCTACCGACCAGCTTTTTCAAATGATCCAGCCGTAGTGATTCGTGTTGAGCAATGGTTGTGACGATTTTTCGTTGTAAAATCGACGAACCGGCGGCAGGCAAGTCCTTGCTCGTTTTTGCATACGTCTTCGCTTGCAGCATTAAACCGGCGGGTAAAAAAGCACGAATTGCCTCACCCAGGCTACATAAATAATAATCAGCCATCCAGCGGGCGAGTTCGAGCAATTCCCTGGAAATCACCGGTTCAGAATCAAACGCATCGAGGATAGGGCGAATTTTGGTATCCGCCGGAGCGGGAACCTGCGTTTCGATGATAAATCCGGTTAGAACACGGTGGCCAAAGGGCGCCAGAACACGGCAGCCAACTTGTGCCGAATCCTGCAATTCCTGCGGTATAGCGTAAGTAAACCGCTGATTTTTCGGAATGGGAAAAACGACATTAATGAGCATAGCAAGTTTAATTTAGCGGAAGCGCAAAAGGGGTTGAGTTGAATTAACGCAATTAGTTGGAATTTTTGCAGAAAAGCAAGATCAAAATAAAAAGGCCTTCTGAATGAAGGCCTTAAATATCTTTTAGCCGAGATATTTGCGCAGCGGTTCCAGGCGCGAGCGGTGACGCAGCCGGCGCAGCGCCTTTTCCTTGATCTGCCGCACCCGTTCCCGGGTTAACTTGAAATGCTCACCGATCTCTTCCAGCGTCAATGGCCGGTCGCCATCGAGGCCGAAATACAAGCGGATGATTTCCGCTTCCCGTGGTTTTAAAGTCGAAAGCACCTTTTCAACTTCAACCTGTAACGATTCGATCATCAGCGTATCATCCGGCGGAGCATAGCGATCGCTTTCCAGCACATCGAGCAGGCTGTTACCGTCTTCTTCTTTAAAAGGCTCATCGAGAGAGAGGTGACGTGCTGAGGTTTTCAACACGTCAGCGACTTCAAACTCGGTCATTTCCATCTGATCGGCGACCTCTTCCATGCTGGGTTCACGGCCATATTTTTTCTCCAACTTTTCCAATGCACGGCCGACTTTGTTGATGGCGCCGACGCGGTTCAGTGGCAAGCGGACAACACGGGATTGCTCGGCGAGTGCCTGCAGAATAGACTGCCGAATCCACCAGACGGCGTAAGATATAAACTTGAAGCCGCGGGTCTCATCAAAGCGCTGTGCTGCTTTAATCAGACCGAGATTGCCTTCGCTGATCAAATCCTGCAAAGGCAGGCCCTGCCCCTGATATTCTTTCGCCACACTGATGACAAAGCGCAAGTTTGCTTTAACCAGCAAGTCGAGAGCGTTGGAATCATTTTTTCTGATTCGGCAAGCAAGTTCAACCTCCTGCTCCGGAGCAAGAGGAGAATAGCCGCCGATTTCTTCAAGGTACTTCTCGATAGATTGTCTTGTGCGAGTTTCATTTACTTTCGGTTTTTTCGCCATTAGTTCTCTCAAATATTGGTCTTAATTCATTCTTTCCTGGAAAATTTGTCAATAGCTTGTCGCAGGGGGCAAAATAATTGCGGGAAAAAGTTTAATTCAGTTAATATATATACGCAATTTTTTGAATGTATGCGGAGACGTTCTGCCTGATAATGCAGAACGAAGATCAATCGGGTTAAGCAATTCCAATGAAGTTTTATTGCACCGGTTTTCAAGAAACACCCAGGTTTAGAGGCCGTTCTGATGATCTATATTTTGAAACTTCAACATCCCAGCGGTGCGCACTAAACACTTGAGATTTAGACTGTGCAGGTGCAGGAAAGATTTCACAGATGAAGGACGCGTTGTATCATTTTCCTGTAAATATTTCAAACCAGACAAAGCAGTGTTAAATATAAATATTTCATCTCAGGATGTCAAGAATTAAAAAATGCATACTGTTTAAATTAAGTCATATTTCCGCTGAATGCAGAATAAGATCCGCCCGTTTTCCGTTTTTTTGAGGATACAGCATTCCCTCTACTGCATCAGAGGGATGTAAACCGAAATGGCCGTGCCCTTTCCCGCTTCGCTCTCAACCCTGATCAACCCGCCATGCTCCTCGATAATTTGCTGCGCCACCGGCAGCCCCAGACCGGTTCCACTCGCTTTGGTCGAGTAATAAAAATCAAAAATATGTTTTACGATTTTTACCGGAATGCCTTTGCCGGTATCGCGAAAAACTATTTTCGCCACATTGGGCCGGTCATGGTCGGATAGCCGCGTTCTCCCACACTCGATGGTCAGTTTGCCGCCACCGGGCATCGCCTGGGCTGCGTTGATCATAATATTTAAAAAAACCTGCTTCAATTTATTGCTGTCGACAAAGACGACGATGTCTTCCTCGGCAAATGTGCGCGAAGTACGAATGCCCTGCCGCAATAATATGGGTTGCTGTGATTTGATGATTTCATCGATCAAATTAGTCAAATTACATTCACTTTGCTCCAATTTTGGCGGTTTGGCAATCATTAAAAAATTGCTAACAAGTTCATCTACCCTTTTTATTTCACTGACGACAACATTATGGTAATGATCCATTTTTTCAGTATCAGCCTTGTTTTTATTATACCCGCGACGGAGAATTTGCATATTGATTACCATCGAGTTTAGCGGATTACGAATCTCATGCGACAGCACGGAAGCCAGCTTGCCCAGCGTTTCCAGACGTTCTGTGCGTTTGAGCTGATTTTGAATGGTGCGTAATTTTGCCGACATTTTATTGATATGCACCGCCAGTTGGGAAATCTCATCTTTGCCGAGCGGTTCAATTCGATAGAACAAATCACCACTGGATATTTTTGTAATACCGGTCACGAGCCGGTCGATTGGCCGTAAAAAATTTCGCGTATATAAAAAAGCCACAAGCGTTGCTGCCGCCAGCCCGACGAGCATGAGCATGAGCACCTGATATTGCATGCGTTTCGCCGGTGCAAACGCCTCGCTGGTGGGTTGCTGTAAAACGATACCCCAGTGCATCGAAGAAATAGGCGCGTAAGCCATGATCATTTCGACACCTTCCGGTGTTTTATGCAAAAGGCTGGAGCTGTTCCCGGCACGAACATCCTTGATGATCACTTCATCCTGCAAACTGGCGGCAGCGAGCACCTTGGTACGATCGGTGTGCGCCAGATATTGCCCGTCTCCTTTGAAAATAAAAGCCTCACCCTGCTCACCCAGCACCTTGTTTTCATTAAAACTATCGACAAGCGTCCAGAGCTCGCGCAGATCGACTTCGGCGCACAGGGCACCGACTATCTGATCAAAACGATCAGTGATGATTTCACCAAGGTCCATGATCAGCAGATTTTCTTCGGAAAGATAGACCTCTGAAGCGTAGGAGCCCTGCTGTTTGATCGGATTAAATTTAGATTTCGGGAAAATCTCTGAATCACTATAGAGGCCGGTTGAACTGAGGATTTCACCGTCGGCCGAGGTTACCACCAGGCTGCGGAACACGGGATATTTCAAGTAAACGTCCCCGAGCAGCAAGTTTTTGCCAATCTTGCTCATCTCGAAAAAGTCGGGATTTTCAACGATAATGCGCAAAATATCGCGAATGCTTTCGAGACGCTGTTCAACCTGTTTTGAGGCGCGATTTGCAATTTCGAGATTGCGGTGCTTAATCGTCTCCTCGATGGAACGTTTTGCCGCCTGCGACAGGATATGTCCGGTCAGGAAAAGTGGAATGACCACAAGAAATATATGGGAAACCAGAAGGCGGGTGAGCAAATTGTGCGGAAATTTTCGGTTTTTTTTTTGCGCCATCACTTGCTATTTTTTCCTGCCGATTTGCCACTGATCAAGCGGTTTCAGACTGCCATCGTAATAATTTGCCAATTGCTCCGTATTAAAGAGATGATAAAGATACCAGCGAAAACTCAAATAGGTCGCGATACATTTCTGATTGGTGATGACCTGTAACCGGTCGATGGCGGGCTTGCGTGCGTTTTTCGGTATGCGCAGAACCCGTTTATAGGTACGATTGAAATTGGCGTTCCTAAACTTGATAAAGCTTGTTTCAGGATTGACAAAAAAATCGTAAAGCGCAAAATGAGTTTCTTCAAAATGATGATGCCAGAGCACGGCGTCAAAATTACCGGATTGTGTATTATCGTTCAACTCAACCATGGTTTGCGGCACGAGAATCACTTCCATGCCGCGCAGGTTTAAATCACGTCTGATTTTGGTGGCCAGGGTCTGCTCGAGTTGTACACCTTTTTGAAAAGCCAGGCGAAAAGTCAGCTTGCGGCCGTTTTTCTCAAAGATTTCATCGGTATTGAGGCGCCAGCCGTCATTTTTCAGAATCAGCACGGCACGTCGCGGAGAATAATTATATTGCTCAATCCCTTCGCCGGCAGGATAATATTCGTTATCCGGTTCGTACGGGCTGCCTTTGGCTACCTCCCCCTGGTTTTGCAAAATTTTTTCTTCGATTTCATTTTTTTTGATGGAAAAAGAAATCGCCTGGCGCACCACTGTGTTTTTCAAAACCGGGTGATTTAAGTTATACAAAATCATATCGACGGTATTGTGCGGCAGGCGGATGGGAATCGGCTGCATCCCATGTAAATCAGGCAAATATTTATCGACGACTTTACGCGACCGGAAAACGGTGTAATCCACTTTACCCAGCAACAAAGCACGCAATAAATCAGAGTCGCTTTCGAAGAAACGGTAAAAAACCACATCGACGCCGGAGAATGAATTGTGCGGCACTTTTTTCAGCTGCACACCCAGCCAATCTGAAGAATACTCGGCAACTTCAAAAGGCACATTGCCGGTTTTGTTGCTGAGAATCGTAAATGTCCCCTGACTTAAATTTATCGTAATATTGCGCGGATCATATTCCCCTTTCAGCAAACCAATCGTCAGGGTGCTCCTGGCAGAATAACTATCGGGAAAACGCTGATAGGTTAGATTCTGCGCTGCCACGGGATAAACCGCAGCACCGCCCAAAACCAACGCCAGCAGAAATTTGCAGCGCTCATAATTATAGCGGCTTAAATGAAAGCGAATCAATTTTGTTTGATTAAATTGCATGCCCAATCGATCTACGCTTGAACTAATTTGACGATGATTTGTGCCGCCTGAATGACCTCGCTCCGCGTGACGTCAAGGTGAGTGACAGCGCGAATACTGCGCGGCCCCATAGCATGCACCAGAACTCCTTTTTCCTGCAGTTGCACAGCAATTTTACTCGCTTCAAAATCCCCCGGCAAATGAAACATGATGATATTTGTCATCACACTTTCCGTATTGAGGGAAATTGCCGAGGATTCGGCGAGAATTTCGGCGAAAGCTTTCGCTTTTGCATGGTCTTCCGACAGTCGGGGGAAATTATGATCGATGGCATAAATCGCTGCAGCTGCGAGATAGCCAACTTGCCGCATAGCGCCACCGAATTGTTTGCGACAACGCAGGGCCTCGGTTATAAATTCCTGTGAACCGGCGATTATGGAACCGACCGGTGCACCGAGGCCTTTTGAAAAACACATTGAAAGCGAATCAAAAAAACGGGAAAAGACATCGAGGGCGATTCTCGAGGCAGCACCGGCATTCCACAGGCGGGCGCCATCGAGATGCATTTTGAGGGCGTTGTCGTTCGCGAATCGGGCAATTTGTTCGATAGTTTCGAGAGGCAGGATAGTGCCGCCGGCGAGATTGTGCGTATTCTCCAACGCGATCACCGTCGTCCGCGGGTAATAATGCGCCCCCGGGCGGACTGCTGCTTCAATTTGCTCCACAGTGATCAGCCCCGCTTGCCCCGGCAAGCGCTGCACCTGTATGCCCGATAACTTGGCCAGCGCACCGCTCTCAAAATGGAAGATATGCGCATCAGCCTCACAAATCACCTCGTCACCCGGCTGGGTCAACACGTTGAGACAAATTTGATTCGCCATGGTGCCGCTCGGTACGAAGAGCGCAGCTTCTTTGCCCAGCATCTTCGCCACTTTTTTCTGCAATTCCTGCACCGTCGGGTCTTCACCGTAGACATCATCCCCGACTTCCGCTTGCATCATGGCGGTCAACATTGCTTTTGAGGGTTTTGTGACAGTATCACTCCGCAAATCAATCATGATATTCTTATATTTTAAGGTGCTAATTCTGATCACATTAAAATTGTGCTGTCGGCAATTGCAAACTGGCCGAAAAAAAACGATGACCCGCTTTGCCGGGATGAAAATACTCCAGCTAATTATTTTAATGTTTTCAATAACATAATGCAACTAAAAACTACATTAACATTATTTCTATAAGATACTTTCCGTTTTTCACAAAACTTGCGGTTTTAATCCTTACAGCTCATTTTGAATAATTTTTTTTGAACGTTTCGTTCTGATTGTATTCTTTTACGTGTCCGCTAAAATTAATACAGTTTTAGATGAAAAATATAGTATCATTGTGAATAAAATCGAATTTTCTTCCGTTCCATAGACAAAGCATATTACTCCGGAGCCATTTTCATTCGATCAGGAAAACTAACGATGACCCTATTCAGGAACCTGTCCCGGCAAAAATTATGGTTATTATTGCTCTTTCCATCATTTTATGCCCTTTTTTTCAATCCTGCCCCTGTGCTGTCATTTTCCAAGGGCAAAATGATGAGTTTAAAAAAACAGAAAAAACCACAGCGACGTCCGGGGATCGTGCCTGGCGTGATCATAGTCAAGCTAAAAAATTCGTCGGCGCTGGCCAAAGCAGCCGGGCCGGCGGGTCTGCCATCAATTGCAGAAAAAATTGCGGCCGGCGGAATCACGGACATCATTCCGCTTGCTCCCCAGGCCATGCGCTCCAGCAGCGGCATGCTTAAAAATATATTCTATTTCAAATTTCCCAAATCCGAAGACCCGCAAAAAATGGCAACCCGCTTTGCCCATGATCCCCATGTCGAATATGCCGAACCCAAACGTATCCATTACATCACCGCGACGCCGAACGACGATCTCTATTTCAGGCAAACATATGCCGGGGCTATCGCCATCGAGGCGGCGTGGGATATCACCAAAGGCGAACAGGGAGATGTCGTCATCGCCATCGTCGACGGCGGCACGGATTGGGAGCACGTCGACCTCAAAGACAACATCTGGGCCAATCCCGGCGAAATTGCTGGCAACGGTATTGACGATGACAATAACGGTTATATCGACGATGTTCGCGGCTGGAATTTTAACAACAACTCCAACGACCCCACCGGCCCGGCCGCACAGCCGACAAACCAAAACCACGGCACACACACTGCGGGCATTGCGGTAGCGCGGGCGAACAACGGCGCCGGCGTTGCCGGTATGAGCTGGAATAGCAAACTCATGCCTGTTTGCACCGCTGCAATCGGCGAGGATGGTTCCATCGGATTTGGTTTTGAGGGTATCTTGTATGCGGTAGAAAACGGCGCTGACATCGTCAACTGCAGCTGGGGTAGTGCCGGTTCACCTTCGCAGTTCGAGCAGGACGTCATCGATTTTGCGACAATGAACGGCACCCTCATCGTTGCGGCGGCCGGGAACGAGAATTCGAATAACGACCTCATCCCCTTTTATCCGGCCCAGTATAATCACGTCCTTTCCGTCGGCGGGACAAGTGACAAAGATGACAAGGTTACCAGCTCCAATTACGGTCTTACTGTTGATGTATTCGCCCCCGGCCTGGCTGTTTACAGCACCATGCACGGCAACAATTACGGCTCAAACACTGGCACTTCCATGGCTTCTCCGGTGGTTGCCGGCATAGCGGCGCTGGTCAAAACAAAAAATCCGCAAATGACGCCGGCACAAATTGAAGAGCAAATCCGCCAGTCTGCCGATTGGGTATCATTCACCAATCAGAACGCACGCAATACGCTGGCAAAAGGCCGCATCAATGCTTATAAAGCCTTGACCGCCACCGGCCTCAAAGCTGTGCGCCTCACCAATCTGACTTTTCAGGACTCCGGCGGCAACGGCGTGATCAACGAGGGTGAAACAATCGACCTGCTGCTCGAATTTACCAGCATTCTCGGCCCCGCAGATAACGTAACAATCAAACTGCAAACAAATAACCTTGAGGTGCAAATCGTTGAGAATGAAAAGACGATTGCAGCAATTGCCAAAGGCGAGACTGTGACGCTGCCTTTTACATTTCACATCGCCAACGGCACCGCCGATAATACCAGCCTGCTTTTCTATGTTCACACAACTGCTGATAATTATGCGGATTATGAAATTATTCGCTTTAAAATCCGGCCGCCGGTCTTTAAAAACCATGATAACGGGATATTGCAGGTTTCCATCACTTCCTGCGGCAATATCGGCTTCACCGGATATGCCGATGAAAACGACATCAACGGGTTTTCTTTTCTCGACAACGGGACGGGTTTTGTTTTTAAAGGCCGCAACACGCTCTACGAAGCCGGTTTGCTGGTGGGTGTATCGCAAACGCAAATTTCCAACTCGGTCCGCCCCGTCAATCAAAATCGTTTTTATGAATTTACTACGGCTGATGATTCCAGCCTGACTATCAAAAATGCAAGCGGATATTCGACCGAACACGGGACTGTCGCTATTTTCGACTCCCTGGCGCCCAATCCCATCGGATTAAAAATCGTGCAGGACTCTTATATTTATCATGATGAACCGTACACTGATTTTCTCATCATCAAATACACGATCACCAACCAGAACAGCACGCCTTTGCACAATCTTTTTGCCGGTATTTTTATCGATTGGGATATTAATGAAACAGCGGTCGATTTCGCTCGTTTTCTGGCTGATCAAAATTTGGGCTGGGTACAAAATACGCTGGACGCCCCCACTGTGCTTTCCGGAACGATGCTGCTGAACCCGGAAGTTGGTTTCGGCTTTCGTGCGATAAACAACAATGAAATAAATGACGCCTTCACAGATTTGGAAAAATGGACTATGCTCAGCTCCGGCGTGCAAACTGAGAGCTTGAACAACATGGATGTATCGACGCTGCTTTCCGCCGGGCCGCTCGATTTCGCAGCCGGGGAATCGAAAGAGGTCGCATTCGCTCTCGTTGCCGGTGAATCGCTCATCGATTTAAGGATCAACGCGGCGGCGGCAAAATCTCTCTGGGAAAACAATCTTATTCCGGCATCCGACAAGCGCGCGCCATTGACGACAACTTCCATTTTTCTCAACCCGGTCAACAGCAAATATGCCAACATCACGGTCATCTCCGATAAGTCTTTGTTGGAACCGCCGCTGGTTAAGCTGATATCTCACACAGACACACTGCAAATTGCCATGACGCCGATTTCCAAAACCAAAACAGAATTTGCCGGCAACCATGAATTTGGCACTACAGGGATTCACCAACTCGAGACTTCGGTTAAACCACGCTTCGGCAGCGATACCACCGCCACCCGCGAATTCACATTGGCCGCTTTTTCGCCGGGAAAATCAACGACCATCACCAGCCTTGATTCGGACCTGCTGTTTATACCTGCAGCGGGTCTTGAGCATGAAAGCTATATTTTATCTGAAGTTTTCACCGAGAAAGATCAACGCGTACTCAGCTTCCAGCCACGATTAGTTTTGCAAGAGAAAGCCTTGCTGACCGTACAAATCGATCCCGGGAAATTTCCACAAACGGCAAAAGTAGTCATTCTGCAGGAAGCCGGCAGCGGGTGGAAGAAATTGCCGACAGAGATTGATCGCGAAAACAGCAGCGCCGCGGCCGCTGTCACACAGTTGGGAAAATTTATGCTGGGAGTCGATACTGCCGCGGATGTCGCTGAAAAATTTCCTGACAGTTTTATCCTTGAACAAAACTATCCCAATCCGTTCAATCCACAAACACGCATCGGCTACAGCCTGCCCAAAACGACAGCCGTCAGCATTATTATCTACAACGCAATCGGGCAGCGCGTATCGACATTGATAAATCAAACTCAGACTGCAGGACGATATATTGTGCAGTGGGACGGCACAAATGAGCGAGGGCAACATGTGCCAAGCGGACTCTTTTTTTATCAATTGAAAACGCCGGGAACAAAACTTGTCAGGAAAATGCTGCTGCTGCGATAAGGATACAGTAAACCTGGCAGGTTTACAAGCTGTAAAAATCGCCCGGTCTGAAAATCCAGGCGATTTTGGGACTGTATGCGTGGAGGGTTGGGGGCAGTCTTACTCAATCGACACGCATGGCGCGCACACCGAAATCGACATTATCATTCACCCAGGCGAAAAACTTGTCCTGCCGGGCAAATCCGGTGTCGGGCAGAAATATTTTCGGGTCTTTCCAGGTGATCATCACCTCGTCATCCTGCGTCCAGATTTTCACCCGCTTGCGTTTCACTTTCGTTTGCCAGTTCTGACCCACGACAGCATTGGTGTAGAGCACACGCACCGTCACGTTGCGCGACAGTTTTTCCAGCGGTTTGAGATCGAGACTGCGGAAATCGGTTTTGCCGTCTTTTTTAACGTCGGGAATACCATCGCTGATCATCACCACGGAAATCGGTCGCAGGACGAGATTGCGTTTTTTCACCGTTAGCGCAACCTGCTGAAAAAAGGCGTTGTAATCAGTGAACGGGTTGAGCTTGTTTTTGGGGAAAATCTGCACCAGTTTGGTTTTAATTTCCTCGATAGACTTATTTTGAAAAGTCTGGATCGGAAAAAACGTTTTCGGTTCATCCGCTTTGGCGCCGCCGATTGATCCCACAAAAAGTACCCGCGGCACTTCCAGACCGCCATAGCCGTTCAGGTGGGAATAAATATAAGTGGCGAGAAACGAGATTGCATCATCGAAATGTTGGCCGCGCACAAAAGAACCGCTGATATCGACACCGATAAAAAGCGACAGACGCGGTTTTTTATTTTCAGCACTACAGCCGTTCAAAAACACCAGACTTAACAAAACAACCAGTATATATTTTATAGTTTTCATTTATAAAAGCTCCAATCAAGTTGGGAATTCAATTTCATATTTTTGTTGGAAAGTTATAGGTCGAAGGTTGCAAGTCGAAGGTCACAGGTCGTAAATTTCCGGAACGTCAAACGTGTAACTTTCAATCTGTAACATGTAACCTTCCCCCTACTTCGCCGCTTTCGGGTTGATCACCCCCATGGCCCTGGGATGCTGTTTGTCGCGCATGCGTGCATTTTCCCGCGCAGGCTGCAAATTGGCGTGGCCGAGGCTTTTCAGCAGGGTCGTCGAATCGGTAATATCCTGGAACGTTTTAAAAGGTACACTGAACAAATGCCTGCCAATAAGCAACAAGGTGCAGAAATTGATGCCCACAGCGATAACCTGCAACGGTGGCAGCATGAAAGAAGCCAGCAATTCCTCACCCTTCTTCTGAAACCAGGCCATGTCATTTTTAATGTGGTGCAGCAAATTTGAAGTCGAACGCAGCGATTTTGGCTGCGCTGCCGTATCCCGCTGCTGCAACTGCATGCCCTTTCCTTTGATAATCGTTAAAATTGTCGGCGTGCCGTGGGAGGCGAAAAGGAACCACGACAGGCTGCGAATGCCGAACCACGCAAATGCGGCGATGCTCAGCGTGCCGGCGATGCCTAGCTCAAAATTTTCCGAATGCTGTGCCATCCACGGAACGAGTGAATCGACGAATTCACGGTAGAGAAAGACCACTTCGACGAGCATGACGATGATTTCGATGCAGCCGATACCGATGATCGAGCCGATATCTTTAGCGCGTACGGCATCCATGAAACTGGCCAGAACCGCATAGCTGCCGAGCACGATAAAAAACAGGAAGACGAACAGGGGAACACGAATGAACGTCTCGGAAATAGTTTCGCCGGTGATGTTGGCAAAAGTATCCATGACCAGCGGCGAGGTCACATAGGTAAAAATCGTCGTTTCCAGGATGCACCACAACAGCGTCAGCGAAATGGCGAGCCAGGGAATGTTTGTGGTCATCAGCCCGTTGCCGATGTTACCCATCACGCGGAACGGCATGAAAAGAATTTCCTGGATAATCGTCCAGACACCGACGATGAGAATTTTGACCAGCTCCACCGCTGCAATAAAAAGATGAAAGACGAAAATGAAAAAACCGCCCCAGAAAGCCACGACGGATTTGCCAAAATCCCACCAGGTAATAAAAAGCGCAGTGATGAATTCCTGGCGATTTTGACGAATGATGACCGAGACTAGGCTGGCGATAGTCATCCAGCAGCCCAGGATGAAAACCAGAACCGGCAATAATAGAAAAAATCGTTTTGCCGCAAGCAGCCAATTGGGGTCTGTGGCGCCCCAGGCAAAGACCAGAAATGGCCCTTGCAGGTAAAGGGGAAAAGTCAATACTTTTATGACCATTCCAAGGACATCAAAATTTTGTGTTTGCATGGGTATCTCTCCTTGCTTTTGCCGATGCCGCCCGCCCGGATTTGTATACAAAATCGAATGATGCACCCGGTATAAAATCGATAAACATCGCGCATGTAAGAATTGCCTTGTTTACAGATGCGGCAGCATTAAAGTCAATTTGCGTACCAGAGTTTGATTTCAGGGAGAGTTGATCGCTGCAGGCAGGGTTTGAAAAATTATGTGTGCAGATTGATTGTTATTATCGTGTAATTTTTACACCACAATTAAGAAGTTACACAGGACTGATGACAATTGTTCAGCATGTATCAAATACAGAATGACCGATCAGTTGCTATTTCCCTTTTCCTTCGGGTAAGATCACCGGGCGGTTTTTTCGCCGTGGCGAAGTGTAATAGAGTTCACCGGTAAATTGTTTTGCCGCAATCTTTCCTTCGGTCAACATGCGCGTCACGTTGTCTTCAACTATTTCTGCGGAAAGATGCAGGCTGGCAATGAGTTCGTCTTTGGTTACCGGTCGTCGCATGATCAGGTCGTAGATGCGATTGCCGTGCTTCTCTTGTTTTTCAGAACCCGCTTTCGCCTTAAAATTAGCGACGATCTCGGCTCTGGCGCCAAAATACTGCTGAATTTCCCGCAGCTCGGCCTCGCTGAGTGGCAGAGCATTGCTTTCAGCCGGCGGGCGAACGATGGTGTTCAACTGCACCACTTCGGCATTTATTTTCTTCACCGTCTGCGCCAGCAATTGAACTTCCTCCGGCGAATCGTTGATACCTTTAACAAAGAGAATTTCCAGCCAGACAGGGCCCTTGTATTCTTCACTGAAAGTGATAATTCCATCGACAATTTTATCGACATTCAGGCGGCCGTGAGGGCGGTCGACTTTTTTAAAGGCCTGTTGCGAAACAGCGTCGAGCGAGGGCACGACCAGGTTGGCATCATAAAGCATTTCGCGCACTTCCGGCAGGTAGAGCAATGTGCCGTTGGTGAGCACTGCTACCGGAATATCGGTCATCGCTTTGATACGGCGAATCATCTCCCCCATAGCGGTATTGAGCGTCGGTTCGCCGGAGCCGGAAAAAGTGATATAATCGATGCGGCTGGTCGTAGCGATCACCCGGCGTACTTCTTCGACGATGACATCTGCCGGAATATATTCCTTCATCGTCATCGTTTCGCGGGTCGAACGCCCCAGCTCGCAATAGACACAATTTAAATTGCAGGTTTTCATCGGGATGATATCGACCCCGAGGCTATAACCCAGTCGCCGCGAAGGCACCGGGCCAAACGTATATTTTAAGTTTTGCATCATGATTACACTCTTGAGAAAATCTTATCGGTTGAAAAAAAGCAACGATGAAACAATGTCGGTTGAATTGAATATAAATTTCACAATGATTGCAGCAATTTTTAAACAAACATGCACCGACGCATGTTCCCGGCCGCTGTTCAGGCCATATTCGATCCGCTGCCAATGATACAAATCTTTCTGCTAATAGGCAAAATTTAAATCGGTAAATTGATGCTTTCGGCCGTTGTGAAATACATTGCTAAATATTTTGGGGATCTGGAAAGGCAATTGCAGGGATGAGCTTGTATCTCGTTCAGCGTGCGCCAGAGAAGCATTACCTGAGCATAAACAGCTAGGGATAGACAGATACATGCGATTATATGCAAATGTAATTTTAAAACAGCGCTTGTTGCAACTAAAACAGGGCGGGTCACACAGCCCGAGCACATTAAACGATCGTCACAGCGGCGGGCTCGCCATCTATGCTGTTAGATATCTGCCCGACCGGTCTGTTTTCCGTTCCAAGAGTAAACTCACTGAGCTGTGCCTGCAGTTCCTGCATCAGGTTCGATAAATCGTTAATCGAAGAAGCTATCCCTTTGGTGCCGCTTTCCTGGTCTCTCGTTACGGTGTTGATGGAGTCGATCAACTTCGACAAAGATGAGCTGGTACTGGACTGCTCGGCGCTGGCGCTGGCAACCTGGGTAATACTTTCGATTACCTCCTGGGAATTGGCGATAATCGTGTCGAGGGAACGCCCCGCATCATCCACCAGTTTTTTCCCTTCTTCGACATTTTGCGTCGCTTCGGCCATCGCTTTGACCGATTTGCGGGTTTCCGTCTGAATCTGTTTGATCATCGTCGCGATTTCTTTTGTCGCACTGGTTGTCCGTTCGGCAAGCTTGCGCACTTCATCGGCGACAACGGCAAAACCCCGGCCCTGTTCACCGGCGCGCGCCGCTTCAATCGCGGCGTTGAGAGCGAGCAAATTGGTCTGGTCGGCAATTTCATTAATCACGCTGACAATCTCACCGATCTGATCGCTGCTTTTGCCCAATTACTGTACGACGCTGGAAGTATGGTTGACGACCTCGGTGATTTTATTCATCCCCTTGATGGTTTCAATAACGATTTCTCCCCCCTCCCGTGCTTTATCGCCGGAAGTGCCGGCAGCCATGGCGGCAGCCGAAGCGTTTTTGGCGTTCTCATCCGATGTGAGCGACATCTCTTCAACAGCGCTGGCCGCTTCCATCGCCTGGTTTAATTGCCGGATTGCGCCATCGTTGATTTGTTGCGTTTGCGATGAGACACTGTCGTTGAGCCGCGCGGTTTTCAGAACTGTTTGCTGCACTTGCAGAAGCATTGTTTTTATCCGGGCGACAGACCGGTTAAAACCGTCAAAAAGCTTACCGATCGCATCGTCATTTTTACGTGTAATGTTTAATGTGAGATCGCCATTGGCAAATTTTTCCATCTCATTTAACAGGAACTCGACGTTTTGCGTCAAATCCCGTTGCTGTTTTATGGAAATTTCCTGAGCCTTTTTCGCTTTTTGTGCCGCATCGCTGGCGGCCTGGTTCTGTTTTTCCGCCTCATCCATCGATGATGATATCGCTTCGACCATGAGGTTGAAAGCTTCACCCAATTGGCCGATTTCATCTTCAACATTAAGCTGCACTGAAACCGTGTTATCACCAGCAGTCACTTTCTTTGCCGCATTTTTCAGCTCAACTATCGGCCTGCTGATAAAAACGGCGATGACGAAGGTCAGAGCAAACAAAATGCAGATTCCTACACCAGCCAGAATAATGGAAGTGAATAGCAATGATTTTACATCGGCGAGAACATTATCTTCGGGGATAAAATTGAGCAATATCAGATTTGTTTCAAACTCCAGCCCGGAATGATTATCAAAGGCGCGGGCAGAGGTGAAAACTGCCGCCCCGTTCAGCGAAAAACCGACAATTGAACCAAAATCGTTTTCCCCAACCCAGTCTTTTATTTCACTTGATTTTAAAAAATCACGGTTAAGAGATTCATTGCCGGCCTGGGCCAGGCAATCCCATGTTTTAGAATTGACCAGGGAAACAGAGGCATCGACGAACCCATTGTCTTTCAGCGTTACGTAATTGCTCATGATCTCATTCTGGATCAGCCGCCAGTCGAGCACAGCCAAAAAAGCGCCGTTCACTTCTTCAGTAGTCGCATGGGAAGGAAAGGCAAAAACAGCAGCGCTGGCAAAGTCCAGGTTCAACATGGAAATCAATGATTTCCCAGAATAGAAAAAACTGTGCGGCATTTGCTCAAAAGCTGATTGCGGCACTTCGATTCTCGCCCCCTTTAAGTCTGTATCCAGGTCTTTATTAAAAGAAGAAAGCAGCACTTTCCCGGATTTATCGACCAGCAGCAGCGCAATGAAGCCGGAATCGCTGTGCGCCATTTTAGTGATAGTTTGTTCCAGCTCACCGAGCGTTTCGAATTCGATGGACAGGCCATAAACATCTTCTTCCGTCCAGTTGCGGAATTGATTAAATTTTTGTTCCAGAATTCTGTTGATGCTGGAATTTGCCTGCCTTTTGATGAGGGCTAATGTGGCTTCCGAATAAGTAATTGCATTTTTTTTACCGGAAGAGTAACTCACCATGACAATTAACAGGAGCAAAATGACAGCTGGAACAACTGATATCATAATTTTATATTGCAATTTCGCTTTTTTCCACAGGGGCAGAATCATCATCGGATCTCTCCTCGGAGACATTCTTTCATCATATTTCGTGTTCAGCATGGCCGTTCTTCGATTCAGGCGAGAATTTACATGATGGCCATGGTCACAGGAACCGTTTTATAATCATTCCGTTCAGGTTTCCCCCGGGCGGACGCCGCTTTAATTTTCCTTCAGAAACATTGAAAACGGCGTCGACACTCTTTTTACCGGGTACAGGTTATTCCGAAGCTGAGCTGCGCAACGGCTCCAGTTCAGGAGCTTTTCCGGCTGCCTTGCGCGCTGCCACCCACTCATCCTTCGTGATGAATACCGCATCACCGGCTTTGGCGCTTAATATTTCGAAATAATCCAGCTTGTATTTGTCTTTCAAAACCTCATTTGCAGACTTACATTTAACAGCATACACTGTCTGCACCGACTGGTGATCAAAATTCCGCCAGAACTGATCATCTTTGAGCAAGCTGTACTTATGCCCTTCCAGCGCTTTGATAACCTGATTGGTGGCAAAAGAACCGGCGCGCTCGACAGCGGCTTTGTATTCATAAAGAATCGTATAGGCGCTGGCGCCTGAGGTACTGGGATAACGGTTATATTTTGTTGCAAATGTTTCAACGAATTTCTGACCACGCTTATAACCATATTTATAAGGCACCTGCCAGGTCCACGGCAATGCGCCGATCACACCTTCCATCACTTTGGCGCCTCCTGACGCTGCCATACCCAGGGTCAAATTAGGAACGATGATTTGCATGTTTTGCTTCAGCCCCATGGAAGTGGCAATGCGGATCGCTGTGGACATATCCTTACCGAAGAGTACCAGCACCAGCACGTCCGGTTTAATAATTTTTGCCAGACTCAACGCCTTTTTAAAATCACCCTCGCTTGCGCCGGGGAAGGGAGTTATCATGCCTTTATGTGCCTTTTTATCCTCGGTTCCGGAGAATTTTCGTACCGCAGCTTCGGTGGTCCAACCCCAGGTATAATCAGCCGTGATATAATAATATTTTTTACCGCTGTAATTTTCCTTGAGATAGGAGGCAATGCCTTTGGCGCCCGCCCAGGCATCGTAGCATTCACGAAAAGTCGTACGATGCCCATCTTTACCCGTCGTCGCAGTGGAGTAGGTCAACGTCCCAAAAAACGGAATATTCTTCTCATAAGCGACATGGCCTGTGGCAACGGCGACACTGCTCGCCGAACCACCGAAAATCATACTCACACCTTCGGTGTCGATGAGTTCAGCAGCATTCTTTTTTGCCAGACTGGCCTTTGATTTCGAATCTCTTTTCACCAATTCGATTTTCTTGCCGAGAATACCACCCGCCGCATTAATTTCTTCCACTGCAAGTTGCGCTGCCCGCAACTGATCCAGTCCCTGGACTGAATACGGGCCTGTTTCCGGATAATTCAAACCGATTTTAACGGTTTGCTGCGCCTGGGCAAAGCCAACAATCACACATATCGCCAGACCGATGCAGAGTACTTTTTTCATCGTTCATCCTTATCCTTATATAATGATGAGAGTTTGAATATCGCTAAATGCCATCGAAATTTAGCAACGAATTCATGAGTTTTATCATCGTTGAACATCGACCGGCAGAAAAAAAACTTGAAACACCGGTATGCCGTTAAATCTGAGTTCTCGCACGGTCACGCCCGGAATTAAGCAAAAAGCCGTTGATCTCCCTTTATTATTCATCAAAAAATTAATTATTAAAAATAAGCCTTGCTTATAATTTAATTTCCAATTTCATGACAGTATTGTTCCGCACGAGACGAAAGACAATTTTTAGTGGAACTTTTGACAATTCCATGACAATTAACAGTAGTCTCTTTTGTATCCTTGTGATGTCAAGTTTTGAAGCACTTTTTTTTCCAGTTGTCCCAATCAAACATGGAGGAAATTATGAAATCGTGTAAAATGATCATTTTTGGAATTCTTTTTTTAACCACTGTGCTTAGCGCGCAAAAACGAATTGCCATCGCACCGATACATGCTATAGGACTGGACGAAAGCGCCATCGTCACAACCGAAATGTTGCTGAAAATGGATTTGGAAAACCTGTCTGATGCACAAATTATCCAGATCGCCCCTGACGCCGAAGTACCGTGCTACGAAGAAAGCTGTGCGCTGGAACTCGGCAAAAATGCCGCTGCAGATGAGGTTGTGCTCTGTCGCCTCAGCCGTCTGGGTGAGAAAATCATCGTGCAATATATTCACCTCGATGTAAAATCCGGAAAAACGATACTGGCGGATAACACAATATCCTACTCCGTTGAAGACTTGGACACAGTGATTAAGCGGGTTGCCATGAGTATCGTTCGCAGCGAGCCCCTGGCAAAAACAGCGCAGGTTGGTACAATTACCGAAGTCGAAAATCAAAAGCCGCTGCGTCGTGCCGCCCATAAAACCAGCGGGTTCTCTTTTGGCTATCTTTATCCGCAGAATGGTTACGATAACATCGATGATTCATTCGCCATCGATTTCCGCGCCGGTTACGATATCGAAAAATGGTCCGTGGGCATGCAGTTCGCCAGCAGAAAAGGATTCGCCACAAATATCTACACCCAATATCTGCTAACGCAAACCGATATCTGCCCTTATATCGGCGGAGCATTCGGCTTTCACTGGGTTTCCCATGAAAATGCCTTTGGTTACTGGGACGAGCAGGCGAATGAGTGGCTTGAGGACAATCGTGAAAATGATGGCTTTGAAATCGCGCTGACCAGTGGCATACGCCTGTTTCGCACTTATAATTTCCAGATCATGATCAATCTCGATTATACGATCACTTTTAACGATTATAACGATAAAGCTTTCGTTTTCACGCTCGGGCTTTTGCGCTGATGCTGATGCCCGGGCCGGACTTTAATCCCTGACCGGGTCCAAAAAAGAAATTATTTATTTCATTTGTAAATAAACAAAATTGTTGATATATAACTTGCCTGAAATTATTTACCGTGGAACAAAAAAAATATAGATAATCAATGCATCGATTTGCACCGCTTTTCGTCATTCTCGCTGCCGCACTCTGGGGGCTTGATGGTATCATTTTACGGCCGGCCTTGCATGGATTGCCGGTCGCACTCGTCGTCTTTCTCGAAACCACCTGTGTCAGCCTTCTGCTCACACCGTTTTTGTATAAAAAACTCAAAACCCTTAAAACTTTGCAGCCGATTGATTTTCTCGCCTTTTTTGGTGTGGCCGCCATCGGCGGCGTTACCGGCACCCTGGCGATTACCAAAGCTTTGTTTTATGTGGATTTCATCAATCTCTCCATCGTCGTGCTCATCCAGAAATTGCAGCCGGTTTTTGCCATTTTTCTCGCCGCAGTTTTATTGCGCGAGAAACTTTCGCCGCGTTTTATTTTCTGGGCATCCCTGGCGATAGCCGGCGCCTATCTGATGACGTTCGGTCTGAACCTGCCCAATCTCCATTCCGGTGATAAAGTGACCGAGGCGGCAGTTTATGCGTTGATCGCAGCCGCTTCGTTTGGCTGTTCCACCGTTTTCAGCAAACGTGCGTTGAAAAACGTGCCCTTTGAATTCGCCACCTATTTTCGCTTCATCATCGCCAGCGTGATCTCATTTCTGCTCGTCCTGTTTCTCGGATTGCTGCCGCAAGTGCCGGCAGTTTCCGCATCGCAGTGGAGTGTTCTGCTCACCATCGTTTTGCTCGTTGGCGGGCCGGCCGTTTTTCTCTATTATTTTGGTCTCAAACGTATCAGGGCCTCCGTCGCTACGATCTGTGAACTGGCTTTTCCGCTCACCGCGGTCATCCTGGAATATTTTGTCCGTGATAAAGTTCTCGAACGGGTTCAGTGGCTTGGCGTGGTAATTCTGCTGTTAAGCATTTTGCGCGTCACCAGTTTGCAGCATAAAAACGGGCAAGCAGGAGGATAACATGGCGGATAAAAAAGAAGACCGTTATAAAATGACCGAATTTATTCAGGAAGAAATCGGCGCGCTTTTACGGGCAACGCGGGAAGATCAGGGGATCACGACCGAAAAAGCCGCTCAAATGATGGATGTATCGGTGGAGGAAATCGTCAAAATCGAGAAAAACATCGGTGTGGTATCCATCGGCCTGCTGCAGCGTTATGCCGAGGTTCTGGGGAAAAAAATCCAGCTCAAATTTTTTTGAGCCCGCCGTTTTTCCCCAACCCGCTTGCACAAAATATTTAACGGCTTCGAGAGGTTTTATACAGGCAAAGTAATCGACGGGTTCTCTGCATCTTTTTTGTAAAGCAGAATAGTTTTCCCCAGATATTGCACGACCGCGGCACCTGTTTCTTCTGCAAGCTCGGCGCCCGCTTTCTTACGGTCGTCGAGGAAGCCATCCTGCAGGCGAACTTTAATCAATTCCGCAGCAGTGAGCCCCTCAACCGCCGCTTCCACAACCGTTTTGCTCACACCATTCTGGCCGATAAAAAGCGTTGCTTTCAGGCCATTGCCCAAGCTGCGAAGATATCGTTTTTGTTTTCCTGTCAAATCTGACATGCTATTTTCCTTTTTAAAAAATCCATCTGTTTCAAATGAAAAAAATCGACGGCAAAGATAGAGGCTTTGTTCATTCAATTCAAGAATTATTTTACCGGTAAAGGTGAAAAGCAGCATTTGTGCGACATTGCCTGTACTTTGAAAGATTAACAAACAGAGAAAAATCCTGTCGGTGAATATAGTTTTTGCAGTGCTCCTTCCTGTTGATAATAAAAAGCTTGGATTGCCGGCCAGGGTTATAGCGCTAGCTTTTTGCCAAAAGCAAATAGCCAAAAGCCAACTGTTTTTTTAAAATGTCAGGCAGCTTTCAGGCCGAGCCTGCAGCGATGCGGGTAGGGTGTTTAACAGTCACCTTTTTTCCTATGCAACTGTAAGATTTTTATTGATTTTTCTTGTTTTATTTTCCATATTTGTAAACCCTGTTTTCAGATGATTAAAGCTATTTAAAAAATTAAAACGATATTGCGCACCCGTTTTAAAATGACCTGAAAAACAGACGACGCCCCCGGCAATGAAATGAATCAGGACAGTTCTGCAAAGGAATTAAGCGACCAGATGCATAAATGGGCTTAAGGGAAGTCATGGTACCTGAAATTCTTTCCTTGTTAATCGCCAAAATCTAAATCCTACCAGGGAAATCATATGCAAAAAGGATTTTTTGAAACCCCGCAGCTTATAAAAAACGCCCGTAAGGGTGCAGCTTTGGCCATGTTGTTTTTTATAGCGCAAGGCCTCGTTTTGGGGCAGAATCCGGAATGGCAGGACGGCAATCCACTTTTTACCCGGATTGATTCCAGCCGCTCAGTCGTTGTCGACAGCACCATCAGATTGAGCAGCATCAATACGACTGACACCAACTCGGAAACCATGGTGCAAATTCTCCAGGGTGGTTTGGGCCATATCGACACCGTTAATCTCGGCGCCGTACAGAATCCGCTCGATTTCAACAAAGTGCCCATTCCCAACACCGATATTTTTCTGGTGACGGACGCCTTTTCACGCAAAGTTTACACCATCAACTCCGTGACCAAAAAAGTCGTCAGCACCTTTGGTTCCGATTTTGTTGACGATCCTGATTATCTACTCGCGCCGGTAAAAGCCCGCGCCTTCGACGGCAGCCCGGCAAACACTTTCGACGGCATGCTGGTGACCGATGGCGGCAACGACAAAGTGTTAATGTTTAACTATGTTGACGGTTCTCTTGTCTGGACCTTTGAGCAGGGTTTAAATGAACCTGCAGCAGCCATCACGATCATCGACAGTTCCCGGGTCATCATTTGCGACAAAGGCAATTCACGCATCATTTTTCTCTCTCTGCAAGCTGATTCGGCCGTATTTTTCAAATCAGGCGGTGAAGCGATACTCGCTGAACCTGTCGATGTCGAATACCGGCCAGGGGAACTCCTGGTGACCGACAAGGCCCGGCATGTGGTTTATATTTTGGATGAAAATGATTTTAGCGTGAAGCAACAATTTGGCGAAGATAATGTCCCCAGCATTGATGTCACCCACCTGCGGGAACCTGTCGATGCCCAATTTCTCAACAACGGCAATGTATTGATCGCCGACGCCGGCAATAACCGTGTCATTGAAGTAAACATGGCGCAGCAGCAGATCGTTTGGGAATTTACCCCGCGGGTAAATAAAATGTTCTCGGCGACACGCCTTGATAATGATGAAATGCTGGTCATCAGCGACCGCGATGTGCTGGTGCTGGGCTACAAAACCCGCAATTATATTTTAGGGAAAGAGCGCGGTCTCGGCCGTGCTGTAAATTTCGATTCACTCACGTTTAACGCCGTCATCGAAGACGGCACCAATTTGCGTTTTCAAATACGTACGGCGACAATTTTAGCCGATTTGGAGGCTGCCGAGTGGATTGGACCAATCGGGCCGGATTCATGGTATGAAAATAATTATCTTATCAATCCGCTGCATGATGGCGACCGTTTTTATCAGGTACGGGCGGAATTGCAAACGGATAATCCCTTGCGCACTGTACGGCTCAACAGCCTCAATTTGCACTATCATTATTTTGACACCGAAAATGTTGGCCGGGCACTTACAACGGTCATCGCAGACACGACGGCGAGCTCGATCACCAACTGGCAAAAAATCAGCGGTACCACGATCCTGCCACCCAACCCGGCTGACCGCGATGAAATCAGCCTGGTGATCAATGTCATCGATGCTGATACCGGTGACCGCGTACACAGCTTTTCAGTCAGCGATCAGGAGAGCAGTTTTGAAAACGTGCTGACCAATATCTCGGCACTGGCAACAGTAAATCGTATCCGTCTCGAGGCGCTTTTCAATACCAACAACACCTCTGTTTCCCCCATCCTCGAGGATTGGGCAGTAGACTGGGAAAGTGTCGAATCTTCGCCATCGACGATCAAGTTTGTCGACAGTCAAAATGTCCGCGATGTGGAGGTTGTTCGTCTTAAATCCGATACCGACAACGGCGAACCCAACGCCATTTTTGTTTCCCTCACCGATGCCAATTTAGGCCGGCGAAACATTGCAAAATTTAAAGTAGAGTTGCACGCGCTGCAAAGCGGTGATACGGATTCGCTGGAACTGAACCGTCTGGGTGGCTCACCCGAATATTTTTCGGTCTCCGGCATACCGGGATTTATCCGTCAGGCAATCGGTACCAATAACGGAGTGATGGAATTACACGACCGCGATATCCTGATCGTGCGCTACACCGACCCGGTCGATCCCTCGGACATTTCAGCCGATTCAATACTTGTCGTCGAGCGCACCCGGGCTGTCTTGACCGTTGAAACCCAGACCGGGCCGGTAACGGAAAACCAGAAAATTCGTACAATCGATTCTCTTTATTTGCATATCACCAACGAAAATGATCACGATCTATCACCGGCGCGGGACAGTATTTTTGCCGAAATAATCGATGCGCGAACGAATGACCTGGAAACGATCACACTATTCGAAGTGCCGAATACAAGTGGCGGTACGGTTTATTCAACGGGTGAATTTTATAGTTTGCAGGGGATTAACATCGTCACGGGGCAAGCGGCGCGAAGAGAGAACGGCCGTCTCGAAACCTTGGCCGGCAATCAGTTCGTCGCCCAATATCTCGATCTCGATACCGCTATTGTTTTTCTCGACATGATCGGTACACCGGTCGGCGGGGAGCCTGTTGAAGGACCCGGAGCGATCAATTTGAAATTCGCCCCGAATCCTTATAAAGTGAGCTCCGGCGAGACTATGCGCATGCGCATCGAAGCCTATACCGGCAGCCTGAGTCTGCATAAAATAGAAATTTATAACCTCGCAGGCGAACCCGTACGAGTCATCAACGCCGGTGATCTAAATCTCGATCGCGGCCCCAACATCAGCAAGGAAACCCGCTCAACCACCCAGGGACGGTGGTGGGATTTTACCAACGACAGCGGAGTTCAGGTTGGCAGCGGCACCTATTTCGCCCGGCTTGTGGGTTCATTCACCGATGAACTCGGACAGACCGAACGAGTGACATTCCTCAGAAAATTCGTGATTGTGCGCTAAATGACCAGCAAAGGATTATCATGAACTGGAAAGAAAACGATATTTACAGATATAAAAATTGGCTGATAAATGGCCGCGTTCTGCTCTTCCTTTGCGGCCTGCTCTTTTTTCTGCAGGAAACTGCCAGCGCACAGGTGCCTTTTTTACGCATTAGCCCCAATGCGCGCCAGGTGGGCATGGGCGAAGCTTTTACCGGCATGGCCAATGATTATAATCTGTTGCGTTACAACGTCGGCGGACTCGGTCTCTTGCGCAAAGCCAAGCTGGCCACCAATTTCCACAACTGGATCGGCGATACACGCCAGGGTGATTTTGAATTTTCGATCCCTTTGTTCTGGGGTGTTGGCGCTTTTGGTGTGACCTATTTCAGCCATGGGGATCTCCAGGATTTAAATGCTGATTTTGAAAAACTGGCGACGACGACATCATCGAACGACATTATGCTTTCGTTCGGTTACGGCATGGAAACCAACGTGTTTAATCGCAAACTCTCGTTCGGCGCCGGCAGCAAACTGATCCGTCAGGACCTCGCCGGTGAATCAGCAAGCGCCATCGGCGTCGATGTCGGTGCTATTTATCAGCTCAAATACCTGTCTTTCGGCGCTACATTGCAGAATTTTACCGTCACCAAACTCAAGTTTATCGAACGGGCAGAATTATTGCCGGAAACCATTCGCGGCGGCATCGGCATTCGCCTTCCTTTCGGCAAAAAATACCGCTGGAACATCGCCGCAGATATTGCCAAAGTGAGGGCGGAAAAAGATTTGCGCTATTACACCGGTACGGAAATCGATTTCGGCAAAACCCTGAAAGTACGCGCCGGTTATAAATGGCACGATTTTGAAGCCTCGCGCTGGGCTGCCGGTTTCGGCCTGAAAATGCCGATGGAATGGCTTTCCAACGCCAGCACGGAAATCGATTATGCCTTTTCACCGTTAGATAATTTTGACCAATTCGCGCACCGGTTTTCAGTGACATTTACTTTCAACAACCTGACGCCACGACGTATCCCTATCGATTCCGGAAGGTTGACCTTGCTCGAGCGGCAACTGGCCGATGAACTGGTAGCGATCCAGGATGCACGCCAGCGGGCGGAAGATTCCGAAGAACGGACACGGGCACTGGAAGACGAGATGAAAAAGCGCCTGGAATACATCAAACAAATCGCGTTGACCTCGCAGGGGAAAATTGAAATCAGCGCTGACAGCAGCACCGCAGACGGAAAATACAGCCAGATACACATGTCCCTGCGCATCAATTTTGACTTCGATAGTGCGGAAATTCAACCGGCACAATCGAGCACGATGGAAAAAGTTGCAGATATTCTTAACACTTATCCCAATTCAAAAGTCTGGATCTCCGGGCATACGGACAATGTCGGTTCGGCTTTTTATAATATGGGTCTATCGATGCGACGCATGGGTTCCGTTCAGTCATACCTCACTGATCACGGCGTCAACGGCAGCCGCTTTTTTATGCCGGTGCCCTACGGTGAAGACCGGCCGGTGGCGACTAATGCCACAGCGGCAGGTCGTGAACGCAACCGCCGGGTGGATTTTACCATTTTTGCCTTTGAAAAGACACCGGCTATCCCCGACGGCTCGCTGGTGCGCAATGTGGAAGCTTTTAACGATTCCACTTTCGCGATTATCTGCAACGGCAAAGTACCGTTTGAAACGGATGAATACCGGAACCCGCCCCGCCTGTCAATCGATTTACCGGGAATTTACTACCTGCGCAATATGGCAACGAATGATACTTTCGAAATCAACAGAGGCGTGGTCAAACGCGCCCGTATCGCTTATCACGAGGAAGGATTTACGCGTGTCGTATTTGACCTTATCAAAGCAACACCATACAGTGCACGCCAGGTGGACGAAGCGGTGATTGTCAGTTTCGGGCGATCTGGCGGGACGCAACCCTCCGGGATAACCGAGAAAAATTAAGCGATAAAAGCCGGCGGGAGCTGGCTTTTTTAAATTCCGTTGAACTGCGAGCAGCAAAGGCTGCATTTATGCAGATAGATATTGGGGTAAAAAGTTACCCCAATATCCTTTTTCCCATAGCGCTTAGAACAAGATTCGCCGCTACTTTAGCCGTAGTATTTCTCACATCAAGAATGGGATTAACCTCGACCATTTCCAGTGAAACCATATTGCCGCAACGGGCGATGGCTTCCATGATGATATGCGCTTCCCGTAATGTCAACCCCCCTTCAACCGGCGTGCCGACACCCGGCGCTGCAACCGGATCGAGGGCATCGATATCAAAACTGAGATGAAATCCGGCGGTACCGGCAGAAGCGTACCCGATAGCTTCGAGTATGACCTCATGCATGCCACGACGATCGATTTCCGCCATCGAAAATACAGTGATACCGGATTCTTTGATATGCTCGCGTTCGCTGGCGTCGAGATCGCGAACGCCGACAAGAACAGCATTTTCAGCTTTGATTTTATTGAAATTACCGCCGATTCCGGTGAGCTCCGGTGCACCTTCACCCAACAACACGGCGAAAGGCATGCCGTGAATGTTGCCCGATGGTGTGGTTTTTTCACTGTTCATGTCGCCGTGTGCGTCGATCCAGATCAAACCAATATCCTGATTTTGTCGCTGATAAAACGCGGCTGTCCCGCTGAACGTGCCGATTGCGACGGCATGATCACCACCGAGCACGAGCGGAAAATTTTGCCGCCGGTGAATTTCACCGACCACTGTCGCGAGTTGTGAATTGATCGCGGTGATTTCCGGCAGGTATTTTAATTTGGGATTGTCGAATTTCAGTACTTCCGGTATTTCCACCTGCAAATCACCACGATCGACAAGGTGCGTTCCCAACTCACACAAATTTTTTACCAGACCGGCGATGCGAATAGCCGCCGGCCCCATATCCACGCCGCGGTGGTCAGCGCCGAGGTCGAGTGGTACACCGATCAGTTCTATGTTCATTTTTACCTCAATTCATTTTTATCTTCGCAGCAATTGCGGTTTGATGCTCGTCGGAGATTTAAGCTCAATATACCTATTCACCAGGGAACCCCCACCGGAATGAACGGCGGGATTCTACGATTGACAAAACAAACTCACCCGGCGGACAGGGTCATATCGTTAGTCCGCGGAATATATATTCTCTTTAATTCTAATGCCAGCAGAAAAAAACGGAATAACAGGAAAAAGGTAATCACAATCCATGAATGCACAGCCCAACCCATACGATAAACTAGGCAGGCTTACCACGGCCATTCAATTGCTCCCGGCGCCAGACCTATCTGAAATGACCGACCAGGGAAAACCATACGTTCAATATACCATTTTTGTTAGAAATTCAGACTGGGCTGAACCGATGAAACAATAACAACAAAGGCATTTCAACAAAAACAAGGAGGTTTTATGAAACGCTTTACAATTGTATTCCCGGTTTTCATAATTGCCGGTTTTGTTGCCTGTCAAAAACAAAATCCACTTCCCCCTGCGGAAGAGCAACAGGTTTCTGTGGAGGTAGTGTATCAGTTGCCGATAAAAATGCAGGCCAAAATGGATGAGTTTTATAGCAAAAAACTGGTGCAGGCTGAAAAGTACAAAAAAATGGCATTGCACAAAACGAACAAAACGAGAGGCATTGCCGCCAAGCTTTCTGTGCCCAGTACTACATATCCCACGATTCAATCAGCCGTTGACGCAGCTTTCCCCGGTGATAAAATCGAAGTTGCTGCCGGCATTTATAGCGAAAATGTATTTATTACAACACCCGGCATTCGGCTCACCGCTCAAAACGCCGGGCTGACACAGATTTACGGCGGCATCCATATCTGGCACACTTCCCGAGTACAGGTACAAGGTTTTGCCGTCATCAATGGTGGGCCATATGGTTCGGGAATCGATATCTGGAATGCCGACCGGGTACGGGTTTCGCATAATACGGTTCATGGCGCATTCTACGGCATCTGGCTTGGCGTCGCTGAAAATTGTGTCGTCAAAAATAATTTGCAACTGGATAATAACACTGTTGGATACTACAGCACGGCAGCGCACAATAACCTCATCAAAGGCAACCGAATGCGCTGGAATGACTGGGATGGCGTGTTGACTTTCCATAGCCACGGTAATAGCTTCAAAACCAATATTTGTGATGACAACAACCACAGTGGTTTTGTCATCATCGCGGGTGATTATAACACCGGTGATAACAATAGTTGTACGGCCAATGCCTGGGATGGATTCGTGCTCGCCGATAAAGCCAATAATAACTATTTTTCCAAATGTGCAGCATACGACCAGGGCTGTGGCGTTTATATGAGCGCCGAAACCCACGATAATACGTTCCGCAAATTTGTCGCAATCGGCAATGACGCCGTTGTTTGTGATAACGGCGAAGGCAATTATGTCGACTAATTTACCTGATGGACTCTTAAAGCAGCGGTGGATGAAAACTCACCCTGTTACAACATTGCCAAATACTTAAAATGTATAATACAAAAGGCGATACTCAGGACAGGATTTAGCTCAATCGGGCCGCCTGCCAGGGATGGCAGGTCAAAACATAAAAGCGCTCGCTGAGGCTAGGACAGGATTCTATCCTGGCCCTGGAAGGATACCGGGGTATCTGAATTTGTAAAAGCCCTGTGGAGTTAGGCACACGGGGCTTTTGCTTCTCGTCAAGTTACTCTGTTTTTGCGGGAAGAGAATCCAAATCCTGCTCCTCTTTGAAAAATACTGTTTGACTCTGTTTTTAAGGACATTCTTTCAAAAAATCTTTCCCCATATCATCCTGTTATCAGGTATGAATCCTCATACATATCATGCAATGAAATCCTTTCGGATCCGCACCGGCGGATTGAATCTCCAGGGCCGGGGAGTCAAGCTTTAATCAAAACAGGGACGTTGGATAAGATAATTATTTAACTCAATCTGTTTTTGGTAGAAGCAACGATGACGAATACACGCCTGGCTCTGGTTTTCCTTACCGGCATCATCCTCAGCTATTATTCCGTTACTGATTGGCATCCGGCCGACGCTGGTTTACTGACGAAATGGTCACAATATATCAACCCTGAAAATGTCCACAATGCCTATCCCCGGCCGCAATTCGAACGCAGCCGATGGAAAAATTTAAACGGGACCTGGCAATTCGATTTTGCCGCCAATTTGGAAAATCCGCCAATTGCCAAAGACCTGAGTCGCCGCATTCTTATTCCCTTCCCCATAGAATCAAATCTTTCCGGGGTGATGGAATCGCAACCCTGTATGTGGTATCGTCAAACATTCAAGCTGCCCGCCGACTGGCAGCAATCACGAATTTTATTGCATTTTGACCGCATCATCGGTACAGCCACCGTATATTTGAACGGCGTTCAACATTTCACTTTTGATAACTGTGAAACACGCTTGACGGCTGAAATTACGAAATATCTGAAAGCGGGAGAAAATGAACTCCTAATCGGGGTAAAAGCGGATCGTTGCACCTTCTCCGGTACCATCATCGATGCCTTTGCCGGCCATGGCATTGTGCAAACAGTGTGGCTTGAACCCGTGCCGGATACCTATTTGCGCAGCGTCGATTACACGACAAGCGTCAAAGACAGCAGTGTTAGCATTGAAATTGAAACATCCGCAGCAGCTCCGGCAAGTTTTGTTGAAGCTGCCATTTTTGACGCCGATACACTTGTAGCTGTTATGCTGGGGCGTGCCGGTGAGCCGATGAATTTGAAACTTTCCGGCCTTAAACTCTGGAGTCCGGAAAATCCACAGCTCTATTCGGTCAATCTCAAGTTAATTGGCAACGGCGCAGTTATCGATTCGGCGAACAGTTATATCGGCATTAAAGATTATCGTATTCTATTGGCAAATACATCAAACCCACAGCCTTATCTTAATGGGGAAAAATTTTTCCAAATCGGCATCGTGCATCACGGCTTTTGGCCCGACGGCAAAATCACCGCACCCTCGGATCAGGCAATACGCACTGATATTGAAAATATAAAAAAAATGGGGTTTAACCTCATCATCAACAACGGTTGCATGCCTTCGGACCGCTGGATGTACTGGTGTGATAAAACCGGTGTGCTGGTCTGGCAAAACATGCCGCAAAACTATGCGAATTTTTCCGCTGCCGAACACGAACGCGTTAAAAATTGTTTGGCGGAGTATCGTTCTCACGCGAGCTTTGCCTCTCTCATCGTCAGCAACCTGCCGCGCCAGAAAACCGGCATGCAATTCGCACCAACTTCTATTCGCTATTGCCTGAAAAAGCGACAATGGAACGAGCTTAAAGTGCAATACATCCAGCCCGAATCGCTGATTTTTGAACTCGAAGGTGATCACTACAAATATTCATCCCTCGGCGCCGTCGATGGTGTCGGGAAAATTATCACCTCCGTTCGCGATACCTATCCGGTCGATTTGTTTCCGGCACAGAAGATATCTTCTGCAGCGATCGAGTTCAATACCAAGGAATACCACCGCAAGCTGGCGCTGGCGCGCAGACAGGCACAAAAAGAAACGATTTCAACGCTGATTTATCCACAATTTACCGATCTGCCGGGGAGTAATTTTGGTTTGCAAACGGATGATCGTCGACAGCTTAAGGTGGATTTGAAAAAGATGCGAAAAATCAACAAAAGCCTGGACAACTCCATGAATGGACTGTAAATTTATCTTCTTCACCAAATTCAAGGTAAATCACCGCTTTTGTAAAGACCATTGAGCAACAGTTATCGAACCTGATTAATGATCGTTGCAGAAATATCTGCGAAACGATCTTCGGTGCATTAATTATCGCATCAGACTCATTTTCTTCACCGCGGTAAAGACCTTTCCTCCTGCCGATCGCACTCCCAGGCGATAAATATACACACCGCTGGCGACAACCCTGCCGCTCATATCAGTACCGTTCCACTGTGCCCGGTGAAACCCTGCATCGGCATCCCGATCGTGCAGAACAGCCACTTGCCGGCCAATGCGGTCACCCGGGCATTGTCATCGCTGATTATCTGCACCACCACTGCAGAAAGAGCCGGTAACAAGCCGGTAGCACTGCGCCTCAACTGTTTGCAGTGTACAGATGCTTATGTCTAAACTCAGCAGGAATGCGCTTGTTTTTTTTCATCGCCGCCTCCTTATTTTTCTGTATGGTTGCCTGATTCAAACCGGGCCTTTTTTTTCTGCAAGTCTTCGATCAAACCAAAATCTTTTTTGCCGCTAATTTGAAATCAAACTGTTTGTCCCTTTAAAGCGGAGAACGAGGTAGGCGAGAATAACTTTTTCGCCATGTGGGAAAGTATGGGTTAAACCGATTGGCCGGTTGTCGCCATCTTCATCAAGGTCAACCGGAGGGCCTTGGCCGATAGGATAACACAATAAACTCGTTCCCCGTCTCCAGACTGGGAACGCAGGGAGTGCGTCGGTTCCTGAGTCTATCGAAGGGCTTGCCGCCAGTGACAGAATGTCGGCGATACAACTGCAGACAGAGCTTTGTAACGCGCATGAACTGCACTGATTGGAGTGCTCTGGCTTCGCTATTGCAGGCAGAACCTGCGAGCTGTGGGTTCCCGGGCTGGAGCCAAGTGAACCAGCGTTAATTTTTTCCCCCGGGAGGACAGCTGCTTCCATTCCCCTTGATTTTCGAAAATGGATTGGTCATATTTTAACATTCGAAATTTTCCGGGGGATATTTCTTGCCCAAAACCAGCGGATATACGCGATGACTACAGAGATAAAAAACAAAAAGGGAGCCGCGGGGGACGACAGGCTAATCACAGCCTACAAGGGGGGAGAAAAACACGCTTTTACTGTCCTGTTCGAAAAATACTGGATTTATATTTAAAGAGTTTTCATCCTGAAGGGTTTGCAATCTCAGGACGCCGAAGACTTCACCCAGGATATTTTTATAAAACTCACCGACTCCCTCTGCAATTTTGAAGGAAGAAGCACTTTTAAAACCTACCTCGACCGTATCATTAAAAACAAACTTATCGATTATTACCGTGGTCGTAAAAAGTTTATGCCCCTGGAAGAAAAAATTTTTGAGAACCCTCAGATCGATCCGAAAGATGGAAAATCGAAAGCGCTCTTTTCAAAAATGAAATCATAAAGACCTGCCTGAAAAAAATCACCAATCCTCGCTGCCGCATCGTTCTTTCGCTCTGGCTCGATAGCTATAAATTCAGGCAAATTTCCACAATCCTGTCACAGCCGGAAGGCACGGTCAACTCGTTGTATTCCCGCGGCCGCAGTTTGCTAAAAAAATGTGTGCAATCGCATTATCGTTTCGCGTGATTTGAATTGGAGATTAACTTTTTAACCTGATCTATTCATAAACTTTATTGTTTGCACCCGGAGTGCATTGCCTTTATGCAATGCATGAATAATGCAGGTTGAGTTGAAAACCAAAACGCGTAATTTCCTGGTTTCATAAAAAACAATCCTTTCGCACCTTGTCTGACACACAATGCTGTTTCATTTTCCAACGGGGATTCTATGGAAGCAACGACCACTTTTTTCGCCCTTGTCGCGCTGCGAAAGCTCGCCGATGCGTTCATCGAACCCGGAAAGATGCTGCACCCGGCGGTGGATTGGCAGGCAGTCCAATCGGTGACATATCAGTTTGCTAAAAAGATACTTGATTTTTAAGGTTGCATTACCTATTATTGCTACAACAACTAAATAGTGGCGGAACAAAAATGTTCGATCAAGAAAAAAAAATCGGTTATATGATTACCAAAACGGCTTTAAAGATCAAAGCCGGGCTGAATCAACTTTTAAAAGCGGGCGGAATTGATATCACCGCCGACCAGTTTGAACTCCTGATGATACTGAGAGAGAAAGAAGGTTTATCGCAAACAGAAATGGCAATGCTTACTTCAAAAGATAAAACAAATATAACACGAATTTTGGATATACTGGAAAAAAAACAACTGATCGAACGCAGAAAGAACGATTATGACCGACGTACTTATAATATTTTTTTAACCAAAAAAGGAAAACAACATCGCTCCTCTTTACAACAGGTATTGCAAAGAGGAAACCAACGCCTTGCTGAAGGGCTGACCAATGAAGATATAAATGAATTTACGCGAATCATTAAAATTATAAATAAAAACCTTGGTATGGATATCACTAACGATAATTTTTCTCAAATAAAAAAGGAATAAAATTTTTTATCTAAATAGTTGCTATAGCAAAAGTCGATAAAACAACAGAAAGCGATGTTTGCATGAAAAAGACAATATTATTAATCATAATCTGTGTATTTCCGGTTTATAGTGCTCAGGCACAGGAAAATTCGCCAAAGGACTATCTTGCAATGGATGAGGCCATCTCGCGGGCATTGGAGAAAAACCATCAAATTCAATCGTCGCGCTATGCCGTTCGCAAAACAAAATGGGATAAACGCCAGGCCTGGGCGCAATTACTACCCACAGTACGGTTAAATTCCCGCTATAGCTGGATCGATGACAGCACGTATGCGCTGCGGGATTTCAGTCGTTATTTCAATAATTCCAATTCGCCGTTTCAGGTTCCGCAAACCGTTTTCCAGGAATCGTACGCTTCATCGCTTGATGTGACTATGCCCGTATTTAATGCCGGTATTTTCAACGGTATTGCCATAGCGGAGGCGAACAGCGAGTTGCAGAGATTAGTGCAAAAATCTGTACGAAACAAGACCGTTTTCCAGGTGATTCACACTTACCTGAGCGTTTTGAAAAATAATGAAGTTCTTCACCTGCAAGAGCAGTACCTGGAATTATCCAGGCTCAATTATGAAAAAGCGCAACGGCTTTACAACGCCGGGCGCTATTCGCAGACCGAAGCGTTACGCTGGAAAATGGATTATCAGCAACAAAAAAGCATTGTGGCGAGCAGCAAGTCCAACTTACGCAACTCGAAAACCCTGCTTATTCGTTTGACAAATTTATCTTTTGAACACGATTGCCTTTTTGATAGCCGGATTCCGCCAAATCTGTTATCAGAAAGCAAAAAAATGGAAAACCTGACTGAGCGGGAAATTCTTCAAACTTTTAGAATGAAAGATCAGGATTTGATTAAGAGGAACCCCGCTCTTTCCGCAAATCAAAGCAGCGTTAGATTTAAAAAACTGCAATACCGTCAGTCCCTAACATCCCATCTGCCAACGGTCTCGATGAGTTATTCTTACGGCTGGAGAGAAAATAGCACCTTTGAGCTGGATGATTATTCACCACAGACTTTTATGATAAACCTGAGTCTGCCACTCTTTTCCGGGTTTCAGGACTTTACAAAAAATAAATCGACCCATTACCAGTTTAAACAGCAGCAGGAGGAGTTTTTGGATCAATTGCAAAACACGCGTTATCTGCTTGCGGAAACAGCCAATAAAATGATCAATTTGAAAACGCAATTGAACCATTCAAAAACGAATGTGCAATACAGCAAACGCAATTATCAGATTGTGAAACAGCAAAAGGAAAAGGGATTGATCTCAAATATTGAGTTTATCGACGCCAAGTTAAATTGGCAGAACGCGCAATTGCTGGATATCAGCAACCGCTATGACTTTATCACGGCAATTGTTGAACTTTATTATCTATTAGACAGGTTGGATGAACTTGTTCATTTAAATTAAAAAAACGAGGGCTGTCATGAAATATAAATCAAGAATTCTTCTCGTCTTTCTTACCTCCCTGGCGATGAGCCAGACAGGCTGCGGCACTGAAGACAAAACCACTGCTCAGCCAACCGGGAGCAGCGTGATGACGAATGATTCGGTACGCAGCGTTCCTGTTGCAGCAACGGTTATAAAACGCAGCAAAATGAAGCGCACGATTCCGCTCACCGGTGTGTTACAGCCTCTGCATTCAGTGGATATCGTCGCCGAAGTTTCGGGGAAAACACGAAAGATAATTAAAGTTTTGGGAGATTATGTAACAACGCGGGACACTTTGGCTATCATCGATGACCGGGTGGCCTTGAGTCAGTACAAGCAGGCGCGGGCACAGGTTTTATCGGCTGAAAACAATCTGAATATTGCTCAAATAAACCTGGAAAGCGATAAAGAATTATATGCTCACAAAGATATTTCCAGGCTGAATTATGAAAATTCGCTGTTTGCACTCAAGTCGGCAAAAGCCAATCATCTTGCTGCGCTGGCCCGGTTGAGCCTGCAGGAAAAGAATTACTTTGATACGCGCATCACGTCCCCCATAAACGGGCACATTACCAGAAAACACATCGAATTGGGTACAATGGTTACGCCGAATATATCGGTATACAGAGTGGCAGACCTGTCATCTTTAAAAATTGAAGTGGGCGTACGGCAGTCGGATATTTACAGCATTCAAAAAGGTGAGGAAGCGCAAGTTACCGTGTCGGCGCTAAACCGAAGTTACCCGGGTCGCGTGCGTTATATTTCACGGCAGGCAGATGAAAAAACCGGCGCCTTTTTAGTGGAAATTCATGTTCGTAATACAAAAGACCTGGCCATGCATGCCGGGATGACTGCAAAGGTAGAACTGTTCATCCGTGATCATCTATTCAGTTTAACCGTGCCGGCAGATGTTTTAATCAGCAAAGATGAGGCGACATATATTTATAAAGCATACAACGGCAGAGCCGAATTAACTGCGGTTTCTGTTTCAAAACAAATTGGAACAACAGCGTTTATCAGTAACGGTTTAGCCGCGGGAGATACGGTGGTTATCGGTGGGATGGAAAATCTTGGCCTGAATACAAAAATTAGTATTACCGCTATCCATTAATCATATATCAAGGTAATGAAATGAACATCGCAAAGTTTTCAGCAAAAAACCCGGTATTAGTGAATCTGCTGATGATCGGTTTATTCATATTCGGCGGCGTTTCGCTAAACCGCATGCCGCAGGAACTTGCGCCGGATATCACATTTAACTGGATAATGGTGACGGTTATTTACAGCGGGGCGTCGCCCAAAGAAATAGAGAGCGCGATTGTCGATCCCATCGAATCGGAAATCCAGGATGTTGATGAAATTGACGAAATTCAATCGCGCGCGGGCGAAGGTTACGGTTTCCTGTTGATAAAATTCAATGATGTATCCGAAACCAAATTCCGCGAGCTTTATACCGATTTGAAGACGGAAATCGATAAGGTGGACTTACCCGATGACGCTGAGGAGCCGATTGTGGATGACTTTGGCAGCGGCGATATGCAGCCGGTACTTTCCGTCAATCTTGCTTATACAATTCCCGAGGAAAATGCGCAAAAGATTGCTGAAGAACTGGAAGAGGATATTGGCGCTATCCCGGGAGTAGCAAAAGTTCAGGTATCCGGTCTTGCCGAACGGCAAATTTGGGTAGAGGTGGACCCGGTTAAACTCAACGCGTTAAACGTTTCTTTTGATGCGGTTGTTTTTGCTTTAAAACGACGAAACCTGAACATGCCCGGCGGCGATATTGAGTTTGGCACAAAAGAGTATTTGATACGTTCCCTGAGCGAATATCAAACCATTGAAGAAATCCGTAATACGATCGTCCGCCAGGGACACATTCAAAATAGACTGCGTCTTAAAGATATTGCCGTTATTACGGACCGCCGGAAAGAGATAGAAACAATTTCCCGGATGAACGGCGAAAAATCCATCACATTTTCCATTTCCAAAAAAAGTGGCGCCGGTTCCTTTGAAGTTATCGGAAATGTTAAAACCCTGGTACGGCAATACAGCGAACGGCTGCCGCAGGGAATTGATTTTGTCTACACAAATGATAGTTCCATTTATATCACCCGCATAATCAATGTGTTACGCAACAATGCCATAAGCGGTATGATTCTGATTTTTATTGTGCTGTTTTTTTTTCTGGGAAAATGGAACGCTTTTTTGGCCTCGCTGGGCATTCCAGTTTCCTTCTTTATCACTTTTATATTTATGGAGCACATGGGTTACAGTCTGAGCAGCAACGCCTTATTTGCCCTGATTATGGTTCTGGGAATTATTGTGGATGACGCCATTATTATCGTGGAAAATGCCCATCGTTACCGACAGATGGGCTATAATTCCTTCCAGGCAGTCACTCGCGGCACCAACGAAGTAATCACGCCAATTCTTTCGTCCATCGGGACAAACATTGCCGCCTTTTTACCGCTGATGCTACTGCCCGGTATTACCGGGAAATTTATGCGCATCATTCCTGTTGTTTTTTCCTTAGCCTTAATCGCATCGATGTTTGAGTCTTTTGTCCTGCTGCCTTCCCACTATGCCGACTGGACAAAAAAATCCACCGCACATAAGCGGGGTGAGATGAAGTTTTTTATTAAACTGCGTTCGATTTACAGCCGGGTTTTAATAAAAACATTGCGCCGCCGCTATGTTGTTATGGCAGCTTCGCTTCTCATACTCATTTCATCGGTGGGTTTGATTCCGATGATCGGAATTCAATTATTCGGCCATGAAGAATTTGATCAGTTCAAAGTATTTGTCAAATTCCCCGAAAGTATCAGTCTGAATGAAAACGACCGCATTATGCGTGAATTTGAGAAAGAGGCGCTTTCTTTACCGGCTGCGAAGATTAAAGCAGTCATTGTCAACACGGGGTTATTGCAAAGCAATGACGAATGGCAGGTAAAAAATAGTGTTTCGCAACTCTTGATAGAACTGCAACCACAGGAGGCGCGCAGCTTAAGCGTCGATTCGCTGATGGCTATGCTGCGTGTAAAAATTGAAAAGATAAACGGACCAATTTGGATTCAAATCGAAAAGACACGCCGCGGGCCGCCATCGGACAAACCGATCGCGGTTAAAGTGCAGGGTAAATACCTGGAGCCAATTAAAGAGGCAGCGCTGGCATTGCAGGATTCTATTCGGCACATCCCCGGTGTTTACGATGTGCGCGATGATTCACCGCCGGGAAAAGAGGAAATTCGTATTATCGTGGATGAAGACCGGGCGTCATTATTCGGTTTTAACAGCCAGGACGTGCTGCGAAATGTGCGCTTTGCTTTTTCCGGCGTCAAAGCCACCGAATTTCGCGATGGTGACGATGAGATCGATGTTATCATCCGGTATGAAAAGTCAAACCGTAATTCTATCGACGATGTGCTCAATCTGCGAATAACCAATGCCGCCGGTCTGACAGTGGCGTTAAGTGAATTGGTACAATTTGAGATCAAACCGGGGCAGGTGGAAATTAAACGGTACGACCGCAAGCGTACAATTTTAGTTTCCGGTGAAATCGACGACGCCAAAACAAGCCTTGAGCGGGTGAACCTGCGTATTCAAAACTTCTTTACGATTTTTATAAAACAATTTCCCGGGGTGACATTTCAACTTGGCGGTGAGTTCGATGAATTCATGGATACATTCGCTGATATCGTACCGCTTTTTCTTCTTGGATTGATTTTGATCTACCTGATCTTAGGCACACAGTTCAAATCGTATAGCCAGCCGATTATTATTATTATGACTGTTCCCTATGCGCTTATCGGTGCGCTGCTGGGATTAATTATTTCCGGCAATCCTTTCAGTATTTCAGCCATGTTCGGATTTGTCGCACTGGCCGGTATTGTGGTAAACAGCGCAATTGTGATGATCCATTTTATAAACAAAAGACGCGAAGATCAACAGATTACAGTCCATCTTTTATGGAAGAGCATCATCGACAGCGGCAGGTTACGCCTGCGCCCGATTTTGCTTACGTCCCTCAGCACAATCGCAGGCGTTGCCCCCATGGCATTGGGCATTGGCGGCATGTCGCAAACCTGGTCGCCGCTGGCGAATGTCATTTTGTTCGGCTTGCTGGTTTCCACGATCATAACCCTGTTCTTAATTCCGTGTATCGTCGCCATCCTCGATGATATTAAAGGCAGCCGAAAAACGCTCAGGCCAAACGAGGAAACTTTTAACACACAATTGATGCCTTAAAAAAATTAATAACGGAGAATAAATAAATGCGCTATTTGAAAATCTCGATAATAGTCTATGCGGTTTTCTTCTTTTTCTGTATTGACGCTTTTGCCGCCGGGAAAAGGTTGAATGCTCTGAAAAATAGAACGGAATATTCTGAACAAATTTCTCTCCAAGGAATTATTCTGGAGGACGTTGACGGCATTGAACATGATTTGGGTGATTTGCAGGACAATGTGGTTGTGCTGATAACGAGCATAAGGGAAAACCGCAAAACTGTAAAAAAATGGATGAACGCGTTAAAACAAGCTTTTAAGGAGCAGGTTAACATCCGCTTTGTTGTTCTGGTTAACGATGTATCCGGGCGTCCTTTTTTTATCTCCAAAAACAGAGTGCGGGGAGATATAAGAAAAGACAACAAAAATAAGGTGCGGCAGAAAAATCACCTGCTCTTGATTGACTGGGATATGAAAGGCAGCAGCGTTTTGAAAGCATCCGCAGATAAGTCGGAAATCTTTTTGTTTGACAAGAAGGGCAGGTTACAGCACCGGGTTGGTACATCATTTTCAAAAAAAAATGTCCGACAAATCACAGCGCAAGTATCTGTGATATTAAATGAAGATTAGCTTGACGAGTACTATTTGCAAGATATAAAAAAAGAGCCTGCCAATGAAAAAATATGCTTTGATTACATTCATGCTTGTTTATTGGGAGTATAATCTCTTTGCACCGTTGCATTTCAGGAGAACAACAAGGGCAAAAAACTTTTGCGGCAAAAGTTTTTCGGGAAAAATACAACCAATAGTCGTCTATATAAGGAAGTTTTCAAAATGGTTTTTGGCTGGTCTTTTCCTCCCCCAGAATCTCCTGATTAAAGCGGAATCGTTAAATAGTGTCCATCCGGAAACACCCTTTCTGGAAGGACAGAATCAGATACTATTAATTTTTTTCACAATACAGATAAAAATCCATTTATAGTTACGCTACCGAT
>JAJRYV010000106.1 GCA_024275575.1 bacterium
CACTTGCATACCAGGACATGGGTATTCCGTTGGGCCTGCCGGATTTTGCCGGAGTGCCGCGGGACGGCGTCCCGCAAGGCGATCGTATTTTTCGAATGCCCTATTTCGATCCCGACGGCAACATGACCATCATGCAATGGAATACGAAAACATTGGGGGTAGATTACCGCATCGGCCCGCGTGAGACAAAAATAGAAAGCTATACATTCGAATTACCGGAGAATATCGCCCCGGGGAAATTAGTTTTCATGGCTGAACTTAATTTTCAAAAACTGGTAAAACCCGTCGCTGATTATTTAGAAGTCCCCGCAGAAGAAAGTGAGATTATCAAAGTTAACACTGCCACAACATGGGTGGAAATTTACGAATAATGGACAGGAGAGAAAAATGCAATCATCAAAATTTTTATCCGGCGTTTTCTGTTTGATCTTGTTTGCCGTGTTGATCATCCCTGAAACGGGATATGCTATTCCGGCTTTTGCACGGAAATATAAACTATCCTGCAATACTTGCCACAGCGCATTTCCACGCTTAAAAGCTTTTGGGGATGAATTTGCCGCCAGCGGATTTATCCTCCAGGGAAAAGAAAGCAAACGTAATTATGTCACCGCCGGGGATGACCTGTTATGGCTCAATAAAGATTTTCCCCTTGCGGTACGTATGGATTTATTTGCAATACAGGAGCAAGGCAAGAACGTTGAAAATGATTTACAAAGCCCCTGGGGAATCAAACTCCTTTCGGGCGGTGCACTCTATAAAAATATTGGTTATTATTTTTATTTTTATATGTCGGAGCGTGGTGAAGTAGCCGGCATCGAGGATGCATATATCCATTTTGACAATATTTTCAGCTCGAACCTCGATGTTATGGTTGGACAGTTTCAAATTTGTGACCCACTGATGAAACGGGAATTGCGGTTGACTTATGAAGATTATATGATTTATAAAACCAATATCGGACTTTCCAATATCAATCTGGCTTATGACCGCGGCGTGATGCTGGCCTATAGTGTTGAAAAAACCGGCACCGACCTGGTGGCCATGCTTGTAAACGGCAACGGCAAACCACAGGCGGTCAACCATAAACTCGATCAGGACAATTACAAAAACGTTGGCTTGCGCCTTAATCAGGGCATTGGAGAGCTTTTTACCGTTGGCGGTTTTTACTATAAAGGTAAAGAAAAGTCACCGGATTCGAGAAGAATAAATGAGGTCGCCTATTTTGGCCCCGACCTCACGTTTGGAACAGGTCAGGTTGAATTAACAGCGCAGTATCTGTATCGGACAGATACCAATCCCATGTTTTTGCCGACAGCCGGTGATGTTGAAACAAAAGGGTATGTCGTGGAAGCGCTCTTTGCCCCGGATATCGATAAATCGAGATATTATTTTACCGCCCTGTATAATTTAATCGATTCCGACATCTACGAATACGAAACAGCAACTTTGAGTTATACCTATCAGATTGCGCGTAATTTGCGTTTTCTCACTGAATATTCCAGAGATTTGACACATGAGCACAACCGGCTTGTTTGTGGTATCGTTGGCGCTTTTTAGCACACGAATCATAATAAAAGCCGGGATGTTATCTGTTTTTTTTCTGCATATTTTTACTCGGGGGCAAGCAATCATCGTAAAATCATGTCATTTTTTCACGCAAAATCGCAGAGAAGCTGAGATTTACCAGAGAAGAGTGCGCTTTGCGACTCACGAAAGAGTTGATTTTTCAATATAGAAAGGGAGAGATTCAAGCATAATGTTCCATTGCTTCTCAAAAATAATAATATTACTTTCAGTGCTTTATTCTGAGCTTGGAGGAGTTGTGTCGGCTTTTAACCGTGAACCCATGCCCCCCAAAATAATTGATTATTGTTCTGCGAAAAAAGGCACGACTATCGATTTTCCATTTGACGAGAAAGTGATGGTTTTCAAAGTAATGGGTAAAATGTTTGCGCTCATCAATGTGGAAAGTCTTACATTCATCAATTTAAAATGCGACTCCGAATATGCGCTGGTTTTACGGCAGCAATACCCTGAAGTCATCAAACCCGGCTACCATATGAATAAAAAACACTGGAATTCCGTGCACTTCGGTGCTGGAATTGATGAACAAAAAATCTTCGGGCTCATCGATCATTCATGGGAAATGGTGGTGAAAGGGTTGAAAAAAAGTGAGCGTGAAAAACTGGCGGATAAATGAAACTGCATTATCTCGTCATTCGCTCTGTGGAAAGCCGGCAATCGATAAATTCATTATCTGCTACAACGCTGCTGGGGAATTTCACTCAAGGTGAACGTCATTAACAATATCAAATGAATGCTTAAGATATGAAACTATCAATTGATGTCCCTGTGTAAATTATCAAAAAGAATACGCTGTCTTATTCCATATAAAAAAATAATTAATCGTAGTGTCTGTTATTTGTGAGACTTTCGTCAGTTTGCCATCCACAGGGGCGTAGATGTTATAACCCAAATTTTCCATAAATTGCAGCAAATTAACCGGGGAATAGTTGTATTTTGCTGTGTGTTCTGCAACTATTTCCAGCAAAAGGATTGGCGAATATTTTTTTATCGTATTTACAGCACCTTTGAGGACGAATAACTCAGCGCCTTCAACATCGCATTTAATTAGTTTTATTTTTTGCAGGCTGGAATCACCGATGATATTGTCGATTGTTTCCACGGCTGTTTCTTCGACATGATAATTATCTTTGTCTGCATATTTCTCTGTATCATCTGTTAGAAAAGAACAACTCTGCAGCTCGATGCCGTTTTCGTTGACAGGAATCACGATTGTCTGGCTATGCTGATGATCACTTAAGGCGCAATTAAATAAGGTGATATTTTCCCGTTTTAATTTGTGGATAATTTTTTTTAAGACGTTAAAGGTCGTTTTTACGGGTTCGATTGCAAACACTTTCCCTCGTTTACCCACTCGTCTGGAAAAGGGGATGGTATATCTGCCAAAATGTGCACCCACATCGATGACTGTATCTCCGGGCTCTATTATTTTTTTTGCAATTTCTAATTCAGGTTCAAAGTATTTTTCATTTTTAATCTTGTTCAACCAATAGTGGTATTGTACAACTTTGAAAAATTTTACCCCCAAAATTTTTAAAATATATTTTTTCAAATAAGTATTCACTGCTTTTTCCTTTTAAGCTAATAAATTTTGATTCTGCTTTGATCGATCATTTTTTTAAAGTTATCCATAATTGTATCTACGGGAATTTCAATACAATAAGGCCTGTCCATTCTGCAAATTGGCGCATGCTCTTCATTAAAACAAGGTTGAAATGGGCATTGGAGAATAAATAATGTTTGCCCTAAATAATGATCAGGAACGATCGTTTTCGGATCGACTGAGCCAAAAAGCCCAATTATTGGTTTTTTAAGAGCGATTGCAATATTCAGAAGTCCGCCATCTGGTCCTATGATCAAATCGGTATGAGAGATAATTCCCATCGTTTCTTTCAAAGAAATCTTACCGGAAAAATTATCAACACTCTGATTGTGTTTTGCTATTTGTTCTCCGGGTTGTAAATCATTCCCAAGTAAAACAAAGCCAATATTTTCATAATTATGCAATACTCTATTAATAAGCTCAATATATGATTTCTTTGGGTAGGTTTTTGATGGCCATCGCCCTCCAACAATCAATCCAATTCTAAATTTGATATCAGTCTTTTCAGTTTCATCAATACGGTTTTTGGCCTTTTCAATGATGTGGTCTGACAATGTTAATGTTGGTGTGCCGGCACTATTATAACCGAGTTGCTGCAAAAGCCTGTTACAGCGAATAATATGGGACTCATTTTTTTTTATGGACAAGGAATAGTTGTACCCAATGAAATACTTTGGTCTGAGATGAAAAGCGGCAAAATAGTGATTGATATTTCTTGATGGGGCAATAAACAAATCAAATAATTTTTTAAATTTCAAAAGGTCTGCAGGTTTGTTGATTGTTTTAAAATGCATGTCGGGACAGGTATCTTGTAGAACATCTTTTGTTCTCTTTGTTTCTAAAATCCAAATTTCAGCATCCGGGAATATCGTTTTTAAATGGTGCAGCAAGGTTGTTAAAATAACTGCGTCACCAATACCTGCGAATAGGGGTACAGCTATTTTATTGATGTTTTTTAAGTGTTTCTTTTTATTCGAGGAAGGATGTAATTTAAGTATGAATATAATAATATTTTCAAGTATTCTTTTTCCAATGGTTTTTATAAACATTGCAGGTTGATTTGTTTTTTTTTTTAAACTCATTAACTTCCTGTAAAATAAAATGAGAAATAGTTCCTGTATGTTCGAAGCAAAAATATATTACACTGAATGAAAAAAAGATATCTTTTTTTTGCTGATTGATAATTAAATAGAATTTGCAAATATTTTTTAATATCCTTACATTTAAAACTTTAGAAAACCTGATAAAAAAACTTGAGCTTGAGCAAGAAATTACTTTTCTTGATTTCGTACTCAATGATCATCTTCCGGTGTAATATAAAAAGCGACAGCTTTTGTATCGCAGCAAAAATATATCAGCTACTCAAAAACAGGCGCTGTTTACGAGAGAACACCCGGGAAATGAAAAAGAAATGAGACAAAAAAAGGTCCAATGCCAATAATTTCCAGATTTTTCGAAATTATCATTCGAATGCATTGCGATAATTAATGGAGGCACAATCACATGGCCGAATAGTGCTGATATAGCGCCTGAGATATTATTATGAGAAGGTCACAGGCAAGAAATAGATGTACGAAAATTGATTGACTTTTGGCTGAAAAAATGCTTTGCAAACTATGAGAAATAAAAAAATAAAAGTTCTGCACATCATCACACACTTGCGTGTTGGCGGCGCGCAGGATAATACCCTGCTCACCGTTGAAAGGCACGACCGTACAAAATACGACGTCACCCTCATGTGCGCCCCTGACGGCGCCTGGGTGGAGCGCGCACAAAAAATTCCTGAATTGAAAATAGTCTTCATCGAAAAACTCACACGCCCTATTCATCCGATTTCTGATGCGCGGGCTTTTCTTCAGATTTACCGTCATTTGAAAAATGAAACCTATGATATCGTGCACACCCACAGTTCCAAGCCAGGTTTTCTTGGACGTATTGCGGCAAAACTGGCAAAAGTGCCGGTGGTGGTGCATACGATCCACGGCTTTCCTTTTCATGATTTTATGGCGCCGGCGTTGCACGGTTTTTTTGCGTTTCTGGAAAAACAGTGCGCCAAACTAAGCGATAAGATGATCACGGTTTCGAAACTCAATTTGAAAAAAACTGTCGAACTGGGCATTGCGCCGGAGCGGAAATTAATCAATATTTACAGCGGCATCGATTTTAACAAGTTTAAAAAAAAGATGGATGGGAAGAATAAACGAGCCGAACTGGGGATTCCGGAAAACTGCTTTGTCGTCGGCATGATCGGCCGGTTATCGCAGCAGAAATCGCCGTGGAACTTAATCAAAGCGGCGCCGGCTGTTCTCGCACGGCATCCTAACACGTTATTTATCAGCGTGGGCAATGGTGAGCTGCTGGAAAAAATGCAGACTCTGGCGCGCAAGCTCAACATCGGTGATAAGTTCAAATTCCTCGGCCTGCGCCGCGATATCGCCGAATTGTTGCACATCATGGACGTCTACACCCTGCCCTCACAGTGGGAAGGGCTGGGGCGGTCTCTTACCGAGGCCATGTATATGAAAAAAGCCGTGGTCGCTTCCGATGTGGAAGGCGTGCCTGAAATCGTTGAAAACGGCCGTACCGGCTTGCTTGTCCCTGCAAACAACCCGCAGCGGCTGGCTGAAAGTATTGTGCAGCTTTTGGCTGATCGGGAACTACGTGAGAAGCTGGGCGAAAAAGCACATTGCAAGGTTTGTGAAATTTTTAAAGCGGAAAAAATGGTAGCGGATATCGAAAAATTATACCTCGACAGTATGCAGGAAAAAACTTTGCTGCAGGTTCGGGCAAGCAGCGAAAATTCCAATAATACCGCGGCCTCACAGCGGATCACCTCGGCGCAGGATGAGATTGTTCCTTCACAAATTCGTTCCCAGGAATCACTGCCATAGTCGTTTCACCCGACCAGGCTGACTGTCTAAAAGACATAAAGACCGCTATCCCCCTTTTACCTTTTTCGAAATTCCCTGTTGATCAAATTGCAGAAATTCCTTATTTTAAAAGTCGTTTTATCAAACAACCGGTCTCATTTACTTAAGTTTATATAAAATATGATTATTGTGGGCAACGACATTGTCGATTTGCAAGTGGAAAGCGCCCAGGGCAAAAGCAATGATTTACGTTTTATGCGGCGGGTTTTCACAGCGAGTGAACGCAAGGCTATCGAATTGAGCAAAACGCCGGAACCGACGCTGTGGCGCCTGTGGGCGGCGAAGGAAGCGGCTTATAAAGTCGTCTGTAAATTGCAAAAGCCGCGACCGGTATTTTCACACGCCCAGTTCGGTGTCGATTTAAAAAATTCTGTTGAGCTCGGTTTGTTTTCCAATATCGTTCACGCGACGGTGAAGTTCCGCGCAACAATTCTGGAAGTACAATTTGCCGATGGTCCGGATTTTATTCATGCAATCGCCTATTGCCCTTTCGGCTCCGGCCTGGATGAATTTGAAATTCACAGCGGCAACAGGGCAACTTCCAGCGCTGATTTATCACTGTTGAATGACCATGACTGGCTGCAGTCAAACTTCACTGAGGACGAGTTGCTTTCATGTGTGCGTTCAGAATCGGCGCTGGTACGGTATTTCAGCAAAAAATCGATCGCCGATCAGTTGAAAATACAAGAGTCACAGATACAGATTATCCGACCGCAAATCCCTGATAATTATCAACCACCATATTTGCTGGTAGATAGGCGGCGTTCCGAAGTGGATATCAGCCTCTCACATCATGGTCGTTTCGTTGCCTGGGCCTTTAGTGCCCGCCGGCCCGCCACAGTAAATGTTTTGCGTCATAAATAAAGCAGCAGGGTTGAATTTATTCCGGGGGCGCCTGCATTTTCCTACTCTTTAAAATGTCACGACTTACCCTCAATAATAATTTTTGACAAAAGTGAACAGACTATGTTAGATTTAAAATTCATCCGCGAAAATTTCGAAAAAGTACAGAAAGCTGTAAAAGACCGCCATGACAGCGTCGACCTCTCCAAATTTACCAGCCTTGAAGTGGAACGGCGAGCTCTGCTTGCTCAGGTAGAGAAATTAAAAGCCCGGCGCAATAGTGTATCGCAGGAAATTGCACAGATTAAAAAAAATAAAGGGAATGCCGAGGCTAAGATCACAGAAATGCGTGAGGCTGGAGCGGAGATCAAAAAAATCGACGATAAAGTACGACAGGTAGAGGAGGCGCTTCTTCAGATTCAGTCGTTCATTCCCAATATTCCGCACAGCAGCGTGCCTGTTGGTGCTGGTGAGACCGATAATGTCACAATAAAAACCTGGGGCGAAATCCCCAAATCTAATTTTGTGCTTAAACCGCATTGGGAAATTGCCGAGAATTTAGGATTGATCGATTTCGAAGGCGGCGCCAGGGTCGCGGGTTCTTCTTTTGTCACTTTTACCGGCAAAGGGGCGAAGCTTGCGCGTGCATTAATCAATTTTATGCTCGATTTGCACGTGGAAAAACACGGCTACACCGAAATATCGCCACCTTTTGTGGTCAACCGGCAAACGATGTTCGGCACCGGCCAGTTGCCGAAATTTGAGGATGATGCCTACCGTATTGATCCTGACGACCTGTTTCTCATCCCGACTGCGGAAGTGCCGGTGACCAATTTGTTAGCCGGAAAAATGCTCAGTGCGCAAGAAATGCCGATTTTATACACGGCCTACACTCCCTGTTTTCGCCGCGAGGCCGGCGCCTACGGTAAAGACACCAAAGGATTGATGCGCCTGCATCAGTTTGATAAAGTTGAAATGGTTAAATTCGTCGATCCCGAAACGAGTTGGGATGAACATGAAAAACTTCTGAAAGATGCAGAAGACGTGCTGCAGGCACTGGAATTACCCTATCGCGTGCTCAATCTCTGCACCGCTGATATCGGTTTCAGCGCCGCCAAATGCTATGATCTCGAAGTCTGGTCGGTTGGCGTCGACCGCTGGTTGGAGGTTTCCTCCTGCAGTAATTTTGAAGCTTTTCAGGCTCGCCGGGCCAATATTCGCTTCCGCCGTGAAAAAGGCGCCAAACCGGAATTTGTGCATACACTCAACTCCTCCGGCCTGGCACTGCCGCGCACCATCATCGCCATTCTCGAAAATTATCAGCAGGCTGACGGCAGTGTGAAAGTGCCGAAGGTGCTGCAAGGTTTTATTGGCGCTGAGGTGTTGCGTTAATTTTAACGTAATTGTTTAGCGTGCGCACGAGAAACACTCCCTGAGCCTGAAGGAAGGCGCGTTTCGGGCAAGATGAGAGGGTGTTCCTGTTTCGGCAGGCTCAGCGTCCGCATTGTGCGCTGAACAAATACATTTTAACATCCCGGTAAATTGATGAAATCTGATCAGATTTTTCCAGAGGAATGATGGAGCATTACGGTTGGTTATCGATTTTGCCGCCAATCATGGCCATTACGCTGGCGATTAAAACGCGGCAGGTTTTTATTTCGTTGCTTTTCGGTATCTGGCTCGGCTGGGTTATTCTTAACGGCTGGAGCTTTTTCGCCGGCACCATCGCAACAATTCAGGCATTGGTCGACGTTTTCGACGATGCCGGCAATACGCGCACGATCATGTTCAGCGCACTGGTCGGCGCACTCATCGCTTTTATTCAGCGCTCCGGCGGCGTCGATGGATTCATCCTCAAAGTCAACGCATTTTTAGGGCGCCGCAAGGGTAATAGCCGTCGGCTGGTGCAAATCCTCGCTTGGCTCACCGGTTTTTCTATTTTTGTGGAATCGAGCATCAATGTGCTCACCGTGGGCGCTATTTTCCGCCCGATTTTCGACAAACTGAAAATCCCGCGCGAAAAACTGGCTTATATCGCTGATTCGATTTCGGCGCCGACGTGCATTCTCATTCCGCTTAACGCCTGGGGCGCCTACATCATGGGATTGCTGCTGGCCCAGGGTATTTCCGATCCGCTGACGACGATGATCAAAGCCTATCCGTTGAATTTTTATCCTTTACTGGCGATGGCGGCAGTGGTGCTGGTCATCGTGTCACAAAAAGATTTCGGCCCGATGAAAAGGGCGGAAGAGCGGGCACAGAAAGAAGGCAAAGTCATCGCCGACAACGCCAGACCGATGATTTCTTCCGAGGTTATCGCATTAGAGAAAAAAGAGGGTGTCACAGCGCGAGCGCGCAATATGCTCATCCCCATTTTCGTCATGGTTTTTATGATGCCCATCGGCCTGATTTACTCCGGCTGGCAAGGCATGCAGCACAGCGCTGGTCTCTCCACCGGGCAAATGCTCTTTGCTGCGCTGGGCAATGGTTCGGGCTCAAAAGCGGTTTTGTGGGCTGTGCTGACCGCTATTCTTGTCGCGATGTTGCTTTACCGTTCGCAGAAAATTTTTAATTTGCAGGAATTGCTCGATCTGATTTTTAAAGGCATCGGCGGGCTGATTCCTCTCGCCCTGCTGATGATGCTGGCTTTCGCCATCGGCAAGGTATGCAGAGACCTGGGCGCCGGATTGTATATTGCAGAAATCACCGGGCAGTGGCTAAGCCCAACACTGGTACCGGCGATTATTTTCGCGGTCAGCAGTTTTATCGCATTTTCCACCGGAACTTCCTGGGGGACTTTTGCTATAATGATTCCCATCGGCATTCCCATGGCGGCGACAATTGGTGTTTACACTCCGCTCGCAGTGGCTGCGGCGCTTGGCGGCGGAGTTTTTGGCGATCACTGTTCACCGATTTCCGATACGACGATCATTTCATCGATGGCTTCCGCAAGCGACCATATCGATCATGTGAAAACGCAACTGCCCTATGCGCTGGCCGCCGGTGGTTTGGCGCTGGTCTTCTATTTAATCGCAGGAATAGTCTTTTCAGGTTAACTGTTTTTAAGAACTGTACTCGAAACAGTTGCTGCAAACTTTTGTGAAACTCACGTGGAGTTGAAAATTGCCCCACCTGCGCCTCTTTAAATTCATCATTCCTGTATTGTTGATCGCCGCCTCTGTTCTGCTCGGGCGGCAGTATTCCTATGGTGAAAATAACGAAAAAGGCTGTCTCTGGCCGAATAAATCGGATTTTTCCGCATTGCGCCGAAAAACGCGACAAACCGCTTATGTCTACTCAAACCGGTCGCCGAAAGCCGCTGAAATGCAGAACGCGTTGCAAAACCTGGCGCAGCACAGCCGCTACATTCGTGTGCTGCCCACAGCTTTCGAAAAACTCACCGGGCTGGATGAGGCAGTTTCTCTTTGTTTCGTCGGCACACCGGAGACGCATGCAGGAGTCGAATCATTTCTGCGCCAATCGGGATTTCGCCTTTCTCTCTCAGCCGATGCTATCGAATTTAATGGCCAAAAATACGCCGGGCGCGATTTGCTTTTTTTGTGCGCTGCTCCGAATGTGGCCTATCCCGGCCGATTTTTCCGCCTGATCGTGGCTGCGAAAAGTGAGACTCTGTTGTCGGCCTTCTCCAGCGTAAGCCGTTTCCCCCAGCTCATCGGCGATTATTCGATTTATCGAAAAGGGCAATTACTGGCCTACGGCTTTTTTAACCAGTTGCAGATCAATCAACCGTGGAAAGTTGTGCGTACGATTCATTTGCGCAAATCGGCCATGCCGGATACCAAGCGTGGAAATGCGATTTTTAATATCCGTTTTGTCGGCAAAAAACCGCCAGCGCATCTACTCAAGGCCTTCATTGCTTCCCGCGAACAGTGGGTTATTGAGCTTTTGCAGCAACTACAGCTTGATAAATCGATACACGAACGCATTTTACCGTTGAATCTCGATATTTACGAAACAACGGAAAAAAAATTCCTGTCGACACGTTTGACCGGTTTTTCGAGCTGGAACCCGGAGCAGAACAGCATCACCGTCGTTTTAAACACGCGTTTGCCGGGGCATGATTTTACCGCTTTCGCCGAATGTCTGATGGAAAAGGCATGGGGGAGAGTCAAGAATGAAAAATTATTGCATGCTGCCGGTATTCTTTTCTCGAGAGCTTGGGGGCGAAGCGGCTACCGCTTCTGGGCGAACCGGCTTTTCTCTCAAAACCTGTTCCCGGATTTGCCGTCTTATTTGCAGCAACAATCCTCAGTTTCGAACATGACCGGCGGCATTGCCCTGGCGACCTATCTCGAATTTCTTTTCAAAAGTGATGGTATTTCGATATTTCGGGATTTTTTAAAGAAAATACCGTCATCTAATAACTATGATTTTATAACCGTTTTTCCGGATCGCAAAAAACGCCAGTGGCGGCGCTGGTGCAGGCAAAATTTTCACCCTGTTGAACTGGAAAAAATCATACCGGTGGAGGAATTTCTCGCCGGATTTTGCTATGCCCATGAGGGCTACAATATTTACAATGGCTATCTCGGTTCGGCTTCGGAGAAAGCGCTGAAAAAACTCGCGACGTTGAATGTCAATGCGATCTCACTGACGCCGTTCGCTTATTTTGGCTCGAAAAAGGTCCTGCATAAAAGTGATAGCGTGCGTCAGGAAAATGATGAAAGCCTGATCGTGGCCGGTCAGTACGCCCGCGCTCTCGGCATGAAGATCATGCTTAAACCGCATATCTGGGTTTCCTGGCGTTCGTGGCCGGGCGATATCGACTTCGAAACAGAGATGGAAGTGGACAGGTTTTTTACCTCTTATGGCAATTTGATGCTGCATTATGCCATGCTCGCACAAATGCAGCAATTTGAGAGTTTGTGTATTGGTGTTGAATTCGTCAAGCTGACACAACGATATGAAAACCGTTGGCGCGATTTAATTGCAAAAGTGCGAAAAGTCTATTCCGGCCAGTTGATTTATGCGGCGAATTGGGGGCAGGAATTTGAAAATATTAAATTCTGGGATGCGCTCGATGCCATTGGGCTCAATAGCTATTATCCTTTATCAAAAAAGGATGAGTTTGATCGCGGCGAAATTGAAAAATCGTTACAGCGAATATTTACCAAAATTAAACAGGTGAAACAAAAATTCAACCGGCCGGTTTATTTTACAGAAGTCGGCTTTGCCAGCCGGCCGGTTAGTTGGCGCAACCCCCATATCGATGGCCATAACAAAGCTGTAGACCTGGTTGCACAACAACAATGCTTTCAGGTATTATTGTCCCATATCGCCGTTAATGGCGCCGTCGACGGGCTTTTTATCTGGAAATGGCCGACGCATTTGGGCGTCGGTGGAAAAAATCACAGCAGTTTTACGCCGAATGGCAAACCGGCGGAGCAGGAAATTCGCAAATATTACCATACACTGCTGCAATAATTCTCCTGAATTTTTTAGTTGCTTTATCCAAATAATTATAACTATCTTAATCTGTTGACTGTTAAACGACCCGCCCTTGCAGATGAACAATTAAACCAGACTTGCCAATATCCGGCGTTCGAGATTATCATGAATTGATAGCCCAGTTTTACCAATCGACCCAGCCCATTTAATCGCATGAAAGCATTTGTGTGCCTAACGCCGCAGGAATGAGACAACATTGATTTTGCACGATATTACATTCACTCTATGAATCATATTGAACGTTACCTGAAAAATTAAAAGATGAATTCACGGCCATGGCGTGCACTGAGTACAGGCCTTTTCGGTTTCGATTAAGCCGGCCGGGAAGGCAGGCCAGGAAATTCGATTAACAGGATTCTGAACACCTCATTTCAAAACAAATGAAATTGTAACGAAAGGGGTAATAATGTGTTCTCCGATTCCACAAGGTGACTGGAAGCTGAGTTTTAAACCTGATGTGAAACCACCGAAATCGCTTTTCGATCAGTTCTGGGAATTTTTAGGGAAGTTTATCAAGGCTGTTTTTCCGATTATTCTGTTGGTTATCGCGATAATCATCGGTTTTCTGCTTGGTGGCGGGGAAATTGGGATGCTTTTCAGCCGCGATAGCTATCCGATCGAAGATATTTTTCAAGACCCGAACAACAAAGACAGCATGCAGGGCGCCGGTGTGCTTTCGATACCAAAAAAAAAGAAAAAATCGCAAAAAAGCAGGACGATTATCGTGGCGGTTGTCAACTCACCTGATGAGGCGCAGGACATCTTTGATGAACTCAAAAATATGCGCCTGAACCCTTCTCTCCAAAGCCAGGGAAGCCAGTACAAGGTTCTCATCAAAGACCTCGTCAGCATCTGGCGGGCACGGCATGTGTTAAATGCTCTACAGGAAAACGGTTTTACCCAGGTACGCTTTGCGGGCAGCGGATAAACTTGACAAGACGTCCGGTTTTACTGAATTGGAATCCATCCGAAATCGTCATTTTTTGTTATTTCAAACCCTGTATTTAGGGTAGAAATCTTGCTTTTAAGTTCAGCGAATAAGATTTGCGACAACCTGCTCGCTTTGCGATTGTTGCAACCGGCCTTTGGCTTCCGCTGAAGAGCGCGTTCGAAACGACAAACCCGGATGAACGTGAATTAGTGTGCTGCAATTGCCGCAGCGTGATTAATGCAAATAAAGTGCTTGCTTTGTTATAATTGTTTTTTATACATTTACAAATATCAGAAGCAGAAAGCACTGTCGAAGGTTGCAATCTCAGATGCATATCTTTATCTTGTAAGGAAACAAGATTTTTGAACTGAGAGAAAGGTAAAGGATAACCGGCCATGGGGAAAGAAAAAAAAGTAAAATCCCTGCTCGAAGTATCCGAGGGTATCGGAAAATTATTGATATGGCTCGGTTTGATTAGTGTGTTTTTCATGGCTTACGGGCTTGGCAAAAGAAATGGATTTGCCGCCATAAAACACCGTGTTGTCGAGATTTGCCGCTCTATTTCCGGTTATCCCGGGGTAGACCAGATTGCTGTTCCCATTTCCATCGATGGATATGCTGTGCTCGTCGGTGCACACAATGATCGCGCCGATGCTTATGCCCTGAAAAAACGACTCACAGCTCACCGAATCAATTCACTCGTTGACCGGCAGCACGGCCGCTACTTTGTGCTCGTTGGTCCTTATACCAGCCAAAAAAGAGCGCAACATGCATATGAAATGGTCAAAAGGAGTGGTTTCCCGGCGCAGCTTATTTTTCCCCGCAAAAGAAAGTATTAAACTTCCTGCCAATTTACGCCGTCTGATTTTGTTCCTTTTTAATGTTGGTCAAATCTTTTTGATAATACTTGTGTAACCCATCAGTGAGCATGGAGCATTTCGTATAAGAACCAGGAGGAATGCCGCCCATACTTTTTGCCACATTGATGCGCCTGTAAGCCGGTGAAATGTAGGGGCAGGCGCCGTCATTGACAACGCAGATAAACATCGTCGGGACACCGCAACCGTGTTTTGGGTAGTACATGGCATTGCTCTTTCCACCCTCGCCGCGAGTGCACATATCCTCAATCGTATACAGCGTTTTATTCATCCTGAAAATTGCAGGTTTGCGCAACCATTCCGACAGTTTTTTCAGACTTTGCTCATCCAGTTCCTTGCGGTAGCATTTTTTAAAAAGTTTGGCGATAGCATTGTTCACATTGATATAACCCGACTCATTACTGGAGATCAACCGGTAAAACTCTTCGATAATCTCGATATTGCGTAATAGCAGCATAGCGGTCTCGGTCATCACAACAGGCTCACCGGCTTCATCAGCTGTATGAAAAAATGATCTGGCGGCCAGAACGATATCATTGTCGATTTCCAGATCTCGCCGGCATTTTTCAAGGAAGGTATTCACCAGTAAATCATAATCTGATGAAGTCGCATTAGGCTCGAGATCGGTCTTGATTTCAATTTGTGTCAACGTGATGATGATTTGCGAGATAAAGAGGGTTTGCAGGAACTCCGGTTCAACGGGGAACTCATTTTCAAATTCTGTACCAATGGATAACAGGGCTTTTGAAATGCCTTCAACAATAGCCGGTTCAAAACTTTTAAACTCATGATTACTATAAAGCTGGATGCAGTTTTCATTGAAGAAAGCATAGGTGAGCTGTGTATTTTCGAATACTGCATTGATGACATCGATGAAGCGGTTTTCATAGCGCAGGAAAAAATTTTTCCCGACGCGCGGTAAAATGCTCGCACTCTCGAATTGCTGTGTGATGGCTGTCCTCAAAATCTCCATGAGCTTCAGGGCGATTTCCGGACATTTATTGATATAAATATCAAGGTTGGTTGTCAACTTGTCTGAAACAGAGGTGCGCAACTTGCGAAAAATTTCCGCATCGACTTTGGTGTTTGCCGGTGTAAGCAGGGCATTTTTTTCGTTATAAATGTCCTCCGCTAAAACCAGAATACTGTTTTTAGGGTGCAACTGGCGGGTATCATAACCGAGCAGCCGGGTGAATTGCGCGAATTCAGCGAGATTGTAAAAATGTATTGCGTCGGCAGTAAATTTCATAAGAGTGAGATTTTAAAATAAATAACGCTGGCAAATTTCAGCCCTGGCTCCATTTCCAACGGTTGCAGCAGGCCGGCAGGTTATGGTCAAATAATCCTAATTGAAATATCGGAAGAAATTTGAAAAGACTTACCAATATGGCAGGCCGGCCATTGTTCAGCAAACGCAGCCTTCAACTCGTTATAAACAGCAGCAGAGCACTATCTCATCTTTGCTGAAAATCGGCAATTTCTTTAATCAGTTGTGGGCCCCGGTAAATAAAACCCGTACAGATTTGCACGAGTTTTGCGCCGGCTGCGAATTTTTCTGCTGCATCTTCTGCTGAAAATATACCGCCGACGCCAATAACCGGTACGGCGTCACGCAGCTCGACAGTGAGTTTTTTCACAACCTCAGTCGCCCGCCGTCGCAATGGCAGGCCGCTCAACCCGCCGGTCTCTGCAGCATGCTTCAACCCGGCAAGCTCCTCGCGTGTGATTGTCGTATTGGTCGCAATGACTGCATCGATGGCACTGGATTTAACAATTTGTGCGATATTTTGAATTTCATTATCGCTAAGGTCCGGCGCAATTTTCACCGCGATCGGTACGTAACGCCCACTGCTATCCGAAAGTTTTTTCTGCTCATTTTTTAACGCCGAAAGCAGGTGCTGCAGTTCGTCTTTCTCCTGCAAATCGCGCAGGTTTTTCGTATTGGGAGATGAAATATTGATGGCGATATAATCGGCAAATGTATAGGCTTTGCGAAAGCAGAACAGGTAATCATCGACGGCGGCAGCGACCGGCGTAGCAAAGTTTTTACCGATATTGATGCCGATCACGCCTTCGAACTTTGATTCTTTTACCCGCGAAATGAGATAGTCAATGCCTTTGTTGTTAAATCCCATTCTATTGATGATCGCTTTCGCCGGAATAAGGCGAAAAAGCCGGGGTTTGGGGTTGCCCCGCTGTGGCCGCGGCGTTACCGTTCCTAATTCCAGAAAGCCGAAACCCAGCGCTGCCAACGCATCGATGTAATCACCGTTTTTATCCAACCCACCGGCAAGGCCCACTGGATTGGGGAAGTCGATGTTCATCATTTTGACGGGTTTTGCAGCGATTTTTGGGGTGAGAAACCGCTGCAGCCGGCATTTATACAACAGTTTTAAACCTAGCAAACCCATGTGGTGCGCAAGTTCTGCGTCAAAAAGAAATAATATTTTTAAAATGATTTTATACATGCCGTACCATTAATTTAACAGTTTTATAAACAGAAGATGCTGCCTGTTAAATAATTGTCCCAGCCTGAAAAAGTGAATCAGTGCGATGATGGTTTGGATAGTAACGATCGTTAAAGTTCTGCCGGTAGAATTTTGCATTACTGCTGGTTGCATCTGATTTTCATACTTCTGACTTTAGTTACGAGCAGTTTCTGACTTGAATTTAAAATACGATATTTACATAAGGAAAACAAGCCGTGGATGTGTAAATCTGAATGTCTCCCGATTTTTTGCCTGTCAGCGATTTTAAATATTTGGTTTCACGCAAAACCGCAAAGCATGCAAAGAAAAGCTAGTCTTGCTTTGCGGTTTTGCGTGAGAAGAGATTATAGTTTTATCTGTTTACTATTTTTATTCTTCCACTGCAAGACTATCACTGATGATAAAACAAGATTATCGGCAAAAAAATAAAAATTGTAACAAATATATGACGTATTTTAAAAAAAACCTTGTAGTGATAGAAAAAAATTCTAAATTTATCTTTGCACTATGAATTTTAGGCCGTATTTACTATGAGGAATTTGTGAAAAAGTTACTCCTGATTGGCGCCGTCAGCATTATTTTAGTTGCAGCCCCAAATTCGATTAAAACGGCTTACACCATAAGTGAAAACAACCCGAAGCTCGATTTTAATCTCGATCTGCACGAATTTGGCAATGGCTCAGTTTTGCTGGAATGGAGAACCGGAAAGGAAGATCAGTTAACCGGTTTTCAAATCGAACGTATGAATGCAGACGGTTTATACCAGACGTGTGGTTTTGTACCGGCCTTTGGCTCCGGTGAAGATCACGAATACCGTTTTGTTGACCAGCCGCAAACAACCGGTGTTTTGCAATATCGTATTTTAAAAGTCGGTACAGCGCAACCTGAGTATATTCATCCGGCCGGGGCTTTTGAGCACAATGCCGATTTTACTTTTCTCGGTGTGCAAAAATCTGCTGAAAATGAATCGATTGTCGTCAATTTTTCACTCAATCGTTCAGCAGAACTGGTGATTCGCGTTTTGAGCAGCACTTATAAAGAAATTAGCACCTGCTCAGAAAAATACGCTATCGGCAAACACACCGTCGAACTGCAGCAGGCAGCCACAAAAGCCGGATTTTTAGAGTTTTGCATCGATGGCAAACGATTCCTGCAAGAAATTATTCTTTAAGTTTTAGTCAATCCAATCTCAGCCCTGCCTCGACAGGGTTTTTTTATTTTACACACTTCCATTTTGCACTTGAACAATCTTTTGCTTACCTTGTCTTCTTCAAACACAAACCCAAAACAACCTGAGAAGACGATGATATCCTCATTAAAAATATTCTGTTACATTTGCTTGTTTGCACTCATTTCAAGCTGTGGTGAAAGCAAAAAAACACTGGTCGTCTATACGACTCACGGCAAGGAACTTGTCGAAGAATTTGTTGCCGCTTATGAAAGTGAGCATCCGCAGGTGAAGGTCTATACCATTGATATGGGTTCGCAGGACGCTCTCGACCGCATCCGCAGTGAAAAAGCGAACCCCCAGGCTTCCGTTTGGTGGGGGGCGCCGGCGCCGCTTTTTATGCAAGCCAAATCTGAGGGACTGCTCATACCCTATGAACCGCGGTGGTCGCAAAATATCGATTCGATTTACCGCGATGGTGACCATTTCTGGTACGGCACTTTTCTGACGCCGGAAGTCATCGCTTTTAATAGTGAAAAACTCACAAAAGAGACCGCGCCGCAGGATTGGGATGATCTCCTCAAACCGCAATGGAAAGACCGGATCGCTATTCGAAATCCGCTGGCGAGTGGCACCATGCGTGCCATTTTTATCTCGAGAATTATGCATGCTCTGCAAAATGGCGGCACGGTTGAAGACGGCTTCAACTGGCTGAAAAAGCTCGATGCCAACACCCATAGCTACGCCTCTGATCCGACCATGCTTTTCATCAAACTATCGCGCGGCGAAAGTGAAGTTTCGCTGTGGAATATGCCGGATATAATGCTGCAGCGCAACATCAACAACTACCCCTTCGATTTTGTCATTCCGGCCAGCGGTACTGTTGTTGTCACCGATTGTATTGCGCTGGTTAAAGGGGGGCAAAATCCACAACTGGCGCGTGATTTTTATGAGTTTGTCACTTCGAGAGAAGCATTGACGACGCAGGCGCACAAGTATTACCGCATTCCGGCGCGCAATGATATTGCAAAAGATGATCTGCCCGAATGGATGCGCATCCCGATCGACGTAATGCCCGTGGATTGGCAGCTTTTCGCCGAAAAAAGTAGCGAATGGATGCGCTACTGGGATAAAAACATTCGCAATCAGGGGCGATAGCTATGGCAACCGTGCGTTTGCGGGGAATAATAAAGGATTTCGGTGACGTTCGTGCTGTTGACGATATCAGTTTAGATGTTCAGGAAGGAGAGTTCTTTAGTCTGCTGGGGCCCAGTGGCTGCGGTAAAACGACGACTTTACGCATGCTTGCCGGATTTGAGAAACCGACAGCCGGTTCGATTTTTTTTAATGCAAAAGACGTCACTGCAATCAGACCGCAGGAGCGCAACGTCGGTATGGTTTTTCAGAATTATGCGCTTTTCGCCCATCTTTCCGTTGGTGAAAATATTGCCTTCGGATTAAAAGCCCGAAAAATCGAAAAAAGCGAAATTCCCGCACGGGTAAAAAAAGCGCTGCACCTGGTCGATCTTACCGGTTTGGCCGATCGTGCCGTGAGTGCATTATCCGGCGGCCAGCAACAGCGGGTAGCGCTGGCGCGTGCGCTTGTCATCGAACCGCAAATTTTGTTACTCGATGAACCCCTGAGCAATCTCGATGCAAAATTGCGTGTGGAAACACGGCAGCGTATCCAGGAGTTGCAACAAAAACTGGGCATCACGACTTTTTATGTCACTCACGATCAGCAAGAGGCGCTGACACAGAGTGACCGCATCGCTGTTTTTTTTGCGGGCAAATGTGTACAAATTGGGGCGCCGCGGCAAATTTTCAGCAAACCACAATCGCGCACTGTGATGGATTTTCTCGGGCGCGCCAACTTTATCAGCGCTGAAATCATCCGATGCGGCCTCGCTGTTTTGCCGGGTGGCATCGAATTAAAAATCCCCCAAGACGACCTCCCTGCAGGCAAGAAAATCACCATTGGGTTCCGACCGCATGAAGTCGAACTCTTCGCCGACAAACCGACGCTCACTGCAGAAGTCTGCGGAATTACTTTCCTCGGGGAGGCGGAAGAAATCGTGCTGCGTGCCGGTGAAATCGAGATCGAAACCCTGCAGCCGCACACAGGCGATCGTGCAAGCATCTCTACCGGTGACAAGATTCCGATAAAGTTGCCTTTTGAAAATTTAAATATTTTTGAAGAATAAACATGTACCCGGTTTCCTTTGTAAAAATTATTCACTTCCTGAAATCGACGCGACCCGCCCGTATGTTGGTGCTGTTGATTTTGATCATCACGGTCGTCTATCCCCTGCTCTATCTGCTCGATCGCAGCACTATCATCGAAGACAGTCGCAGTTTGAGCAATTACAGACAATTCTGGGATTGGCAGGCGCCATACATCGGCGCCCTCTGGGGCAGTGTGTGGATTTCTCTATCCAGTGTTTTTTTCGCCGGACTTTTCGGTGTCGGACTGGCATTTTTATTCGAACGGGTGGAGCTGCCGGCGAAACAGTTTCTCGCAGCTGTGGCAACGCTTCCAATCGTCTTGCCCCCACTTGTCGGTGTTGTGGCGTTTATCTTTCTGCTCGGCGAAAGTGGTATCATTCCGCGCGGTTTGCAGCATTTGTTTAATTTGCCGGCATCGCCGTTTTATCTTGAAGGGCTGAGTGCGATAATTTTCGTGCATGCATACAGCTTTTATGTTTATTTTTTCCTGTTCACACGCGCGGCCTTTCAACGCATGGATGGCGCGACGATCGAAGCGGCGCAAAGCCTCGGCGCCTCGCGTCTGATAGTTTTGTGGCGGGTGATTTTTCCACAACTGCGCGCTGCAATAAGTTCGGCGGCGATTCTCGTTTTTATGATCAGTATGGCCTCGTTCAGCGCGCCCTTTCTCTTCGGCGGTGATTACCGCGTTCTGACGGTGGAAATCTACAACAGCAAACTGCAGGGCGATATGCCGATGGCGATGACGCAGGCCGTCATGCTGGGTGCGATTTCCATCATTTTTTTATTTTTAAATATCTACTCCGAAAAGAGCAGCAGCGCCGGCCAGAAAGGGGTGCCGCTGCCGCCGCGACCGATCAGTAATAAAATATACCGCCGTCTCGCTGCTGCCCTGGCAATCATCGCCAGCCTGCTGCTCGCAGCGCCGCATCTCACGTTGCTGCTTTTGTCCTTTACAAAAAATGGCTCCTGGACGAACCAGATTTTGCCTTCAATTTACACATTCGCCAATTACGCTTCTCTGTTTTTGGATCAAAAAGTCAGCGAACCGATCATCAACAGTATGGCGATGGCTTTGATGGCTACAGCGGCGAATTTTGTCGTCGCTGCGTTGGCCGCATTCTGGATTACGCAGCGACGCTGGCGGGCGGCAAAACTGGCTGAAATAATGATTATGCTGCCCTGGGCGATTCCCGGCACGGTCATCGCTATCGCTTTGATCATCGTTTTCAATAGCCCACACTGGTTCACCGTCGGCGCCATTCTCGTCGGTTCGTTCTGGATTTTACCTCTGGCCTATTTCATCCGCCACTTGCCGGTCGTGTATCGCGCTGCCAACGCGGCATTTTCCCGCTTCGATAAATTTCAGGAAGAAGCGGCACGCAGTCTCGGCGCTTCGGGCTGGCTGACATTCAGAAAAGTTGTTTTCCCCGCTATCCGTCCCGGCATCCTGGCCGGCGTTCTGCTGGCGATGGTGATGTCGCTCGGTGAATTTGTTTCCAGTATTTTGCTTTATACTTTCTCCAATCGTCCCATTTCCATCGCGATTTTAAACGAGATCCGCCTGATCAATCTCGGCACCGCTTCAGCCTATGGCGTCATGCTGACGCTCATCATTTTTTTTATAACCTGGCTGGCAAACCGCTGGGGCGCAACGCAATAAATCCGGACATATCTGCAGGATTTGGATATCGGGCACCGCGACATGCTATTCTTGCCACCACAGCCGGTCATGAGAATATTTTTTTCCGGCGTTTGCAGTGCTTGCAGGTGCGCATTAGCTCCCGTTTGTCTATATTTATTCCATGAATTCATTTGTCGTGATTGCCTGCATTCTGTTTCTTGCAGGTAGATTATTTTGATGCAACTAATCCAAGATAAAAAACAGAACTAATCCCCTGCGGAGACTGGGAACGCCTGCAAGGTGGCCCAGCCACCAGCACAGCTTGCTGGCACCACTGTAATATGATCACCGCAGGCGGAGCCTGCGGGTGTATGTTTCCGACCGGAGACTGGGAACAAAGCGCTGTACGATCCGCTGCGTATCTATTTGGTATTGTTTTCTGCGGAGAAATCGCCGTGTTGTCTTGTCCTGTGCAACATTACCGCAAATTCTGTGTATTGCTTCACAAGCTTTGGTACTTTTTTGACTAATTTTACTTAACACATTGCGCAGCATCTTCTCATGTATTACCTTTTTACGTTTCGCAAGACAAGATGGTAAGTCCATG
>JAJRYV010000107.1 GCA_024275575.1 bacterium
AAGGTGCGATGTACGACATAATTTCATCCCACAGTCGGCATTTTTTATGATGCCGGTATCGCTTTTTGCGATAAATCCTGGGGGTGTGGGGCCCCCCACTTTTATTTGCTCTTTCTCATTGCGTTCACAGTAACTTTTGCGATTTTTCGCACGTCTGATTTTGGCCGCTTTTCTGAGTTTTTTTCTCCAATGCCGCTTCAAAACCGAGATCATTCACAGCTTTTACAAATTTTGTTTTATCAAATGTTGCATCTGTACACACCAAAGTAGCTTTTTCACCCTGCAAATCAACCTCAACATCGTTAACGCAGTCAATTTTATTGAGCGCATCTGCCACCCGCTTCACGCAGCTTTGGCAGCTCATTCCTTTAACTGAAATTTCAATTTTGTTGCCGCTCACTTTTTTCTCCTTCTTTGAAATTGTTTTTATTTCGCCTGCTGTAAATCCGGCTTCTTTCACTTTTTTTGTGATCAGTTTTTTATCGATTTTAGCGCCGTCTTTGTAGGTTAAAATAGCCAGTCCATCGTTGACTTTAATTTCGACTTTTTCCACACCTTCGATGGACTTCAATTTTTTTTCCAGTCCGAAAGCGCAAAAAGGGCAGGAAAGCCCATCAACGCGAACGCTGATTGTTTTTTATCCGCTTATCACAGTGGAAGTGACAAACAGAAGAAAAGCCAGGCTCACTAAGCATAATTTAAAGAGGTAATTGTACTTCATTTTGTAACTCCTTTATTTTTTTTACAAACGCATTCACATCGCCTAAACAGCATTGCCCTTTCGGATTATTAATACCACAATAGCAGTTTTCAGCTTTTATTTCGACTGTAATTTCTGCGGCTGCGCTCGATTTTCCGGTTTGCTGAATTTCTTGTTTGATGCGAGCACGCGTCCAATCAAAACAGTAACAAACGGGCACATCATCGCCCTGATCTTTGGCAAATACTTTTACCGGCAGATCTTCCGTAGTAAAGTAAGGTGCCTTTTCGGTGGAAAAATAAACCACGTTGCATGTGGGTTCTTTGCAGTAGTAATATGGCACATTTTGCAGGGAATCTATCTTTCCCGGTTTCAATAAAGATTCAAGTGTTCGCCGCTGAACGGTGCGTGAAATTGTTCCCGAAACCGGACATGCCGCTTTAGCAGGGGCGCCTGCTTGCTCGGTTATGCTGCAACAGTTTTCTTGATTTTCCTCAGCAACAGGCCGGTTCAAAGGTTGCGGGCAGCACGAACTCATTATATTTCCTTTTCTTATCTTGAGAGGGCGCAGCATTGTAGCCCGCCTTGTTAACACGTTTGATGAGCGCTTCGGGAGTGACAAGCGTAGAATCATAAGCGATATGCGCTTTTTTTGATTCGTATCCAACGCTCACACTATGCACGCCGGTGAGGCCGGAGAGTGCGTCTTGAATTCCCGTTGCGCATCCGTTGCAGGTCATGCCTTCAATATTCAGAATTACGGCGGCTTTCGGTGCAAAAGCCGCATTGGTTACCGGCGCTGGTTTTACGGCAAGATTGGGATAACTCAAAGCCAAAACAGCGATAAATGCCGCGCTCCACACCCCGATTTTATTCCAGCGTCCTGCGCCTTCTATTTTACACGAGCCGTCTTCGCAATGCACCTCGCGTTTGCGGTAAGTGAAAAAGAATGCCAGTCCAAGCATGATAATCGTCAGCCCAATGAAATAGAGCCGATATTTTTCAATAGCGGCAAAAGCACCAAAACTGCCCGCGCCCACAAGCGCCAGCATCGCCGGCCCGATGCAGCAAAGCGAGGCAAAAAGTGCGGTCACGATGCTTCCCGCAGTGGTTAAAATATTTTTTTTCATGGGTTATTGTCTTTCATTAAGCACAAAAGCGTGCTGCTTTTTGGTTTCAGCCTGGGAAAACATATCTGCGAGGTTGGTGGTAAAAACATTGGGCACGAGTGAATAAAAAATAGTTTGGCCTTTTCGTCGTGATTTTACCAGATTTCTATCCTTGAGTTTGCGTAAATGCTGTGAAACGGCGGAGGTGGTTAACTCCAGAATTTCCGCCAAATCGCAAACACACATTTCATTGTGCGCATGCAAAAGGTATAAAATTTTCAAGCGCTGGTCATTGCCTGCCGCTGAGAGTGAATCTGCTAAAGTTACCAAACCTTTTTGCGCGGATAGATTGCGTTTGATAAGCATGAATTCAGCTTTTGAAAAAGTTGGTCCAATACAGATTTTTCCTTCTACAGTGATTTTTTTCATAGTATATTCTGTTAGTATTTTAGCAATTTCTTAAATACTGTAACGCAGCTATTCAATCGATTATTCCAAACACAGCAAAGAAAAATTAATTAATTATTTTAACTTTTATTATTTTAATCTGAATTATTCATAAATAGTGAGTGACGTGCGACGCACTTATTTGATTTTTATAAAGTTAACAATAAAACGGATGTTATTTTTAAAAAACCCCAGCCAAGTAAGTGCGTCGCACGTTTTCTGTAGTTTATGAATAGATCAGGTTAAATATTGATTTGTTAATTCTTAAAATGGATCGTATATTTACCTATAATTCATCTTTTGCCTTGTTTTAATCTCACGGGATAAAAAAGGGAAATCACCCGGAGAAAATTAAAACCGGTGCAAAAGCAAAAAGAGTGGGAGCACACAAACATACCTGAAACTGGGAGGGAACCTCAAACACTTCATTCTATACTTTTAACAGAATTTCACCTGGTGCGCTGCATCTTTATTTTTCATCATGACATGATCAAAGGAGATGATATGTCAAAAATCCTGGATTTTAAACGTTTTAAACCGCAGCATTGCTTACTTGCTTGTATCACAGTAGCTCTTTTACTCCCCGCATCAACTCAAGCCTTTCAATGCGACGTTTCATCATGGACCAGAAACTTGCCTAATTCATCTTATACCTGGTATTGGGATGGTGATACCGACACTGCCAATCTATCCAGTTCGGCCAGCAAAAGTAACATCGAATCAGCGATGGCAGCGTGGTGAATTCCTGGCTCAATGCGGCTAATGGCGGTTCAAGCCGCAATATCATTAATGTCACCAAAGGCGGTAGTAGTTCACAAATTAAGTTCGTGTTTGAAGATATGGAGTATGGCGGCAATATCGATTATGGTATTTGGGCTCCACCTTATACGGTTAAAATTAACAGCAATCCTGAGATTCCCTGGACTTTAAACACCTATGAAGTACCGGAAAGAGTGGATTTAAAGTCTTTACTGCTGCATGAGTTGGGTCATGTTTTTCTTAGCGGCGGACACAGTAATGATCAAAGCAGCGCTTTGCGTACGTTTGATAACTTCTCTGTGAAAAGATCGGTTGGATGGTGTACGGAAAATGTCACCCACGATTATTATGATCCGCCAAAAAATGTCACTGTTTACAACAGCTTCAGTGACAGCGGCGTAATGAAGGTTGATGGAACGCAGTACAGTATTTCATCGAGCGGCAAGACATTTTACTGGCGCAATTCTAACTTTCCCCATACGCTGGAAGCGGTGAATAATCAAAGTGTTGACGGGTATGTTTGGGTGTTTAGAGAATGGGTTTTACCAAATAGCAATTCAAGCTCCAATCCAATTACCATCAGCACACCATCATCGAAATATTCTAATATTACGGCGGAGTTTGACCCAACCTACACCATCAACTTCAAAAACAGCTTTCCCGGTGTGGGCAATGCCGGAACCATAAAAGTCAACGGTTCCAGCTATAACGTCACGACGCCGGATTTTTCGATCATCAGCAGTAACACAATCACAGCCGAAGCGCCGTATCAGGAATATAACGGGATTTATTACACCTTCTCATCTTGGTCCGGCGGCGGTTCCAATCCGGCGACTTTTTCGCCGAATGCAAACACGACCTATACGGCTTATTATAGCGGCAGCATCCAGCCGTTGACGATTACCTCCTATTCAGGTCCCGCAGGCACACCGGTGGTCATTGCCTGGGTTCCCAATCCCAACAGCAATGTTGTGTATAAGGTTTACCGTAAGATTAAAGATCAATCAGGGACCTGGTCGGGGCCCGACTTATTAACGACACTGCAAAACACCACCAGTTCTTATACGGATAATAACGTTACTTATACCAACGGCTACACCGAAGACCTGATCCAGTACGATATCCGCCCCTACTACAGCGTAGAAAATGTCAGCGCTCAGGAAAGCTGGGTCACGGTATACGGCAACGGTGGATTCGTGCCCAAACGGGCGGTTAACGGCAGCGGTATTTTGCCGACGGAAAACAGCCTCGGCAACTACCCGAATCCGTTCAACCCGGAGACGCGCATCACCTTCAGCCTGAAAGAACGCTCTCACGTGGCCCTCAGCCTGTACAGCGTCACCGGGCAGTTGGTATCGCAAATGAAGGAAGCGCGATTAGACTGCGGAACCTACGAAACCCTGTGGCAGGGCAAGTCGGACGAAGGGCAGACCATGGCCAGCGGTATTTATATCGCCCGGCTGGTGATTGTGCCGATTAGCTCCGGCCAAACCGATGTTCGCAGCATCCGTTTGTCGTTGATTAAATAACACAAACCTCCCGGATGCAAAAAGTTGAAATGTGCTCCCATTTTAAACTTGAACACTACACAGCCCGAAATATTTTTCCGGGCTGTTTTATCATAATGAGGCGACAGATGCGCGGTA
>JAJRYV010000108.1 GCA_024275575.1 bacterium
AACCCGGAAATTGGCGAGTGGTATCAGGGGCAAGATGGCTTGCTGTTTCGCGTTGTCGCCATTGAAGACGAAAGCAGCATCGAAATTCAGTATTTTGAAGGTGATGTCGGCGAGATAGATTTTGACGTCTGGGATGAATCGGCCGTGAAATCCGCCGCGCCGCCGGAAGATTGGTCCGGTGCCTATGGCGGGCTGGAACAGGATGATCTGGGTTATACCGACATGAACCGGCGACCGGAACAGGCCTTTTCGGTGGATGACCTTGAAGACTGATCTCGCAGATTCATACCCGTAGGATGCGGTGAGCCTGCGAACCGCATCGGTCGAGAACTTCAGCAAATTTTCGCCGAACGTCATGGCAATCAATTGCTGGTGTTTGTTGGGCAAAATGGGCTGCGCGATTGATGCGGTTCGCAGGCTCACCGCATCCTACGGGCTGATAGTTTTGGCAAGTCGGAAAAGGGCGGATGTTACCTGCCCTATATGGCTGTTGTTGCGTGATTGACGCGGTTTGCGCCCGCATCCTACGGATTTTCAACGCAAAGTGCCTTCGCCCACTCTTCAATGTGGGGTATGACATTTTTTGTTAGAGATAAGCACTGAGAGTCAGAAAATGAGGCTAATACATTTGATAGCGCATAATCTTTATGGTTTGAAATTCCCATTATTATTTCCTCTGTTTTCTCACCAGCTTTCGGGACATTATTATTTTTGAACCATTCTGCTTCGTGCTTCCACCAATTCGCGGCCGCATTGATCACCCAAATAGACGGAACCCCTGATGAATGGATTGGGCCAACTGAATAAGCCTCTTTTTTATTGATACCTTTTGCAATAAGGGAGTCCGTCAAATGCTGCTGGATTGCAACAAAACCAACTCCAATAAAGTATTCACCTCGGTCCAGAAGTCCATCCGATTCAGGGTCAATGGATTCCGAAATACATTTTTCTATTTCGTGTAATTTTGAATCTAGAAGCTCTAACAATTCATATAACCTACCAAGCTCACAATCTACTCCGCTCCCATTTTCACTAATTAACAACAACGTAAATACCTCTCTACTTTTGATGGGCAACACATTTATATGCCGGTGTTCTGTTTTTTTGTTTCAGGAATTTCAGAAAATGTATTATTTGTGGGAACAAAAAACGTGCCCACCCTACCGAGTTTCTCGGTTTTTCTGCGTCCCGTGCATCAAGGGTTAAACGATCAACGCGTCAACTTCTTGTATTTCACCCGATGCGGCTGATCTGCCTCCGCCCCCAGTCGACGTTTACGGTCGGCCTCATAATCCGCGTAATTGCCTTCAAACCACGTCACCGTGCTATCGCCTTCGAAGGCGAGAATATGCGTGGCGATGCGGTCGAGGAACCAGCGATCATGGGAGATGACGACGGCGCAGCCGGGAAAATCGAGCAGGGCTTCTTCGAGGGCGCGCAGGGTTTCCACATCCAAATCATTGGTGGGTTCATCGAGCAGCAGCACATTGCCGCCGGCAGCCAGCAGTTTGGCCAGATGGACACGATTGCGTTCG
>JAJRYV010000109.1 GCA_024275575.1 bacterium
AAGTTAAAAGCATTCTCGCTCGCCAACATGAGCAAAACGAAGAATTTCGAGAGAAGTATCGCCGTCGATCGGGTGTTGAAGCGTCAATTTCTCGCTACATCCATATGACCGGGGCGCGGCGACTAAAATACTGCGGATTAAAACGTGTCTCTTTTGCTGCTCAAATAAAGGCCCTTGGGATAAATATGTTCAGATCGACCAAAATATGGACTTTACAGCCTGAAAATGCATGCATCGCCTAAGGGCGAGGCCCTGTCGATGCTTTATTTCTGAATAAAAGCGTGAAGTCTCCGTGAAAAATGAATAGTATTAAACATGTTAATGACAAGAAGTCATAAATTTTATTTTAGCGCAAAATGCTGTTTTTTATCCATTTCTTTTTTTACGAACTCGTCAAAATTGATTTTTCAGGTTGTTTATAGTTCTGCCAGGTTATACTGCAAATGGAGTACCAGCAGAGAAGCAGGCACAAGTATTCATTTCGTCAGAAATCGATTGCGTATTATTTCCGGCGAATGTTAATTGTTACAACAATCTCTTTTCCGAACATTTCCGACTCTTGCTTCATTTTCATAATTGGAGAAACTATCATTATGCGAGGATTCAAACTTATCACCCTCATCATTTGCTGTGTATTGCTTTTTTACGCGTTGGACAACAGGCAGGGGCAACTGCCGCCACTCGGCAATTTTTTAAACCCCTGGAGCGGTTTCTGGCAAAATAACAGCGCCGCTGATGAAATCGCAGAAGAACTGCATCTTCCTGATCTCATCGAAACAGTGTATGTCAAATGGGATGATCGTCACGTGCCGCACATTTTCGCGCAAAATCCCCATGATCTTTATTTTGCGCAGGGTTATATCATGGCAAAAGATCGTCTCTGGCAACTTGATTTCATCACCCGCTATGCCGCAGGACGACTCTCGGAGATTTTCGGGAAAAATGAGACCGTCATACAGCTCGATAAATTCCAGCGGCGCATCGGTATGGGTTTCGCGGCAGAAAATTCACTGCAGGAACAACAAAAATATCCGCAAAGCCTGCTCGTCGTTGAAGCATACGGCAAAGGCGTCAACGCTTATATCGAAAACCTGGCCCCCGAGAATTATCCTGTTGAATTTAAAATCCTCGATTACGCCCCGGAAAAATGGCAGCCGATAAAGACGGCGCTTGTACTCAAATATATGGCGTGGGATCTCACAGGGCACAGTAGCGACCGAAAGATGTCACGCGTGCGCAAAGTTTTCGATCAAAAAACACTCAACCTGCTCTATCCCGATTTTACACCGTTTTTCGAACCGGTCATTCCCAAAGGCACGAAATGGGATTTTCTGCCCCTTAAAATAACGAATCCTGCTGCAGATTTTTTGGGCACGGCCGGCGCCATGCTGCCGCCGTACGAAGTCAGCCCCTTTAACGGTAGCAACAACTGGGCTGTGAGCGGTAGCAAAACAAAATCGGGCAAAGTGATATTGTGCAATGATATGCACCTAAACCTGAATTTACCGAGCATCTGGTACGAAATTCAGCTCAACGCACCGGGCATCAATGTCTACGGCGTCACCCTTCCCGGTACGCCTGCGGTCATCGTCGGGTTTAACGAAAATATTTCCTGGGGTTTCACCAACGCCGCCAGCGATGTTCTCGACTGGTACCAGATTGAGTTCAAAGATAAAAACAAAAACGCCTACCAATATGACGGCGGCTGGCACAAAACCATCAAACGTATCGAGAAAATAAAAATCCGCGGGGCGGCAACGATCATCGATACGGTGGTTTACACCCATCACGGACCGGTGCCCTATGTTGGCAAAAAAAAGACGCCCAACAGCACAATTCCCACCGGTGCAGCCATGCGCTGGACGGCGCATGATCCCTCCGTAGAAATGGAAATGTTTCTGCGCATCAACAAAGCGAAAAACTACGAAGACTATCTTGATGCGCTGCAATATTTCGATTGCCCGGCACAAAATACGGTTTTTGCCGATCAGAGCGGCACGATCGCCCTGCGGCACAACGGCAAATTCCCGGTGCGTTGGCCGCAGCAAGGCAAATTCATGCTCGATGGCAGCAATCCGCAACACGACTGGCAGGCGTTTATCCCGCGTGATCAAATCCCCCAGGTTAAAAATCCGACGCGTGGTTTTGTCAGCTCAGCCAACCAACACCCTGTAGATGAAAAATACCCTTATTATCTGGGTACTTTTTATGCCGGCGCCGACCGCAGTGTGCGCATAAACGAATTATTAAAGGAGATGAAGAACATCACCCCGCAGGATATGGTCGCCATGCAAAATGATGTGCTCAATATTTCCGCACGGCGGCTTTTGCCCACACTGCTGCACTATCTGAATATTGACGGTACGAAAAACCCGTTGCACCGGCATGCCCAAAAAGTATTAGAAAATTGGGACTACCTGCAAAAAAAAGATAGTATTGCTCCACTGGTTTTTGAAAAATGGCGTTGGGAACTCTTTCATAATATCTGGAAGGATGAGATGGAATCGACAAACGGCTGCCTGCAATGGCCGGCATACGAGGTGACGGAGAATCTCATTTTACAATCACCGGATAGCCCATTTTTTGACAATAAAAACACGACTGCAAAAGAAACGCTGGCCGGACTCGTCAACAGTGCTTTCAGCGCTGTTTGCAAGCGGTTGCAGGAGGAGCGGGGCCCGTTCGGTGAGAACTGGCAGTGGGCAAAAAACGGCCGTACCGAGATCGGACATATCGGCAATATCCCTGGCTTTGGGCGCTCCAGCCTGATCACCAATGGCGCCCTCAGTACGGTTAACGCCATTGGCAAAACGCACGGGCCGTCGTGGCGCATGGTTGTGGAATTGGGAGAAAAGGTGAAAGCCTGGGGCATATACCCCGGTGGGCAGTCCGGCAATCCGGGTTCAAAATTCTATGATGATTTTATTGATGACTGGGTTGGTGGCCATGCCTACGAATTGTTATTTTTACACGACGAACAGGAAAAAAACAAACAGATTACCGGATATTCAACCTTGCGAGGAAATTGATGAAAAAGATGATAATTTGCACTATCTTGATTATTGTTTTACAATGGGTTATTCCGCTCTGGTGGTGGGTGCTGGCAGTACCGTTGGTTTTTTGCTATTTTTCTGCAGATAGCAATCGTCAAGCACTTTTCACGGGATTTTTAGGTGCCGGTCTGGCCCGGTTTGTTCCGGCGCTGATGCTATGGTTCGGCCCGGCGCGAATTATCAGCGGTCGCGTTGCAGTAATGATGCAACTCGATCACGGCTGGCAACTGCTGGGTGTAAGTTTTTTAATTGCAGCCTTTGCCGGTGGTTTGGGCGGCTCGACGGGATTTATGATTAATAATTTTTTCAAAACCAAAAAAAGTTATATCTATTCAGCGTAAGAACAATTAATCCGGGGAAAATCCTTTTATTGCAATATAGCAGCGAAAGCGTCATCGCGGAGACGCCGAGTTTTGGTTTTAAAAATTTTATACTGTTTTTTCGTATCTCTGTTCAGCACACAATACGGACGCTGAGCCTGTTTGTGTTGAGCTTGCCGAAGTATCGAAGCGGGAGCACTCTCATCGTATCCGAAACGTGCCTTCCTGCAGCAAGCTCAGGGAGCCTGGTGCGCTAAACGAGATACTTTTTTTCTGCGCCACTACAGCTTGAGAATAATATCTGCGCCACTACAGCTTGAGAATAATAAAGGTTAAAAACAGGATTTAGATTTAAACAATTTGTTACATATTTCCGAAATTGCAGATGATTCAAGTATAAAAAAAGATAAACAGTTTCTCCTCACTGAATCACTATGCAAGAAGGACCGGCCCATGAAGCAAATGGATATGATCAGGATGATCTGTTATCCTGTGCGTTTCCAGACTTTTTCCCGTGAAAATGCCCTTTCAACCCAGGAAATCTCCGCACTGCTTTCACAAAAAGGCATTAAGCTGAAACCGACCGTCATCGAAAAATTGCTGAACTACGTCGTGCAAAACAACAAAAACTATTTCAGTGAGGACGGCAAATTTTATTACTACCCGGAAGAAGAAATCATCAATTCCTGAGAGCGAGCCCTGGCGGGTTTTAAAAACCGGGCAGGACGATTTGCGTACGATGATCGAATGTTCAAACAGGTTCAGCGTCCAAAACCGGCAATTTCGTGACTCTTTTCTTCGGAGGCAGCGGAAGCGGTTTTTTCCTGCGGATTTTCTTCAAATAAAACCAATCGAATAGTCCTGAAAAAACGATCAACAAAAACATCATCGAACCCAGCGGTACGACCAGAATATTGAATGCGCCAATCCAGGATTTAAAAAAACGGGCATTGTGGAGTTCGAATAAATAATTCCACAAAGGCATACGATAACCCTCGGTAATCTCTACGGGTTGCTGTAAAAAATCAGCGCGCTGTGACCCATTGAGCGAAATTACTCCCTGTTCGTGTGTATTTATAAATTCCCCTCCGCCAGGCATGCGGATATATCCGGTCACCATAATCGCCGCCGGTCGCACGCTGGAAATCTGTTCATTCTTTTTACCGCTTTGCATATTGTAATAATCACCGGTATTTTGCTGCCAGCGAAATAACCCGGAGAAAGAACCGATGAGCAAATCCCCATTTTCACCGGTTTCCAGAACAGTTGCCCCCATCACAAAAACTGGAACATCCAGTTTAAACCGGCGAAACGGTTGCGAAAAATCTTCTGGCGCCTGCCAAAAGCCGTCTTCCGCGCTGATGATGATTCTGCGACCTGCCGCGTCGTAAACCGCATTTTGAATTTTATGATCCCAGGGATTATCAGGCAACCTGCCGGGATAGAATGCTTGCGGAATTGAAGCATCGGTTAGTAATGCCAGCAGCGGGGGGCGCATAAATAATCCCGTTCCTCCGACAATAGCCATAAAAACCGCAGTCCAGACACCGATTTTGAGATGATATTTCAACATATATTTAAACATCAACCGTGAAAATTTGCCCGAATTATGTATGCTGCGCATTTTGCCGCGTTTCTTTTTCCAGGGAAGAAACCAGGCGAAAAATGCTGAAATACTGAGAAAAAACATGATCAAGCCGATGAGATCGAAAAACAATAACCCGGGCAAACCCCATGCTTTGCCATAATGTACATCGAAGAAGAGTTTCACCAGCGAAACGCGGCGCTCTGCTTCTTCTCGCAGAGCGGGAACGGGGGTAAATTGCAGGGTCGGATCAGTGATCGGGGCGCGATAGATGTGTGACCGGCTGAATGCCAGCAGCTCATTTTTGACGTGTTGAATTCTCAGAAATTTCTCCTCGCCGGCTAGCAACAACCGCCACTCTCCCGATTGCAGATTACAGACGTACAATCCGTTTTGTAGGGCAGCGATCAGGCGGTCGTTTTCTCCCTCGAGCAGAAGGATATCCGCTGTTTTGCGGTAATATCGTGAATCGGGCAGCCCAGCCATGAATGGTTCAAAAGTGCGGCCGCCGTCGCGGCTTTTCCAAATGCCTTGCTTGCCGCCGGCATAAGCGATCTGCGGATTTTCAGTCGAAAAAACGACTTCCGTCAGGGCACTGCGCTTCCAGTTCTCAATATGATACAATGGCGGCACCAGCCATTTGGGAACAGAAAAATTTGCGATCAGGCCGGGATGGTTCATCAAAATGCCACTCAAACTCATCCACATGAGAAAGATAACGAGCAGAAGCCCGAGATATTTATGAATCCATTTTGATTTCTGAAAAAGCCGTTGCATTGCTGTATCCTGTAAAAAATTCGTGTCGTCAGAAAAGATTATCAGACATATTGCAAGAATGGCACCAAATAGAAATACTAATGTTTTTATTGATGATAGGCAGTAAGTTTTAGGAATCCGGGGCTATTTTACAAATACTGTTTTCTCGTTTGAAAAATATTTTATAAATTATGTTTCATTTTGAAAAACAAAAAAGACAAATTCATCCTTTGCAGCCAGGGCAGTTAGAAATAAAATAAGGAGTATTTTCAGATGGATGCTTGCTAACCTGCTCAATTCATAAACTTTGTTGTTTGTCTTCGGAGTGCATCGCCTTTCTGCAATGCGAGGTGCAACCCGTAAAGGGGCAGCACTCCGGCGTTACAAATTATTCATTAAATGAATGCAGATTTAGATATTATAAATTCATCAATAATTCAGGCTGAAAGGAAATCGATGTCAGCAAAAATATACCACAATCCCCGCTGCAGCAAGAGCCGGCAAACGCTGCAACTGCTCGAAGATAATCACATACATTCGGAGATTATCAAATATCTGGAGACACCGCTATCAGAAGATGAATTGCGGGAAATTCTGAATTTATTGGGGAAAAAACCGCAGGAGGTCATTCGTTTCAAAGACCCGGCAGCGAAAGCTCTCGGCATTTCGGCAAAGGATAAACGCAGCGAGGAAGCATGGATCGTGCTGATGGCGGAGAATCCGGCGATAATCGAGCGGCCGATCGTTATTATCGATAACAAGGCTGCCCTGGGCCGGCCGCCGGAGGATGTGCTGGAAATTATCTGAATTATAAAAATTGTATCTCGCTGATGTGTAGTTCCCTGAGCATCGAAGTAGCGGAATGATTATTTTAAGCTTATTCCGGCTTAGAGCAGGCCCAGCCACTGTAAGGGCACGGATGCTGAGCTTACCTAAGGCGGTGCGTTTCGGACAACATCAGTGACACTCCCACCTTCAAGACTCCAGCAGGCAGAAATTTAAGCAGTGTCCAACCGGGATTATCATTTCGACGCATTTTCCAGCGGAGAAATTTTCAGCATTGAGTGCAGCAAAGATTTCTCACACTAAAAACAGTGTTTGAAATGACAGAAAAGGTGCGTTTTCTGATTGATGCACACAAAACAGGCTTCAGCCTGTGGCCGAATTGGCCTTAATAATTACTGAAACTCTGCAGGATTTTTGTGCGGTTCGCATTGCGCGCTTTTCCGAATGCCAGCCGCAGGCTGAAGGCATTGCCGGATAGATCACTGCCGCCATCGGAATCGTAATCGATGATGGCATATTGCATTTGCAAGCCGATGTATTTGGTACTGTAGGGGTGTAGAAAAAAGCGGTAACCTATCCCGAAGTTGAGATTTTTTGAGGCCAGCGCCAGGTCTGCATCAGCGCCGCGGCCGGTGAGTGCGTCGAAACCCTCGTAGCCAAAGCCGGTTCGAATGTCAATTTCATGACGAGGGTTCTGCCAGATTTCCCGGCCAAGCTCCAGTCCCATGTAACCACCGTTAAATGTCGTCGTTGCTGCAACGCCGGTAATGGAACCGACATTGTACGAATTTTTCGCCTCGCCGAAGCGCCATTCGCCGACGATATCGAGCAACCAGCGATTTTTTTTCAAACCGAGCGCAACACCCACAAACGGATGACTGCCCAGAATGTTCAGCCTCCCCCCCGGCATCCAACTGCCGCTAAGAACAGCGTAATGCTCTTCGAGCCGGCGGCGGGCATTATTCAAATAGGCGTTGACATATTTATGCAGATCGGTTTTGGCGTAATCTTTTTGTTGCACGTGTTGCAGCGCGGTATCGAATTCATTATTGTAAAATTCACAGAAAAAACGGCGCGGATCACCCGGCGCAAATTCCTGCTCCCGACGGATGGCCATATTCATCGTCAATTTATTGAATGCCTCGCTGACAAATGGGGCTCTCGGCAGCTTTGCCGGTGTCGATGAATGGCGAATTTTCCATGCATCATCGCCGATTTTTGCTTCATTTTCAACGCGAACACGGTATTTCAGGAGATAACCCATAAGTCGGTCGTCGTAAATTTTTTCATCAAAAGTCTCGTCTTCGATGGCCAGTAAAATTTTGAAACGCAGCAGGGGTTCATTCAGGCCGCACTGATTTTCCCAATATTGCAATACCATGCGCACCGTATCGATTTTCTCAACACGGTAATATTGCACGATGAGCCGGGATGAATTGAGTGACTCATCTTCCCAGCGCCGGTAGTTCTCTGTGGCGGGAAAAATATCGCTCGCGAGTATTAAAAACAGGAATGAAAACAGGGTGAAGATGTGAGTCATTGAGCTTCCTTTCAATTGAATTTGCACCCATGCAAAAACTCGGACTGATAGCGCGGATATAGTGCCTGAACGAGAACACTGCATAATTCGAAATAGATTGAAATAAAAATACCTGCATCAAGCAGTTCTGGCGGGAAATAAAAAAGCCTCATTTGGGGAGATGAGGCTTTGTTGGAGAAAGTGGATTAGTTGGGACTTTTTCAGTGAACGTGCGACCCTGGTATTTGTTGCATTATTCTTTTGCCAAATCCTGCAAAATAGCTTTGGCCTTTTTCCCGCCACTTTCCCCCAGTAGGGTAATGGCCGCTTTGCGCACCTGAACGTTGGGGGCTTTTTGCGCTAGTCGTGCCAGCAAATCGATACTTTTTTCATGGTCGCGAAAATAGCGCAGTTTTCTTGCTGCAGCGTGGCGAATGGCGGGACTGGCCTCGCGTTCGAGCAGTTTTTGCAAAACCGGCAGAGTGGTGGCGGCGTCTTTTTTATCGAGCGCCCGCACAGCCTGAATTCTGATCTGCTCATCCTCACCAAGATCGGTAAAAAGTTTTTGCGCACCGCCCGAATGCACAAGCATAATACGGCTGCTATCGATACGCATAACTCTCTCGTCGTCAAAATCAAAATCCATATCCGGAATATCAAACTCGGGAACCTCGAAATCCATCTCCGAAAATTCGAAGTCGAAATCCCATTCCCGGAAGGCGTTATTATCACCATCGAGATTACGTTGGATAATCTGCTGTTCGTTAAAACTCATCTTTTCCCTTTCCGCCACAATAGACGCGGGTCCTGAGGAATAGGTTTACAAAGCAGCAGTTTTTTTTACAGAAAAGAAAGTGGGAGATTGTCGGGATGGAAAAGTTAGGCCGCGTGAGTGAAGAATGTTGTGTTTTCTCTTTCATCGCGATTGAAATTTCACATCAATCATAAAGTTTCTTTTTGTCGATCGGTCGGACATTTTCGACAATCCAGCGGCGCATTTTCCGGCCTGCGGGTGATTGCTGCGGATAGGACATAAAATCAAGCGTGACGCCAAGTTTCTGCGCTACTTGCATCGCGATGACCGGCCAGATCACGCCGATATCCCCGATGACCGGCAGGCTGTTTTCCAGGCGGGCGAAGCCAGACATTTCCATTCGAAAAGGGATGTCCATCATCTTTGTTTTTGGTTGCCCCTTATCGATCGCCTGTTGCACAGCGTTGGATCCCCGCTCGAAAGCCCAGGCTTTCTGCAAATTGGGATCGAGATCGAAGCGCATGAGAATTTTATCTTTTAAGGAAAACGTTGGATAACCTTCCCAGTGTGCCCAAATTCCATGACCTGTGTATGTTTCAAACGGGCCGTCGTGAATTTCCTGTGTGAGCGCCACTGCAGATTCGATGATGATATCTGCTGAGCTCAACACCTCTGCGGTACGGCCGGCCCTTTCCGTCAGCGAGATAGAATCACCGATAGCCAGACCGGTAGCGCCGCCGCCCACCAGTTGCGGGATGGTCACCAAAAGCGGGATATTTTTTTGCGCCGCTGCACCGAGCATCGTGTGCGGGTCTGCGCCTTTTCCGGCGATTGCCTCAAACGGTAAGCCGCGCCTTTTCGCGATAAAGAAGATTTCTTTGCTCAGTTTTTCCGTTCGCAACCCTATGGGATAGGCCATATTGCCCGCCGCTTTGATGATACGATCACCTGGTGTAGTCAAAACTTTGGCCAGCAATTCATGATCGATGATCATCTCCTGCGAAATCTGCTGCAGCAAATCGACCGGCATGAGTGTGGCTTCAAAAATGCCGCCGCGCGGTAAAATTTCTGCAGAAAAATCGAGCAGGCTGCCATCGACGCGGTGCACTTCATCAAGTGAACCCGCCATCTCGTGGGCGACAACCGCCGAGCTCGTCGTTACACCATCGATAATATTTTTAGATATAAGCTCAGCGATGAGCGTGGTCACGCCCTCGTGCAGATTAGGGCCGCTACCGGTGATGACGATGACTTTGCCGCCACGATTTTTTGTCGCGACGATGTGCTGCACACAGGTCTCAACGATACTTTTTGTCTTGGCGGGCAGATTATCAAAAAGGGTTTCGATTGGAGCTGTGGTGAAATCCATTATTTTTCCTGCTTGGTTTTGCTGCAAAATCCATTAAATGTGGCAGGCAATGCCTGCCGGAAAATAATCTTAGTGAGATAGTTTAAACGACGGGCGGCAGTCTTTTAAATTAAAAATTTCATCGGCATTTCAAAATGGAGAATTGCCGTACCGGAAAATCAGGTTAAATTCTTGCCATTTGTTTCCCTTTGATTTATCTTGCAATCTGGGCTTTACAATGGAATGACCACTGTGCGAAAACTGTTCATAATTCCAAAACCATCGAATTGGGGGGGGCTCAGTTTCAACTATCTTAATTTTTTCAAAATCAGGAGGGTGCATGAAATTCCGACATTTAATCGTGCAAGGCTTAATGCTTGCAATTTGTTTCACCTGGCTGCGAGCAGGCGAGAAACCACAATTAAAAATCGATTATGAGAAGTACGAACTAAAAAACGGTTTGCAGGTCATTTTGCATGATGATAAATCCGATCCCATCGTTTCCGTCGCTATTTTATACCATGTTGGGTCCAACCGTGAGGAAGTCGGCCGCACCGGTTTTGCCCATCTTTTCGAGCATATTCTTTTCCAGGAATCACAGCATGTTGGGCAGGATCAGTTTTTCAAAAAAATCCAGAACGCCGGCGGCACACTCAACGGCGGCACTTTTGAAGACGGCACGGTTTATTATGAAATCGTACCGAAAAACGCTCTCGAAATGGTGCTCTGGATGGAGTCGGATCGTATGGGATTTCTGCTGAGCACCGTGACCCAGGAGGCCTTTGAAAACCAGCAAAGCGTGGTGCAAAATGAAAAACGCCAGCGCGTCGACAACCGCCCCTATGGCCATACGAGTTATGTGATCGACAAACTGCTTTATCCCGCCGGCCATCCCTATAGCTGGCAAGTCATCGGCTCCCTTGCCGATCTTTCCAACGCCACCCTGAAAGATGTGCATAATTTTTATCACCAATGGTATGGCCCCAACAATGCCACGCTGGTCATCGCCGGGGATTTTAACAAAAAGAAGACGAAAAAACTGGTGGAAAAATATTTTGGCGAAATCAAACGCGGCCCGGCAATCGAAGACCCGACGGTGCGCCTGGCGCATCTGAACGAAACAAAACGCGCATTTCACGAAGATAATTTCGCCAACGCGCCTGAGCTGAACATGATTTTTCCCACCGTGCAACAATACAGCGACGACGCATATGCGCTGGATGTCATGGCGGAATTGCTCGCCGATGGCAAAAAAGCGCCGCTTTACAAAATTGTCGTCGAGGAACAGAAACTCGCGCCTTCGGTTTCAGCCTATCAAAACAGTTCCGAGATCGCCGGCAGTTTCAAGGTGCGCATTCGGGCTTTCCCCGACAAAAATCTCACCGATGTCGAAAAAGCGATCCAGACATCTTTTGTCCGCTTTGAAAAAGACAAATTCAGCGCCGCTGATCTCGACCGCATCAAAGCAAAAATCGAAACCAATTTTTACAATGGTATCAGCAGCATTTTGAGCAAATCGTTTCAGCTCGCTCTTTATAATGAATATGCCGGTTCACCCGATTTTATCACCAAAGATATCAGCAAGTTGCTGGCGGTCAGCAGTGACGATATCTGGCGCGTGTACAATAAATATATCAAAGGGAAAAACTATGTGTTGACCAGTTTTGTACCCAAAGGAAAAACCGCTCTTGTGGCTGAAAACTCGACTGTTTTTCCGGTGGTGGAAGAAAAAATTGCCGGACTTGACGAAGCAAAAGCAGGCGGGGAAAAGACGGAAAGCACGGCTATCGGCAAAATCTCCTCATCTTTTGATCGTACGGTTGAACCGGCAAAAGGCCCTGCGCCGAAAATAAGCATGCCGAAAATCTGGAGCCATACCTATAAAAACGGCCTGAAAATCTACGGCATCGAGCAAAAAGAATTGCCGCTGGTACAATTCCGGCTCACCCTGCACGGCGGGCATCTACTGGATGATTTGGGCAAAGTCGGTGTCGCGAATCTGATGACCGATATCATGATGGAAGGCACGGCGAACAAAACACCTGTCGAACTCGAAGAGGCCATCGATGGGCTCGGCGCTTCCATCAGAATGTGGACCAGTGACGAGGCGATTCAAATCAACTGCAATACGCTTTCGACAAAACTGGGGCAAACATACGGCCTCTTTGAAGAAATTCTGCTGCAACCGCGCTGGGATGAAAAAGAATTTGCCCGTGTTAAAGCGCAAACCATCGAGGGCATCAACCGCAGCGCTGTGCGCCCGGCCAGTGTTTCGCAGCATGTTTTCAATAAACTGCTCTTTGGCAAAAATCACATTCTTGCCTATCCTCTGAGCGGATCAGCAAAAGTGGTGACTGAAATTGCCATCGATGACCTGAAAGCTTTTTATGGACGTTATTTTTCACCATCAGTCTCTTACATCGCCATCGTCGGTGATATCAGCAAAAAAGAGGCGATCAAACTCTTTCAGCCGTTAGAGAAAAAATGGCCGGCAAAAACAGTTAAATTTCCTGAGTACAAAAAACCGGCAGCCGTGGAAAAATCAAAACTGTATTTTGTCGATTTCCCCAAAGCCAAGCAATCGCAAATCCGCATCGGCTATTTGGCGTTGGCTGCGACGGATGACGATTATTATCCGGCTGTGGTCATGAATTATAAACTTGGCGGCAATTTTAACAGCAATGTGAATATGATTTTGCGTGAGGAGAAAGGTTATACTTACGGTGCGCGTTCCGGTTTCAGGGGCGGCCGCATGGTTGGGCCGTTTGTCGCTTCTGCGGCGGTGCAGTCGAACGCTACGTTCGAATCCTTGCAGATATTTAAAGATGAGTTGGAAAAATACCGCCGGGGCATTTCAGATGCTGATCTGGAATTTACTAAAAATGCGCTTATCCTTTCCAACGCCCGCAGATTCGAAACCCTGGGCGCCATCATGAATATCCTGACGAACATCGAAAATTTCGGCCGTTCGCGGAATTATGTTACCGAGCATGAGGCTTTTGTTCGTAAATTCAACATCGAACAGCACCAGAAACTGGCGCAAAAATATATCACGCCGGAGAAGATGATCTACCTCGTCGTCGGCGATGCCGAAACACAGGCCGGACGATTGGTTGAGCTGGGGTTCGGCGAACCGGTCATGCTGGACAAAAACGGAGACCCGGTTGTCGTGAAATAGGAACAACCATCCCAAAAACATAAAACGAAAGCGCTCCGCTGAGCGTGCATTAGCTTCAGCGAGGGCGCTTTTGGTTTGTATAAAGCAGGGTTTCCGGCCGGGCGCAATCTGCTGCGGAACAAATCCCGCAGCTCATAAAAAAACGAGCCCGTCCAAGGCAACTCAATTATAGCGCTCGCTTCAGCGAGGTTGAGCGTATTTGTTCAGCGTGCGCGCGAGAAGCGCTCCCTGAGCTTGAAGGAAGGCGCTTCAGACAAGATGGGAGGATGCTCCCGCAGACTCAGCGTCCGTCTCGTGCGTTGAACAAATACGGTTACCAAGCCGCAGCATTTTGTTTTTAAGCATTTTATGCTGTTTTTCTCTGCGCCGCTGCGACTCAGCGAGAGTTATAAAGGTTAACCCGATACCCGGACTGCCGTTTGTTTTTAATATGCGGCGGATATCTTTTTGCTATCAAATTCAACTGCGGAGCCGAAGACCCGGTCAAATGTGTTTTTATCGTGCATCCTCTCTGTTTTTTTTGTATATTCCGCCTTCATAAATTAACATTTGAGATTTTATAGAGTTAATCATAGAAAAAAGTAAGGTTCTATTGGTAAAATGGCAGAAAAAAACCACCGCAGCGAAACAGCAGAAGAGTTGAACACCGTCATGCAAATCCGGCGGGAAAAATTACAGAAATTAGTGGAGATGGGCGTCAACCCTTATCCAGCGCATTTTGAACGTAAACATATGGCGCGGCATATCAGGGATAACTTCGAAAAATTTGAGAAAAAAGAAGTCACCCTCGCCGGCCGGCTGATGTCCATTCGCCGCATGGGCAAAGCCACGTTTGGCGATCTTGAAGACAGCAGCGGCCGTATTCAACTCTATTTTAATACGAAAAACTACAGCGAAAATGATGACGCTGTTTTTCAGCTCACCGATATCGGCGATCTCGTCGGTGTTAAAGGCGAGGTGGCGAAAACCCGTACCGGGGAAGTGACCGTCTCGGTGAGCGAATTTACCATGCTCAGCAAAACCCTGCGTCCCATCCCCATCGTCAAGGAAAAAGGCGAGGGCGAGGGAAAAGTAACCTTTGATGCATTTGCCGACAAAGAAACCCGCTACCGCCAGCGCTACGTCGATTTGATCGTCAACCGCGACGTACGCGAGACTTTTGAAAAACGCAGCCGTATAATCCAGAGCATGCGGGATTATCTGTGTGACAAAGGATTCCTCGAGGTTGAAACACCGATTTTGCAGCCGCTTTATGGCGGCGCGGCAGCGCGGCCGTTCACCACGCACCACAATACCCTCGACATGACGCTCTACATGCGCATCGCCAATGAACTCTATCTCAAACGCCTGATTGTCGGCGGCTATGATGCGGTTTTTGAATTCGCCAAAGATTTTCGCAACGAGGGTATGGATCGTTTTCATAATCCTGAATTTACCATGATGGAATTGTACGTCGCATATCAGGATTATCATTACATGATGGACCTGACCGAGCAGATGTTCAGCAAAATCGCCATGGATTTGTTTGGCAGTTATCAAATTGATTATCAGGGTCAGAAGATCGATATGAAACCGCCCTGGCCACGCCTGCCGCTGTTAGAGTCCATCGAAAAGGAAACCGGTGAAAATCTTTTTGGCAGAAACCTCGACGAGCTGCGAGCTATTGCCAAAAAGCTGCATGTGGAAACCGATGAGACCTGGGGTGAGGGAAAAATCATCGATGAGATTTTTTCTGAAAAAGTCGAGCCGATGCTTATTCAACCCGTTTTCATCACCGACCACCCGCTCTCTCTTTCTCCATTGGCAAAGAAACACCGCGAAAAATCAGGACTGGTGGAGCGCTTCGAACCTTTTATCGCCGGCAAAGAGATGGGCAATGCTTTTACCGAGCTCAACGATCCCATCGATCAGCGTGAGCGTTTTCAGACGCAAGTTGAGCTGAAAAATCGCGGTGATGATGAAGCGCAGCCTTTGGATGAAGACTTTCTGCGCGCATTGGAATTCGGCATGCCGCCGACCACCGGTCTTGGCGTCGGTATCGACCGCCTGGTGATGCTGTTCACCGATCAGCCTTCCATCCGCGATGTGCTGTTTTTCCCGCAAATGCGGCCGGAACAGTATAAATAATCAATAAGCGTTAAAATTTACGATACATGGGTGACTTTTTTTATGAGTTACGAATTCTTCATCGCAAAACGCTATTTGCGATCCAAACGAAAAACAGGGTTCATCAGCCTGATCACTTATATCTCCATCATCGGTGTGATGATAGGAGTAGCCGCGCTGGTCATCGTGCTCTCGGTGGCGAATGGATTTGAGAATGAGGTGCGCAGCCGCATTATCGGCTTTGACGCCCATGTGCGTGTGCGCACTTTCCACGATCGCGGTATCAGCAACAAAGCCTTGCCAGACATGCTGAAAACCCTCGATCAGACCGCCAATGTCGCCGGCGTTGCACCCTGCGTTTTTGAAAAAGGTCTTATCGTTTCGGCGCGGGCAAAACAGGGGGTGTTCATCAAAGGCATCGATCCTGAGCGTGAAAGAACGGTTACCACCCTGCTCGACAGCCTCGCCGGCGGCAGCCTGAATCTCGACACGGTTTATGTTGACAAGGGCAAAGCCTATCCCGGAATAATTATCGGGCGTTGGCTCGCTGACCGCTTGGAAATCAACCTCGGCGACCGGGTGCAGGTGCTCACCGCTGCCGGCGTGGAAACAGGCGGTTTGGGCAGCATGCCGCGCTTCCGCACTTTTCGCTATGCCGGCGCATTTGAAACCGGCTTGTATGAATATGACGACAACTATGCATTTATCGCCATAAAAGAGGCACAACGCCTGTCACAACGCCGCGGCAGCGTTTCATGGATTCAGCTAAGATTGACTGATATGTCGCTGGCCGAATCGGTAGCGCAGGAGATTGAGCAGCGCTTCGGCTATCCCTACACAACCGACACCTGGTTTGAAATGCATCAAAATCTTTTCGCCTGGATGGCTTTGGAAAAAAAATTCTTTTTTCTGATTTTGTCACTGATCATCATGGTTGCGGCGTTTAACATCGTGAGCACGCTGATCATGGTGGTGCTGGAAAAAAGAAAAGACATCGGTGTTTTAAAAAGCATGGGTGCGCAATCGCGCCAGATAATGAATATTTTCGTCTACGAAGGTCTGGTCGCCGGCAGTATCGGCACGGCTCTTGGGCTAATTCTGGGTTATGCGGTCTGCCTGCTTCAGCTCGAAACCAAATTCATCGCCCTGCCGGGCGATGTCTATATCATCAACGCCATCCCCATTGAATTCAACTGGTTTGATGGTGTCGCCATCACCCTGGCTTCATTGGTCATCAGCTATCTGGCAACACTCTACCCCTCATACAAGGCATCCAAACTGGACCCGGTCGAGGCGATTCGCTATGAATAGAGCGAAGCACCGGCACGATCATGAAAAATTATAAGTTACGTTCACTCAGCATCATTTTAACACAAGAAAAAATCGCATGCAACCGATACTCCTAACATCGAATCTCAAAAAAAGTTATACACTCGGCAGCGAGCATTCGATAAATGTTTTAGAAGATATAGACCTCGTCGTTCGTCGCGGTGAGGTGGTGGCGATCATTGGCCATTCCGGCGTCGGCAAAAGCACATTGCTGCACCTGATCGGCGCACTGGACCGGCCTGATTCCGGCAACGTGGAAATTGACGGGCATTCAATTTTTTCCTATGACGATCAGACCCTGGCACGTTTTCGCAACCTGGAAGTCGGGTTCATATTTCAGTTTCATCACCTGCTGCAGGAATTTACAGCACTCGAGAATGTGATGATGCCGGCGCTGATCTCCGGTAAAAGCCCGCGTGAATGTGAAGCCCGCGCGATACGCTTATTGGAAAAGGTTGGCCTGCGGGATCGCAGTTTGCACAAACCGGGCGAATTATCCGGTGGCGAGCAGCAACGTGTGGCCGTCGCACGGGCGCTGATGAACAGCCCCAAGCTCATTCTTGCGGATGAACCTTCCGGTAATCTGGACCGAGCCTCGGCTGATGAACTGCACAAGCTCCTCTGGGGTTTAAGCCGAAAAGAGGCCCAGACGATCATCGTGGTGACACACAATATGGAGTTGGCAAAAATGGCGGACCGGCGCATTCGATTACAGGATGGCCGGGCATTTGAGGACTAAATAAAATGGCGAAAAAACAACGATGTCAGATTTGCGAAATGCATAGCGCAACCCTGCGCATCAAAGCGCTGAAAAATGGCGCAGAAGTGGAAATGCATATTTGTGATGATTGTGCCCGTTTCAAAGGCCTTGTTGAAAAGGGCCGGGAAAGCGAGAGCGAGCTGGCTGCCTTCTTTAAAACGGCGTCGCAAAATATCCTCGGTACTGAAGCTGATTCTGATAATTTGCAGGGTAAGAATTTGTCCTGCAGTAATTGCCGCATGCCGTTTACGAAATTTCAGCAAGACGGCCTGCTTGGTTGTTCGCAATGTTATTCTGTCTTTCAATATGAGCTGGAGCCGTTGCTGAAGAGAATTCACGGCAGCGCCAAGCACATCGGTTCGCGTCCGCGTCCTTTGCGTATCATTGCGAACCAACCCGACATCGAAGCTTTGAAACAGGAATTGCATCTGGCAATAAGCCAGGAAAATTTCGAACGAGCTGCCGATTTCCGTGATCTGATCCGGGATTTGGAACAGGAAGAAAATAATAAAAAGTGATTGTTAACTGATGAAAAATTCCACTAAAAAACGATCTGAGGCAGCGGAAAAAGAGGCGATACCCGAAGGTTTGATGCATTATTTTAACCAGGTACCGGTGTGGCTCGACAGGGCCGCCGAGGGTGACAACATCATCCTCTCAACCCGAATCCGGCTGGCGCGAAATTTGACCAAACTTCCCTTACCCGGCCAGGCGAGGCGAGAGCAACTCAAATCTGTTATCCAAAAAGTCAAAAAGGCCGTCGGGGAAATTAAAATTTGTCGTGAAATGGCACTCTTCTCCAAAGATGATCTGCCACCGCTTTATAAAAATGCCTTTGTCGAAAGGCGTATTATCAGCCCGGCTTTTTCTGAAGCGGATTTGCCCGGCCTCGTCGCTATTGACCCCGATGAACAACTCGGCATCATGGTCAACGAGGAAGATCACTTGCGCATCCAGGCCGTGCAGGCGGGTTTGAGTTTGCATGAAGCCTGGCGGCAGATTTCTCGCCTTGATGATGAGCTGAGCGAACATCTCGACGTCGCATTTACGCCGCAGTTCGGTTATTTAACCTCCTGCCCAACCAACACCGGAACCGGCATGCGGGCCTCGATTCTCATTCATTTACCGGCGCTTTCGATGGCCGATGAAATCGACAAAACCATCAAAAAACTGGCGCCCAATGAAATCGCCGTGCGTGGATTTTACGGCGAGGGCACCGACGTTGTTGGTAATATTTATCAGATTTCCAATCAACTGACCTTAGGCCGCACTGAGACATCTTTGATCAACAGGTTGGAGATTGTTGCCGATAAATTTTCAGAAATGGAACAAGAAGCACGGCAACGATTGTTAGATCAACAAAAGGTCGAGATCGAAGATCGTATTTTCCGCTCTCTCGCCGTGATGAAAAGCGCACGCCTAATGAGCTCGCATGAGTTTATGAAATATATTTCAATGCTGCTGTTGGGCGTCGATCTGGAAATTCTCAGCGGATTAAATCCGCTGGAGTTAAAAAAACTCATGATTTATACGCAACCGGCGCACATGCAAATCATGTATAAATCGAGCGCCGACGCCCAGGCCCGTGATATCTTGCGGGCAGAAATCGTTCGGCAAAAAATTAACAGTTCATCTTAAAACCAACTTTACTTTTTAAGTTTTATTGCTAATTTAAAAACACCATCTAAAATCATTATTTATTGCAAAATAAATACATCAACCACGGAGTCCGTTACATGAAAAACAACTTCTCCAGTCGCGTACAAATGGTTATTCAGTTTTCCCGTGAAGAAGCATTACGACTTGGACATGATTATATTGGTACCGAACACCTGCTGCTCGGTTTGATCCGTGAAGGTGAAGGAATCGCCGTCGAAATTTTGCGCAATCTGGGCTCCGATCTTGATGACGTCAAGCGGGCTGTGGAAGAGGCGGTTAAAGCAACCGGTGAAACGATGACAATCGGCAACATTCCTTTCACTAAGCGCGCTGAAAAAATCCTGAAAATGGCCTATGTTGAGGCTGAAAAATATAAATCCGACATCATCGGCACCGAACATCTGCTGCTCGCTCTCGTAAAAGAAAAAGATGGTGTTGCCGCCCAGATTCTACTCAATTTTGAAGTGAATTACGATGCCGTACGCGAGGAGCTGGAAAATATTCTGCGCGGCACCCCTTCGTCAAAAGAAGGTGGACAACCGCGATCCAAAACACCAGCGCTGGATCATTTCGGCCGTGATTTGACCGTACTCGCACGCAAGAACGCCCTCGATCCGGTGATCGGTCGCGCCAAAGAGATTGAGCGCGTGGCGCAGATTCTTAGCCGCCGTAAGAAGAACAATCCGGTGCTCATCGGTGAGCCCGGTGTCGGCAAAACAGCGATCGCTGAAGGCCTGGCCCTGCGCATTGTCGAGCGCAAAGTACCGCGTATTTTACACAACAAACGCGTCGTCACCCTCGATCTCGGCGCTATCGTCGCCGGAACGAAATACCGTGGACAGTTCGAAGAACGCATGAAAGCGATCATGAACGAGCTTTCGCGAGCGAAAGACGTCATTTTATTTATCGACGAACTGCACCCCATCGTCGGCGCCGGCGGCGCCAGCGGTTCCCTCGACGCATCCAACATGTTCAAACCGGCTTTGTCACGCGGTGAATTGCAGTGCATCGGCGCCACCACGCTGGATGAATACCGCCAGTTCATCGAAAAAGACGGCGCCCTCGAACGCCGCTTTCAGAAAATCATGGTCGAACCGCCGACGCCGGACGAGACGATTCAAATCGTTTACGGCCTGAAAAAGCGCTATGAAGAGCACCACAAAGTGCGCTACAGCGATGAGGCGATCGAAGCGACGGTGCGTTTTTCTGAACGCTACATCACCGACCGTTTTCTACCGGATAAAGCCATCGACGTGCTCGATGAATCGGGCGCGCGCGTACACCTGGCCAATATCGTCGTGCCAAAAGAGATCACCGATCTCGAAGAAGATATCAAAAAAGCGCGCGCTGAAAAAGACCTGGTGATCAAAAACCAGGAATTTGAGCGCGCAGCCGTATTGCGCGATACTGAAAAACGATTAAACCGCAAGCTGGAACAGGCCAAAAGAAAATGGCGTGAGCATGAGGATGATATCGTCGCCACGGTTAGCGAAGACGATATCGCCGACGTCGTCGCCATGATGACCGGCATCCCGGTTCGCCGGGTTTCACAATCGGAAAATGAAAAAATCCTCAACATGGAAGGTGCACTGAAAAAACGCATCATCGGGCAGGACGATGTGGTGCATCTGCTTTCAAAAGCCATTCGCCGCACCCGTGCAGGTTTGAAAGACCCCAACCGCCCCATCGGTTCGTTCATTTTTCTCGGCCCGACCGGCGTCGGCAAAACGCAATTGACCAAAGAGCTGGCAATGTATCTTTTTGAAAAAGAAGACTCGCTGGTGCGTCTTGATATGTCGGAATATATGGAAAAATTCTCCGTCTCCCGCCTCACCGGCGCTCCTCCGGGATATGTGGGTTATGAAGAAGGCGGACAGCTCACTGAAAAAGTGCGCCGCCACCCCTATTCGGTTGTACTCTTTGATGAAATCGAAAAAGCACACCCGGATGTGTTCAACCTGTTGCTGCAAATTCTTGATGAGGGACAATTAACCGATGGCCTCGGCCGTAAAGTCGATTTCAAAAACACCATTTTAATCATGACTTCCAACGTCGGTGCACGCGAGATTAAAAAATCCGGCGGATACGGTTTTTCCACTGACGACGCCGGCATCGATTTTGCCAAAATGCGCGACAAAATCATGGAAGAAGTGAAGCGGCTCTTCAATCCTGAATTCGTTAACCGTGTCGATGAAATTGTCGTTTTCCATTCCCTGCTCAAAAAACACATGGAAAAAATCGTCGATATTGTCATCGATGAAATGCTGGAGAAAGTTGCCGAACGTTCTATCGATATCAAGCTGACGAAAGGCGCCAAAGATTTTATCGTCGATCAGGGATTCGATGAGGCCTACGGCGCACGACCGTTGAAGCGTACGATTCAAAAGTTCATCGAAGACGAAATCGCAGAAGAAATTTTGCGCGGAAAATTCGGCGATGGCAGCGTCATTCAGGTAAAACGCAAAGGCGAAGCGCTGGAATATATCGAACTCGAGCGCAAGGTTATAAAAAGCAAGAAAGACAAAAAAGATTCCGAAAGTTCTGAAAAAGAAAAAACGGAAGAAATCAGTTAAAAACACACTGAAGATATCAAAAGACCCGGAAGATGTAATCAGCCCTTCCGGGTCTTTTTGCTTTTATATGCAAAACGCAAAAGCAACATGCATATCGTGATCGCTGTTTTGCGAAAACAGGATAACACGGAATATTACACTTCCTAATAGCATTTATTTTCCCTTGCACAGGATTGCGGCAGATGCTATATTTCCAGCAGTTCGATTGTTTATTTTGAAGAGACAAAGAAATTGTAATCTATTTCATTTGGTGACGAAATGACCCGAAGATATCAGTGTTTCCTGCACCGTTCAACGAAGCCTTTCATCCTCGATTCTATTTGCAGTTAAACACGATTTTCAGCAAAAATTCATCAGGTCATCGCTTATCACCAAATCGCGGGGTTTTTTTATGATTATCTCTCGGGTTTTTATACGTGCTTTTAAATCGATTTTTGAGTTGACAGTACCCATCGACCCCAAAATCACCATCGTAATCGGCGCCAATGAGAGCGGTAAATCCAACATTCTCAAGGCGATTCTCAGCTTTTCCCCGGGCATGCCTTTTGACAATTCCCTCACTTGCCAGTATTCTGATTATTATTATCAGGGCAAATGTCCGGAAGTCAATATTGAATTCTCAGAAATCACTAAAGAAAATCGCCGTAATCTGCTCAAATTTTCCGAGGTTTTCAAAGACGTCAAGAGCTTTATCATCCGCAAAAACAGTCAGCATCTCGATGATTACCATTTTTTTGTCGGTGATACTGAAATTCCCATTGCCGATAAAGCCCGCTTTTTGACGATTCTACCCAAAGTTCTGTTTTTTGATGATATCCCGCTGTTAAAAAACCGAGCCTCGCTGGAAGAGCTGGTTTCCGGCAAGGAAGACTTTCGCACCGAACGCAATCTTTTGCGCATCGGCGGTATCGTCAACCCTGAGGTCATGTTCGAAGATTCGACGCGCGGGCGACGCGCCAGCGAAGAAGCCAGCAGGCTGATCACCCAGCAAATTCGCCGCGTCTGGAGCCAGGAGCCGACGATCGAGGTTAAACTCAATATCAACGGCAAGGTTTTATACATCGACATATCCGACGGCACCACCGTCTTCGATACGCCGGAATCGCGCAGCATGGGATTCCGCTGGTATCTTTCGTTTTACATCAATTTCATCGCGCAGACCTTTGAAGCGCGCGCCAATGAATATGTCTTTCTCATCGACGAACCGGGCATCCATCTGCACCCGGCAGGACAGAAAGATTTGACCCGCGTCATGGAAGACCTGGCGATTAAAAACCAGATCATCTACACCACCCATTCGCCGTTCATGATCAATCGTGATTGCCCGCAGCGCGTTCGCCTGATCTCAAAAGATAAAGACGGCACGCGCGTCGACAGTGAGGCCTACCGCGAAAACTGGAAACCGCTGCGCAGCTCCATCGGCCTGATGATCGGTGATCTTTTCTTTTTTAACGATAGTGGTTTGATGGTCGAACTGCCCTCCCGCAAAATGCCTTTCATGCGCAAACAACAGCGCGGCCGCATGCAAAATGACGGTGGTATGTAAAAATGAGTTCAGGGGCCAGTCCGGCTTTGCAAGGAATTCTGTGTGATGTCCCGGGTATTCGGGTTGGCCATTATCATGATCTGCAAGCACAGACCGGCTGCACGGTAGTCATTCCGCAATCCCCCGCAATTGCCGGCGTCGACGTTCGTGGTTTCGCCCCGGGAACACGCGAACTGATTTTGCTCGATCCCCTTAAATCCATCCAAAAAATCCACGCCCTTTTGCTCACCGGCGGCTCAGTATTTGGCCTGGCTGCGGCAACCGGTGTAGTCAAGTTTCTCGAAGAAAAAAATATCGGCCACGAAACCGGCGCCGCGCGTGTGCCCATCGTACCGGCAGCCGTCATCTACGATTTGGCCATCGGCAGCAGCACGCTGCGGCCGGATGAAAAGATGGGATATGCTGCCTGCAAAAACGCACGAGCCGATGATGCCGGCCGTGGAAAAATCGGCGCCGGCTGCGGTGCAACAGTGGGCAAGTTGCTGGGCATGGATATGGCTTCCACCGGAGGAATCGGCCAGGCTTCAGTTTTGCTCGATGGCGGCTGCATCGTCTCGGCGCTTTCGGTGGTCAATGCACTCGGCGATGTCATCGATCCGGTAACAAATAAAATCATCGCAGGCGCACAGGATAAATCCACCGGGGAATTCATCGACAGCCTGGCTTGGTTAAAAACGAATGCCGGTAAAATGAGTGATCTTTGGGGCAATACCACCCTGGCCGTAGTGGCAACCAATGCTAAACTGAGCAAATTACAGGCAGCAAAAGTCGCACAAATGGCGCACGATGGATTTGCCCGCGCCATCAATCCGGTGCATACAAAATTCGACGGCGATACAATTTTCACCCTGAGCTGCGGTGAGATAGAACTCGATGAGATGGTTGTTGGCGCCGTCGCAGCGGAGATTGTTACACAAGCGATCGTCGACGCAGTGAAAGTTGCGAACAGACTGGATTAATTCGCTGCACTCCCCAGCCGAGTGCAGCGAAGATCAAGGGAGTAAATTGTTCAGCCCGGGCATGCTCGTCGGAGATTTAAGCCCGCGAGCTCACCCATCAAGAAATTCCGACGGAATCGGTGGCGGGATTCTACCGGTTGACAAGCAAAAAGAAAATCCCGTCAGGCGGATATGCTGGAG
>JAJRYV010000110.1 GCA_024275575.1 bacterium
ACCGAACTTCGTTTCGTCTAAAACCATGACGGAATGACGTTCGTCCGGACGGACACTATTTAAATCTTTTCTTTGCGTACTTTGCGTCTCCACATGAGAATTATTCAGGCTAAAATCATGAATTTAAAATCTGCAAAAAAATTTTCGTAACACATTATTTACAAGCTGGCATCTGGGGCCATATGCACGATGCTGTTCGCGAAGCGTTCGCGACGATCAAAGCCAATAAAATGCGCTCGGGTCTTGTCATTCTCGGCGTTATGATCGGCATTTCCAGTTTGATGGCTATGGTGGCGACTGTATCCGGTTTGAACGCCTTCATCGCTTCTTCGATGAGCGGCAAAGGCACACCCATCATCAGTCTGTCAAAAATTGATTTTCTCGCCGGCGAAAGCATAAAAGAGATGCTGAAGCGCAAGAGCTTCACAATAAGCGATGCGGAAGCGTTGGAAGGTATCGATCACGTCATCGGCGTGCAAGTGCAATATGGCCGCGGCATGGCGGTGCGCTACCGTGACCGCAAAGCGCAACTCATCAGCGTCGCCGGTTCAAATCTCGACTTATTGCACGTTCAAAGTATCTCTGTCAGAGAAGGACGTTATTTTACCGAGAATGAGATAGAACACCGGCGACCCTATGTTGTTCTGGGAGATAAGGTGGCCGGTTCACTTTTTAGATACGAAGACCCCCTTGGTAAAAACATCCGTATTGGAAACCGGGAATACAGCGTTCTGGGCGTTTTTTCCGATCGCAAAACAATTTTCGGCGGCATGTCGGAAAATTTTCTCGTTCTGCCCTATACGACGTATGAACGCGATTTCCTGCTAAAGAATGAAGACCTCGGCATCAACCTCATCATCGACCACAAGGAAAATATTGCCGAAGTGGAGGAGTCGGTGCGCGCCCTGATGCGCATGCGCCGCAAAGTACCCCTGGGTGAGCCGGATGATTTCGCCGTCATTTCCGCAGATGAAGTGGTGAAATTCACCGAGAGCATCACCGATCAGGTTGCACTCGTACTGGTGGTTCTCGCATCCATCGCGCTGATGATCGGTGGCATCGGCGTGATGGTGATCATGCTCGTTTCGGTGACCGAACGCACTCACGAAATCGGCATCCGCAAAGCCATCGGCGCCTCGCGCGGGCAAATCACCTGGCAATTTCTCATCGAAGCGGCCGTACTCTCCGGCGTCGGCGGATTCCTGGGTTTGCTCACCGGCATCAGCTTGGCAATTCTCATTTCCCTGCTTTTGGGATTTCCCTTTATCCTGCCATTGGGCTGGGTCTTTTTTGCGGTTTTCATGTCGGTGGGCGTCGGTCTTTTTTTCGGGATTTTTCCCGCTCGCAAAGCCGCCCGGCTCGATCCGATTGATGCTTTACGATATGAATAAGTCGACTAATAGCGCCAGCTCGTCAGATCCGCGCCCTGTGGCGCGGATTCCTGCATGCGTTTGAGAATTTTATCGACATACATTTGATGATAGCGCAGCCGCGAGAGGGCGTTGGGACGGCTGTGGTCACCATTCCAGCAATGCTCGGCACGATCACCGTAATCCACCTCGCCGGCATAAAACGGGTTTTTCGTGTTTTTCAGGAAATCTTCCATCAGATAAACGGCATTGTTGAGGTAATAATTATCCATATCGCCGCAGTAAATCCGCAATTTCCCCTTCAATTTCGGCCCGAGAGTTTTCCAGTCGCGCTGCAGAATATAACCGATGTCATAATTTTCCCGCCAGAATTCGGCAACTTTGTGATCGATTTCACCGGTGACCTTATCCCAGATACGCTGCGGATAGCCGTCTTTCCCCACCGGTGAGTAGACCGCCTCCCAGATATCCCATTGCCGGCCGGAGCGGCTTTTCGAACCCAAAACCAGCTCCCGCTGATTCATTTCCTGCAATGTCGCTTTCACTTCGCCGAGATAATTGCGAAATCCCGGCCGTGCTGTTTTTTTAAACGCACTATCGACGAAATAGGCGTTTTTATGTTCGTAAATATTCACCACCGTGTAAGCGCGAAAATCGATGGGATCGGGACAGGCGGCGAAACAGCCGTTGTATTCATCAGGATAAAAGACCTGCGCTGCCAACGCTTCCCAGCCGCCGGTGGAGCCGCCGTAAAGAAATCGCGACCACGGCTTGCCGAGACAATGAAATTTTTTCTCAATATAAGGGATCAATTCATAAGTAATGGCGTCGCCATAAGGGCCGAGATTCTGCGAATTAACGGCGTAGGAATCATCATAATACGGGTTTGCGTGCTGAATTTCGATGATGACAAAACGTGGAAAATCCGGGCCGCTCCATTCCTGATAAAACTGAAACGCATATTCCTGTTGAATGCGATTATAGCCATGTACATCGAAGCGGACGCTGTAATCCGGTTCGAGGTCCGGATCCGGTGGGTCGGTGCGAAAACCACCGAAAGTGTAGGGGAAATGCCCGTGATTGATAATCAATGGATAGCGCGCTTCCGGATGCTCATCAAATCCTTGCGGCAACAGAATACAGGCGCCGATCTCCATCGGGCGTCCCCAGAATTCGCTGAGCAATTGGCTTTTCATTTTGATATGTTTGATATACCTGGTATCCTGCGGCGGTTCAATTGGTGGGATTTTCTGGTCGAGCACAATGTTAAATTTATTTTTTATACCAGTGGTAATGGTGATTTTTTGCGACAGGCTGTACAAGTTCCCCGGCGCTTTATTCCATTGCTGGCCTTCGCCCCTGTCCATCGGCAGCCTGACGACATGGCCGTCGGCACGCTGAAAAGTTTCATAAATATGCAAAAGTCCCTGCACCCAATACTCACCGGGCGGAACATCAGCCAGAGAGCGCAACGGATAACCCGCCACTTTGCCGTCAAATGTCGCCTTTTTCCCGGGTTGCAGGTTTTCCACATCGATACCGAAAGCCAGTTGTGTTTCCGCCCCGTCGACGATCTGAAAACGCGGCTCTTTCTCATCGTTATTGGAAAGCAACAGCAAGAGGCGCCCGTCGAGCGCTTTTGCCGACTGTGATTTTGTAAATGACAATGAAAATTCGACCTCATTACCTGTGGGAGCAGCCAAAATTTGACCACAAAAAAGCAATGACAAAAGTAGTGCAAATTTTTCCAAAATATCCTCCTGTATTGGTAGTACTTGATAGAATCTGGCAAATCATGACCTTTTTAGTCAATGCGTGGCCAGTCCTGTTTTTCAAATGTTTTTTGTGGCTGCGGGATTATCTCCCCGGCACGGGCCTTCAGATTGAGCCAGTGGGCAAAGCGGCTGACATGCTGATAGCGATAATAAGCTTCCGTCGACCGATAGAGCGGCACGATGGTTTTATTGGTCAAAAGCGGGTCTGCATCTGCCGGGAATTCACCGTTTTCAACTGCTCTGGCGTAATCCTGAGTCCCGGGGATAGGGCTGTACGAGCATAAACGCACCCGTACGCCGAGGCTGTGTGCATAAGAAATCGTCGCCACGACCTCGTCGATTTCCTGCCCCGGCAAGGCCATGATAATATAGGTTTCCAGTTTGCCGGGCGAAAAACCGGCCGCTACCAGATTTTGCACCGCTGTAGTCATTTCCCCGGGGGTAATTTTATGGTGAATATCACGCCGGCGTTGCACAGCGACAGATTCGAGACTCAGACGAATTGTGCGAAAGCCGGCACGAAACATCAAGCGAGCCAGCTCCGCATCGATGAAACGGGTGTGCAAACCGTTCGGCGCGTGCAGGTTCAGTTTGGCGTTGCTATCGATCAACCGGCGCAGAACCGGCTTGATGAGTTTTTCCGGCTGCATCAGCAGGGCGTCATCGTAAAAAGCGATATCGGCAACGCCGTATTTCTCAGCTTGTTGCACTAACTCCTGCACCACATGTCGCGGTTCACGTATAGCGTATCCACTCAACTTGTCAGTCGCACAAAAAGAGCAGGAAAGCGGACAACCGCGGCTTGCCATGGCAACGAGGTAATCCAGCCCGTGCAGAAGATCGAAAGCCGGGGCGGGAAAACCACCGAGGGTTTGGGGTGTGTTTCCTGCCAGGTGCGGCATTTTGAGCAATTCGGCCAGCAATGGCAGCAAGGATTTTTCCCCGGGGCCGGGCAATAGATAATCAGCGCCGATCGCTGTTTTGGCGTGCTGCGGCATCAGCGTCGCGTAAATCCCGCCGAGGATGAGCGGCACAGCAGGAAAAACTTCACGGCAAATTTGTGCCGCGAGCGCAACGCCGGGATACCAGTAGGTCATGCCGGAAGTGAGCAGAATGACCTGCGGGCGCGGTGTGTTTCTCAGATCGGAGAGAAAGATATCGAGCGGCAAACCATAGCGGGCAAAATGTCGTGGCATGAAATCGAGGCATGCCGGTTTCGTTATTATTTCCCGGTGGAAGGGGCCGATGCCGCCTGTGCGTTTTTTCGGGCGGCTCCGGTTTTGGCATTTTAAAAGTACGGGATGCCAGCGATCGAGGCAGTCGATAACATGCACTTCGAGGCCATGCCGGCGCAGGAGGGCGGCGAGATAGAGCAAGCCGAGCGGTTTACTCCAGAAATCATAGGCCGAAAAATCGTAAATCCAGGGATTAATGCAAAGAATTTTTGCCGCTTTCATGGCGCAAGATAAGAAAAATCCAATCAAAATTCCTGCAAATTATTGATGGGTGATTTATGTAATTATCTTTTCTCATCGCAGATCGTGCAGCCGTTCTAACACCTGACTGCAAGCAATGCCGGCAAACAGTCGCAGGATTATATTTTTTTCAACGCTTTTTTCGCCATTTTGTGCTCCGTGTCGAATTTGAACGCCTGCTGATAAGCGGCTTTCGCAGCTTCTTTTTTCTCCGCAAACTGCAAGATTTGGCCGAGACAAAAATAGGCCCACGATAAATCCCGGTAATTATCACCGACCGGGTTTTGTGCGATGCAGGCATGCATTCCCCTTTCAGTAGGCTGTAAATATTTGCCTGACAATGCAGTATAAACTTTGAGAGAATCCGGGAAAATATCAATCGCCGATTGCAATTCTTTTCCGGCTTTGTTAAAATCTTTCTGTTGTTCGTAAAATATCGCAAAAATCAGGAATCCCTGCAATTTATCCCGCAGGCGGATCGCCTGTGCCTGTTCCAACACTTTGCTATCGCTGCCGCCCATGCTGCCCGGTGCTTGCATGTAATACTGCATAAGATCGGCGCGTGCTTCAAGATTATCACCATCGAGTTCGACCGCCTTTTCAAAGTATTTCTGGTATTTTTTAGCCAGTCCGGGGTTGCGAAAGATATTGGCCGCTTGTGCCTTGCGGCCATATGTACGCCCGAGCCAGAGATTGGTCATCGAATTGTTTGTGCTGTTGCCGATCTCTTTTTTGAACCACGACTCCGCCTCATCCAGTTTGTTTTGGAAAAAAGAAATCTTGCCGAGAAAAGCAGCAGCCGCAGCATGCGTATTGTCGGCAGCAATAATCTGCTTGAACAGTTTTTCCGCTTCGACAAAATCCCGGCGCTCATAGGCTTATTTTGCGGCTTGAAAATCATCATCCTGTCCAGCCATCAAACTCCCGCAAATAAAAATTATCCCTGTAAAAATTAAAATAATACGCATATTTTTATTCTCCCATTCATCATTTACGGTTATTGGTATTTGTTCAGCACGTCGTCAAATAAGAAGAGTTTAGTACCAGCAGAAACGCTCCCTGAGCTTGAAGGACACATTTCGAGCGCTCTGAGTGCCCCACAGTGGTGCCGCTCCCGTTTCGCAAGCTCAGCATTCGCATCGTCTGCTGAACGAATACTTTTTGTCTGCTTTGCAACTCTGTGTGGGCATTATTCAGGTTAATATTACAGTTGCTCCATGCGGATTTTTTCTTTGAGATCGAGGGTGGTTTTGCTGGGCGGAACGCCGAGATCGTCGTGCATTGCTTTTTCACAGCGGAGAAACTGGCGCAGGGCTTTATCACGCTGGCCGCTGTAGTAATGGCAGAGCATCAGTTTTCGATGCACATCTTCGCGGCAGCTGTCCCGTGCGAGAATTTGCTCGCATAAGCGGATCGCTTCATCAAAGGTTTTTGACTCGAGATAATAAGAACTCAGGCATTCGAGGATATTGAAATATTTTTCCCGCAGGTTTTCTCTTTCCAGCGTCGGCCACTCTTCATACAAATCATCTTGCATAAAATCGCCGCGATAGATAGTCACTGCTGATTTGTATTTTTGAATTGCCAGCTCGGTTTTTCTGCTGTTTTCAAGCGCCAGGGCCTCATTGTATAATTTGCGGAAAATATGAATATCACAGTAATAATTCAAATCCGGATTCAGATAATAGTATTCATCTCTATAGAGAATGCACTCGTGATTTTTATCTGCCTCGTTGAAAGTCTTGCGTAATCCGTGCAAAGCGACGTTGAGGCAGTTGCGCGCGGAGTCACTTCCCGTATCCGGCCAGAATTTTTCCATCAGTACATCCCGATAAATTCTCTGGCCAGAGGTCGCAATATAAGCAAAGATACCTCTGCCTTTGCGACTTGGCCAGGATTCAATTTTTTGCTTGTTAAATTTGACATACAGATCGCCCAGACTAACAACTTCAAGGTCTGCTGCCAGGTTTAAGCTGTCGCCGGCAAAAGCCAAATGGGGGTTGCTTTGCGATGATAGAATTCGTTTCTCTGTTTTTTTGGAAAAAAGACAGAACCACAGGCAAAATGCTGATCATTTGTTGCAAAACGGGCAGCTTGTTTTTTCTGCGCCGGTATTTTATACGAAATATAGAAATCATTCGTTTGATATCTCGGGGCAGACCGGTTTTTTTTCGCTGATTTCGCATCGCCACGGAAGCATGTGGCCGCGAAGCTGCCATTTTTTTGCAGATGCAGTGCAGCAGGTCTGCAAGTTTCTGTTCATCGAGCGGCAGGAAAAAGTATTCGGACAAGCCGGCGCGATAGGCCGCCACGACATCACCGGGTTGGGGCTCCGCAGTAACCGCGATGATCGGCAAATCCGGGGCTGCCGAGTGAATCGTATTGATTAGATTTAAGACGGCAGGCGAAAACTACGGCATGGTAAATACAGCGAGATTGTGCGATTTGAGATGCACTATTATCTCTGATTCCCGCATTGTGGAAATGGTGATATCACAATGCGTTAGCTGCTTTTTTTTGAAAAGCGCACTCAAATTTCCCTGCGGATCGATGAGCAACAGTCTGGAGCGTTCCATAATTGATCCAGTAATATTGAAAAAACTGCCGGGGTGAAAAATGAATTGTAAAAAGTGAAGCTGCAGGGGCGGTACGCAGGGCAGAAATACGAAAAACGGCAAACAAAAAAAGACGGAACCAGCATGAACAGGCACTTCCCTGGTGACAGCTTTGGTTTTTATTATTCTCGCCGGGCCGCTGCGGTGTAGAGAAAAACAACATAACCATTTTTGCAGAATTAATTAAAATGTGCGAACATAACTGAATAATTGTCCGATATATTGGTCTCTTAAAATCATTAGCAAAAAGAGCAGAAATATTGAATTAAAAGATTGTGTTTTTGTTCGCTATCGCTCGGCGAGGATGCCTTTGCTGTTATGTTCGGTAATCGTCTTTGCTGAACAAATACAAAAAAGTGGAAAAATTAAACTTTTAATCAAAATTTAAGTGGGGATTAATTTTCAGGATTATTTTACTCCCGGATTTGTAAAAAAACTAATCGCTCTTTTGCTTTCGCCCGCTACACAGTCTAATCAAATCATCCCGGACAGCGCAAAAGGCAAAAATCTAAGGAGTCAAATTATGTCAACACAATCACTCACCTTCGAAGAGACACTGCCTTTCTTTTCGATTAAAGGCGGTGCGACGTTCACAACACATGACTGGCCACCTAAAGGCCCGGACACAACAATTCGCACTGATCGATCCTGGCACTGCCATTTTCACTGGGATACCGACGGTGGTCTGAATTACATCATGGGCGGCAAGTGGAAAGTGAAAGTATTACTGGAAAAATGGGGCGGCGGCGAAAACTATTCCGCCAAGGAGCAAGTCTTGACCTTTGTTTCAGCGCCGCATCACTATCACGGTACCATTACTTTCGGCCCGAATGAAATTCCTGCCGGTGTTTACAAACCTGTTGTGGTGATCACGATGGAAGGGCTTTCGGGCGTCCCGGGTCCCATCGCGGCGTTTGGTGAAGGTAAAATGATGCAGTTTTATGATGTGGGGCCGGGTTTATAATGTACCGGAATGATCTCAACTGAATCGTATTTCATGCTTTTCGTGCAAGGCCGGGTGGTTTTACCCGGCCCTGTGCGGAATATCTATTTTTAAGGAGATTTTCATGAGTACCGGGACAAAAAAACCAGCAAAGGCGTAACCCGGCCGGCGAGGCAAAATGAAGCGGCGATGGATGCTCCCTCACAGCAAAGCAAGGAGGCGTTGCTCGCTGCTGAAGATAAAATCAAAAAACTCGAAGCACAGCTTTTAAACTGCAAAAATGCAGAGCAGGAAATCGATGAATTGCGCAGTGAAACAGAGAAACTACGCCGGGCGAAATCAGCCGATCAACGGCAAATCGACAAATTGATTGCCGATGTTGAAGGCCTGAAATCCGATCTGAACCAAACACGCAAGCGGGAGAAAAGGTTGGGGGACGAAAAACGTGAACTTGAAAAAGAACTGGTCGGTTTGCAGGAGAAAATTCATGCTCGCGAATTGGATATTGAAGATGCTGTGGTCGAAGGTGAGACGTCGAAATTCCGCATCGAGCTGTATTATTGCGAGAGCACGATTCCCGGGCGTATCGAACATATCGGCAGCAAGGCGGTGTCTAAGTTTCAACTCGATGAACCCGGAGAAATTTTGAGATTTCTGGCCCAATACAGCCCTGTTGCCCCAGCAAATGCCGAAGAAAGTGCCGGAATGGAAATCAAAAAAACCGCAGCGCAGGATGAGCGTCCGCCGGTATTGCCAACAGCGGAACCGGTCGATGCAGACGAATCCGAAATGCAACCGAAAGTGCGAGTCAATTTAACCCGGATAGCCAATACCAGACGGCTGTATGCTGATCAGTCTTTTAAAATTGAATTACAACTCGAAGCTGATTATGAAATAAAAAAACAGTGCGAAAAAGGCGTTCGTGAAGAAACCTCGGTCTTCGCCCGTTCGCTTGGCAGCAAACGCAAGAAACAACTTATCGGGATGAAATCGGAAGATAACCCACTGGAAAATCCCATCGTCGTCAATATTCCGGCTGCCGTGCTCGAGCCCGGACTTTATCGCATCGATACAAAAATCGATCTTACGCCGGATATGACCGGAGAAACCTTGCATGCATCAAAAGATTGCGGATTGATTTATATGTTTTAGAATAATTCAAAAGGGGAGACAAAAACGAGGGTAGCAGAGGACGTGAGGAAGTTTTGCGAGGGAATTGCGTCCTTTTGCTACCCCTTTAATTTGAGGCTGTTAATGCGTGCATATATTCAGCCGGAATGTGCTGCCCGCAATGTTGAATCGACGGGTTGCTGCCTTTAACGGTGACCGCGCCGGTTTCCCAGCTAATCCGTCGTTCGTAATCCGGGCACGATTTGCAATGATAGATGATCCACTTGCCATCACGATAGGAATCGCAGATATGGTTGGATTCATCGGATGATTTTCTGATGCTGATTTCCATTCGATACTCCTGAGAATTAAACCCACCTGAGAGAAAATTGCAGCGGTTTTGGCCGCGCACCAATCGATCCGCCACACCTGATTTGGACGGTTTGATGAATCTATCGTCTTAATAGAACCATCATTCAACCTACCCATAAAATATTTACAAAATCATCATTAATGCTGCTGAAAGTTTGCATGGTTTATAAATTAAATTGCAGATCATGTTAAAATCAACCAAAATCATACCAATAAATTTCGCCTGGGGTGAAATTTATTGGTATAGCTAATGATCTGCGTCTGTGTTTTATTCCCAGTACGATTTTTCCTGATAGAAATACCTTGCAAACAGCTTGAGCAATCGTTATAATTTACACTTTGTTAGATAATTGACTCATTTGAGAGAATGCTGCCGGTTATTTTTTTTGTATTCTTTATAAAAATAATCAATAGACCAATTATATTTTTGCGGAGGAAATTTTATGAATCAGGCGCGTGGCGAGTGGAGTTCCCGGTTTGGATTTATTCTCGCAGCAGCAGGTTCCGCGATCGGCCTGGGCAATATCTGGGGTTTTCCAATTATGACGGCAAAAAACGGCGGTGCGGCATTTGTTTTCGTCTATCTCATTCTCACATTCGTCGTCTGTTTTCCGGTTGTCATGACGGAGATTGCCATCGGCCGGCATACAGCGAAAAACCCGGTCGGTGCTTTTAATCAGTTGGCGCCAAAATCGATCTTCGCATTTGCGGGAAAGCTTGGCGTACTCTGCGGATTCATGATTTTGTCATTTTATGTTGTCATTGCAGGCTGGGTATTCGGCTATTTCGTCGAGGTGGTGTCCGGTGGTTTGCAGCGCCTGGCGCAGGATGGTGAGTTCGGCAATTTTGTTGCGAATCCCTACAAAAACCTCATGTATACCGGTTTGTTTATGCTGGCTACGGTCGGCATCGTCGTTGGTGGCGTTCGAGACGGCATCGAGCGCTGGGCCCGGATGCTGATGCCCACCTTGCTCATCATGCTTTTGGCGCTCATCATTTACGTGATGACGCTGGAAAACGCCGGCAAAGGTTTGGCATTTTATCTGATTCCCGATTTCTCCAAAATCACCGTGCCGGTGGTCAATTCAGCCTTGAGTCAGGCCTTTTTCTCGCTTTCTCTCGGTATGGGCGCACTGATTACCTCCGGTAGTTACGTCAGCAAAAAAGATGACATCATCGCTTCCGGTTTTATCGTTACCGTGCTTGATTCGTCCATCGCATTGCTGGCGGGATTGCTCATCATTCCGGCGATTTTCACATTGGCGCCGGACACCACAGCGGAAACGATTAAGGCAGGCCCCGGTTTGATTTTTGAGTTTCTACCAAAAGTTTTTATGAATCTCGCCGGTGATGTGGGTTATTTTTTTGCCTCGTTTCTTGCAGCGTTTTTCTTTTTACTGATTAGTTTTGCAGCGCTAACCTCGACGATTTCTCTGCTGGAAGTGCCGACCTCATGGGTGGTCGATGAGAAAAAAATACGGCGTAAGAAAGCGGCAGTTCTCATCGGAGTTGTAATTTTCATCATCGCAACCGGTTCGGTGCTGGCCAGTGGGGCTAGCGATTTTTTTACGCATTTTATCACCTACCCGAGCGGTGCAGATAAGGATTTCCTGTCGTTTGTTGCGGATGTATTTTTTGAAATGTGCTTGCCGCTTGGAGGATTTTTACTCTCTGCTTTTGCTGCTTTCCGCTGGAAAACCCATAATCTGAGCAAGGAAATTGCCGTCGGACGCGAGCATTATATCGGCTCGGTTCTGGAAAAATGGCTCAATTTTGTCATCTATCTCTGCCCGGTGATCATTCTTTTTATTTTTGTCAATACCGTCCTGGCCAAACTTTTCGATATCGTCCTGTTTTAAGTCTCAAATTTGACCATCGATCAAGCATACCGGAAAATCGTTTCCTGTATGCTTTTTTTGTATCCACCTTTTCGTCCAATATTTAACCTTTATTATTCTCGCCGCAGTGATGCAGAGAAAAACAGCATAACATTTTTAAAAACAAAACTCTGCATCTCAGCAACTGGATCTCGTTCAGCGCACCAGACGGACGCTGAGCCTGCCGAAGCGGGTACGGCACTACGGAATATGCAGGGGACGCGAAGTGTGCCCTGCAAACTCAGGGAGCCTTACGCTCGGCGAGACGCCCCATCGGCAAGCTCAGGACATCGCTTCGTTCTATTGATCGCGAGTGAGGCTGAACAGCTACGCCGCTGCGGAATAATATCCACAGTCATTTTAATAAAGAATAAGCATAAATCCTTTTCCTGGTGCTTGCCGCCATTGGGATGTTGATTGCTCTTTTACCCAAGTCCATAATGCCGCAGCAAAGCTTTGGTGGTGGCTTCGCGGCCGCGGAAATCTTTGTAAACCGCCATGGGATCGCGGCCGCCGCCGGCGGCCAAAATCGTGTCGCGGTATTTTCTTCCCATCTCGGCGATGGCCGACTCATTTTCCAGCCCCACCTCTTCGAAAGCCGCAAAAGCATCGGCGCTGATCACTTCCGACCATTTGTAGCTGTAATATCCCGCGGCGTAACCGCCGGCAAAGATATGGGAAAATGCGCATAAAAAACGACTGTCCGGCAATGGTGGTAGCGCACTGGTTTCCCGGGCAATTCTCTGGTAAAGATCAAAAACACTCTCTTCACCGTACGGGTCAAATTCGCTGTGCAAAACCAGGTCGGTGATGCCGAATTCGAGCTGGCGCATCATCTGGGAAGCAGCACGAAAAGTGCGTGCTGCGGCTATTTTTTCGAACAGATCATCAGGCAGAGAATCACCGGTTTTGATATGTTTCGTCATCGCGGTGAGTGTCGGTTTGTGGTAGCACCAATTTTCCATAAACTGGCTGGCGATTTCCACTGCATCCCATTCGATACCGCTGACACCAGCGGCATCGGCGTAATCAACAGTGGTCAGCATGCCCTGCAGGCCGTGACCGAATTCATGAAATAACGTCGTGACTTCATTAAAACTCATCAGCGAGGGGCGACCCTCGCCAGGTGGAGTACCGTTGCAGCAGAGATGCACCAGGGGAAGACGCACTTTTCCGTCGATGATACGCCGGCTCAGACAATTATCCATCCAGGCACCGCCGCGTTTATCTGCCGGGCGCGAATAGGGATCGAGGTAAAAATGGGCAATTTTTTTACCTCGATCATCCAAAACATTGTAAAACTGCACATCTTCGTGCCAGACAGTTGCCTCGCCATCGGCTTTTTCGAAGGTGACGCCAAACAAGCGGTTGCATAAATCAAACAGGCCGTCGAGTACCCGCGGCAGGGGGAAATAGGGGCGCAGCTCATCATCAGTATAATCAAACAAATCCTCACGCAGCCGCTCCGCCCAGAAGGCGACATCCCAGTGCGCTACCGGCGCCTGTTGTCCGCTTTTTTGTGCCAACTTTTCGATGGCTTCCAGTTCCTGTTGCGCGGGAAGTTTTGCTGCTGTTTTCAGTTCATCGAACATTTCTTCCACGGCGGTAACTGCCGGTGCCATTTTCGATTCAAGGCTGAAGTCGGCAAAGTTTTCATAACCCAACAATGCAGCCTGTTTTTGCCGCAGTTGCAAAATTCGTATTAGGAGTGATGTATTATCGAGTTCTCCTTGCGCTGCGCGGGTGATAAATGCACGATAGACCTGTTCCCGCTGTTTGCGGTTGCGATGATGCTGCATAAAAGGAATATAACCGGGATAATCGAGCGTGATGCACCAGGGTCCGTTTTCCGGGTTCGAACCGGCCTCGTTTTCTCCCTTGTTTTGGTTGTATGCGTGGGAAGTCACTTGCAGCAGGGTTTGGGGCCAGCCTGCTGTTTCAGCTTTTGCAGTGATTATCAATTTGAAAGCTTTGGTCGCGTCGAGAATATGGTTGGAAAAATCGTTGCTCAACTGTGAAAGCTCTTTCACAATTTCGGTAAATTCCTCCTTTGCTGAGCCTTCGAGCGCCACACCGGCATGCACGGCATCCCGTAATTTTTGCTGAATGATGCGCCGTTGTGCTTCATCGAGATTTTTCCACTCGTTGCTGTTGCGGATTTGTTTTAAACCCTCGTAAATAGCACGACTTTGTTTTAGCCGTAAACTGAATTGGACGATTTCACCGAGCGTTTCTTCATAGGCTTTGCGGAGTTCGGGGGAATTTTTCACACCCATCAAATGGCTAACCGTGCCCCAGCCGTATTCAAAGGCGATTTCCATTTCTTCCAAAGGTTGCAGCAAAGCCTGCCAGGTGGGAATAATATTATTTTCCAGTTGTATCAGTGCAGTTTCGGCTTCCTGCAGAATTTGCCGCACAGCCGGTACGATGTGTCGAGTTTCTATTTTATCGAACGGCGGAAAACCGTCCGTTTTGAGCAGTGGATTGTTCGTTGAATTTTGCTTATCCTGAGTCATTAAATCATCCTTTTTGCTTATAAAAACTTCTGATCTGACAGGCCAGAGTATAAGCCGGAATCGGCAAAAAGGCAACCGAAATTCATAACGGTAAACAGGTATTTTTTTGTTCAAAATCCGCGATCATTCCTCGCGCAAAGCCACGAAGACATAGAAATACGCAAAGAAAGACCGGGTTTTCTTTACGTGATTTGTGCCCTCGTGTGAAATAAATGGTTTTAATCGATGATGAATTGCAAAACGGCGGACATTTGATACGACGAGAATTATCTTGCAAATGGAATGCGTTCCGCGTATTTTATTCCGACCATGCGACCGGGTAGGGCTTTTCTCACAAACATCTCAAATCGTCATTACACTTCTTCCAACAGGCATTTTCATTTATAAGTTATAAATTCATGGCCAATTCACTTTCATTAACAGGAGACTGGATTATGAAAAAACTGTGGTTGCTCGGTACACTCGCAGTGCCGTTCATGTTTAATTTTATTTTTCTCTACGCACAAAACTTTTATGCCATCGGCAGCGCAGATGCGCCGATTAAATACGTTCGTGGCACGGGCAGCAATGTCGGTCTGATCGTCGGCGTCGGCATTCCGCAAAACAACGCCAAACTCGGCAAAGGTTATGGCAGTATCGGGAGAGGGCGATTTAACAGAATGCAAATTCTGCCTTCCGGCGGCGGACAGGGTGCAGGGAAACGAATGGCCTTGCCGACGCTTTCATTGCCGCCGGACTGGTCTTACAGGCTGCAATTTGCTAAAAATAAAGGCGGATTGAGCGTGCTTTCTTTCGAAAATCGAAATGGAGCACAATGGCTTTTTCAGGACGATCCGACGGTGTTCGAAATATTTCCTGATTATGAATTCGAAGTAACCACCGGAGGACTCAATGAAATATTTCTACCCGTGCTCTGCCTCGATCAGAATCTCAAAGTCAACAGCGATCAGCAAAACTCTGATTTTGAGCTCCAGGAATTAACCGCTGATATGCGAAAAGTCTATAGTGGTTTTTATCGCCATGATAAATATTTTAACCAAATTATCGTGTCCAAACTTTTTTACCAGGATGGCTTTTTTGCCTGGTACGAAGGGGATGTTTCCCATGCCGAGGCGATCATGGCCATTTTCTGTGCCATCGATAGCATCAGCGGATCACAGTATTCGGAACCGGTCGGATACTACGAGTTGTCCTATGGCCACATTCTGCCGATTTTTGCCCAATGGATGATCTGGGCGATGCATGAAAAACAGGATGAGAATTCATTTCTCACCGGTTATAATTATATCAGCGCTCAGAGTGGTTTTGCACCCTCAACACTCAACGATATCGCCGATCTTCTGTATCTGAATCATGTGGTTTTTAAATTGGCCGGCATGCCTGATCTGGCCGCCCGTTTTCGCGCCCCGGATGGCATCGAGGCGATAAATCCTTTCAATCTCGAACCGCGTGCGCGCATTCTCTACCGCTTTGCAAAAGACAGCAATATCGCTAACTTCGACGCCTCGTATTCTCACGATCCGGATGGAAAAATCATTAGTCGACGTTGGCGATACGCAGGGTTCGATACCAACGCCATATCGTTCGATTTAGCTTTTGATTTCGACAGATCCGGCGAAACCCCGATTTATTTGAGCGTGCTGGATGATAGCGGCGGCGTTGCTGTTGATACGGTTGTCGTGCCGTACCCGCTTCTAATCACAGATGTTGCCGAACTCCGGCAGCCGCAGCAAGTGGAGTTACTACAGAATTACCCCAACCCGGTTGGTGCAAAGACACAAATCCGCTTTACTTTGCCGGCAACGCAGTTCGTGGAAATTGCTGTTTTTAATATCCTCGGGCAGAAAATTCGTACATTGGCCGGCGCGGATTTCACCAAAGGGTTGCATAAAATTTACTGGCAAGGCCGTGATGACCGCGGTGCACGTTTACCGGCCGGTATCTATTTTCTGCGCCTTCAAAGCGCCGGAAAAATCTGGCAGCGGAAGATGATTTTATTAGTGCAACAGTGATTTAAAACTATTTTAAGGACTGAATGATGAATGTGAAGATCGTATTTTCAGAACAGAAAAAGGATGAATATCTCAAGCAGTTACAAGCACTGCAGAAAGGCGAAACACTGGCTTTTGAAGATGAAAAAATCGGTAAAATTATTCGAAAACCGACGCAAATGCGAGGCCTCGATCTGCAATTTTGAAGCAAAATGGAACTGCCGGAATTCCAGAGGGCACGCGATGAACTGTACAAAGCCCTGCAAGAGTAAAAGGAACGGATAAAATAGAGTAGCGAAAGCGTCCTCTCTGAGTTATTTTAGATTAAATGCCGCCATTTTAGCCACGGATTTACACTGATTGAACACCGGTAATTTTAAAATCAGCGTTGATCCGTGCATATCTGTAGCTTAAAAATAATCTCTGAAATATGAGCACTACGATCAACTTTCTCTGTTTGATAGAATTCAGTTTTTTATAGCAGGCTAATCAAAAAAAAAGCCCTGAACAGCTTTCCCGGGCTTTTTACGTTTATTTAAATTTTACTCTGCGTAGTCTGTAATTGGCGGGCAAGCGCAGATCAAATTCCTGTCGCCGAGCGCATTGTTGACGCGGCCGACTGCCGGCCAGAATTTGCGTTTGACGGTCCATGTTGTTGGATAAGCGGCCTGTTGCCGACTATAGGGATGCGGCCAGTCATCACTGGAAACCACCTGGGCGGTGTGCGGCGCATTTTTCAGTAGATTGTCGGTGCGGTCGGCTTTGCCTTCTTCAATTTCGCGGATTTCCGCCCGAATTGCGATCAGCGCATCACAGAGGCGGTCCAATTCTTCTTTCGATTCACTCTCCGTCGGTTCGATCATCAGGGTGTCATGCACCGGAAAGGACAGCGTCGGTGCATGAAAACCATAATCCATCAACCGTTTGGCCACATCTTCACCATTGATACCGGCGCTTTCGCGGAAGGGACGCAAATCGATGATAAATTCGTGTGCTGCCCAGCCGTTTTTTCCAGTAAAAAGCACCTGATATTCTTTTGATAGCCGTTTCGCCATGTAATTGGCGTTTAAAATAGCCATAATCGTTGCGTTGGTTAATCCGCCGGCGCCCATCATGGCGATATAAACCCATGAAATGGGATAGATACTGGCACTGCCCCAAGGGGCTGCCGCCACCGGGCCTATGGCTTTCTCTCCGCCGACCTGCGCTTCGGGATGCCCGGGCAGAAACGGCACGAGATGTCCGGCAACAACGATAGGCCCGACGCCGGGGCCACCGCCACCGTGTGGAATTGAAAAAGTCTTATGCAGGTTTAAATGGCAAACGTCGGCACCGAGCTCGGCCGGTTTGCACAGGCCAACCTGGGCGTTCATGTTGGCGCCGTCCATATAAACCTGGCCGCCGTTTTCATGAATAATCCGGCAAATTTCCTTGATACTTTCCTCAAAAACACCGTGTGTCGAGGGATAAGTGACCATGAGCGCTGCAAGATTTTTTTTGCTTTCTGCAGCCTTCCAGCGCAGATCGTCGATATCGATATTGCCTTGTTCGTCGCATTTCACCACGATGACTTTCATACCGGCCATGATTGCACTTGCCGGATTTGTGCCGTGTGCCGAGGCCGGAATCAGGCAGATATTGCGGTGCTCATCTCTGCGACTGCGATGAAAAGCTCGAAGAATGAGCAAACCGGCGTATTCACCCTGGGCGCCGGAATTCGGTTGTAGCGATATGCCGGCAAATCCGGTGATTTCGAGCAGCCAGCTTTTCAGCTCGGCAAACATTTCCTGATAGCCTGCAGACTGGTCCAAAGGAGCAAAAGGATGCAAACTTCCGACTTCCGGCCAGGAAACCGGCAGCATTTCGGTGGTCGCATTCAATTTCATCGTGCAGGAGCCGAGAGGAATCATGCTTTGTGCCAGGGACAAATCTTTGAGCTCCAGCGAGCGCATATAACGCAGCATTTCGGTTTCCGAATGATAACTGTTGAAAACAGGATGCTGTAAATAGTCACTTTCACGCTGCATGCTTCCGCTGTATCCTTCACTTTGTTTGGCGAGAAGTTCGGCAGCGGAAAAACTCGGAGGAGCACCACCGGCAAAAACAAGCAGCAGTTTTTCAATTTCTTCAAGAGTGGAAATTTCATCTAATGCGATGCCGACGCCATCACTATAGCGCCGCAGGTTGATATTCGCCCTGAGCGCCCCTTGCAGGATATCTTCCGCATTGCCTGTGTCAACCTTGAGAGTGTCGAAAAAATCTTCATGGCTCAGAGTGTAGCCCAGTTTTTTCAAACCGGCTGCCAGCGTTTTTGTCAGATTGTGAATATCAGTGGCGATTTGCCGCAACGATTCCGGCCCGTGGTAAACGGCGTACATGCCGGCCATGATGGCAAGCAGAACTTGTGCCGTGCAAATATTCGAGGTCGCCTTTTCGCGACGAATGTGCTGTTCGCGGGTTTGCAGCGCCATGCGATAGGCCGGGTTGCCCTGTGCATCTTCGGAAACGCCGATGACGCGACCGGCCAGGAGACGTTTGTATTTCTCGCTCGTGGCGAGAAAAGCAGCGTGCGGCCCGCCCAAACCCGGGGGCACGCCGAAGCGCTGCGTATTGCCGACAACGGCATCGGCGCCGAACTCTCCCGGCGGCGTCAGCAGCAGCAGGCTCAGGATATCAGCCGCGACTGTAACATGAATATTGGCGGCTGTGGCGCGGACACAAAAACCGCTGTAATCTTTGACCTCACCGTCACTGGCGGGATATTGCAGCAATGCACCGAAGACTTCATCGGAAAATTCATAGCTGTCTTCATCGCCAACTTCGATGGTGATGTTCAAAGGATTCGCCCGTGTTTTCACAACGGCGATGGTTTGCGGATGACAGCGCTGTGAAATAAAAAACGTGTGTTTCTTCTGTTTATGGGCGTTGAAAAACATGGTCATCGCCTCCGCCGCTGCCGTGCTTTCATCCAGCAGTGAAGAATTGGCGATGTCCATGCCAGTCAGGTCGATAATCATCGTCTGGAAATTGAGCAAAGCCTCCAACCTTCCCTGTGAAATTTCCGCCTGATACGGAGTGTATTGTGTATACCAGCAGGGGTTTTCGAGAATATTTCTTAAAATGAGTGATGGTAATTTTGTGCCGTGATAGCCCTGGCCAATGAGCGAACGAAAAACTTTATTCTTTGCGAAAACTGATTTTGCTTTTGTGAGAATTTCACTTTCGCTGAGGGCCGGAGGAAGGTTCAGCACCGCATGGGTACGAATCACTGCAGGAATCACCTCATCGATAAAGGTGTCGAGAGTATCATGCCCGAGGGTGCCGAGCATGGTTTTGGTTTCGGCTTCGCCGGGGCCGAGGTGTCGGCGAAGAAAGGTATTGTTTGTCGATAAAGTCGCCATAGCATTCTCTTTTCAATAGATTTTTGTAATAAGGTTCAACCAGCCTTAATTTGGCATCATTAGTATCTGACAAATTCTTTTCTGCCAAAAAATGGCAGAAAAGAGAAATATTTAAATAGAGTTGAGTTGTGGAATGATCACCAACTCTTTAATTTTTAATGCTGTAGCAATCACTTGTTTTCCAAAATTAGTCAGGTAGT
>JAJRYV010000111.1 GCA_024275575.1 bacterium
CACTGAACCGATTCCCGGGGTGATCAAAGTTGATGCGGACAAAATTGAACAAGTGCTCATCAATTTGCTCAGCAATGCGATTAAATTTACCGGAGAATTCGGGCAGATTTTGGTGTCGACCGAGATTTGTGACGCCGGTTATCAGACAAAAACCCTTGGTGGCATAGCGGCGGAAAGGGATGATTTGCCGAATAAACGATTTGTGAAAACCTGTGTGAAAGATTCCGGCATCGGCATCGACGCGGCAGCGCTGGATTTGGTGTTCGACCGTTTTATTCAGGCCAAAGCAGGGTTGACTGCAAAAACAAAAGGCACCGGGCTGGGCCTGTCGATCTGCAAAAAAATCGTTGAATTGCACCACGGTGAGATCGGTGTTGAGAGCAAAAAAAATGAGGGCAGCACATTCTGGTTTACTTTGCCGTTTGAAGCGAAATGAAAATAATTTGGCTTGAAATGATCATTTGGTGAAAAAATCATTGCCTGGTAGCGGTTCTTTAAGTTTAATTTTGTGGGTGCAGGGGGTGGCAGTTGCAGCAGGCAGTCTTCTTAACTGCCACTGTCTCTGCTACTGCTTACACATATTGCTCACATTTTTAATCTTGAAGCTCCACTGGAGGGCAACAGTAATTAGAAAGAGGGTCGTCAAAATGAGCCGCATATTATTGATCGATGACGAAGAAGATATCGTTGAAACGTTGAAATTTTGTCTTGAGGTGGCAGGATATGAATGCCTCTCCGGCTATGACGGCACCGAGGCTGTTGCCATCGCCAGTCGGGAAAAGCCGGATTTGTTGGTGATGGATGTGATGATGCCGGTGATGAATGGTATTGAAGCGCTGAAGAAAATCCGCAGCACGGCAGGCATCAACCGCATGCCGGTGATCATGCTGACGGCGATGTCGGAAAAAAACCATGTCACCGATATTCTCAAACTGGGTGTTAATGATTATGTGATCAAACCATTTGATAAAAATGTTTTGATCGATAAAATTAAAAAAGTGATCGGTGAGCCGAAAGCCGAGGAAATTATGCGGCGCGATCAGGATTGTTGTGTATTCAAACTCGAAAATCCGGCAAATAGCAAAAATCGTTCACAGAATCTCGCTGATATTTTTGCTGAAATTTCCAATCTGAGCGCTGGTGGCGAGCGTAAGTTTATCGTCGATTTAAGCGGTGTATCCAGTCTGGAAGACAATGAACTGATGCAGGTTGGTGATGCCATCGGCGAGGCCAACGTCAACGCGGCCTGTATAAAATTCATCATTGATTATAAGACGCTGGAAGAGCAATTCAGAGATTTTTATGAGACGGAAGACGCGGAAATCCTGCCCAATTACCAGGAGGCACTGAAGAGTTTTGCCGACCAGAAGGTTTACGAACGCGCTGAAAAAGAAGGTTATGTCGTCATTCGCTATCAGAGTATGAGGCAGTCGTTTCTCAATACTTACAAGGAAATGATCACTGCGGTCATGGCGATTCACGATGACGAAGGCAAAACCAAATTTCTGCTCAGCTTCGAAGGGCTGGACCGTTTTGAGCAGTTCGATCTCGGACTGATCAAAGACCTGGGGCGCATCTACGGCGATTGCGAGACCAAAGGTATCGAGGTGAAAATCGTTGTACCCTCAAAAATCGTTGTCAATCGTTTTAAGGGGTTTAGTGATACACAGAATATGAAAGTTTTCATCAGCGAGGATGAAGCTACACGCAAATTTGAGTTCGCAATTGAGAAACAAAATAATTACAACGTCATCTCAATTCTGACGAAGAGCAGCAGCCGGCAAACCTGGAATACTTTTAAAGAAATTTTCCGGGGAATCTTCATGACGGCAAACGATAAAAGAGAAGATTACATCATCGATTTTGGCGCTTTGAATTCTGTCGATTCCAATACGCTCAAACTCATCGTCAATGCGATGACGAAAGCGCAGACAAAAAATATCGCCATTAGACTGGTGGCGCCGTCGCTAATTCTTCGCGATCAAATCGAGAATTCCCCGATCAGCAAAAATCTGAAAATCTGGCCTGATCTGGAAAAAGCCATGACAGCCGGTGAAGAAATTGCGCTCGGATAATGTGCTTGTAAGGTCGATAGTTTGTTTCGCCGTCCCGGTTGGGGCGGCGAAAAACGTGTAGATTTTTCTCTCCGGTTTTTATCCTGCCCAGAAATATTTTTTAAAGGTTGCTCGTTTTGTGATAAATTGCTTTTTTCTAAAATAACAAATTCCTTATGAGCCGGCAATTAAAAACGATGGGCTAGGTCGCCTATCGCGAGGTGCTGCAGAAGTTGCGGATGGTTATTCCGCTTGTTGAAAAAGAGTATCTCGACACTAATTGTGAAATGCGAAATTGATGACGCCATGGACGAAACAACGAAAAAGCAACTGACGAACTATCTCGCGCAATATATCACCGAAAATAAATTGCAGCGAATCGACGTGGTTTTGCAGAACCGCACGCGTTACATAACGCTGGTGCTCGAAGATTTGTATCAGAGCCATAATGCCAGTGCGGTTATCCGCTCATGTGAATGTTTCGGGGTGCAGGATTTATATGCAATCGAAAACAAAAATCCTTTCCGCATGCATAAAACCATCACTTCCGGCTCGGGAAAATGGGTGGATGTACACCGTTTTGCCGCTAGCGGTTCGGAAAATATCGATAATTGCCTGCGCCATTTGCGGAAAAAAAAATATCAGATTGTGGCGACGACCCTGCAGGAAAACGCGGTCACGCCGGAAGAAATCGATTTGCAACGGCCGGTGGCACTGGTTTTCGGCAATGAGGAACTGGGTATAAGTGATGAGATAAAAGCGGTGGCAGACAGTTTTGTGAAAATCCCCATGCATGGTTTTACTCAGAGCTTTAATGTTTCCGTGAGCGCAGCTTTACTGCTTTCACATCTCGTTACGCGCTTGCGCAAGACCGATATCAATTGGCATTTGACCCGACAGGAAATTCTTGATTTACGTCTGAAATGGATTCAGCGGGTCGAGGGCAGCAATGCCCGCAAGATGGATTTGTTGACGCAGCGGTTTTTTGCCGAGCGCGAAAAAATAATGCAGAATGGGTTGATTAGAAACGCTTTCAAAACAAGCGCTTCAGAAGTGGGAAAAAATTCACAGGTTTAATTATTACTGAAATTGCCGGCTGTTGATATAATTACGGGTAGAAATCTTGTGCCGCCTGCGCGATGGGCATTGCGCACCTGAGTCACTTTTTTGAAAACGGAGAGAGAAATGGCGAAGCGAATTTTGTTGCAAAATTACTGGCATAATAAAGCGGTACTGATCACCGGCGCATCGTCCGGACTTGGCGTTGCGCTCACAAAAGCCCTGGCGCCATACCATGTCACTTTTGGATTGCTGGCGCGGAGCAAGGATAAAATGGCGGCGCTGGCGGATTCGCTGCGCCACGGCAACAGCCGTTTCTGGATTCGCCTCTGCGATGTGCAGGATCGTGAGGAAGTCTACGAGGCGGTGCGCGCTTTTCAGGAATATGCCGGGCGTATCGATGTCGTCTGGGTTAATGCCGGCGTCGGCGCCAAAACCAATATTTTCAAATGGGAGTGGCAGGCGTTTGAAAATTGCGTTCAGACCAATTTTATGGGTGCAGTTTACACGGCCAAAGCCTGTCTCGATGTCATGCTGCAGCAAAATAGCGGCACCATCGTCAGCGTCAGCTCCACCGCTTCGATGCGCGGTTTGCCGGGTTCAAGCGCTTATTGCGGGACAAAAGTAGCGCTCAACTATGTCATGGAGAGCTTCGCAACACAGGCGAAAGACATTCAATTTACCTCTATTCTGCCCGGCTGGGTCGATACGCCCATCAGCGCCGAGGTGCGCCACCGGCCGTGGCTCATGCCGGCTGATGTTGCGGCAAAGAAGATGATTACCGCTGTGGCGAAGAAAAAATCGAAGTTTATTTTCCCCTGGCAAATGGCCTGTTTATATTATTTTATGCGCAGCTTGCCGATGCCGCTTTACATTAAACTGGCGCGCAAATTTTTTATGAGCAGAAAGTGATAAAAACACAAAACCGAATGAGGTTTTGTCAGAATTCCCGCTTCAGTGTAAAGCTCCACGCTGAAAGCTTGTGATCGCCGACGAAGGTGATGCCGCGGTTGTAGTAGGTTTCATCATCCTGCATGAGCAGAACTTCCGAACCGACAAACTCTCCCTCGTCACTGTGAAATTGCGAGATAATCGTCTCCGCGATGAGCAGAAATTTGCCTTTTAAACGGCCCATCAGCGTTTTCTCCGCCGACCAGTTGAGAAAATCGCTGCCCTGTTTCCACGGCTGGATTTTATAATCATTTTTGATCTCGGGCTCATTGCGCTCAAGCAACTGAATGCGGCTTTTGTAATACCAAAAACTATAAGCATGTTCGATTGTGATCAGGCCCTCCGCTGCGCTGCTGATATCGGTTTCATCGGTATATTTACCCTCGGCGCGCCATTTGCCCGGGGTTAGCAAAAATGTGTGTTGCATGGCTTTTAACGTCCTGTGTTTTTCGGATAGCGGCGGTCGCGGGTTTCAGAGCCCTGCCGGTTGACAAAAAATGCTTACAGCTTTCATTTCGAACAAAAAACCGGCAGGATGAGTAAAATTGCAATTATTTTCGAAATTTTTGTGCAGAATCAGCAAATAAACCGGGTTGATGAATTTTACAATTGTTCCTGCAAACGCCGTTTTTCCTCGATGCGTTGTTGTAATTTTTTCAATGCACGCTCGTATTTCCCCTCGGCCCTGATTTTATATGCCATCTTGAAATTCTGTCGCGCTTCATCGAAACGGTCGGTATACATGTAAGCCAAGCCGAGATCGTAATAGGCTTTGTCGACCGGCACTTTACCGTATTTATATTTTGCTACGGCCGCCTGGAAACTTTCGGTTGCGGCCTGCCAGTTGCCGATTTTCGCCATGTTATAACCCTGTTTCAGTTCCGGCATCTTGTCATCTGTGGCGAATGATACCGAAACCTTTTCGGTATATGGCGCGATTTTGCGCATGAAACGCTGCACGATATTTTCGCGGCATTGGCTGAACAGGCGGTTGCGATCGATCTTTGCCGGTTTCTGCCCGGAACTTCTTTTGCTGGCCGATTTTGCTTTGTCCAGCTTGGAAATAGCGATGATTTTACCAGTGCTCAAATCGACAACTTGCAGAGTTGCCGTGACTTTCGCCGTGCCTTTGCGTTCATATCTTCGCGTGGTTTTGCCGCTTTTTTTATCGGTATCATCTTTGTGTTTCAATTGTTCGGAATAATCATATTCAGTGATGTTGCCGAAAATCAGCGCCGCCGTACCGATGAGCTGCCCCATTTTTACCGCTGTCGATTCATCCATCAGGCCGGACAGGCTGAGTTTATGTTCTGCGAGAACGCGATCGAGATGCTGGCGGTCGAGCACTTCAAATTTTTGGGATTCAAAAAGTGCGATCGTCAATTCATCGCTGAGTTGCCGGCTGCCACGACCACGAATTTCTCCGATGGCAATTTTATCAAAACCTTTGAGGTTGATCTCCGCCGGACGTGTCACCGGGATTAATATACTGCTCGAACTACAGGCCACTGCGATTATCGTCATCAAAAGCGCTGAAAAAATAGTGCGGAATATGCTGGCATTGTGCATAAAAAACTCCTATTTTGATCTTTTTCCATATCCGGTGATCGAAGTCATTTCTAAAAGTTTATTCGTTTATTCTGTATAAATACAATTTCGACCTGATGTGCATCGTCGAAAGGTCGACCCCGGATGCGTTTAATAATTATAAAAATTATAGATATTTGCAACTGAAAAGAAATTGCCGTGGCGATTACAGCAAAATGGATTTTGAAAAGTAAAAAAATGGATATCAAGCAAAAGTATATCGATGAGATCGTCAATGACCGCGCGAGTGGCGCCAGTGAACTGGCACGGCGTTGCCTTGAAATCGCCATGGATATCATCTGGAGAATTCAAACGGACGGTGTCAGGGAAATGAAAGATGAAATAGAAATATTTGTCCGCGATTTGCAAAACGCTCGTCCGAGCATGTCACCAATTAAAAATATGCTGCAAACCTGGTTAGACGATTTGCGAACACTGCCGACTTTCACATTGCAGGAATTTCGCCTCGAAGCGATGAAAACCGCGGAAGACCTGCGTGAACGTTCACTTCTCGCGGTGGAAAAAGTGACCCGGGCGCTGCTGACGATCTTGAAACCCAACAGCCGCATAATGACATACAGTTACAGTTCAACGGTTGCTGCAGCGATGAAGTTATGTAAAAAAAACGGCGTCTGTCTGGTTGTTTCTGAAGGTCGGCCATTGTTTGAAGGACGAAAGCTGGCTGAAAGCACGAGCGCAGACGGCATTGAAACGACGCTGATCACCGAAAGTCAGATCGGCATATTCATTAAAGAAGTCGATCTCGTCGTCGTCGGTGCTGATACGATTTTACAAAACGGCGAGGTGGTTAATAAAGCCGGCACCTGCTTGTTGGCACTTGCAGCCCGGGCGGCCGATGTGCCGTTTTACGTCGCCTGCGAAAGTTTTAAAAAATCGCAGCAAACTGTTGCCGATGTTGAGCTCGAACGCATGCCGGCGAGTGAATTGGGCATCGATGAAAAGCCCTATTTGCAGGTGGCGAATTATTATTTTGATATTACCCCCGCCGAACTGATCACCGCATGGATTACTGAAGACGGTGTGCGGCTAAACAATTGATCACGGGTATTTTTGCATGAAAAATCTCTGCATTTGTTTTGTTACAATTTTCATTTTTACTGCCTGCATGGAAAAACCACAACAGGGCGACCGGCAGCAACAGGGACTGCACCAGCGTGTTGTTCTCATTTCGATTGATGCTTTCCGCCGCGATTATTTTGAAAAATGTGCAACACCAAATTTCGATCGGTTCAAAGCGCAGGGTGTACAAGCCCGCAGTCTGATACCTGTTTTTCCCTCCCTGACTTTTCCCAATCATTATTCCATCGTAACGGGACTCTACGCTGAAAATCACGGCATTATTTCCAATTATATGTACGATCCGCAGTTTGCTGACAGTTTTTCGCTGCGCGACCCTGGCGCAGTGACCGACGCCAAATGGTGGGGTGGCGAACCGCTTTGGGTGACCGCGGAAAAGCAGGGGTTGCGCTCGGCCACATTTTTTTGGACCGGTTCGGAAGCATCCATCTCCGGTGTGCTGCCGTCGATTTATAAAAAATACGATTCTAAAATCAGCAACCTGGCGCGCATCGATACGGTGCTGGCCTGGCTCGATTATCCACCGGCAAAGCAGCCGTTATTCATCGCGGCTTATTTCAGTTTTATCGATCATGCCGGCCATAGATTTGGGCCGGATTCGCCGGAAATCATCGCTGCAATCAGCGAAATGGACAGTTTGATCGGACGGCTTATGAGGGGGATTGAACAGCAAAAAGGTATGCAAAACGTCAATGTAATCATCGTCAGCGACCACGGTATGACTTCTGTCAGCAAAGATCGCGTTATCTTTATCGATGATTATATCGATCTCACCGATGTCGAATATGCAGATTGGTACGTTACCAGCACGGTTTTACCCCGTCCCGGCAAAATCGATGAATTGTACCGCCGGCTCAAAGGAGCGCATCCGCATTTGCGCGTCTTCAAAAAAAGTGAAGTCCCCGGGCGATTCCACTTTCAGAACCATCGGCGTATTCATCCGCTGGTATTGCTCGCTGATACGGGCTGGCTGGTAATGCCCCACAGTGAGTTTGAAAGAAGGAAAGCGACCAGCAGGTTTGCCAGCGGGACGCATGGTTTTGATAATGCAGACCCTCAAATGCAGGGCATTTTTCTCGCTCATGGCCCGGCTATTAAGCAGGGGCTGCTTATCCCCCCATTGCAAAATATCCATATCTACGAAGCCATCAACCATATTCTCGGCATCAAATCGGCGCCAAATGACGGCAGTATCGATTCGCTGCGGGTGATTTTTCGGTAAGGTTTTTGGTCTGAATTATTGTATCTATTCAGCTTGGTTAGGTGCGAAACTTGAGTGAATGATTATGGCGATACAATTCGATTACTGCTGCCAGTCTGTCCGGATAATTGGTAATGATGCCGTCAACGCCGAGTTTGCACATATGATGCATCATCCATTTGCTATTGACCGTCCAGACAAAAACTTTTTTGCCGGCTTTGTGTGATTTACGCAGAAATTTTTTGCTTACCAGGGTGAAATGAACGCTGAGTATGTCGACAGCAGCTTTAAATGATTTTGCCCGCAGCCCCCTGCGGCTGAAAATATAACCCACAGCAAGTTCCGGCGCCAGGCGTTTGATCTCGTCGACGAGGGGAAAATCGAATGAGGTGAGGACACAATCTTTTTCAAAACCCGTGTCGTAGATGCTGGAGATCACCTGCTGTAACATGCCATCCTGTTGTCCATCATATTTCACTTCGATGTTCAAAGTGGCTTTCCCTCGGGCCAATGTTAAAACATTTTTAAGCACCGGGATTGGTTCGTCGGCATATTTTTCCCCGAACCAGCTCCCGGCGTCGAGCTTTTGCAACTCGGCGGATGACAATCCGGAGATGCGACCTTTGCCGTTAGTCGTGCGCCGAACTTTGGCGTCGTGCATGATGAACAACTTCTTGTCACGCGATTGCTGAACATCCAGCTCCAGCATGTCGGCGTTTAATTCGATGGCCAGCTTGAAAGCGGCCAGTGTGTTTTCCGGGGCATATGCCGAGGCGCCGCGGTGGGCACAGATCACCGGCGCCGTAAACCGGGTTGGGTTTTTGTTTTTTTTCATCTGTCGGTATTTTTGTGCAGATTCCATGAGAGGAATTTTCAATCAGGGCAAATTGTGAAATGTATCTATCCTGAATTATCTACATGACTTTATTCAAAAGTAACTGTTTAATACACCAGGCAGATGCTGAGCTTGCCGAAGCGGAACGCAATCGCCCTCAGGCAGACAGGCTCAGGGCACCCTTCTTTGGTGCATACAGAACAGATACTAAAATAGTGTCCATCCGGGATTGTCATTTCGATGCGTTTTTCAGCGGAGAAATCTTCAGCATTGAGCGCAGCAAAGATTTCTCACCCTAAAAAACAGTGTTCGAAATGACAGGAAAGGTGCATTTCCGGATGGACACTAAATAATAAATCACTATTATCTGGTTAAAAGTCGAATAAATTCAATTATTTAGAATAATCAACTTGTAACTATTCAGCACACCGAAGTATCGAAGCGGGATATTTTCTCAATTGTCCGAAACGTGCCCTTCGGCAAGCTCAGGGAACGCTTCTCTGGCACACGCTGAACAGATACATCAACTTTTAAGTTTGATTTTTGGTTTTTCATAACTATTAGTAAAACATCAATTTCATCAAAGGTTGAAGTATCCGGAATATCTAAAAAAGTGTAAAGTGAAATGTCCGGTTTCATCTTTTTTTTCAGAATTGCCGAGAGGATATAGATACAAGCTGCAACCTAAATTTGTGTTTTAACAGCATTTTTTAACGTACCAAAGAATATTTTTATCCGCAAGTGCTGTTTGATCCATTTGAAAAAAAGTTCGACCTGCCATCGGCTTTTGCATAGTTGCTGTTTTTATAAAGACTTATAGAGATACTTTTGAAAGTCAACCGGATATTAGTGATAATAAATATCAAAGTCTGTTTTTAAGGAGGATAAGATGAAAAAAATATTACGTTTCGTCGTCGTTATTGGGTTATTCATGCTAATTCTGCAATGCAGCTCCCGGCAGGCACCACAGCAGCGGCCTGAATATGCCCTGGTGATCCATGGTGGGGCGGGTACTATTTTGAAAAACAACATGCCTCCTGAAAAAGAAAAAGAATTCCGCGATGCCCTGACAACAGCCCTGCGCACCGGCGAAAAAATTTTGGCTACAGGCGGCAGCAGCCTCGATGCTGTCGTTGCGACAATCAGGTTTATGGAAGACTCGCCGCTTTTTAACGCTGGGAAAGGCGCCGTTTTTACCCATGAGGGCAAAAACGAACTCGATGCCGCATTGATGAACGGTGCTGATCTAAACGTCGGCGCCGTCGCCGGTGTTACGCGTGTAAAAAATCCGATCGAGCTGGCGCGAAAAGTCATGGAAAATTCACCACACGTGCTTTTCGCCCGCGATGGTGCTGAAGCCTTTGCCGTGGAACAAGGTATGGAATTGGTCGATCCAAATTATTTCCGTATCGAAAGCCGCTGGCATAGTTTGCAAAAAGCATTGGAACGTGAAAAAGAGAAAAAATCTGCGTTTTACCGTGGTACAAAAAATGACAATAAATTCGGTACAGTTGGCTGCGTCGCCCTCGATAAAATGGGGAATCTGGCGGCCGGCACTTCAACGGGCGGGATGACGAATAAACGCTTTGGGCGCATCGGCGATTCGCCGATTGTCGGCGCCGGTACATATGCCAGCAACAAAACCTGCGCTGTTTCGGCCACGGGTTGGGGGGAGTTTTTTATCCGCAATGTCGTCGCTTATGACATCGCCGCGATGATGGAATATAAAAATTTTCCGGTTCAAAAAGCGGCTGCCGCTGCAATCGAAAAAGTGGGTAAAATGAAAGCCTCGGGAGGGGTGATCGTGCTCGATAAAAACGGAAATATTGCCATGCAATTCAACTCGGCGGGTATGTTCCGTGGTTTTTCCATCGCCGGGGAAAAACCGGTTGTTAAAATATTTGGCCGGGAAGAATAACAGTGATCTGAAAGTAAATGAATATTTACTTGGCCTGGTGAAGATTGTTGAAAAGTGAAACTCCGGCCATGCTGGATTTTCCGCTGTTCAGACCGGACAAATTACCACGGCCGTGGCTCACCACAGCGGAAGGCAACAATGTTACGAAACCGGGTCTCGAGCCGGTGGTTGGCTTCAACTTCAGCAAGCAGGCGAATATTCGCCGGCACCCAATCGGCTGAATAATCGGCCAGGTCGCTGAGAAATTCAATCTGAGCCTGATTTGCCGAATGAAACAACTGCCGCCGGCCATCCTGCGATTTTCCCCACATCCAGAAATAACCGGCTGAAAAATCGGTCAATTTGTGCCAGTAATACCAGTCGCAGGATTCGCCATATTCTGTACAACGCCCCACAGGGCCTTTCATGTGACCGTAATCAGCAAAATAAGTATGTTCCCACATATGCAATCCTTCATGCACAAAATCAGATGCCCGGGTAGCAGGATTGTTGGTCGGGTAATCGCGGTGAAACAGCAGACAGCCGAGATAGACGACGTGCTGCTCGGGATTGGCGAAAGCTAACCATTGTTTTTCTGTGCTAGGTATATAGCGAAATCCGAGATGTGAACTGGAATAGTCTGCCTGACCCATTTCAACATAATCACTGACACCGTGCCACATCCAGGGCGAATTGCTGAGGCCGTTGCGCAGCAGAAACAGGGAGTTGAGCACTTTAGCAAACGGCAAATCGATGTTCTCCGGCTGGTCTATACCCCACCCCTGCCACTCTTCCGCTTTGATGTGCAGGCGCTCTTTATAGTATTCCACACTGTCTGCGCTGCATTGCCATAAACTCCACAATAGTTTTTCTGCCGCGCTTGCTTTGCTTAGGCAGGCAGGGCTGGTAATTTCCACAGAATCATTGGTACCGAGGGGGGGTGAAAATGCCAGTGAAAAACATCCCAAAAGCATAACTTTGGCAGCGAGTTTTTTCATTTCCTTTCCTTTTTCCAGACAGTTGTTTTGCATTATTCAATACACTACAATTTCAAGTTCTGTCAACCATGCCCAATTGAATATCAAATTACAGTGAAATCTTCATCGACAGGCTGGTCAAATCCAATACGGTCGTGGTACAACTAATTTTTCATCAGATGGAAGAAATCAGGGATGTCGGGATAGATAATCCCGCATGGTGGTGTCACGGCGTAACAATTTTCGTAAAATTAAAAAAACCAGAATAAAGAGTACGCTTAAAAAAAGGAAAGACCGGAAGTTGAGAAAATTAGTCACCCTTGTCCCTCGTGGAGAATAATGCACAGGGGCGAGTTGATCGGGATATTTGTTGTAGAAATTTTCCAAATCTTCATCAATGGATTTATTGACGACGCTTTTCTTGCGCCGTACGCGATCGAGGTAAATCCAGGCTGCTTGATCAAGAACTTGTTGCAGTCTCTCCCGGGCGGCCTGACTATCGCCGTGGTTGAAAAGGTAAGCATCGATTCCGGCAGAGCGGACAGCCACGGCCGGATGCCACTGCACCTCATGTAAAACGAGAGAATCGGCAAAATCGGATTTAATATAGGCCAGGGATTGTATTGCTTTTGCCTGTAACATTTCCAATAGATCGCGCGAGCTCAAATATTCGCCCGGCAAATTGGTGGGCGCTTCTGTTTCTTCTGCCAATATTTCTTTGTAAAATTCGATGGTCTGCGGCGCGCCCATTTCTCCGAGAAGTGATAATATGATCAGGCTGCGGTTAAAATCATGGCGGCGGGATTCATGAAACTGCTGGATGAGCGAGGTGATGATGAGTGTGTCATTTTTAGCGTGGTGAACTTCCTGCCGAATGCGTGCATCCATATTTTTAGACGCGGAAAATGCCTGATCGACAAATGCATCAACACTTGAACTATTGAGAGAAATGAAAGGCGCCGTTGTTTTTGTAGAGATTTGTGCCGTTAAATCCGGTCTGTGCAGGAGAAAAAACACAGTATAGAGCAGAACTGAAGTGATTGTTTTTTTATACATTTTTATCGTGCCGAACGAGAGATGATTTACCCCTCCGGCAATCCTTATTATATCTTAAATATTTAAATTGATCTGGCAGTATTCAAAAGAATCATCAGGTTTATCCGTATTTGGGATGTAGTTTAGATAGATAACAATTCCGTCAAGATTTCCCATGTTTTTTGTCATTCTGCACAAATCATGAGGAGCCAGGCTTTTTGCTGCAACCTTCCGGTTTTGCCATTTGCACTGTCTGGTTTATCAAATTCTATCGGTACATGGCGCTTGTTTTTTTTTGGGGGTTCGCCGGGAAATGAAATAGAAAATTGTTAACAAGACCAGGCTGCAGAGGGACAGCAGAAGTAACCAGTTTTGGGCAAACCAGCTCGGTTTTGCTGTTCCAGGTGCGCCGTAAAGTGTAAAACCGGCCCAGAAGAACGGGTGGGCATATTCCTTGTTTTTCTGAATCAGTTGCCGTTTTGCAACACTCAGCGCCTGTGCTTTATCCATATTTTTGCTGAGATAATTGTTATAGAATTCAGGCATCATCAGACCGGCAAAATTATCGTCGATTTTCCACAGGGTTTGCATTACCGAACGTGCGCCGGCAGCAAGAATAATCCGCGGCAGGCCAAGTACGCCTTCCCCCTCAACCGTGCGACCTCGGCCGGTTTCGCAGGCGCCGAGTGTGACCAAATCACTATTCAAATCAAGCTCGGCAAATTCATAACCCACGAGTAATCCATCCTGTGTTGAATCATCACCAAGAGCCAGAACGACGCCGGAAAAAGGAACCAGAATCGTGTCGACAAAAGCATGGGTTGCAAAATGCAAAATGCTATAGTCTGTATAATATTCACGAAAAGCCGTTTCAGTTGCCTCACCGTGCAGCAGCACTTTTACATCGATATTCAGTTTTTTTATCGATAACGCTTCCTGTGTCGCATGAATCAATGGTGGAAACTGCCAGGAGCGAGACACCTGATATCGCATTCGATTTGCTATATCGGGCTGCAGAAATTGCGACTGACTCGAGGGGTTTGCCAACACTAACAAATCGTGGGATGCAGTTAATTCAGGGTGTTTTTTTAAAATTACAGAGGTTGCCGGACTTGAGGAAAGCACATATTTATACAATAGCAGATTTGCCTGGTAATCGGCAGAATCAGCTCCTGTGTAGATCTGTTTTAACGGAGGTGATTGCAGCAACAGGTCGAACGGCAGACCGGCGAGATGGATGTCCGGCACGATGATCAATTTTTTCGGCAGGTCGATTTTTTGAAGAACCGGCAGAAAAAGGTGTTGATAGAGTTCAAATGCGATATCTGCATGGAACGGTAATCGACTGGTCGTGCCACTTGATACGTTGTAAAATGGACGCAACAATTTCTCAATGGAGGCGCTCAGGCCCCTTGCGCTGATTTCAAGAGGAAGCGTGGCGATATCTCTTGCCGTGATCACAACAACAAATGATTGCTGATCTGAAATATGGTAGTGAAGAAGAGCGCGATTTCCGTGAGCAAGTATATGTTTCAGTGAATCGAGATCAGTAAATTGCGGAGTAAAATTACTTGCCGGAAGTTGCGCTTTTTCCCGTTCTTCCAGGGTGCGGAGTTTCTGTGCCAGCATGTCCAGGCGTGCTGTTTGCAAGGTTTCCAGGGTTGAATCTGCAATCGGTTGCAGGGCAGCAGAATAAAGACGCAACCTGCGTTGTAACTTTGCGACTTTCTGCCGCAGCAGTCGGTAGCGTGTTGCGGATTTATTTGAGCTTAAAAATTGTTGTTGTCCTTTCCCGGTTTCCACACTTTCCTGCAAAGCACGGCCGCGGGTGAATGATGAGTAATAAAACAGACTGTCGATATCGGTTTTATTTCCGGATGTTTGATAACGCAGGAAATAAGCTTCGGAGAGGTGTTCATAAACCGCATTCGGTTCAATAAAATAGCCAATCCGGAATTGTTCTATCTTCAATTTTTTCCGGGTAACTTCAATATAGACCAGGGCTCTTTTAAAAGCGTTGATTGCAGCCTGTAATTTGGATTGCGCTATATGTAGCCGGCCAATAGCGAAATAAGTTTCCCACAGCAATTCGGAGTCGACGGTTTCCTGTGCAAGGGCCAGGGCTGTCTGCAATTTTTCGTCAGCAGATATAGTATTCCCAAGAGCGAGATTGACTTCACCCAAGCGCAAAATATACCAGGGGATCATCAAATCATCGGCAGAAGTAACCGCGAGCGCATCGCGATAGATTTTCTCAGCCAGTTTATAATTTCCCTCAAGAAAATAGGAACGTGCTATTCTGCCCAATAGATAATATTTATCTGCGGGCGCTGCTGCGAGCGCTTTAAAATAATATTCCCGTGCTGTCTGGTAATTTTTTTGGTGGAGTGCAATCGTTCCCAGCTCACGCAGTGACGAGATATAAATACTTGAATTTTTAGCGGGTGAATTTGTCAGAATTTCAGCAAAAATCCGACTGGCCTGCTCATATTGGTTCATTTTGTGATGGTTTTGCGCTTTCGGAAATTTCAGCTAAACCCGCCAGCTTTCACCGTTGACCTTGTTAACATATTTTTCCGCGAGTGCCGTCGTTTTTAATGCTGAAAGATAATCGCCGTCGAGACTGTAAGCATAACCAAGCCTCCAGCACGCTGAAATCAAAAGTTTGTAATCAGAACTCAATTTTAAATGAGGAAGAATTTCTTCGAGAATGGCGATCGTTTTTTTGAAGTTGCGTGTTCCGCTCAAAGCACCCGCACGGTAAATACTTGCTACCGCCGTCAAAAAGGGGTCATGTAGCTCCTGTGCAATGCTGCTTGCAGAGTCAGCGTAAACCAGCGCATTCCGGTAATCCCGCAATGTTGTCAACAAAGAAACAAGCTTGTTATAAAGTTGCGCCTGTAAATATTTATTCTCCACCTTTTTCGCCTCGTGCACCGCTGTACTTAAACATGCTTTTGCCTGCTGCCATTGCCCTTTTTTCCAGTAAAGCATAAACCGATACTCAGGAACGATTTTTGAATATTTCCGATCATCCGCCATCAGGTGAAGTTGTGATTCCACTTTTTGGAAGTCATTTTTTCTATAAGCTGAAATAACGATGTAGGTGGCACTTTTTTGCGCCAGAGAGTCAGCTAATGCCTGGATTGAAGATCTTAAAAAGGGGGGGGCACAATAGTTATAAAAATTAAAGAAATCATAAATGAATCGTTGTTCGTCGGGTTCTCTGGTTAGTGCCCGCCGGAGATATTTTGCAGTCTTTTCATCCTGCCCATCGATGCGGGCCAATTGTGCCAGTAGCCAAGAACCACCGGCAGAGGTCTGTTCATCTTTTGCCAGTTTAGTGAAAATTTCGTAGGCTTTTTCTTTCTTGTTGTACCAGAAAAGCTCATTACGCAGGCGTTCGTAGGCGAGAAAATAATTGGGTTGGTGAGAAATGAAATTGAGAAGGAAGCCAATGCGGGTTTGCAATGGCTGAGCTTGCAGTGTCGCACATAAAGATGAGAATTTACGGTTCACCGCTTTTTCATGCTCCGGCAACCCTTTTGTTTTTTCAAGTGCATGAGCATAATTTGCAATCAGGCTAACGAATATAAAAATGTGGAATAAGAAAAGTTTGTTTTTTGCCATGAATCTCTTTCGTATCACTTAGACTCAGTTCTGTGTACTTTGGAGAATTGAGGCCTTTCCTGCAGTTTTATAGTACAGGTGCCTGCAGAGATTTTATCAGTTCTGATTCCCGGGTTGCTGCAGAATTCAATTAATAGTCAGCGCATGAAAAAAGTTTTCAGGATATGAATACGGTCTAGGAATAGTATGACAATTTTTCCGTTTAAATACAAAGAAAATTTTGTTGATTGAAAAGTATCAGGTTGGGCAAGCGGTTCGAGGATTTATTGAAATGTGTATTTGGATCAGGAGAGTCGTTCGAAACTCAATTCGTATTGCCGACTTTTGATCGTTGACACGACACCAGCATATCTATATGCATTTAGCATAAGAAATTACTATAAAAAAGGTCCAGCCCGGAGAAATGAGCTGAACCCTGAAAAAATATTGATAAACAGAATTAAACTATCAACCACCACCTCCACTGGGTGGTGGCGGGGTTGGCGGTAACAATGGATCGTCACCTACCGGTCTTGCACCTGGCTGGTCGTATTGCGGTTTTTTACCATATACCGCGAGAAGTTCTCCCAGACGGCTGTAAGTTTTAAATGCCAGCACCAAGATGAAAATCAGTAAAAATACAGTCAATATTCCCAACCAAAAAATATTGACCAACCATAATGCGTTCATAAACCCTCCTGTTTTAGTGTGAGCAGACGTTCATCGGATATCCTGCTAAAGAGATAGCAATCTGGCAATTCCTTAAATCTTTCCACACAAAAATGCCTTGCGAAGGCGGGCGGCCCTCGCAAGGCTCCCCAAACTCAAATCCCAGTTCCCCACCATTCACGAAGAAGGTTTTTTCCCCCTGTTTAATTTCCCCGATCATACAGCTTATCTCCGCACGGGTAATACAGCGGTAAACTGCAGTCCTGACATATTTACAAAGACAAAAACAGAAACAGTTTTTCCCATATTAATTCTAAAAATAGCTAAACGGAATTAATTATTTTACAAATGCTTGCCAATGGTCCATATGTACTGTTTTTATAAATTGGAACACTGACCGCCGGGATTGTATTGATGAACATGATTTTTGGGCGATCATCAATCACTGATCAACTCCAAGCAGGCATACTCGAGGCGAATTTCCTGAAAAGAAATCAAGGATAACGGCAAACCGTCAAGTTTATTGACCAGCTCATTGAGCAGCATACATTCCGGCGAAAATGACAAGATTTGCTTTATTAGTCATTTTTTTAAAAGAAATATCAGAAAAGCTTTGACAGGTAATAAAAAGATTATTATATTAACAGTCTTGCTTCGGGATTTATTTTAAATAGGTTTTGTAGTGAGTTCTTTGAAAAAGAAGTGTACATAATGCCACAAGAGAAA
>JAJRYV010000010.1 GCA_024275575.1 bacterium
TGTGAATTTCTTGTGAGATTTTTTGCTCATGGACTTACCCTCTTGTCTTGCGAAACGTAAAAAGGTAATACATGAGAAGATGCTGCGCAATGTGTTAAGTAAAATTAGTCAAAAAAGTACCAAAGCTTGTGAAGCAATACACAGCGTATGAATATATTAAGGAATATTATTAAGTAAAATAGTTTACTGTATAACAGTAGGCAAAATCCAGATATGAAAGAGCATAAAATTCAACATGATTAAAACTCGCGCAATCATCAACGTTCTTTTCGCGTTGCTGATTTTTCTCGGCGTTTCCTTGCTGCTGCCAGCCTTCACCGCCTGGTTCTACGGCGGTCCGGACTTCTTCGATTTTCTCAAAACCAGCATCGGCTGCATCGTTTTCGGCGGCATTGGTTTCGCTCTTTCCCGCATGAATTACGAGTTGCGCCCGAAGGAAGGTTTTGTCATCGTGACTTTTGGCTGGCTGCTCTTTGCCGGTATTGGCGCTATTCCCTACGTCACCTCGGGTGTCATCCCGGTTTATACGGATGCATTTTTTGAAACCATGTCGGGTTTCACAACCACGGGTGCGACTATTTTAACCGAAATCGAAAGCTTGCCCAAAGGCATTCTTTTCTGGCGTTCGTTTACTCACTGGCTCGGCGGTATGGGCATCATCCTGCTGTCGCTGGCGATTTTACCATTGCTCGGCGTCGGTGGCATGCAGCTTTTTAAAGCTGAGGTGCCGGGGCCCTCGCCGGACAAATTAAGTCCACGCATCAAGGAAACGGCGAAAATGTTGTGGGGGGTCTATTTTATTCTCACCTTCATCGAAACGGCGCTGCTGTGGTGGGCCGGCATGACTTTTTTTGATGCCATCTGTCATGCTTTCGGCACCCTGGCAACCGGTGGATTCTCTACCAAAAATGCCAGTATCGGCCATTATAACAGCCCGGTGATCGATTACATTGTCATCATGTTCATGATTTTCGCAGGCACGAATTTTGCTCTGCACTACCGGGCATTGCAGGGCAAAATCCTGTGCTATTGGAAAGACCCGGAGATTCGCGTCTATTTGGGGATTGTCGTTTTTGCAACGGTGGTCATCGGAGTGGCAGTATGGGTTCACACCGAATATGGCTGGTTTGACAATTTGCGCTTCACGCTTTTTCAAGTCGTATCGATTCTCACAACGACGGGCTATGGCACCGCTGATTATGAACTTTGGGGTGTCACCGCACAATTATTACTGTTCATTCTGATGTTCGTCGGCGGCTGTGCCGGCTCGACAGCCGGCGGAATGAAAGTCATCCGCCCGATGGTGCTATATAAATTTAGCCGCGCCGAGGTGCTGCGCCTGATTCACCCGCAAGCAGTTATTCCGGTGCGCCTGGGCAACATGGTGATCCCGCGGGAGATCATCGCCACGATCACCGGTTTCTTTCTCTTTTACATGGGACTTTTCGTTTTTGGCATCCTTTTCATGTCGACTTTGGGGCTGGATTTGGCGACGGCGCTGGGCAGTGTTGTGGCGACGATCGGCAATATCGGCCCCGGAATCGGCGAGGTCGGCCCAACGGATAATTTCGCCCATATTCCGGCGGCCGGCAAGTGGTGCCTGAGTTTTCTCATGCTCGCCGGTCGGTTAGAAATTTTCACCGTTATTATCCTGTTCAGCCGTTCATTTTGGCGCCGCTAAGGCTTTCGTAATAGACATCCGCTTAGCGGAAGGAAATTACTTTGGCGGATTCGGGAACAGATTTTTATAAACCTCCTGCAACTGGCCGCTGCGGATATTTTTCTTCAAATCACCGGTGTTTTTTCCCAGCCAGGTGTGCATTGGGTCTGCCAGAATTTTTTTGATCAGCTCTTTCACCTCCTGATCTCCGACTGCTTGCGCTGTTGGTAGAAATTCGAAATAAAAATTGTGTGCGACGTCATAAATGCCGTGCCACCAAGTATAATCCGGCGCCATCATCGCTGCACCCATGCGGGCGCGCCTGCCCTCATGATGCCATAGTTCCCAATATAACCAGTCGAGCTCGTTGGAAAAAGCAGCCGGGTTTTCCAGCAGTTTCTTCGCTTTGATCATTTTGTAAATCGCCGTTGCCGGTTTGGCGAATTTTTTGTTATAGAGATTTACCAACGCATCATATTGATAATAATGCCCGTCGACGAAGCTTTTTTGATGACAGGCCAGGCAGACATCTTCCATGTTTTGTCGTTTTTCCTGCCAGTTCTCTTTATATTTTGAAACCGGCGGCCGCAAAGTCCATGAGATACGCGCACCGATGTCATGGGTGACTTTCTGTTTCAGTGTGGCGGACATGTGGCATGTTGCGCAGGTCGGCGCCTGATAGTAATCGTTGCCTAAAACCCACTTGTTGCGATCCATATTCATATCATCTTTATACGTCCGGTAAGCGATTCCGTGTTTGGATTCTTCGTAGATTTCTTTCTGTGGATGATCCGGCCCGAGGTGGCATTTGCCGCAATTCTCCGGGCGTCGCGCCAACTCGCTGGAAAAGCTATGCCGCGAATGACAGGCACTGCAGGCGCCTTTGGAACCATCCGGGTTCAGACGGCCGATGCCGCTGTTGGGCCAACTTTTTCGGGATAATTTATTGGGAGAATCCGCATCGATCACCACCTTGTTGCCGTGACAGTTCTCACAGCCGGCGATGGCTGCCGGGTGGCCGCCGGCAACGTGTGCGAGAAATGCGTCTGCCGATTCTAAAATTTCGCCGGCATGCGCATGATAGGAATTCATCGTTTGTTCGGCCTCTTCATCGTGGCAATTACTGCAGTCTTTCGGCGTTACGAGGGTGGCGATAAGCTCACCCTCATGTTCGAATGCATCGACGTCGCCCTTTTCTGCGACGTGGCAATCGACGCAGGAAATATCTTCCTGACCATGACGAGAGTTTTTCCATTGCTGGTACAGTCCCGGGTTCTCTTTACGGTGACAAGCCTCGCAGTTATCTTCTTTCTGTTCATTCTGCTGGCTTTGGGAAAATGAGGGAATGAAACTGACGCACAATAAAATGATGATGATAACGATAAGATTGATTCTCGCCATTTTTGCCTCCTGGTATTTCAGTGGGTGTGTCAAAAGCTCTTGATCGTATTTTTTCCTGAGTATCAAGAGAACATAATTCGTCAAATCTTATTAAAAATTAAATGCTGTATACTTAAACTAAAAGAAGAAAAATTTTTCATTACAATCCTGGTGTTTGGAAAGACCAGATGCGGGGCATTTGCATGAATTTCGTTAATAAAAATACATAAAATTTCATATAAATTCATGGTGAGCTATATGTCTTAAAATATTGGATATAAAGCTTTTTTTCAAAGATTAATTTTTAATGGTTTTTTGACGAAATATTTACTATGATGCTATGCTGTTTTGTTGTGATTTCTATATCGGTTCACCAACAAAATAATTGATCTAACCATACAACTTAAGCTGCAAAGAAAAGCAGGTGAGCAAAGGAGATGTTATGTCGAAACGTAAAATTCTCATCATGGGCGCGGCAGGCCGCGATTTCCATAATTTTAATACCCGCTACCGTGGCAACGAGGCTTTTGATGTGGTTGCGTTTACTGCAACGCAAATTCCTGATATCGAGGGTCGCATCTATCCGCATCAACTGGCGGGAGAGCTCTACCCCAATGGTATTCCGATCCACGATGAAAGTCAGTTGGAAAATCTGATTCTCAGCCTGAAAGTCGATGAGGTTGTCTTTTCCTATTCTGATGTGCCGCATGAATACGTCATGCACGCCGGCGCCCTCGTCAATGCTGCCGGGGCGGATTTTACCATGCTGAGTGCTAAAGATACGATGATTAAATCATCCAAACCCGTTGTTTCCATCTGTGCTGTGCGGACCGGTTGCGGCAAAAGTCAGACAACCCGCCGTGTCGCACAAATTTTACAGAGCATGGGCAAGAAAGTGGTTGCCATTCGCCACCCCATGCCTTATGGCGATCTTGTCGCACAGACAGTTCAACGTTTTGGCTCTTATGAAGATATGGTTAAACATAAATGCACTATCGAAGAAATGGAAGAGTATGAGCCGCACATCAGCAAAGGCATCGTGGTTTACGCGGGTGTCGATTATGAGGCGATCATTCGTGCGGCTGAAAAAGAAGCCGATGTGATTCTTTGGGATGGCGGTAATAACGATACGCCATTCTACGCACCCGATCTCAACATCACCGTCGTTGATCCATTACGCCCCGGCCATGAAGAGAAATATTATCCCGGCGAAACCAACCTGCGCCTGGCGGATATCGTGGTGATCAACAAAATCGATTCAGCCCGGCCCGAGGATGTCGCCAGCCTGCGTGCTGTTATCCAACGCGTCAACCCCAAAGCCACTGTCGTGGAAGCTGCTTCACCAATTGCCGTCGATCACCCTGAAGTCATTCGCGGCAAACGCGTACTCGTGGTCGAAGATGGTCCGACGTTGACACACGGCGAGATGAAATATGGCGCCGGCATCGTTGCGGCGAAGAAATTCGGCGCAGCAGAAATTATCGATCCGCGGCCTTTCCTCAAAGGTAGTCTGATTGCTACCTTTAAAAAATACACCGGTATCGGCGCATTGCTGCCGGCAATGGGTTATGGCGAACAACAGGTGCGCGATCTCGAAGCCACAATCCATGCCACTGATTGTGATTCCGTCATCGTTGGTACGCCAATCGATTTGCGTAAAATCATCGATATGGGCAAACCGGCAACCCGCGTAACTTATGATCTTCAGGAAATCGGTCAGCCGGCGCTGGATGAACTTCTGCGTGCAAGATTCTGATTTTACACAAAATGCCGTCACTTTCCGTGAGGGCATTTTTATTATATATTCAATTTCAAAATTATCACGTTGACTTGTTTTTAAATTGATCTTATCTTCAGAAAAAACCATTGTCGGTTGAAAGGAAAAATCATGGACCCCAAAATTAAATTTTTGCAGGATGACAAACGCAAAAAAGCTGGGAAATATGTACCGATTAACGCATGGAATGCTACCAAAGAAATCCCCAATCAAAACCCACCCGACGAAATCACAACTATAGAAAACGACGAATCTGCTTCGTGTAATGGCAATTTTGAAGATATGAAAGACTATGACGATTATTTTGATGAATAGTTTTTATTGCTAAAATCAGGCACTAAAACATCCAAGACGCCTCAAGGTTCAACATCAGAAAGCCGAACTTACGGACGCCGCTGCCACCGCGTGCCGAAGCCCTGAAGATGAGTTGACGGAAAAAGAATTAAGCCGGTTCAATTCACTTCGCAATTGCAGAGCTCCCGGAAAAGTGTCGTCTCATTTTCACAATGAGAGACTTTGGCCATCTCATTTATACAGAAATAGCCGAAATACAAAATATTTCCATTAGAACAGTAGAGACTCTGATGGGCCGCGCTCTAAAAGTCCTGCGTAAACGCTTCATGTAATACATCCTGTTTTTTCCATCATAACTCGAACTCAAATCCAGCTTCATCGATATGCCACTGCTTTTTAAAATGAAATCGATGAGAAAAGCGTGCTCAAAAGCAAGGAGTTTGAATTGCTGGTCGGAGTTATAATGTATCTTGGCAGGAAAAGATTTTGATGCTCTGTCTATCGAATATTCGGCTTGTCAAATGCCGGAGCTATTGCCGGAAATTGTTAAAGTTGAGAAGAATATATGAAAAAATATCATCTGAAAAACCTTGATTGTGCCTCCTGCGCAGCAAAAATTGAAAGAGGTGTTTCTCAATTGGACGAGGTGAAATTTGTCTCCGTAAATTTTGCCACCTCCACGATGACTCTTGATTGTGTTGATGATGAAAAAGCCCTAAAAGAGATTAGTGCAATTGAACCGGATGTTCAGGTTGTCGAACCGAATCACTATTCGGGAGATTTATCAAAATCTGAATTGTTTGAGAATAAATCGGAGCTGCTGCGGATTTTGCTGACTGTCGTTTTATTGCTCGGTGGCTTGCTCCTCGAAGATCAATTTTTTAAGCCATCTTTTCTTATCGGGCAGTACCTGGTTTACGGAATAGCTTATCTCGTCAGCGGTTACAAAGTTATTTGGACCGCCGGGAAAAACATGATCAAAGGAAAATTTTTTGATGAACAATTTTTAATGGCTATCGCGACCTTAGGCGCTATTGCCATTGATGAGATACCTGAAGCTGTGGCAGTGATGCTGTTTTATGTCGTCGGTGAATTTTTCCAGGATTTTGCCGTCAACCGCTCCCGGAAATCAGTTCAATCTCTTTTGGCTTTGAAACCGGAATACGCCAATTTAAAATTGAATGGAGAATTGCGGCAAGTGGACCCGGAAACGGTCGCTGTGGGCCAGATAATCGTGGTCAAAGCCGGGGAAAAAATTCCGCTCGACGGTGAAGTTGTCGAAGGGATTTCGCTTGTCGATACCTCAGCCCTGACAGGCGAATCCATACCAAGCCCGGTCAATCCTGAAGATACCGTTCTTTCCGGGATGATCAATAAATCGGGAGTCTTAACTATCAAAGTTGCCAAACTTTATAAGGAATCTTCGATTGCCCGGATTTTAGAACTGGTGGAAAATGCTGCCGGCAAAAAAGCCGAGACAGAGAAATTTATCACCACTTTCGCGCGTTATTACACACCGGTGGTGGTTTTTAGCGCATTGGCCCTGGCTCTTTTGCCGCCGTTACTCATCGCCGGGGCTACGTTTGAAGACTGGATTTACCGGGCGCTTGTCGTGTTGGTTATCTCTTGCCCGTGCGCCTTGGTGATCAGCATCCCTTTGGGTTATTTCGGCGGTATTGGCGGTGCGGCGAAAAGAGGAATTCTGGTCAAAGGCTCAAACTATCTTGACGCACTGACACAATTAAAAGCAGTTGTTTTTGATAAAACAGGTACGTTAACAAAAGGCGAATTCAGCGTTTCTCAAATTGTCACTGCAAACAGTTTTTCCTAAACACAGGTTTTGCAGCATGCTGCTCAGGTCGAAGCCCATTCCAATCATCCCATCGCAGTAGCAATTGTTGAGGCATATACTGAAAATATTGACATCCCCAGGGTAGCGGATATCAAGGAAATTCCCGGGCATGGAATAATTGCAAAAGCAGATACACGGATCATCATCGTGGGAAACGATCGTTTATTGCACCGGGAAAATATCGATCATCCTGTCTGCAATATTGCCGGGACAGTGATTCACCTGGCGGTGGATAATACCTATGCCGGTTGCATCGTCATTTCCGACAACCTGAAGGAAGACGCGCAGGATGCTATTAAAAAACTGAATGCTAAAAAAATAAAAACGATGATGTTGACCGGGGATAATAAAAATGCGGCCAAAGTAATTGCACAGAAACTCAAAATAGACCAATACTTTTACGAATTGCTACCAGAAGACAAGCTGGATCATTTAGAGCGAATCATCTCCGAATCACAACCTGGTAAAGTGGCTTTTGTGGGTGACGGCATCAACGACGCCCCGGTGCTGGCCCGGGCGGATATTGGTATTGCCATGGGCGCTTTGGGTTCAGACGCCGCAGTAGAAACAGCCGATATCGTCCTGATGACCGACAATCCTTCCAAAGTGGTCACCGCTGTCGAGATCGCCCACAAAACACGCAAAATTGTATGGCAGAACATCTTTTTTGCCCTGGGGGTAAAATTGCTGTTTATCTGTCTGGGAGTCATCGGTATCGCCACCATGTGGGAGGCCGTCTTTGGTGATATGGGAGTTGCTCTGGTCGCAATTTTTAACGCCATGCGAGTAAAAAACTAACACTGCGAAAAATGAAATTTTTAACACGATGACACTGATAAAGAAACTCGAAAGTATGATTGATCGTGATAGCTTTCGGGTGATCATTCAGCGGAAAAATTTATGGGGTTTTCATTCAGGCTCTGATTATCGCCAGACTCTTCAATACCGGTAAACCGTTTTCATCATTCGTTTGTCGAATAGTTAAGGGTATTTGCAGAATTTGTAACAAATAACCACTACGACCGTATGGTTTGCTGTTTTACCATCTCCGACTTGCCTGTTTTTCAATTATATTTTTTTGGAGGAATTGATGCAAAGTTTTTTTGTCCGAGTTTTGCCGACTGTGCTGCTCTGCAATTTTTTTGTCTATTTCTCGGGCTGCTCCGGGAATGGCGAAGCCGATGCCAGTGCAAAAACAGTCGAAGTCATTCGTCAAACCATTACAGACAAAGCACTTGCCGTCGGCACTCTTGATCCGGTGAATGAAATATCGGTGAAATCAAAAGTCTCCGGCGTTGTGAAAAAGCTTTTTGCCGAAGCGGGAGATTACGTCTCCGCCGGTGATCCGTTGCTGGAAATCAAACCGGATCCAACACCGATCGAATTGGCAGAGGCGACAAGAAATATTGAAATGGCACAAATTTCCTTGAAAAATGCCCATCAGGGGCTGAAACGGATCACCGAATTGCACGATCGCAATTTGGCCTCAAGCAAGGAATTTGAAGATGCGCGCAAAGAATATGAAGAATCTGAGTTGCGCCACAAGATGGCTCGGGAGAAACTCGAAATCCTTGAGAAAGGCAAGGTGCGCATCGCCGGTGTGAACATCGAATCGGTCATCAAAGCACCGATCAGTGGTTTTATCCTGGAAAAATCTATCGATATCGGCGACCCGGTGGTGCCGCTGACTTCTTATCAGGAGGGCACGGTTTTGTTGACGATGGCCGATATGTCGTCGCTGGTTTTCAAAGGTTCGGTGGATGAGATCGATGTTGGCAAATTAAAACCGGGCATGGAAGCAAATATTGATGTAGGTGCGATCGCCGGTGAGAATGATCTGACGGGTGAACTCGACAAAATCTCACTAAAGGCACGAAAGGACGACAATACCACCATTTTTCCCATCGAAATTAAATTTAATCCTACTGATAAAATCGTTTTGCGCGCAGGTTATTCAGCCAATGCCAATATCATCATTGAACGTAGGGAGGATATCCTGACGTTGCCCGAACGTGTAGTCACTTTTCGCAACGATTCGGCATTCGTCCGCTTGCCCGGCGTTGGGGAAGCATCGGTGAAAGAAACACCGGTGAAAACCGGCCTATCGGATGCTATCAATATCGAAATAGTATCCGGGTTAAAAGAAGGGCAGAAGGTTCTGGAAAAACCGGTGAAAACAATCGAATAGGAGCGCCGGATGTATTTACCGACCAATTTCAAATTGCTTTTCAGTGATCTGTGGGCACAAAAGCTGCGCACGCTGCTGACGATTTTCGGCATCATGTGGGGCACGATGTCGGTTATTCTATTGCTTGCTTTCGGCAGCGGCGTCGAAAAACAAAATGTGAAAAATATGGCGGGCATCGGCGACGGCGTGGTTATCCTCTGGGGCGGCAAAACAGGTTTATCTTACAAAGGTTTCAACAAGGGCCGCGATATCAATTTAAAATATGAAGATGCTGAATTGCTACGCTGTGAAATTCCCGAGATTGGTCTGATCAGCCCGGAATATTCAACCTACAACGCCCGTGTTCGTGGTCCGCAGAATGTCGATCAGACCAATATCACGGGAATCATTCCTGAATACGAAGATATCCGCAATATCTTTGTGCAGGCCGGCGGCCGTTTCATTTCCGCTCATGATATGGCGAGAAAAGCGCGCACCGCAGTGATCGGTAACAAAATTTGTAAATTTCTCTTTGGCCGTACTGAAAATATCGTCGGCAAAATCCTCGAAATCAATAAAATCCCTTTCGTCATCATCGGTATTACACAGAAAAAAGTACAGAATTCCAATTACAATACCCGCGATGAAAATCGGGTTTTTATCCCGGCCACGACTTTCAATGCGATCTTCGGACATCGATATTTGGCCAATATCGTTTATAAACCTGTTTCACCACTCGTCAGCGAACGGGTGACCCGGCGGGTTTATGAAACACTCGGCAAAAAGTATATTTTTAACCCGGATGATGAAGATGCGCTGTGGATTTGGGATACAGCGGAATTTCAGCAGATATTCGTCGCATTTATGCTGGGTTTTAAAACATTCCTCGGCATCATCGGTTCATTTACGTTGACGGTGGGCGGCGTTGGTGTGGCGAATATCATGTATGTAGTCGTGCGCGAGCGCACAAACGAAATCGGCGTCAAACGGGCGGTTGGTGCTTGCAGGCGCAATATTCTGTTTCAGTTTATTTTCGAAACTTTTATCATCGTATCAATCGGTGCTGCGATCGGTTTTGCCCTGGCGGCGGGCCTGGTCGCCTTGCTGCAAAATCTACCCAAAGAGGCGGTGGAAGCCGTCGGTACGCCGGAGCTCTCCGGCAGCGTTGCGCTGATCAGCATCATTCTGCTGGGATTCGTTGCATTGCTGGCAGGCTATTTTCCTGCGCGGCGTGCTTCGACGATCGATCCGGTGCAGGCGTTACGCGCATGATAAAGCTGATATTTGAGAGCTCAGCGGAAGCCTCGGGATGCCAGGAGGTGGTTTCCATAAAATTACCGGTCAGAGCATCCCGAGTAACCCCGGTGTTTTTCCGGGGCGTACCGAGGGCAAACAGGATGAGATGGCGCTCCAGCTTCAAACCCGGTATCCGTCTTGTTAACTGAACAGACACTTTCAATTTGTGGTCGAACGAATTAAACCGGGAGAGTGACCGGCTGATGAAAATATGGATGCTGATTGAAGAGTTTTTCTATGATTTAAAAAATCAGAAAACCCGCGCTTTTCTGACAATTTTCGCCGTTTCCTGGGGCACTTTTTCCGTTGTCATGTTGCTATCGTTCGGTGAAGGGCTTTCGCTTCAAATGCGCCGCGGCTTGCTGGCAAACGGCGATTCGATCATCCGCATTTACGGCGGCAATTCATCGATCGAATACAAGGGGTTGCCCAGGGGGCGCTCCATCCGCTTACAAGAGGAAGACGCTAAATTGCTGATGCAGACCAATCCTGATATCGAAATGGCCAGCCCGGCTTTTGGCCGCCGACTCGTTGCAGAATATGACGGTAAAACCACTACCTCAGGTTACACTGTCGGGGTAAACCCGGCATTGGAAGACATGCGACGCATGTATCCCATTGCAGGCGGGCGCTTTCTCAATGATTTTGATATTCGAGGAAAACGGCGTGTCGCTTTTCTCGGTGCGAAAATCGCAAGGCAACTTTTCGGTGCTGAAGAACCTGTCGGCAAGGAATTTAAACTCGAAGATTTCACTTTCAAAGTCATCGGCATGATGGCGGAAAAGTTTCAAAACAGTATGAGCAATGGCCCGGATGATCGTCGTATCGTCATTCCCTATACAACTTTTATTTCGATTTGGCCGCGGCGCAGCGTCTGGTTCATCGCTGTGCGCCCGCGCATTTCCGATCTCAATATGGCGGTGCGGCAACGGGCGCTGGAGGTGCTCGGCAAAAAATATCGTTTCGATCCCGGCGATGACCGGGCGCTGTATTTCAATGACAGTATCGAGAACGAAGCATTAAGTCGCAGGATTTTTCAGGGCATCCAGATTTTTCTCGGTGCGGTGGGCGGGCTGACCCTTTTTATCGCTGGTGTGGGCATTGCCAATATTATGTATGTGGTGGTGAAAGAACGCACCCATGAAATCGGCATCAAACGGGCGATCGGGGCGCGTCGTCGTCATATCATTCTGCAGTTTATCATGGAATCGGTGCTGCTCACCGGACTCGGTGGGGCTCTAGGGCTGGCGTTTGCATTGGGGGTTATCGCACTTTTTGGTCTGATCCCCACCGATGGCAATCAAGCGTTGCAAATGATTGGCTCGCCAAGTTTTTCACCCCCCATCGCTGCTTTCACGATCGGTACATTGATCGCCATCGGTTTGTTTGCCGGGCTTTATCCGGCACGCCGGGCCTCACGCATCGAACCTGTGGATGCTCTGCGTTACGAATAGCGTTCCTAACCTGGCGAAGTCAGTACCAAAAGAAATAAAACCACTGATTACACATATTTAACAAATTAGTCGTGCAATTTGCGGCCGGGCATTTCTTGCCAAATAATGGCAGAGAATAACTTGTCAGTTATTAAACTCATGCTGAACAGTTTTGATTAAACTGGATTAGTCAGCAGAACACTGCTTTAAACGGGGAGGCACCCAAGGCCGGCGAAAAAAGGGGAAAGCAAAAGCAAGACAGTATCCTGCCTCGGTTTGAGCATGATATCAAGGTCTCCCCGGAGATTTATACGATATCAACCATTTTTCCGTCAAGCGGTTGAATCAATAAAACTTATTCCTTGAATTACACCTTGAAAATTCAGTCATTATCTTTCTGGCTTTTTCCGGATAATCAGCTTCCGATGCGCGATGAGTAGTGCTGAAATTGCTATATCGGTACATGGTCTTGAATTATGGAAATCTGGAGCTTCTTCCGGCCTTCCCTCTGGATGGAATGGGCTCTTCATATTTTAACTTTGGCAGGTAAAAAATGATTACATTCACGGCAGTCATTATCGCATTTGTTGCACTGCAACATATTTTATTTTTAATTTTAGAGATGTTCATGTGGGAAAAACCACTTGGCAGGAAAATTTTCGCATTGCAAACGGATTTTGCACGCTCCACCAAAGCGCTGGCGGCCAATCAGGGATTGTATAACGGTTTTCTCGCAGCCGGCCTGATCTGGGGATTATGGCTCGGTGCAGCCGGTAAATCGCTTCATATATTCTTTCTGCTTTGCATAGTAATCGCCGGGATTTTTGCCGCCCTCACGGTGAGCAAACGCATCTTTTTTATTCAGGCGCTGCCGGCTGCAGCAGCATTGGTGCTTCTTTGGTTGTCTTAAAA
>JAJRYV010000112.1 GCA_024275575.1 bacterium
CCTCTTGTCTTGCGAAACGTAAAAAGGTAATACATGAGAAGATGCTGCGCAATGTGTTAAGTAAAATTAGTCAAAAAAGTACCAAAGCTTGTGAAGCAATATACTGCACGTACTCAGCTTTCAGGTAATGCTGCTTGCCCAGTGCTTTAAATATACTAAGCATCAAGTTTTTATCGTTTGATTTTAACGCATATTTTTCCGCTGCCTGGTAAACAACCAGCGCTGAATCATATTTTGAAACCATTTTATACGCATGGCCGATATATTCAAAGTTGTTAATGATAAATGTGGTATTATTGATATTTTGTGCAACTGCAAGTGAATTTCTGAAGGCGCTAATCGCTTTTTGATATTCTCTTTTAATAAAATGCAATCTTCCTGCATCATGCCGAAAGATCGTTTCACTATAGCGATCACCGAGGCGGGCTGCACGCTCAATTAAAAAAGTCAACAGTGAATCAGCCGGGGTAACGGTCCGGCGTTGCAAACGCAAGGACCCAATGTACAAATGCAGCAGAAACGAATCCGGTTCATTCCGGGTTTTAAAATACTTTTGGAATTGTTTAACCGCTGAGGCGTTCTGGCTTTTTATCTTGCTATCGAGAGCATGAAAAGCAGGATTATTGGAAATGAATTCAGGCGATAAATTATTAAGACAGGAGAATCCTGCGGACTGGCAAATCTTCAGAAACTCCCACAATAATTGAGCGGGCACTTCATGATTGAAATCAAGAACCAGCGGCAGAAAAAGATTGATCGCAGCGGAGGCATTTTGTGAGGCATATTGTGTTCGCGCAAGCATCCAGTTTGCCAGATAACGGCAACGCGGTTCCGCTGCAATCTCTGAAAAGAATTGCAGACATCCTTCTATACCGAGGTCTTGCAAAACCTGATCATAAGCGAATAGATAAGCCGGGATAAATTCCGTATTTTTGTCTAATAGCGCCCTGATTGCGGTGGTTTTATTTTCTGCCGCCAATGTGGATATATCGCCTGTGGTGGCATAAAAACTTTTATTAAATTCATGAGATACGGTCATGCCGACAAAAAAACAGCCTTGTTTTTCCATGCCCGGAGACCAGGTGTGATCGCCGGTTGCAGCAAAAACAAGGCTGTCAGCAAAAACCACGAAGTTCTGAGACTCAATTTAAACAATACAAACTCACCTCCGTTACCGCCGGCATTATTCCTTTTGGGTTGTTTCTGTTGCGTTGGGATAATTGACTCGTTCCGTTAAAGTATAATGATCAGCTGTAATGCTTAAAAAAATGTTAACGAGCAACTCCTGTGGTTCTGCGATGCGATAAGAATAATGTTGCGTTAAATTAAGATTTTCATCGTTAAGATTATCAGGTGCATTGAGGAAATCAACTGCCGAACTGTATAAATTTTGCAGCAAATTCGTATAAAAGATAACTTCATCGTCTGTCAGGTCAACTTTTTTGCTGGTATCTGACTGGCTGATCCTCACATTTTCTCTTAAAGATTCAAAATTCTTAAAATGTATCTTAAGCTCGGTATAATATTTTTCCTGCCAATCATACTCCAGTGCACCAATTTCATCAGCTTCGTCAAGTATGGGATAGTAAACACTGCGGCATTCTTGCAAAGGCGGCGGACAAGGGCCGCCTCTGCCTGTTGGTAAAATCGGTTGTTTTACGGGCTCTTTTCTCTGAAGCTACTGTATTTCATGGGTTCGCTGGTAAACGACTGTGCTGTCGACACTATTTAACAGCAATGGCTGTAATTCCTCAAGCGCTGTATCCATCGCATGGTTTGTTGTTTTGTTGACGGCGATCAGCTCCGTCTGCTCCGGTTGTCGACGCTGTAATAGCAGAATAATGATGATGATAAGCACAACGATAACGATTAAACTTGATCATTTTCTCATTTGAGAATCCATCCCGGTCTCCAAAGATATTATGATTGGATTATTTCCCCCCCCAGTTTATTCATCAGTTGCCTGCTTTCTTCAAAAAACTCTTGCCCGGGTTTAATTCGCTGTAAAATATTCCGGGATTTTGAGTTATCTCCCTGCAATGCATAACCAAGTCCGAGAAAAAAGTTTTCCCGGCTGGCATCTTTCTCGCCTGGAGCCGGCTCTATTTTATTTGCTGCCTGTAAATATAAAACAGCTTTTGCCAGAGATTCGTCCTGCAGGTTTCTCGTTTTTTCACTTTGCCCACCTCGCGCAAGAGCGAGTTGTACCAGTCCACGATAAAAATAATAATCGTTGATCACTTTCAATATCATGGTGAATTTTTCTTTTCCGGGATCGTCAGCGTCGTTTAAACTTGCCTGTATATCGGCAACACTCGGCTGCAAATCATCCAAAATAAAGCGCGCATTTTCATAACATAAATCATTATACTCGACCATGGCTTTGATAAATTCCTGCTGTATCTGAATTTCAAGCGGATTTTGGCCACGATCTGAAATGCCGCGCGAACTGCTGGCATGATATACATAGGGCACTCTCTCAGCATAGATATATACATCAAACGGCGATTCATTCAACTGCTTGTAAACCGATAAACCTATAAAAAAAACTAACACAGCGAAAGCGGAGATGAATACGGGTTTTGCAAAACCCGGGATATATCGGTCAATATAATTTGTAGAATTATCCCTCCCGGTTTTTGAGTCGGCCCTTTTTTTCAGCCATTGCAGGATCAAATCGATCAGTCCGGGTTTTGCAGCAAGCAGTCCTTTTCCCTCCGCTCTGATCAAATCTGCGAGAGTTTTCGTAAATTGCAGTTCACTAAAGCAGCTTTGACATTCAAAGTAATGCTCTTCGAATTTTTCCCTTTCGTTTTCACTTAGCTGGTTGTGCAGGTAGGCGTCGATAATCCCCTGCCGGTTTTCGTGAGTGCAGTGCATTTTTATTCCTGAGTTTTTATTTTACTCTTATCCAAATTGGCTATAATATTGAGAGAAATTATTTAGTAAGATACTTTTTTTTCAACGTTTGGATGGCTTGAAATTTTTCATTCGAAATTGTCAAAGAACTTCGCCCCAGTTTTTTTGCAGCTTCCTGAATGCTCAACTGATCATGGTAGAGAAGGATAAAAACCTCACGATAGTTTTTGCGTAATTTCGGCAAATTATTACGCAGACAATCAATGAGTTGCTGCCGGTCAAGTGTCCCCTCAACATCGGGTTCATGCCTGAGAATATCTTGCAGGGTATCATCCAGTGGCATTATTTTCTTTTGTTTTTTTTCGCTGAAAAACCGACTTAGCCGATGATTTACGATGCCGTTGATATATGAACTCAAAGTCGCTTTTCCAGGATCAAAATTACCCTTGCGCAAGCTGATAACTAAATCGAAGACAACATCCTGAATGAGATCATCCACCGTATCAGTTGTATGATTCAATCGTATGTTTATCTTGAATTTGATTTGAGGCAAGTATATCTTTAGAAAAACAGCCTCTGCTGCACTGTCCGGGGTGTTCTCATTCGCTTTTATGCGATTGACCAGTATGATTATTGATTCCTGATCCATAATATTCCGGAGAAAGTGACAATCTATCCCAGCTAACCTGGCGAAAAGCACTAAATTTTCAGTATAGCGCGAATAAAGAATGTAATACAAAATACTAAAGAGACTTGTTGAGCTTTCAGAGATGTGTCGGGAGTTGGTCTATAAATTTGATCGCGCGAAGCTTGTCGGAAGTTTGAACAATAATATCAATACCCAACATGACAAGTTATAATTTCACATTTTGCAATTGTTTTCTGAACGACGACTTTTTCATCTTTGTTGGTTCTCAATTTGTGTATTAATTCTCAAATAAAATATTTTGGAGTATTGGATGAATGCAAGACCGACTTTTGATCAGGTGTACATGCAGTTTGCCGAAATAATCGCCCAGCGCAGCACCTGCAAGAGATTGCAGGTCGGCACCGTCATAACTTCGAGCGATTACCGCAAAGTTCTGGCGGTGGGATATAACGGCAACGCCACCGGGCTCGCCAATTCCTGCGACAGCGAAGAGCCGGGGAATTGCGGTTGTCTGCATTCGGAGGAAAACGCCGTCATCAATTGCGACGCGCCGCGCCTGACTGAAAAGCTGGTTTTCGTGACTCATTTGCCTTGCAGTATGTGTGCAAAACGCCTGATCAACCTTGGTAACGTCAACCGGATTCTCTACAAAAACGAGTACAGGAAACGGGACGCCCTACAGCTTCTGCAACAGGCAAACATTGAAGTCCGTCAATTCGGATGAGATCTGATGAGAATCCAGGATTGGAAAACCTCGTTCCAGATTAATAAAGCCGGCGCAACTGTGCATCGCGGTAATAATGCTGCAAAATCTTTTCATAGCTGATGCCCAGATTTGCCTGGGTTAGCGCACCTGACTGGCACATGCCGACACCATGGCCCCAGCCCGCTCCTGCAAATTCAAAAAAACCATCTCCCTGCTGTACAATAAAACAGGCGCTGCGCAAGGGGGGTTGCGAGATTTGCCGAATAGCCAATTCCGAACGCACGACCAGCGAATCCTGCCGGCCGATAAATGCCAGCGAGATAATACGCCCGGAAACACCGCGTCTTAAAACTTTGACAGTTTCAAACCGGCCGATATTTTTTTTATGGGAGATTAATTCAGTCAATTCTGCAACTGAAAAACTTCGTCTCCAACGAAAACTTTTTGAATTCCAGGCCGGTAAGTCTTTATAATATGAAGGGTTACAATAAACATCGGGATTACTTGCGAGCCAGCGTGCGATCATTTTTTCGCCGTGCAGCTTGATAGGAATTCTTTCACGGGAGTCGAAATGACCGGACATATAGGGCGCAGGTTGCGCTCTCTCCGGCCAGACATTGGCGATCGTTTCAGAGTGTCCGCCGCAGTTGGAAGAATAATAGGCATGAATCGGGTTGTCTTCACTGAACAACACGAGACCGCGAGTGTAAGCTATGGCCGAATCCGAGACGATTGTGCGCTTTTTATTGCCGCCGAAAACCTGGCATTCGACATCTGCGGTCAAATCAAACCGGCGACCGCTGTAAAACGTCGAACGCAGGGCCATGACCGCCTCAGAGCGTGCTGCGATGGCCTGTGCTTTTAAAGCTTCCAGCGGTGAATCACCGTCGATTTCATAAGGCACGACGCCGCGTAAATACTTTTCAAGCGGCAATTTTACGATGACTTGTACAGAACCGGTTTCAAACGGATATAATTTGATTTCTCCACTGTAATTTCGATCTTCTTTTCCCGCCCACCACCAGCCGGCGCCATAGGGTACATTTTTAATTTGCAATTCACCATCGACTTCGGCACCGAATAACCGGAGTGAATCGACGAGCCAGTTGCCGGAAAATGTTGTACTGCGTAAAATCAGTTTCCCGTTTGCGCATTCGATCGCCACATGAGTTCCACGGGCAAGATTCATCTGCGGCTGATTTTTCCCGGCAAAAACAAACCAGTCCGATAGCATGATGAGTTCAAGCGTGTCCGGAGAATTGATGATTTGAACGCGTAACTCAGGTTCTTTTTGAGAAAAAATGCCCGGTTCGACGGGAATATCCGGCTGATGCAGGATATTGTAAACGGCCGCCCAATAGATTAAAGAGATCAAAACGAGGAGAAGCAGAACATCAAAAATGCCGCGGTGATTATTCATTTCGTCCTCACTCTCATTCCAAAAATCAAACGCTGTGAAATTAACTTATGGAAGAACGATGACAAAGGCACGGCGAAAAATTTTCTTTGGTTGAACTCCTGTTAGACGTTAAAACGAATTTCGATGATTTCCCCGGGTTGCACGATATAATCGCGGTCGACCAGTTTTGCCGCCCCCCTGGTGACACATTCTTTGAAATTATGGTATTTGAAATAATCATCGAAAGCAACTACATCACCTTTGATGAATCCGCGGGCGAGATCGGTGTGAATAGCGCCGGCACAGGTGACGATATCCGAACCTTTTTTCACCAGCCACGCGTGTGATTCCGTCGGGCCGGAGGTGTAGAAAAACATCGAATTGTTGGCCTCGAGCGCCAGAGCGATGATATTATTGGCCGCTTCGTTGCCTTCGAGCAGCACCACGGGTTTGAAACTATGTGGTGCGATTTCTTTTAAAATCATGCGCTCTTCTTCGGAAAAATCGAGTGTACAAAGAGGGATTTCCTGCTCGAGTTTATCAAGGCAACCCTGCAAAAAATCACGTTCGTTTTCTTCTGTGCTGCGATTGAGCCGCACCTCGAATTTTTCCATATCGAGAATCAGCAGGTCAAGAATATTAGCGCGCGGCAGCACGATAACCTCGGCCTGTACAAATTCATCCTTGATAAATTCTGCAAAAAACGGCGCTACTTTTTTAGGTTTGTCTTTTTCCTGTAGTGCGAGCAGTGATTTGTCCTCAAATTTGACTTTTCCCTCCGGCAACTCCATGCCGGTAAAACCGATTTTCATGCTAATCTCCAGTGTGATTTTATCATAGATCATCTCCAGCAAACGCCACCAATTACAGCAAAATTAATCTAAGCCGCAAGCAGAATTTGTGAAAAATTGAGCAAGTTTCGGTATAAAATCAACGGAATGGCAATTCCCTCCTCGCGTCATTCTGCGATATATTTTTCGATCAACGACTTCCACAAAAGATAACCCGCACCGGTAAGATGCAATCCATCATTTGTATACGATGCATCCATTTTATTTTCTGGATTAAGAAAATGGCTGTACAAATCAACATAACGTGCGTTTGATTCTTTCGCTAGGCGTTTTAAATTTTCATTCAAGCGGATGATTTCCGCCGATTTATTGAGATGATTGCTGAAGCGCGAAAACGCTGGATTCACTGGCAAGACACTCTCGATATAAACTTTCGTCTGCGGGCTATCCTGTGTGATGCGGCGCAGTATTTCCGCATAATTATCTGTGATATATTGCACCGATTGACCGCGCGCCAAATCATTCACTCCGATCATGATAAAAATTTTGGCCGGTTTCGAACGGGTGACTTCGCTTAACCGGTGCAGCACACCGTCAGTCACATCGCCGCCGATACCGCGGTTTTTGATGTGCAGATTATTGAATATCTCAGCCCACGCACCCCCATCCGTGATACTGTTGCCGAGAAAAATGATCTCATCATCTTCATCGGGCAGCGCTTCGAAGAGTGTTTTTTTCTGCTGATAATAGGTGCCAAATCGTGACTTTTCAGATAAATCACGAAAAAATAAATCTTTCGCTTCTATGGTCATGCCCGGATTATGTCCCTGAATCGCGATGAACCCTTTTTTATATTCGGCGTCATGATAATCGGTCATCAGCCGTTCATTCACCCCAATCTGAATGTGATCGCCGAGCACTTTTACACGCATAGAAAACCATTCGTTATCTTTGGTGATCAATGCGGCGGCTTCGGCGGTCGGCGTGCCGGGTTTCCACAGCCAGCCGGTATGGGCTTTCGCGTGGTTGTCTATTTGTGCCTCAAAACCACGCGGATAACCATCGGGATTTTCCGCCGGCGGATTGCAACGGAAATATAAACCACTGTTGCCGTTTTCACTCACTTTGAACATGCCTTTGATTTCGCAATCCGTCAGCACCGGATCAGCATAAATGTGCCCAACACCACCGCTGCCGGTGAGAACACCATTCTTCACCGTCCAGACCGTTTTGCCGCGTGCTGTCCAGCCATCGAAATTTTTGCCATTGAATAACGATTGCCATTTGGCTTTATCCTGCGAAAAAATTTGAGTTGTAAAAAACAGCAGACCGAGCATCAGATACAATAATTTCAATCGATTGTTCATTTTTTCCTCATAGTTTTATTCATCAGTCTTTTTCTTTTGAATCCACAAACGGCTGCGCGGCGGCATTTCAAAAACAAGCCGGCCGTTCACCACCGGTAAAATATGACCGGTGAAGCCATCGAGCCAAACTTCGCCGGGTTTTACCGCAAAGCGAAATGAAATTGAGGTTTTACCGCGGTTATAATTCTGCAGGCACCAGCCATCTGCCCCGACAGGTTGTAGAGCAACCCGTGGTTTTGCCTGTAAACCAACCTCTGGGTTTTGATTAAATATCCGGCGCAGGTCATTTGCCCAGCTCTCAGGTAAATCCAACAGACCCAACGGTTTTGGGCAGAGCAAAACCTCGTGAACACGATCGAAATCGGCTGGCGAAAAAGTGTGCACATTCAAAGTGTAAACCGTGCAATCGTCTCGCCGGTTAACCGTTAAAAACGGAATGGCTTCAAAACCGAATTTTACCTGCAAAAGCGCTGTCGCCGAACGCAGATTCACTTTGGCTTCGAGATCGAGTCCATTTTCAAGTGCCACCGCTTTGCCATCGACGATGATCGATTTTGCATTAAACGGTGTTACCGGAAGCGGCCAGCTCAATCCGGCAAGTTCAGCAAGCTTCTCCCCATCTTTGGTGTTTGCCAGAAATCCGGTTGTAAAAATAAAAACCGGCTTTTGCGGCAGGGCCTGCAATATTTTCTCATAAATATTGCTATCCGCTGCGGCTTGGGTAGGTAGTAAAATGACACTGTTCCCCAAAGGAAATTGCGCTTGTGGAATCAACGGCACGCCGAACATGCCGATGAAATCCATCAAATACAAATCACTGCCGGCATCGCTATTGGCAGGTTTGTAGGCAACGGGGCCGGACACAGGATGGTTTCTGATTTCCTGGGCAAGGTCGGCTAATTGATCAAACTGCAGACGTACCAAATGGTGGCCGGGATGGCCGGCGACAAAACTGCTATAGTTAAAAAGGACGAGCTCGCGCGCTCCGGCGAGCACGGATTGATACGCCTGTTCGATAAAATCATCACCATCACAATCCCCGTGGTCGAACCAGGCGCCCGCAACCTTTTCCGGCGCCAGCGATTGCAACCAGCGGAAATTGACAAAACCCTCGTAAGGTTGCACAAAACCGAAACGTTGGCTATATTGGCCGCGCGATTCCGTGCCCACCCACACTTTATCAAAAAGCGCCGGTTGGCGTGCCACATCGTAACCGAAAAGATGAAAACGGTCATACCACTGCGGGTATTTAATGATGATGGAAATCCCCGGATTGATCTTTTTGGCCGGTTCGATAAAAATTTCCGAGGCGAGTTTCATCAGCAAATCGCGGCGATACTGTGACCAACTGCGTTGCCCGCGCGCAGTTTTCGATTCGACACTGGTATCTGCGGTGCAAAGAAAATCGTCGACGATGATTTCATCGAAAATCGCAGCAGCCATTTGCATGGCAGCTTTCATATCCTGCTGTGTTTTCGGGTTTTGCCAGTTGAACCAGCCAAGCTGCCCATCCTGCCGCACACCAAAATCCTTACCCGGCACCGTCGCGATCCCACCGATAACGGCGATGCCGTTGCGTTCAAAAAACTCCCGAACCTGCCGCAGAACGGATTCATCGACCAGCAAACCGCTGCGATAAAACTCGATATAAACTTTGGTCATGCCATTGCAGCGCAGAATGGAAAGCGCTTCGCGGCGGCCGGCGACCGTGGAGAGCAGTCGCTGCACAGAATGCGCGGTGATGTAGGTGCTCAGGCGCAAATCATTGCGGCGTTTTTGTGCATGGGAAAATAAATCATCAGGAGAAGATTGCGATTGTGAGCATGAAATCAAGACAAACAGAGTAATGCTCAAAACAATCATATTTTTGATTCTGTGAAAAAGAGATTCCATAATAACTCCTGCAAGGAATTTGATGTTGAGATCAGCCGCCGTTTCACTGTAACAAGATTTTATCACTTTGCCTGTATTATTTGCACATTATTAAATTCCTTTGCCTGAAATCAGACCAATTGAAAAAGCAAACCACTGATGAACAATAAAATTTAGCCACAGATCAAACACGGATTCTTTTCTTCTACTTAAAAACCAGTGCTTGATCCGTGAAAATCAGTGGCTGAATTGCTTTTCGGCCTTTCCGCGACGGGTCAAAAGGTCGAAATAAAAAGTAGATGTTAATCCCATGGCAAAACAACTCTAAATGGAATAAATCCTCGTTATATTATAATTTATGAATTATCCAGGTTAAGACGTCAATCCTTTTTGAGAAACAACCTTGAAGCAGGCAGCTTTTGCCGCTCGATTCCCGGCCCCTGAAATGAGCAACTCAGGGTTGTCGTTCCACCGCTCTGGAAGTATTTAATCTGCAAGGGGATCTGTCCCGGTTTTAAATAAATGCTTTTCTCCAGTTGTTTCGGACTGTGTTCGCCGTCGTTATCGATGAGCAACTTCCCGTCGATGAAAAGCCGGCTGCCGTCGTTGGAATTGATGAAAAACTTATAGGTTCCGGGTTGATCTATTTTTATGTATGTGGTGAAATCAAGGGCAAAATTGACTTTCGGCACGGGCAGTTCCGACAATCCAATTTGATAGCAAACACCACTTTTCGTCGCCTGCATTTGTGAGAAATCAGGAATTTTGACGAAAGCGCCGTGGTACAATTTCCATCGTATGCCGTTCACTGCGGGTTTGACAAAATCATAACACGCTGTTTTTATAATACTTGGGCGGGAGCCAGTTCTGAAAGCTCTGGCTCTGATAGTCATATTGCTTTCGACCGGGATCGGCGCGTTGTAAACCGTCGAATTTTTATCCGGCTTGCTCCCATCCAAAGTAAAATGGATTTGCGCGCCGGGAGTTTTGTCGGCCAGCTTCACCAGGATTTTCTCTTCGACTTTCAAAATTGTATCGGCCGGAACAATGGATGGCGTGCTGACAAAGGGCTGGTATATTTTTTGGGAAAAATGAGGCGAAACAAATTCAAATTCACCCGAGGTGATGTCAAAAACAGCACGGCCATTTTCTTGTTTGATGAATTTCACCCCTGCTGTTTCCAACACCGGTTTGCCGTTTTCCGTGATGAATTTCTGCATATCAGCAGGAATAAAAATCGTCGCTGTCGTATTTGCCGGAATGGTCACGTTCCAATAAAACTTTTCATCCTCTATTTTCCAGCTCGATTTGATCTCGCCATACATCGAATGATAAACTGCATCGACGAAATGCAAGCCGGGAGGTATTTCCGGTTTCATCAGCGCATGTTTAAAAGCCGGCCGGTCAAAATCGGACTGGATGCCGGCAAGGTTCTCGTAGAGCCAGGGCAGAAAATCTCCCAAAAGCATGACATGATTGCGCGAGTTCATGCCCGGGGCGCCGGTATCGCCATTCCACAATTCCCAAATTGTCGTGGCGCCTTTTACGGCCATGTAACCCCAACCGGGGTAGGTTTTCTGCGAGGCAAGTTTGAAGGCAATATCAGAACGACCATTATTTGTCAGCACACGCATCAGCCATTGCGTACCGACGAGTCCGGTGCCGATATGGCCATCATTCTCGCCGAGAATTTTATCCGCTAAATTATTAAAAATCACTTTGCGATTAACCGGTGGAAGCAGATCGAAAGCCAGCGCCAACACATTCGAAGTCTGTGAATTATTGCCTAACTGCTGTAAATCCCTGTCGAAAAAATGGCGGTTAAAAGCTGCATAAACCCGCTCTGCTGTTCGGGAAAAATGTTCAGCATCAGCCGGTTTATCGAGAAGCAGCGCATATTTTTTCAGTGTTCGCAAAAGATAGTAATAATAAGCGGTGCCGATAAATTCCGCACTGGTCATGCGGCCAGGATCGCTGGTGTGCGTGGCTTTGATATCCAGCGGCGGCACACACCAGTCGCCGTAAGTATCACGCATCATAATGCCGTTTGATACATATTTTGCCATATAGTCGAGCCATTTTTTCATCGCCGGATAATGCTGCTGAATGGCATCGATATCAGCATATTGGCGGTATAACATGCCGGGGAAAATAACAAACGCCCCGGGCCAGGTCATATTATCCGTATACCGCGGCCAATAAGATGGCGCAACATCGGGCAAGCTGCCGCTTGCAAGTTGGGTATCCTGAATATCATGCAGCCACTTTTTGTAAAGCGCCGCGATATTGAATATGTAACTCTCGCCGAGAGATTCAACTGCCCGATCGCCGAGCCAACCGTGGCGCTCATCCCGTTGCGGACAGTCCGTCGGCATGCTGCGATAATTACCGCGTATCCCCCAGATCGCATTGCGATAAACCCGGTTGACGGTCTCGTCTGAACAGTAAAATTGTCCTGTTTGTCGAACGGCATCATGCACGACTTTGCCTTCGATTGCCGTTAACGCCGGGTAAAAAGCCCGCCCCCGAACTTCGACGTAACGGAAACCGTGATAGGTGAAACGCGGTTGCCATATTTCGTTGCCGCGTCCTTTTAAAATGTAAGTATCGGTAACTTCGGCATCGCGGATATTTTCGAGATAAAGCCGGCCGTCGTCTTTTGTGAGTGATTCGGCAAAGCGCATGGTCACCTTGTCACCACGTTTGCCCTTCACATATACCTGCACCCAGCCAACCATATTCTGCCCCATGTCGTAGATGAAAACACCCGGCTCGTTTTCCTGCACGGAAACCGGATGAATCGTCTCTGTGATTTTGATAGGTTCGGCCATTTGCGCGACAATCTTTTTCGCCGGAGCTTTAACGATTTCGACCTTTTGCCAGTTGCGGTCATCAAAACCGGGGCGATTCCAGCCCGGCATTTCCATGCGTGCATCGTAAAATTCACCGTCATATTCATTATTTGCACGGATGGGGCCGGCGGCGGTCAATTTCCAGCTTTCATCGGAGATAATCGTTTGTGAGCTGCTGTCGGCAAACAAAACATTGAGTTGAAAAAGTAGTTTGGGAAAACCAAATGTACGCGTTGGGGCAGGTTCGGTAATACGTGGTGCGAAAAACCGGCCATTCCCCAAAATTATAGCGACGGCATTCTCGCGCTGCAAATGCTGCGTCACGTCAAAAGTCATGTAATAAACACGTTTGTCGTATTCGCTCAAGGCCGGTGCGAGAACCTGATCGCCAATTTTTTCGCCATTGATGGCGAGCTCGAAAAGACCGAGGCCGGAGATAAAAGCCGTAGCGCGTTGCACTTTTTTGTCAAATGAAAATTCTTTGCGCAGATATCGCGCCGCAAGACGGCGGTGTTCCTGATCGGGCACGTCTTCTCCCACCGCCCTGTCGAGGCCGATCCATTGACCCTGCCAGTCGGACTTTTGCAGCAGCCCCGTAGACCAGGACGCCGTTTCGCTCCACGCAGACGGCTCATTATTTTTATCCCAAATGCGCACTTTCCAGAAATAACTCCGGTCGCTTTGCAGGAGTGGTCCGGCATAAGGCACATGCAGGCATTGGGCGGATTGAATTTTTCCGCTGTCCCAGATATCCCCCGCCTCACGCTGAAGTTTTTCCGGATTTGAGGCGACGAGAACGCGATAAGCCGTCTGAAAATCACCGCGTAAAACAGAGGCGCACTGCCAACTCAGACGAGGTCTTGCCGTATCAATTCCGAGTGGATTGCGGCGATATTCACATGTCAAATTTTCAGCGGTCATGCGGTGCAAGCTTGTGCAACGAAATGAAATTGGCAGCAGCAATGCAAGAAGAATGGCGGTAAGTATATATCTGTTCGGTATACAGCGGAAAAACGTTTCCCGGGCATATCGAAACGGCTCCCTGCACTTGCCGAGGGGCTCCCGCTTCGACAGGCTCAGCATCCGGGTGGTACGCTGGACGAGATACGAAAACATTCTCATAAATCGTGTTTCCTTCATTATTTATTCAGACTAAAAAGTCATACAATTTTTCGTCGCACCGGGTCCCAGACAACGCGTCGTTTTTCGAGATAGGATTTAGTGGCCATTTGCAGGGTGACGTTTTCCTCAAAAGCGATATCGATATGGCAACTCGGCTGTTCGTTGTTGCGAATTGCCTCGAGCCATTCCTTGAAATGCAGATGCGTCACATCGACGGCTTTGCCCTGTTTTTGAGTATAAATCAGACCGCGCCGGGCGAAATATTTTTCCGAGGCCGAAGAAACGGCGTCGATTTCCGGCGTCAATTGGGGATATTTATACAACGGTTTTCCACTTTGCAAAAGGCCTTCTGCAAGCTTTTCGCGGTAGCGTGTGGAATTGCGGTCGATGGAAAGGCTCAAAGTACCGCCGAGGTCCATGGTTGCATCATGGCCGAGGAAACGGCGACCGCGGGAGTTGCTGCTGGCGAGAGAGGCGCTGTAAAGCAGGGTGAGGTCGTGATTTGGATATTCTGCCACGATGTGAAAAATATCGGGGATATCCCGGTTGTCTTTATGAAAATAGATGCCGCCGGAAGCCATGACCGCATGCGGGATACCCATCCCCAGAACCTGATTAACAGCGTCATATTCATGTGAAAAAAGCTGGCCGGTCAGACCGGTGGCATAATCAAACCATTTCGTCCAGTTATAAAAGCGGTCGATGCTGAAGGGTACTTTCGGGCGCGAGCCCAGCCATTGTTGCCAATCGATAGTTTGCGGGCTGCCGGGTTTGGGTTTGCCATTGCCATCAAGATGGCGCACCCAGGCACCGTGGCGGGTATTGCGATTGGTCGTCGTTTCAACGAGCGTCACTTTACCGAGGACATCGGCGGCGACCAGTTCCCGTGCTTTTTTGAACGATTCATTCTGCCGATTCTGGTGCCCGAGCTGGAATATCCGATCACTATTTTTAACTGCGCTGTAAACGCGGTAAACCTCATCTTCCGTACGTGTCAGGCTTTTTTCGCAATAAACATGTTTGCCGGCATTTATTGCATCGATGGTCATTTGTGTGTGATGAAAATCCGGTGTGGCGATGATGACGGCGTCGATCTCTTTGCTGTCGAGCAAATCCTGATAGCTGCGAAAGCGCCGGGTTTTGTAGGTGCGTTTGCTTTCAC
>JAJRYV010000113.1 GCA_024275575.1 bacterium
AAATAATCAGCTCGCCCCCATCGGCCACCACCGGCTCCAGCTTGTACATGCATTTGCCGCCGGTCCACAGATCGTCGTACATCTCAGGAGCACGGGAAAGCACCGACTTAAACGGTTTGTCTTTGTATAAAATATGTAGTTTATCAGACAGATCGGAGGCGGCTTCCCAGGCTTCTTCCGGCGTGCCGAAATACAATCCAGCGAGATCGCTGCCTTTGACAACCAGGCTGAAACACAAGCGCTGCATCGGTAGAAATGCGGCTGCCAGATCGACCACCGCACGCACCGGTGTATACTTTGTGCCGATAATCATCGGGTTGGTAATCAACGCTCCGAGCCAGTGGAACAAGTCGATGATTTCCTGCCCTGAGATGCCGGGGAAAAAATATTTATTGCCCCCGGAAAAGCCAACGACCTCGTGGGGAAATGTCGGGCCGATGACGATGAGGGCATCATAATCGAATACCATTTTGTTGATTGTGATGTCTACCGGCTGACGCATTCGGCCATTTGAAATTTTGGCGATTTCATTGGCTGTGATAGTCCCCAAATTTGCCAGTTTCGCTTTGTCTTTCCAGTGGTGATTGAAAAACCGCGCTTTGGGATATTTTGCCGAATGTTCAGCTTTATCCGCTATGCCCACACGATGATAAATCGCCGCTTCACTCATCGGGGGATGAGTGCCCAAGGCGATCAAAAAATCGAACAATTCAACTTGATCGGCCAAAAGTTTGTACAAGGTGCGGAACATCAGGTCGATGGGCGCGGTACGCGAATGATCGGGAATGATGAACAATAATTTTTTGCCACGCAAGTTTTGCGTTGCAACGGCCTCTTTGCAAATGGTGAAGACTTCTTGTTCTGATAAAATATGATCAACTGCACTTTTTCCAAAAACAGTCATGGCCTTCCCTGCTGCATTAAAAATGAAATCCAAAAAATTATCTCGCGGCACCCCCGCCGTCAAGAGCGCCGCTTGCTATGCCAACGGGCTGTAAATACAATCACTTATTCTGTGCTTTTTCTAAGCGTTTTGAATTTGCACCAAAAGTATAATAAAATCTCTTTGGTCCAGGGTTATGAATAGTCCATTCTGTGAATATTCGATTTTGCTGAATTGGCCAAGGATTAACTCGAACAAAAGGCATGCTTGGCAACAAGGATATGGCAAATTCAACAGAAGGCATTGGATTAAGTATGCCAACAACGCGGCACTCATCATCAAAAATTTGTACAAGTAGAATTGCTGAAATACTTTGGCGACAAGGTTCAATTGTTCCGTTTGCAGAAAAGCGAAAGAATACAGATTCTCGAAGATCAGTAACTAATTCAGAATCTGGGTTGGGCTGGTTAATAGTGACGACGATTTTTTGATCGCTTACTAATAGAGACTCTGCCGCCATCGAGCCCATTAAAATATTTGCACCAGAATGCTCTGTTGTTATAGCGAGGATTCGAGGTAGTTTTTCGTTTGATAATTACTTTGTTTTTGAAGACGCCTTTGTACGCAGCAAATTCGTGATAAGATTGTAGGTGGACGCAACGCTTTCCTTTGGAATTTCATTTGGAATGCCGGAGTTTTTCGCAACCGAATCAACTTCAAGGCAAGAAACCTCAACTAAAAAACTGTGTGAGTTTGATTTGCAAATAAAACCAGGCCCGCCATGACTTGGATCTTCATAATTCTCAACTTTTAATTTATTTGAGCGAAGCATAGAGAAAATCACAGCTTCGGCTCGAGCGCTTTCAACGTTGTTTTTCATTATCTTGCACAAATTAACATAATATGCTGGTGAATTTGATTGAAGATATAATTTGTAATTTTTTAAAATGGTCGTTAGTGATATCATGGTTTAAATAAATCATTATTATCAAGTCATTTAAGGCATAACCTCGGTTACGCCCGCCAATTCGCTTGGCGGGATTTACATTCTGCCCGTCATTCGTTGAATCCCGCCATGCTTTCCAGTAGGAATTCCACGAAAGGCGAGCACAGGGGCTTAAATCCCCGATGAGCACAAATATGGGAAATGATGTTATTCTTTGTTTCGTTTCAACATTTCAATACACTCTCCCGGATATTAGCCGGGGTTTACACTGATTGAACGCAGATATTTTTAAAATCAGTGTTTATCTGTGCATATCAGTGGCTCAAAAAGTTGAGCTTCTCCATTTTATTTAAACCCACTGCGCATGAAAAAACTGCCCACGCCCGGCATCCACCCGCTCGTAGGTATGAGCGCCGAAAAAATCGCGCTGGGCCTGCAGCAGGTTGGCCGGCAAGCGAGCGGTGCGATAGCTGTCGTAATATGCTAAAGCGCTGCTGAAAGCAGGAACGGGAATGCCCAGTTTTACAGCGCTGGCAACGACTTCCCGCAATGCGGTCTGACTGCGGATGATCACTTCACGGAAATAATCATCGAGCAACAGATTGGGCAGTTCTTTATTTTGCTCAAAAGCCGTTTTGATATTTTCCAAAAACTGAGCGCGGATAATGCAACCGGCGCGC
>JAJRYV010000114.1 GCA_024275575.1 bacterium
AGCATCACTTTTTCACTGAATTTGTTGCTGGGGGTATTTAATCTCATCCCTGTACCACCCCTCGATGGCGCCACAGCGATAGGACTTATTTTACCGGATACATTGGCGATAAAATTTATCGACCTGTTTGGAAATCCGGCTTTTTCTCTGTTGGGTATCGTCGCCGCCTGGAAGGTCATCGATTTTATTTTTCTGCCGGTATTTCTCAGTTTTACGAAATTGATTTTTTAACAGCGAGTACGGGTGGAAGGGTGCGTTTTTGTTTAGTTCGCCGGGTTATAATCATTGCATCCCTTCGGGGTTTTACAAGCAGAACAAAACAGCTTTGCAGGTTTCCCCCAAAAGATAGAATTTTCACAAGTCATGTAACATCGTGTTTTAACAAAAGGTTGAAAATGCTGGGTTAACTCGACAAGCAGAGCTCCGGTAATTGAAGCGTAAAAATAAATCAGTGTACAAAAGCTGTTGTTTTCACCGGTAGAATCTGATCAAATTCGATGCCCATCGACGGGGCAATCCAGTCGGTGTCTGTTTGAATTTTACTGTTGATTTGCCAGACGACTTTGCCGGTAATCAGAACGTTCTCCTCTTCGGCGATATTTTCCAGGATGATCGCTGTTTGGGCGCCCGGCTGCAAGGGTTCCAGGGTGAGAATTCGCATACCTTTTGCGCTGATATCACGGGCGAAACCGGAGAGCCAGCATTGATTACCGGCCTGGAACGAAGTATTGAACCAGGTCCCCAAGCGGGGCTCGCGGCGACGGTTGGATTGTTTATTACCGGTTTGAGTTTTACTTGGCATGGCGTTTTCTCCAGTTGATAGCGGAATATGATTTTGCGGTGGATATTGAATCGTCAAAAACATCAGCCGGCTTGATCACTATTACACTTAATTTGTGAAGAAAAACAGTTCTTTTTAAAGGGATATTTTTGAGGAAACTATTGAGCCGGAAGGAAGGTGGCATCGATGAAAAAACAGTTTTATGTCATTTGGCTGTTGGGCTTTTTTTGTGCGGGTTTACCAACCCATGCTCAGGAAAATTCGCAGGCAGAATACCAATACCTGTTGCAGCTGCAAAAAGCAAAAGATAAAAAATTACGCAACTACAGGATCGCCGAGCACGAGCATTTTTTGCAGGCTTATCCATTTTCTGAAAAAGCGCCGGAAATATTGCTGGCCCTGGGGGATGAGTGGGCAAATGCCGGAAATAATTATCTCGCATTATCGAATTATATAAAACTGCACTATCTTTACCCCGAATATGCACCGCAGGGCGGCCTCGATGCTCGCGTCCAACTGATTATCGAAAAAAATCAGGCATTTTCAAAACGCAAGGGCAAGATTCTTGAGTTAACCTCAATCCCGGCACTGAAATCGCGGCCGCAGCGCTATTTTCAATATCTCGAAGTCCTCATCGCTTTTTCCCTCGATGATATGAAAAAAATGATGGTGCTGCTCGTCGATGAAGCATCTTATTTTCACACCCGTTTTCCTGACGACGCCCGCCGGGATTCGCTCTCGGTATGGCTCGGTGATGTCTACCGCCGGTTTGGCAAAACCCGTGAAGCGGTCAGTGAATACCTGAAATTTGAATATCTCTATAAATCTAGCGTTTTCCTGCCCTATGCCCGCTATCAGCGCGGCCTGCTCTACCTGGAAAAACTCAAGCAACCGCAAAAAGCGATCGATATTTTACAAATTGTCGTCACCGAACACAAGGCCACATCATTTGGAGCCAGAGCACAGCTCGCGCTGGGGCGGGTGTATGAGGAAAAAATAAAGGATTATGCCCGTGCGATTGAGGAATACCGAAAAGCGGCAAATGATTTCACCGATTCAACCATTGCGATCATCGCCCTTGAAAAAGTCGCAAAAATCCAGAAAAAACGGATGTCGGCTTATGCAGAAGCCATCGATACATATCATACGATCATCGAAAAATATGCCGGACAGCTCGATTCGCCACGAATGTTCATCGCCTGTGCCAAGCTTTATTTGAAAGAGTTGAAAGACTATACTTCGGCAGTGACCCATTATGCCGAGGCGGCTGATAAATTTCCCGCAGATAAAAATGCCCCTTCTTATCTGTTAAAAGCAGGTGAGATCAGTGAACGCAGACTGAATGATAACCGGGCTGCTCTCATTTTTTATCAACAGGTGCTGGAGAAATTTCCAAATCATAAAAAAGCACGCGAAGCGCAGAAAAAAATCGATAAAGTCGAAAAAAAGATAACACCGCAAGAAGAGACGTCTTCCCAACTTGAACAATAAAACAGGGATTTTTAAATGATACGCTGGTTGAGTTTACGCTTTTTTATCAGTCTCATCGCTTTGCCGTTTGCGGCGACTGCATTCCTGGTTATCCTGCATAATTACTTCATGCAGGGCGTTTATTTTCAGGATATTCCGGTCATTGTTATGTTATGGTTTTTATTGCTTCTCGCTGCCCATCACAGTTTGATACGCATGGGCAATAACCGCTTTCAGTTATTGCTGGATTCGGGCTGGCAGGCATTGAAAGCAAATCAAAACCGATTGATAAACAGCATATTTATGCAGATCGATAACCTGCTCAACGGCGGATTGCTGACGCCGAAACGCAGCCGCGACCTGCGAGAGTCGCTATTACGGCGCTATTTTGATTTTTACCGGGAAAATGTCGACAAGAAAAATTTTCGCAACGGCCTGATCGATTGCCTCAAACTGGGTATTCATCGGGATGAGGCCTTTCACACGCTGAAAACCTATCTGCTGCAACAGCCGGCGCTCACTATTCCCCTCGTGGATCTTGCGGAAACTTTGCTGGAATTGAAGCTGCATGATAAAAATGTTGCGGAATTTATGGTGGAAAAATATCTTGCTGATAAACAACGCCACTTCCGGGCGGAATATTTTTACACCAGCGAACTCGACCAGCAAGGGCGGTTCTGCAAAGCGATCGTCGAACTTTGCCTGCCGGGTTTGCAAAAAAGCCGCCGTAGTGATGATTTTGCCTGCTTTGTTTACCTGTATGCGCTCGCAGAAAATCCCGGCTTGATCAATGATTTTGGTCGCCGTTTGTACAAAGCGCAGCATCTTTGTCAAATCTCGGGACGCGATGATCTTCTGAGTCGCAAACTGGCGCAAGCGGTAAAAACGATTCCGCCCTAGCAGATTGAGCGATGGCAGACTGAGGAGATCGTTGCGACGGAAAAACGCTTTTCAGCACGTTTTGCCCGCCTGAATTATCATCTTCAGCAAAAAGGCCTTTGGCTTTGGGGACTGGTCCTGCGGGAAAAACAGAAGGTGGCAATTACCGGTGTCAGTCTTGGTGCTATACTGCTGATTCTGATTTTTGTGACCTATTCGAATATTTTCAAAAGCAAACCTGTGGTGATCGAGAAAGCGTCGGTGCCGGTGGTGCCGGTCAATACGCGTTTTTCATTACAGGTGAGTGCCTCAAAAAAACGTTCCGGTGCCATCAGTGAATTAAACCGTCTGAAAAAGAAACATGCTGATGCTTATCTCATCAAACCGGGCAGAAAAGGGGGATGGTACAAAATTTATGTCGGTAAATTCGCCACGCAACAGGAAGCGAAGAAAAAGGGTGCCGAACTGCGCAAGGCGAAAGTGATTCGCGATTTTTTTGTGGTGAATTACAAAGGGCAGGATAAATAAAATGTATCTCGTTCAGCGCACAATACGGACGCTGAGCCTGCCGAAGCGGGAGCATCTTCTCATCTTGTCCGAAACACGCCTCCCTTTGCAAGTTCAGAACATCGCTTCGGAAAGCTCTGCTCGTCGGGGATTTAAGTCCACGTGTTGCCCATTAGTCACTGACAAATTATTTTTTGCCGTTTTTTGGCAAGAAATATTGATCTAAATCCTCAAAAGCAAAAATTTTACGCGAAGAGACTAAGCCGCAAAGGAATCACAAAGAAAAAATTAAAAAAATCTTTGCGTATTCTCTGCATCTCGGCAACTTTGCGTGCGCTTTGGAATTTTCTTTTTCAAGTTCCGGTTTATCCACAGGTTAGTGAATCCGACGGAATCAATAGCGGGATTGTACGGTTGTCAGGCAAGAAGAAAATCCTGCCGAGCAGGCAAGCAGAGCAGATACGAACAAAACTAAAACAAAAAGCCCGGCAATATTCATTGCCGGGCTTTTTGCTGTTTGGGCTGGGAGAGTAGTTTAGTTGGAGCCGGTGTCTGTTGTTGCGAAACAGGCGCCGTTTAATCTGGCGTACCATTGGTCATAAAGTGCTTTTTGATCGGTGTCGAGCAGAGCCGAGATATTGGTTAACAGATCGAGTTTACATGCGCACATAGCTTCGAGCAGACCGAGTTCAGTTTGCAGGGCGTGCAGTTCGTTGCGTTTTTCCTGGTTGAGCGCTTGCAACCGCGTGTGAGCCTCTTCGCGGGTGATCGCGCCGGTATTCACAGAATCGACGATGGCCTGGCGCTGAACGTGCGCATCATCGATAATGGGCTGTGCCTCGTCGCGGAATTCCTGGATCGGCACGGCGATGCACTCACGATATTGCTTAAGCAAGTCAATGATTAGTGTGCGTTGCTCATCCGTCAGTTGTAAACCCACAAGCAAGAATTTTAAATGCATGCCTTGCTCTCTGCGGCGTTGCATGAAATCCTGGCGGTGGCGATTTGAACTCAATGCATTATAATCTGTCGGCGAGTCCTTGGCAAGGCTCATGTCACTCTCCAGGGTTGCGTCGTTGATGGCAGCGGTTTCATCAGCCAGTTCGTAAACAGCAAATTGCGAGGAATCATAGTTTTCATCGTTTGCCTGATCCGGGTTGAGTGCCTGGTTGGGATCACAAGCGTGCAGGGTTAAGAAGAGAATAAACCCGGTGAATATTGTCAGAGTTTCAAAGAGATTTTTTGATTTCATTTTTTCGGCCTCAAATTGTTTTGTTACAAATCCATTCCGTAATTTCATACTCGGCCGGTGAATGATCAAATTTCAGGCCAGTTTTTTTATTTTAAATAAATTTACTGTGTTGATCTGTTTTTAATCGATCAGAATGAATGAATCAGCAATATTTAGTTCTTTGTATTTATTAAAATTGCAAACGTGACACCCCACATCGGCACTTGAATAGTTCCAGCGTTGATCTGAAAAAAAGATTTTACCCGGATTACAGCTTTGAATTACAAGACTGTTCCTGCAGGTACGGTTTTAGGCGATCTGATTGTACTGTGGGGTGCGCATTGTGAAAAAAAGGGGAGAATATCATCCTGGTAAAAAAGTGGGGTTTTATCAGCAGGGAACTGAAAATTTGCAAGCAGAGCAGCGCTCTATGTTCTGAAATTATGCAGGCTAAGCAGATCGTGAATAGCTTGCACAAGGTATTGAATAATCAATTGTCGGCGTCCATCAGCTCCTCCGCCAATAGCGAACAACCGCGACTTTCAGCACCGGGCAGGCGTCCTCGCAATTCGATACCGTTTTCATGTACGACGCCCACATCCTCTGTTTGCAGCATCGCGACGGAATCGAGATTGGTGAGATCGAAATGGCGCAAGACGCCCTCACTGCCGGCAGGTAAGATTTGCAATGTGGCAGGATCACAAGCAAGGCTTTTCAACCAGGGCGGCGCTAGTTTGTAAGGGCTGCCGAACACTGCCCGCACCGGCTGCGATTCATAAAACTGCGAACTCATTTCTGTCATGCCGTATTCATTATAAATCGACTTTTGCGGCACACCGAAATGTTCCGCAACCCATTGCATAAATTCCGGACGGTTGATGGATTTCTGCCTGCCTTTGTAACCTCCGGTATCCAGAATGATGCTGCCAGAGATCAGCGATACCCGTTCATTTTGCTGCTGCATTTCTTCGATTAACCGGAGCAGAGCGAGAGATGTGGCGAGGATAAAAACCGGCCGGCTTGTTTGACGTTGTTTTTCTAAAAATTGGACAGCAATTTTTCGTTCCAGGCCATGCCGGCCAAAAGCGATGCAGCTTTCAGGCAGGCCAAATTCCTGTACGATCCAACGGAACATGTGCCCCAGGGAGCTGTGGGGAAAATCCGGAATTGTCGGGCCCAGGACGAGAAACAGAATTTTTTCATCGCTTGTGAGACATGTTGCGCGGAACCAGCGCAAAGCTGCCGTACGGTAAATTCCCAGGTTGTAAAGATAGTTCTTCCCGGCCAGGTCTTGGGTCGTGCCGCTGGTATGAAAAATAGCTTGCGCCTGATTGGCTTCGAAACAGAAAAGCGGCAGGGATTTAAAACTTGCGGTGGTCACCGCCGGAATATCGCGCCAGAGTTTGACATTCTCCGGTGTCAGACTACGTCGTTTGCACAGCCGCGCGTAGGGTGTGTTGTTATTGAATTGCCAGGTGAAAACATCGAGGGCGAGCCGGCTAAAATGTTTTGCATCCTTTTGTGAAAAAGGCGAAAGTGGCACGTTTTTAATGAAATGCAGAATGCGGTCGTGTAGCGCAGCATACTGTGCGAGTTTATCCATTTTAATAATTTACCCGCCCGATTTTTTGGCGGCATAACCTCGTTTTTTTAATTCTTCCACCAGAAAATTGCGATGTTCACCCTGAATTTCGATAACTCCGTCTTTTACGGTGCCGCCACTGCCGCATTTCTGCTTCAATTCTTTTGCCAATATTTTCAGCGCCTCTGCCGGTAGTGCGATGCCGGTGATCACGGTTACACCTTTGCCTTTTCGCCCTTTAGTCGAACGCCCGACGCGCACAATGCCGTCACCGGCGGCAGTGATTTTTTGTTTCCTGCATTCACATCTTGCGATGGGATTGCGGCATTTGGGGCATAAACGCCCCATTTCTGTGGAGTAGACGAGACTCAATTTTTTCCTTTTCTTTTGCGATGTTAAGATCTAACCGACGGAGACAGCCGGTTCTTCGACCCACATCCCGTGTTCTTTGATCAACTCGATCAGGCGAAAATCCGCCTCATTCTGCGGAATATTGCGCTGCACACAGTTTTTGCCGACGAACAGGTTGATAGTGCCATGCCCCGATCCCACGTAGCCGAAATCAGCATCCGCCATTTCCCCCGGCCCGTTGACGATGCAGCCCATAATCGCAATTTTTACACCTTTCAAATGCGCGGTTTTCGCTTTGATGCGTTCTGTTATCGATTGCAGATTAAACAATGTGCGTCCGCAGGATGGACAGGAAATATATTCCGTTTTCGTGATCCGCAGGCGCGTGGCCTGCAGCAGTGTATAACAAAATCGTCTCGCCGCCGCCGCCGTTGTTTCGCCGTGAATCAGCAGCCCGTTGCCGATGCCGGAAGTCAGCAGCGCTCCCAGCACGCTGGCGGCATCCAACTGCCAGAATTTGTCCCTGTTTTGCACGCAGTAGGCAAAAACCAGCGGCAGTTCGCAATGAATGATCTGCAATTTAGTGATGAACTGACGCAATGTCGTGAGCGCACCCGGCTGGTTTGCCGGAAATTCCAGCGCCAAAACAGCGTTTTCTCCGGGTTTGGTTTGCAGGAATTTCTGCACATTTTCTGGATTGAATTCATCTGCTGCAAAACCACTGCAATAAATGAAAACCGGTTTTTCACCATCTGTTGCTCTGTTCAGCTCTGCAATATCCTGTTTGAAATTTTCTCCGGCCAATTCGATTTTGACCAACTGCATATCGCCGTTGTTGCCGACTGTGGTCAATCCATTTTTTTCGTTTACAAGTGTTGCTTTTTCAAACGCAATCAGCCATTCAGCCTCGGCTTCCTGCACTGGTTTGTTTGATGGATTTTCAAGTCGGTGTTTTTCCGCTGCGACCATAACGCGCAGCGGCAATTTGCCGCCGATGGGCTGCAGCCCCGCCTGAATCGTTTGGGTTTTTAGGCGCACCGGCTTTTCAGGTTGGATCAGTTCGAAATAATCAGCCTCTTCAACAAATCTTGCAGTGCTGCCATCGAACGTCTGTGAATAATATTTTTTTACCAATGCGGCTGCGACTGGCACCTCAAATACCGCATCTTCCGTGAGCGAAACACGAATCGTATCGCCGATACCGTCTTCCAGCAGGGTGCCGATACCGACAGCCGACTTGATACGGCCATCCTCGCCGTCGCCGGCTTCGGTGACGCCGAGATGGAATGGATAATCCATGCCCAGCGCCGTCATTTTCAGCGCCAGCATGCGATAGGCCTTGATCATCACCTGTGGATTGGATGATTTCATCGAAATCACCAAATCGTAGTATTTTAAATCCTCGCAGATGCGCACGAATTCTAACGCCGATTCCACCATGCCCGCCGGTGTATCGCCGAAGCGGTTCATCACCCGGTCGGACAACGATCCGTGATTGACGCCGATACGCATGGCGACTGCGTTTTTTTTGCAGATTTCCACCAGGGGTGCAAAGCGTTCAGCTACGCGCTGAAGCTCAGTATCATACTCAGTATCATTGTAATCGCGGATTTCAAATTTCTTTTTGTCAGCGTAATTTCCCGGGTTAATGCGCACTTTTTCCACGATCTCCGCCGCGATGAGTGCGGCGTTGGGAGTGAAGTGGATATCGGCAACCAGCGGCACCTGATAGCCCCGGACGCGCACCTGTTTTTTAATTTCTGCGAGGTTTTTAGCATCTTTTACCGTGGGTGCCGTGATGCGAACAATTTCGCAGCCGGCATCGGCAAGCTGAATGACTTCAGCGACCGTGGCTGCTGTGTCCATGGTGTCGGAGGTGGTCATCGATTGAATGCGAATGGGGTTTTGGCCGCCGATTCCGAGGTTGCCGACCATCACTTCCCGGGTTAGCCGGCGTTGATAGGAGAATATGTTTTTCGTATATTGCATGGTTTCTGTTTTTTCCCTTTTCCTGTTTAAAAAATAGAGACGAAAATAAGGCTTTTCATGTTGAAATGCAAGGCGAGTTTGATTCGTCGGTTTCAACGATTTTCATTCCAAAGCTATCTTGGCGCGCATCCGAAAACGTATCTTTTCTGGCATTAAAACTATGATCTCTTCTCAAGCAAAGAGGTGAAAATGCTGAGATACGCAAAGAAAAACTGGTTTTTTTTTTGCGGGTTTTGCGTGAAACAAATGATTTTAAACCGATAATAAATTAAAAAGCAGGGGACATTCAGCGCCGCAAAATAAACACTTGCACTTCAATTCGGAATTGCCGTTTTTATGCAGCGATGAGTATGAACACTCATCGAGGTCATAATCAATGCAAAATATGTTTATTTCACAGTTTTACCAAAACCTGCTGGCGCGTACGGAAAATAGAGACACGCCCGAGGCTTTTTTGCAGCATTGGCGGCAAATCTTTTCTTCCGCTCTGACGGGGTTTTCTCCGTTTATTGTGCCGGTCATCGATGAACTCGTCGTTTCCATGCCCTATTCCCGGGAAAATCTGCTCGCAGGTTTACAAACGATGTTTAGTGGATTTGCCTCATCATCCTTCATCGCATTGCCCGAAAAAATGAAGCAAAATCCACCGCAAATCGCCATCATCGCAGCGGGTAATATTCCCGGAGTCGCTATTGCACCGGCGTTGCAACTGGCCGCGATCGGTTGTCCGGTTATCGTTAAACTGGCGCGACAGGATCAAAGCCTGTTGCCGTTTTTAGTCAAAAAATTTGAGACGACCTTCGGCGCTTCCGGCATCTCCTGCGGCTACTGGTCTCACGGAAGCCCGGCATTGCATGATTTGCTCGAGGCTGCCGATAAAATCGTGGCCTTCGGTAATGACGAAACTCTTGCCGCACTCAGACAGAAATACCCCGATAAAATTATCGGTTTTGGCCATAAATTTAGCGTGGGGATTGCGGCAAAACCACACATCAGCGATGGCGAACTTGAATTGTTCGCACTCGATACTGTGCTTTTTCAGCAGACAGGCTGTCTTTCACCGCAGGCGTTTTTTGTCTCCGGTTCGTGGAAAACGGCTGGAAGTTTTGCTGAACGATATTTTCATTTCTTAGAAAAAATGCTCGTACGTTTTTCCGTGCCCAGGCTTTCGCCGCAGGAAATCTATCAGCGCCGGATTCTGCTCGATGAACTCGATCTTGGTGCTGAGTTTTATTTCGCTGAAATGACAAATTCATCAATTGTTATCGTGAGTGAAGAATTGCAACTGCAGCGGCTGCTTGGCGCCCACGTAGTGCAAATCATTCCTTTCGCCTCGCAAAACGTGTTGCAAGCGCAATTGCAAAAAATTCAGGCATGGCTGCAGGGTTGCAGCCTGAGCTGCGAACAGTCAGGCCGGCGGAAATTTCAGCAGATTCTGTGTACCTCTGGTTGTACTTTTGTCGCTCAACCCGGTCGTTTGCAGGCACCGCCGCTGCTGTGGAAAAATGGTGGATTGAGTTTGATTGATAATCTTTTGCAGAAAAAATAACCCAACTTGCCGGTACTTAAAAATGAACTTGACTGCTGACTTCAAAAAATATGTTTGCCAGACTTCCGCTTCGCCGCTCGGACTGGAGATCGAGCGGGCGGAGGGGGCTTATCTCCTCACCAGATCGGGCGACAAATATCTCGATCTCATCGCCGGCATCGGTGTTGCTAATATTGGGCATGGTCGCGCCGAGATCCAGGCTGCAATCGCCAAACAGGCGGGGGCCTATCTGCACCCGATGGTTTACGGCGAAGTAGTGCAGGAACCGCAGGTTCGTTATGCACGAAAACTGGCTGAGGTGCTGCCGGGTGAGATCGATAATATTTTTTTCACCAATTCTGGCGCCGAGGCGATCGATGGGGTGATGAAAACCGCACGAAAATTTACGGGACGACAGGAGATTTTAAGCTTCACCGGCTGCTATCATGGCGATACTTTCGGCGCTCTGTCCTTGCAGGCCGAGGCGCGCTACCGCCGGCCTTTCGAGCCGCTGGTGCCGCAAATCGGCCATTTACCGTGGAACGAAATTAGCGGTTTGGGAAAAATTACTAAAAAAACGGCTGCGGTGATTTTTGAGCCGGTTCAGGGGGAAGGCGGTATTTACATTCCGTCGCTGCAGTTTATGCAAGCCCTGCAAAACCGTTGCCGCGAAGAAGGCGCCCTGCTCATCGCTGATGAGGTGATGACAGGATTCGGACGCACCGGGAAACTCTTCGCCGTCGAGCATTTCGCTATTGAGCCTGATCTTATCGTTCTGGCAAAAGCCCTGGGCGGCGGCATGCCGTTGGGCGCCTTTGCCGGTGCACGTAAAATCATGCACACGTTATCGGAAAATCCGCCGTTGGCACATGTGACAACATTCGGCGGCCATCCTGTTTGTTGTGCTGCCGGCCTGGCGAGCCTGGAAATTATCTTGCAGGAAGATTTATGCGCCCGCGCCGTTGCGATTGGAGATCGATTCATGGCTGGACTGAAGCAAATATCGGAGCAGAATTCGAAATTGACCGCAGTGCGTGGGTTGGGCTGCCTGATCGGTCTGGTTTTTAAAAATGAAGCATTGACGCAGCAATTTGTGCAGCGATGTCTAACTGAAAAAATCATCGTCGGCTGGACACTTTTCCACTCCAATATTTTGCGCATGGCGCCGCCCCTCAGTTTGTGCGATGATGAAGTGGAATTTGCACTGGCAAAAATGTGTCACTTGCTAAGCTGACTTATTGTTAATATGATTGATGATTTGAAACGCAAAACGATACAAATAAACGAAATTTTCTACTCGATACAGGGCGAATCGACACAAGCGGGGCGGCCGTGTATTTTTATTCGCACGACAGGCTGCAATTTGCGCTGTCACTGGTGTGACACGACCTATGCCTTTCATGACGGAAAAAAAATGACGATCGCCGAGATTTTGGTGAAAATCCGTGATTGGCCCTGTAATTTGGTGGAAATCACCGGCGGTGAACCACTGCTGCAAAAGCACCTGTCGCCACTCATCGCCGGCCTGATCGCAGAAAATTACGAAATCATGCTGGAAACCGGCGGGCATATGGATTTATCTCGCATAGACCGGCGGGTAAAAAAAATTATCGATGTGAAATGTCCCGGCAGTGGTGAATCGGAAGAGATGTACTTTGCGAATCTTGAAAACATTTCGCCAGACGATGAGGTTAAATTTGTTATCGCCGATCAGGCGGATTATGAATATGCCCGGCAAGTCATTAAAAAATATCGTCTTGAAGATAGCACGAACGTTCTGCTTTCGCCGATTTTCGGCGGCATTGAATATAAAGTTCTTGTCAAATGGCTACTGCAAGACGGCTTGCAGGCGAGGATACAATTACAGTTGCATAAATTTATCTGGGATCCGCAAATGCCGGGCGTTTAAACAGATTTTTTGCTTATTTTGCGAAAATTTTGTAAATATTCGAAAATCCGTTGCATCCTTTTTATTAATCGCTTATGTTTGCATCCCGTTTGACTTTCCTCTCGCAATTACGCTGCGCACGCCTTTAATTTTCGTTCTCAACGCATTTTGGTTATGCAACCCGAAAAATGTACTCATCCAATCTGGAGGATCACCGATGCGGCAGCTCGCCAATCAAGATTATCGCGTGCTTTTAGTTGAAGACAATCCTGATTTTCGTGATTTGTATTGCTTTTATTCCCGGCAAGCACGTCTGAAGACACTTGCCGCTAAAAACGGAACAGAAGCGCTGGAATACCTGCACGAACACACCTTTGATTGCATCTTGCTCGATTACATGTTGCCTGACTACTCGGGCCTGGAAATTGTCGAGATTCTGAAATCCGATCCCTTATACGAACGCAATCATGATTGCAAAATTATCGCCACCTCGGCAATTGATCTTCCACGGCAAATGTTGATCAATCTGTACACGGCTGGTATTGCTCTTTTCCTTCCCAAAACGTTCTCGCTCAAAGAAATGGTTAAAGTCATCACACATTTTTGTTTTGCTTCAACTGTTTTACGCGAGTCGCGGCAAGAAGTATTGGTATAACCCGGCTGATCCGAACAGCAATGAACGTGTATTTTCAAGCGTTCCACTTTGTGTTTTGTGTTCTTCTTCGCTTTTTAATTGCAATTGAATATCTATGGGTTATATTAAAAATTTGCCGTTAACCCGCCTGCAGGGCTTTGCTCTTCTGCATATTCCTGTTGTTTGAAAAAGAAGAACGTTTAACCGCTTATGCCATTTATCTATTCTGACCGGTATTTGAAAGAGTTCGGTGAACACATTTTCCCCATTGAAAAATATGCTTTGATTAAAGCCGAATTGGTAAAAAACAATATTGACGAGAGTGCTTTTTTTGAACCACAGGAGGCAACACCCGGGCAACTGGCTCTCGTTCACACGCAAGCTTATCTCGACGACCTGAACAATTTGCGTCTGACGGAACGAACAAAGTATTCGGAGCTGCCGCTTACTGCCGGAATCGTTCATTTGTTCTACCTCGCAGCCGGCGGTACCATGAAAGCGATGGAAGTGGCGGAAACGTATAAATGGTGCGTGCATATCGGCGGTGGTTTTCATCATGCATCGGCTGCGAAAGCGGAGGGATTTTGCTATATCAATGATTTGGCCGTCGCAGCGCGGTATTATCTGCAAAAAAAATCCTCAAAGCGAATTCTAATCATCGATCTGGACTTGCATCAGGGAAATGGTACGGCAAAAATATGTCAGGCCGATCCGAATATCTTTACATTTTCCATGCATGAGGAGGGAATTTACCCGGTTAAGGAGAAAAGTGATCTCGATATTCCTCTCTATGCCGGCACTGCAGATGATCTTTATCTGCGGAAACTTGAGGGTGGAATTCATACCATACTGCAACAATTTACCCCCAGTTTTATTTTATATCAAGCAGGCGCTGACCCCTATTTCGAAGATCAGCTCGGCAATCTCGCGCTCACCAAAAACGGCTTGCGACAACGGGACGAAATAGTGCTGGCCCTAGCGAAGCGGTTGAAAATTCCCCTGCTCACAACCCTGGGCGGCGGTTATGCTGTCGATACCTTTGATACCGTCGATATTCATGTGGCAACATGCCTGCTTCATGGTGAAACCTTCAGTTAAGATTTAATAACCACTTCATTAATAATCTGCACCTGTTGAGCTTGGGTTCTACTTTTTATACAGGATGAAATCGATCTGCTATTTGATGTAAAAAGTGATAGATTAATCACTTTTTATTTTGTGAAATTGAAAATCCCTTGACTTGCAAAAGAATTCATCGTAATTTTATGGTTGATTTTCGGCCACATTCTGTATGTTAGGTCTATTAACATTTCGCTTTTCCCCCTTGGATCATCAGGCAGATTCACTTTGATTCCGAGCAAATAAATAAGGATCACGACTATCATTTGTGAAGAGGATTGTAAGTGAACGTAAAACTTGGACGGGTACTTGTCGTCGATGACGTACCGGTAAATATTCAGCTTCTGACGACGCATTTGAAAGCCGCCGGATATGAGGTGGTACCGGCACGGGATGGCGAAGAAGCCCTGCTGTTGGTGCAGGAATCCAAACCAGACCTCATTTTGCTTGATGTCATGATGCCGAAAATCAATGGATTTGAGGTTTGCGAACGCATCAAAGCAAACAGCGCAACGGAATATATTCCGGTGATTATGGTAACAGCGCTCAATGACATCGAGCACAAGATCCGCGGGGAGGAAGCTGGGGCGGATGATTTTATCAGCAAACCGTTTAATAAAATGGAGCTGTTGATTCGTGTGCGTTCGCTTCTGCGCATCAAGTTGCTGCATGATCAACTGAGTGAAAAAATCGCAGAGCTTGCTCTGGCAAAAGAACGCCTGCGGCAGTTGGCCATCACCGATGGGCTGACGCGGCTTTATAATCATCGCCATTTTAAAGAAGTGCTGATGCTAGAACTCGACAGAGCCAAACGGCACGACCAGAATATCTCGGTTGTCATGATCGATATCGATCATTTCAAATGCTACAACGATACGCATGGCCACCAGGCCGGTGATATGTTGCTGCAACAAATCTCCCGTCTGTATTCAGATAATATTCGTAAAATCGATCTGGCGGCTCGTTATGGGGGGGAAGAGTTCGTCCTCGTGCTCATCGAAACCGACAAGGAAGCTGCAACGATTGCAGCAAATAAAATTCGCTCGATCGTTGAAGCCTACCCTTTTGAAAATGAGGAGACGCAGCCGGGCGGGAAAATAACCATCAGCATGGGGGTGGCCACATTCCCGGAAGATGCGGTCGATTTTGACGGACTCGTTGGTGTTGCCGACCGCCGCCTTTACATGGCAAAAGATAACGGCAGAAATCAAGTTGCGGTTTTCGATATCCAGCCGGAAAAGGAGCATGTTGGATAGAAACGGCAATCATACACAACAAAACCACCAAATAATACTTTATTATCCTTTCATCAGAAGGATAAATTTATGATCGATTTTTTATTTTTTAAAAGGCGAACCGTATTTCGGCGATTGTTTTTCATCACATTTTTCGTCGCTGTAGTTCCGCTTTTTGTCAGTTGGTTGTATTTTTATCGTGAATATTCGCTGCATGGAAGTGGCGTTTCTACTGCATTTTCCTGGAATGCATTTTATATCATTCTGTCCATTGCTTTTCTGTTAGCCGGGCTGGGTTCCTATACAATTTCCAAACGCATCAGCCAATCGATCTATACTTTTATCCGTTCCGCAACCGAGATTGCCCGCGGCAATTTCGACCAAAAAATCGAGGTCAAATCCAATGATGAATTAGGTAAGATGGCAAAGATTTTCAACTACATGACCCTCGAATTGAGCCGTCTCAACAAGATGAATCTGAATGAAATTATCAATGAGAAAAACAAAACCAAAGCGATCGTGCGCAATATCGTCGATGGCGTTATCGTCACCGACACCAATTTTAATGTGTTGGTGCTCAATGAAGTTGCGGAAAAGCTGTTCGGCGTAACTGAAGCCCTGGCTAACGGCGCACCTATTTCTATGGCCATCCACAACCAGCAGCTTTTGACTTTCATCAAAGGCATCAATGAAGATAGCGATGAATGCCCAACTTGCGAGCTCAAACTGAAAAACCCGGAGACCTGGCGCGATATCTCCATTCAAGCGCGTGCAGCCCGTGTTATCGGTGAGAATAACAGTCTCATCGGTGTTGTCACCATTCTCCGCGATGTCACCCGTGAAAAAGAAATCGACCGGATGAAAACAGAACTCGTCTCCATGGTGGCCCATGAATTACGTTCGCCGCTGACTTCGATTTCCGGGTTCAGCGAGTTACTCATGGACCCGACCGTCAACCGTGAGCAATCGGAAGAGTATGCCGGTATCATTTTGAAAGAATCTAATCGGTTGAGTGAATTGATCAATAAATTTCTTGATATTTCAAAAATCGAAGCCGGCAAATCGCAGGTCAATCGTGTCAAATTCCAATTGCGTGAAATCGTCGACAAAGTGCTCGATGTCAATCTGCATCAGGCGGAGAAGAAAAACATTGCCATCTCGACAAAAGCATCACCGAATATGCAAATGGTTTATGCTGACCGCGGCATGATCGAGCAAGTGATGTTGAATTTATTCAGCAATGCCATCAAATACAGCCCGGAAAACTCTGCGATTGAAGTGCGTATTCGCGAGACCGATTCTGAAGTCATCGTTGAAGTCGAAGACACCGGCTTCGGGATATCCGAGGAATCGTTGCCCCGGGTTTTCGATAAATTTTACCGTGCTGCAGAAAACGACGCTGTGCGCGCCGAAAGCGGCACCGGGCTGGGTTTGCCGCTGGTTAAAGAAATTATTGAAACCCACGGCGGCCATGTCCATGTGAAAAGTCAGTTAGATAAAGGCTCAACATTTTCATTTACTTTGCCCAAATATGCCGATGGCGCCGAAAACGGCCGTGATTCTTCTATTGAAATTAGTATGTTGGAACAGGAAAGTCCATAATTCATTGATGTGGTTATCTGATATTTTAAAATAAGCAACAATCTCTCCTATCTGCAGCCTTGCTGGAATTTTGAACGATTCTTCATCTCGCTAAGCACCGGGGCAGGTTGACCAGGAAGGTCATCTTGCCAAACAATCAAAAATACTCTCAAAATAAACTTGTATAGGATTTTCAAGTGCAATCGACAACCTTTCCGCAAGCCATAACTGATCTGGAAAACATGCACAGTGATTATAAAAGAATTGAGCGGGAACGCAAGGAAAAATGCGTTCTGATGATTGATGATGAGCCGGATATGGTGGAAATCGTTAAAAAAGTCGTCACTCGTGCAGGTTATCAATTCATCTCTGCCTATGATGGTGAGGCCGGACTGAAGGTGATGTTGGAAGAACGGCCGGATCTGCTACTGCTCGATTGGATGCTGCCGGGGAAAAGTGGTCAGGATGTGTTCAATGAGCTGGTCAAAAACAGCGCCTACCGGCCGGTGACGGAAACGCCGGTGATCATGTTGACGGCGAAAGCAGAATATCAGGTTGATCGCAAAGAATTGTTCGAGCACGGTCTGGCCGCTTTTCTCGTGAAACCTTTCGGCCACCGCGAGCTCATCAATGTCATCGATAACGTCTTTATTCTTGATGATCTTAAGAAAAAGAACAAAGAACTCGAGCGTAAGCTGAAACAATCTGAATATAAATATCAGGACCTGATCGAGAATGCCAGTGATATTATTTTTACGATCAATAAAGAGGGTAAATTCGTTTTCATCAATCGCCGGCTGCTGGCGTTGACCGGCTTTCGTAAAACACAAATTCTTGGCCGTGATTTGCGTGAACTCATCATTCCCGAAGATCAGCAAATTGTCTGGGACAGCTTTCAAAATGTGATCAAAGGCAATCCGCGTATTTTTGAATTTCGGGTTCTTAACAGAGAAGGCGAGCTGAAATATCTTTCAACAAATTTCAACCCGATTTTTGATAAAGGCTGGGTTACCGGGGCAGTGGGCATCTCCCGTGACGTCAGTCAGCAGAAAAAACTCGAACAGCAGATTGTCGATTTAAAAAATTTCAACGAAAGCATTGTGCAAAGCATGGGCGCCGGCCTGATCACAATCGATCTCGATAACCGCATCACTTCTTTTAACGTTAGCGCCGAAGAAATATTAGGCGTGCAATCGGATCAGGCTATCGGCAATCAGCTCGAAGATATTCTTACTAAAGATGATGTTGAGCGGCTTCTGCCTGATACACCGGGAATTGAAAACAACCCACTGCATCAGGAATTGCAACTAAAAAACGGTACAGATGAGATGCTGCATATCGGATTTTCCGTAACCCCGCGCATCGATAACCGCAACCAGCGCGTCGGTACCATCATCTCTTTTCGCGATATTTCTCTGATCAAACAAATGCAATCGGAAGTCGCACGGATGGACCGCCTGGCTTCGCTTGGCGTATTGGCCTCGGGCATTGCGCATGAAATCCGCAACCCACTTGCGGGTATTAAAACCGTGGCGCAAACGCTGGAAGAAGAAATCGATCCCGATGATTCGAAGCAGGAGTATCTCGCCCGCATCATCCGGCAGGTAAACCGAATGGATGAACTGCTGAAAGCTTTTTTTACTTATGCGCGGCCGCGGCAACCTGTGCGCAAACTTTCGAAATTACCGGAAATCGTCAACGAAGTCACCCCGCTAATCGATCAAAAACTGAGCAGCAACAAAGTTTAACTCATTCAAAACTATGCGCCGGACCTGCCGCTGATCTATGTTGATTTCTCCCAGATTCATCAAGTCTTGTTAAACCTGTTTCTCAATGCCATCGACGCCATGCCCAACGGGGGAATACTGACGATAAATGCGGAACCGATGTTCTCTGCAATTCGCCGCACCGATCGCCGTGGCCAGCGATTTCATGTCCCTGAAAAACCGATGCTATACGTAAATATTACGATTTCGGATACCGGAGAGGGCATTGCAAGCCAGCATCTTAACAAGATATTCAATCCGTTTTTTACCACAAAACCCAATGGTTCCGGCCTGGGTTTATCGATCGTTTATCGTATAATTGAAGAACATATGGGGGATATTTCAGTGCAAAGTGAAGCAAATAAAGGCACGATTTTTACTTTGTTACTGGCCACAGAGGAAGCCTGATGATCAAGTGTAATTTACTTATCGTTGAAGATAATGTCGATTTATGTGAAACGCTCGCACATGTTTTCCGCAAAGTTGATTTTCAAGTACAAACATCGTTTAATACGGCTGATGCGATCAAGATTTTGCACCGGGGCCTCATCGACCTGGTGATTCTCGATTTAAAACTACCCGACGGCAGCGGCCTGAAAGTTCTGGAAGCGGTGAAAGATGTCGACCCCGATATTCTCGTTATAATGATTACGGCCAATACGCATGTCGAGCCGGCCGTGGAAGCCATGAAAGCCGGCGCTTATGATTATATTATGAAGCCGTTTGAATTGGATGAGGTGAAACTGGTCGTACAAAAAGCGCTGGAAACACAAATATTGAAAAACGAAGTTGCCCGCTTGAAACGGCAAAACGCGACGATGTTTCCGAAGACCGAGATGTTCAGCGTCAATAAGAAGATGGAAGAAGTGAAACGCATGATTAAAATCGTTGCCGAAACACCGCGGACTTCGCTTCTCATCGAAGGGGAGAGCGGGACGGGGAAAGAGCTCGTTGCTGATGCGTTGCACGATTGGAGCGCCAGGGCACGATATCCTTTTGTCAAAGTCAACTGCGCTGCCATCCCGGAAAACCTTCTCGAATCAGAGCTTTTCGGGCATGAAAAAGGTGCTTTCACCGGGGCGGAAACGATGAAAAAAGGTCTGTTCGAAATGGCCAATAACGGGACTATTTTTCTCGATGAAATTTCCAGCATGGATTTATCCCTGCAACCCAAAATTTTGCGCGTGCTCGAAACCCAGTGTTTTCGCCGCATCGGCGGAGTCAGCGATATTAAACTCGATGTGCGGGTTGTGGCAGCATCGAACCGTGATTTGCAGGAGATGGTCAACAAAGGTGAATTCCGGGATGATCTCTTGTACCGCCTGAAAGTCATCGTCATAAGTTTACCGCCGTTGCGGGAGCGGCCGGATGATATCATTCCACTGGCTAATATTTTCATCGAATCCAATAACAGAGAATTTAACAAATCAATTCAAGGGCTGACTGAAGAAACGAAAGAACTGCTGCTCAACTACCATTGGCCGGGAAATGTCCGAGAGTTAAAAAATGTCATGGAACGTGCGGTTATACTCTGTAACACGCCCTTTATACAGGCAGATCACCTGCCGGCGGAGCTCAACGATGATTTGGCAAGCACCGGCAGCGCTGCGGCAAATGGTGCCGCTGCGCTTGCAAATAGCCATTTTGGCTCATTGGCGGAGATCGAAAAAATACATATCGAATATATGCTTGAACAATGCAATGGTAATAAATCGCGAACAGCCCGGGAGTTGGGCATTTCACGTTCGACCCTGCGTGAAAAGATGAAATTGTATGATATCCCGGCATGATTTGCCGGTAAATTGATCAGTTTAAAAAACTCAATTACGTAAATGGTCGATATTCAACCAATTTTCATATAAAAATTTACGCCATTCTTGTGAAGTTTTTTTGTCATATTTTACACCATTATAATTTTCCTCCGGCTTTGCTTCCTTATCCTGTCGATTTTCATTAGATTTTTGTAAAAAATTCATAGAATCCTTATTTCCAGCGCTAAATAAAGCTGTGGCATATCCTTTGCTTACAAAGCTCGATATTATCGCATTGATGGAGATTCAGGCTATGAACAAAAAGAAAATCGTCATCGTCGACGATGAAGAAGATTTGACGTGGAGCATTTCCCGATATTTGAGCAGAAACGAATCGTGCCTCGATATCCGGGCTTACAATGCCCCCGAAGTGGCACGCTCCTATCTGTTGGAGAACGAAGTCAGTCTCGTCATTTCCGACGTGCGAATGCCCAAAATGTCGGGGTTCGAACTTTTGAAGGACATTCGGGAAAAATGGCCGGCCGTCCACGCAATTATTATGACAGCCTATGGCGCCGACATTCTTGAAGAAGAGACAGATGAGATAGAAAATTTTTTATTTTTGGAAAAACCGTTTGAACTGCAAACGTTACGCCGATATATAATTGACCTCGTTTTACCCACAGAAGTTGATCTGCAGGCAGCATATGCCCAAACGCGCATCAAAGAAATGGTCGAAACGAATTGTCTTTCCCACAAAACGACGATGATGCTGATCGAAAATGGAATGAATAATGGTCGGATTTATGTTCAAAAAGGACAGATCGTACATGCCGAATGCGGTGACCTTGAAGGCGAGCATGCCTTGCAAAGCATTCTCGACTGGGACCAGGTGGATTATCACACCACGCCGCATTTCACTTGTGAAAAGAAAACCATCACACGTGATTGGAAATCCTTGCTAAATTCGAACATGATCGATTGAACAACCCGAGTGGAGATTGAAATGGGAGAAATAATCGCTATCGCCAGCCAAAAAGGCGGCGTTGGAAAAACGACAACAGCAGTGAATTTTGGCGCCAGTTTGGCCCAGTTGGGTTACAAAACCCTGCTGGTTGATGTCGACCCCCAGGGCAGCATCGCTACCAGTTTCGGTTATGGCCGCTATGATATTCGCGCTGGAATTTTAGAAATATTTACCAAAAATATCCCGGTGAAAGAATGCATCCATCCGACGGAAATGGACCTGTTTCACTTTATCCCCTCCAATGTCTGGTCCGATGAAGTGGATCGCAAAAGTCTCATTGGTGCAAGCGATAATTCCATTTTAAAAAACGCCCTCAATGAGATCGTCGATATTTATGACTATATCATCATCGATTGCCCGCCATCCCTGGGCAATCTAACGTTTAATGCCCTGATCGCAGCCCATTCGATGATCGTACCGATTCAGTGTGAATACTACGCTTTGAAGGCACTGGGGCGTTTCCTTAAAATGACACGAAATTTGAAAATTGAATATAACCCGGATCTGCAATATCGAGGTTTTTTGCTGACGATGGTTGATATGCGCAACAATCTATCAAAGCGTGTGATCAACAAAGTTCGTTATACTCTGCAGGGCCTTGTCTTTGAAACCATGATCCCGCGGAATATCCGGCTGGCGGAAGTTCCATTTTATGGGAAACCTGCTTACCTGATCGATCGTTCAAGCAAAGGAGCCCAGAGCTATCTGAAACTGGCAAAGGAAGTCGTCGAGCAAGGCGCCAAACAAAAACAACAACAGCAAAATGAAGTTGCGGAAGTCGTTGCAGCTTGAAATGGAAATGGAGATGACTCAGTTGCGAATATTAATCATCGAAGATGACGCAAATACCTTGCAGGGATTGCAGGAATTGTTACTTCACGAGGGGTTTCGTGTCGAAGGCGCGGAGACCGGTAAATCTGCCAAAAAGCTCTTTTTTAATCAAACTTTTGATGTTGTTTTATGTGATTACCGCCTGCCGGATACAGATGGGTTGCAACTGTGCAGCGAAATGCTCATCGCAAAACCCGAGCTTGAAATAATGATGTTTACCGCTATTAGCAATATTGAAATTCAGCATACCGCAAAGCAACTCGGCGTGCGCAAAGTTTTTGCAAAACCACTGAGCCTCGACCAGCTTTTCTCTGAACTGGAGAATGTGAAAATTGATTTGCAGAAAACCGCCAATCTCACCCAGGCCTGATGCCTGAATTTGTTGTCCGAATCTCCTCATTCCTGTTTTCCGATTTTCTTGAGTTTTATTAAAAAGATTTACATGATAATTTTCTAATAATTTTAAAATTCGGGCTTCTTTTGCCGATATTTAGTGCATGCTAACTGGATGGTCGGCAGCAAAAAAACATCACATCCTATCTTCAAAAATAAATAAATTTCATCACAATTCTCAAATAATTGAACTCTTATTGGTAAACATGATCGATTTCAAACAGCAAGAGGCTTTTCTATGACGAACGCCCAAACGTACGACTTCGAAGAATTCCGTGAAGAGTTGATTCGGCGTTTTTTTAATACCCACTCTTATTTTTTTTCCTGCTTCAGCAAGCAGCTGAAAAATTTGTCAACTTTAACAAAAGACATTCAGGAAGATGACTATTTTCTCATTGCCCAAGTTCTCGAGTTTTTGAAAAATTCCGAAAATCCACTCGGCGAACTCAAACGTTTGGCGGAAATCGAGCGCATTCACGATTTTGAACATGCACTTGATGAAACCATACATAAATTGCGTCAGCCGAACTTGCAGACTGGGGAAATGAAAGAAGAGATCAACTTGCTCGCCATCGACCTCGTCGATGCACTGGTTGAAATCATTCATGAAATGGCGACAAAGAAAAAACTCCTGGAAATCATTACCGGAGAAACGGAAGAATCTGCCTTGCCAGGTGAATCTGTAAAAAAGGAAGACAACGGGATAATTATCGGAGAGCCCCATGGTGATGTTGACGACTTGTTTACCAAAGAAAAAGAACTCATGCTCGATGAAATCCAGTTTGATGAACTGGAAAATCTCGATATACAAAATTCAATTACTGCTGAAAATGAATTTGATCTGGCTGCTTTTGATTCCAAAAATAATGAAACTCAGGAAAATAAACCATCACAACCGGAGACGGGCGAAGCTGAATTCTCTGATGATTTCATGACTGTCGTCCCCGCCACATTCAGCGATAGCCTCATCGAATATGACAATGCCAGCAGTCACGACGAAGAAAGCGCAGCAGTTGGAGATGAGCTGTCAAATCGAAATCGTGCTGAACCGGTATCTGCGCTGAAAGCGCCGTTTCCCATCACTGCGATCGATGAAGTGACCGTCTCTGAAAAAGAAGCAGTTGCAGAAAGTAAAAGCGATACAGCCCCTTCGCCAAATATTGAAAATGCCGGTGATCTGAATTTTATCGATAATCAACCCCATGAGCCGGCAGGTTTAAAAAATGGCTTCATCATCGAAGCTGAAAAATCTGTTGCGGAAATCCGCAGAATGGCTGCTCAGTTGCAGCCTGATAAAAATGTCCAGAAATTATTGAAAAAGCTTCAACTTGCCTTCCTTGATTTGCGCGAGTCGGCGATGATTCACGGTTTTGAAGCAGTGGAAGAATTGGCGCAAAAATCACAAAAATTGATGCAACAATTAAAAATGCCCTACCGACATTTGACTTCCGGCAATATCCGTTTTATATCCGAGGTCATCAATTGCCTTGCCATCAGTCTGGTTGAAGACCTTGACGAAAGTCGGCAGAATCGTGTTCGTGATATCATCAAACGAATCGCTGAAGGCCGGATTGTTAGCGAAGAGACAAATGCCGCAGAATTTTTGCAAAATGACAGGCAGGAAGAACTGAGCAAGCCGGTGGTTGAAGCCCCGTCTCCGCCTGTTCCTAAAAGCCATGCTCAGCCACAAGCGATGAGCGATAGCCGGGACACAGCGGCGGCTGAAAATGCCGATGATGAAACCTTGGATGGTTACGGTTTTGAAGTTGATACGGATGAACAGGAGCCGATGATCAAGCTGCCAGGCGAAAATGATGAAGAATTATTCAAATTGATAAAAGAAATTTCCGAGCATTCTCTAAATAGCCGTAAAGCAGCAGAACCACCGGTGAAACCGGCTGCTGAGTCCCGGGCATCTGATCCATTGACCATTCGTGATGATTATTTGAACGGCAGCGCCCTTGAAGCAAATGCTGAGATGATCAGTTTTCACGCTGAAGCTGAACTCTATTATCGGGTGGCTTCTGAAGCTATCGAGCGGCTGACGGTTTCGCCAAGCGACCGGCTCGCCCTGGAAAATCTCGAATTGGCAGGCTATTCTCTCAAAGGCCTGGCCAAAAAAATGGGTATGGATGGTTTCGCCAACTTCCCTGAACTTGTTGAAGAATTGATCAGCAAAGTATTGCAATTGCAATTGCCCTGCACGGAGAAGCCGCTTGGCATCATCAAACAAGGCTTTCACCTGCATAAAAATGCAGCATCAGTAAAAGATATGGAATCTCCGGAAGTTAAAAAAATCCACCGTGAAGTTTTACGATTTATACAATCGCTTGAAGATTTTACACAACCCAAAGTGAGCTGAAAAACTGTAAGCACGGAACAATTGACCCTTTTATGATCAGGAGCAACAATGGATAAAATCATCAAGGAATCGTTGAAGGAAAAAAAGGGCGAACGGAAGAAAGAGATTAAAGACACTGAAAAAAACAAAGAAATTCAGTCTCTGTTAAGTTCTCATAAAACAAGAATTAAAGTTGTCGGGTGCGGCGGTGCTGGGAACAACACGATCACCCGCATGGTGGAGATTGGTGTGCCCGGCGTACAATCGATCACCATCAATACCGACGCCCAGGACCTGCTCTACGCTGAGGCGGATGAGAAAATACTCATCGGCAAAGAGATTACCAACGGCCTTGGCGCCGGCTCTGATCCGGAGATCGGGGAACGCTCGGCGCGGGAAACGGAAGAGGCAATTTCCGCGTTGCTGGAAAATACTGATCTGGTTTTTGTGACTTGTGGTCTTGGCGGCGGCACCGGCACCGGCAGCGCTCCGATCGTGGCTGAAATTGCCCGCAATCTTGGCGCGCTAACCATTTCTGTGGTCACCGTGCCTTTTACCGATGAGGGGATAATGCGCTATGAAAACGCCATGCGTGGTTTGGAAAAACTCGAGAAAAATTCCGACACCGTCATCGTCGTGCAAAATGATAAACTGCTGGAAATTGTGCCGGATATGCCACTCAATCAGGCATTCAAAGTCTCGGACGAGATTCTTGTCAATGCGGTAAAAGGCATCACCGAATTAGTGACGGAAAAAGGTTTGGTCAATCTTGATTTTGCCGATATTCGTGCGGTAATGCGGGATGGCGGCACGGCAATGATCGGTCTCGGCGAAAGCGATGGCGAACAAAAAGCGCTGGAAGCAGTTGAAATGGCCGTGCAAAATCCGCTTCTCGATGTGGATATCGTCGGGGCGAAATCTGCATTGATCAACATCACCGGCGGTGATGATATGAGCCTGAAAGACGCCCGGCAGATCATGCAGGCCGTAGCAGAACGCCTTGATCCTTCCGCCCGTGTTATTTGGGGCGCACGCATGGACGCAGCGCTTGAAAATACCCTGCGTGTGATGTTAATCGTGACTGGATTAAAAGCAAACCGGCAAGGGACGAGCGCTTCGGCGGCAAAACCGGAAAAGAATAAATCTGAAAAAACGATCAGCCCGGCCGGAGCAGAAGAAAAAAAGGAAAAAGCGGAGGCGTTTTCTCAGAATGAAGATATTCATGATCGGTTAAAAAAGCTTGACCTGCCGGATGAAGAAACAGCTATCAAGGGCCTTGAGCTAATCGATGAAGAGAAGAACGATCAAATTGCGGAAGAGGATATCGGACGATCTTTTGATGAAAAACTGGACGCTGCCATCGATGATCAAATACCGCAAGGGGGCCTCGATGACAATCTGGACCCAGGTCTGCCCGAAGAAGTAAATGAGAAATCGGTTTTTAACCGCATTTTTGAAGAAGAAACCGAAGCTGATCTCGCTATTTTCGAAAATGCTGTGGGTAAGCTTAGAAATGGCGAAGACGCCAGCATTGCGAACAGTGAAATCAGAAATGCCACTTCGGCGCTGGCGAATTCTGCACAACTTTTTGCCTTCAACCATATTGCCACTTTCGCTGAATGTGTCGAGACGCTGGCATTAAAAATGGAAAGTGGAGCAATAACCATTGATGAAGAGCTGACCGACCTTCTCGATAAATCGGTTGCCATCGCACGTGGCATGGTTTATAACGAGCAGGATGCAGTCAACGATTCTTTTGATGTAATCGATCAGATAAACAGCAAACTTGCACTTGACGAGGATAAATCCCCGAGTGAGATTTCAGCAGGAGATTTTCCTTCTGATGACGATTCGAACGGGCAGTCTGAAAAAAAAAATGAAAATTTTAATATAACTATTGAAAAAGGGGCAAAAAAAGGTAAAGTTGGAGACATGGTAAACTATGTCCGGCACCTTTTGGGCAATGAAGAAATGCTCAATCGTGGAATGTAATCTGATCTATTCACAAATTGCCGGTTATCGTTCCGGTAATTTATGACTAATATTATCCAGGATAAATCGATCGAGAAAAAAACTGTGGAAAATATCACTGAAAATCCAATCGAAATTTTCTACCGGCAGGAAGTACACAAAAACATCCACCGGATAGAAAGTGCTTTGAAAGAAATCGCTGCAAAAGGTTTTTTAAAGGACGAACTACGGGCAATCATCAATGGCTGTATGCAAATTATGGATCTCGGCATGATTCATGGCTACGACGGCGTTGAAGCGATCGCTGAGCTAATGTATGCTGCCGCCCGATACTGTGCTCTCAACGGCGAAGAATCGCTGGAAAAAAACAAGAAACGCCTCGATGATGCAATGCAAACATTGCGACAGGTGGTTGAATTATCGGAAGAGAGTTCGGCCAGGTCCTACGTTGACGAAACCAATACAAAAATGGATTTTCAGATCGATGACATCATCGCACTCGAAGAGCAGGATGCTGATTCGGAAGAATATATCGTGCCGCTGCGGAACCGTAAAAGCATCACTGCGGAAAACGAAGACGGCCTTTTTGAAATTAAAGAGTTCACAGCAGTTCGCAAAATCAAAAAAACTGTAGAAAACAGCGAACCACAACCGCAGGAACCGGCAACGATTGATGAGAATGAGTTGGCCGCCGAATTTGAGAAAGACGAATCACTGGATGAAGCGTATAATTATCCTGACTACATGCAGGCTTTTGAAGAGGGCGAGGTCACAGTAATCGAGAGCACACTCGATGATATCACGCTACAAAAAGTTTTGGCAGACCTCGACCAAATTGAATCTGCCATTGACAAAATGCAGAAGGGGCAGGATGACAGCGAAACGACAGCTGCGATTCAGGAAATTCGCGAGGCGACGAGTGATTTACGTGCTATTTCCGAGGAAGAAGCCATGCAGCCCATCGCTGAAATTATTTACCCGATGGAACGCATTGCCAGCGAAAAACTGCGCAGCGAAGTCGCTGCGGAAGCGATCGATGTTTTGCAGGAATGTACGCGCATTTTACGGGAGTATCTCGATAATCACGAACTGTCTCTTGCGAAACTCACAGCCCTGCGTTCGGAATTCAATTCGAAATTGTTTGTGGGTGAGCGCAAATCACCGTTTGAATCCATCGTTCTTGATGAATCGGCAGAAGATGAAGATGACCGGGATGAAATTCAGATCATAAAAACACCATTGGTGTCTAAACTGCGCAAACTCTTCGGTATGTATTAATGCATTTCCGCGACTGAAATCAGAGCGGTTTTTCTCGTCATGTCAGTTGCCCGCAATCTTTTTACTTCCATTTCAAGTCATTCCACACTAAAACAGCCTGCCATATTGGGTTGACTCTTTTTGAAATAATCGGTATTATCAGCAATTCTTTTTGCAAAGGAAATTCCCCGCAAGTCCATTTCGGGCAAAACCGGTGTATCACAAAAACCTTTTTGCGATAAATCTCATGAGAGCAGGAAAACAATCTGCGTCGGCAAATTAAAATTGCATTCTAAATAATAAAAGCAGAGAAAACAATATGGAAAATAAGATTATTGGTGAGGGCCTGACTTTTGACGACATTTTGCTGGTACCACAACGTTCCGATGTACTGCCTCGTGATGTCGATGTACGAACCCGTCTGACAAAAAAAATAGATATCAATATTCCACTGGTCAGTGCTGCGATGGATTCCGTCACGGAATCCCGGCAGGCGATTGCGCTTGCACGGGATGGCGGCGTCGGCATTATTCATAAAAATTTCTCCATCGAAGATCAGGCGGGTGAGGTGGATCGTGTCAAACGCTCCGAAAGCGGAATGATTTTTAACCCGATCACCCTGAATTCCGGAAAGAAAATCTCCGATGCACAGGCAGTGATGAAAAAATACAGTATCTCCGGCATCCCCGTCGTCGATGATGGCAAATTGGTGGGGATCCTGACCAACCGCGATTTGCGTTTCGAAAATAACCCGGCACGACAGATCAAAGAAGTGATGACCAAATCCGGTCTCGTGACCACCGATGCGGGTACGACGCTTGAGGATGCCGAGAAAATACTGCAAAAGCACCGTATCGAAAAGCTGCTTGTCGTCGATGCCGACGGTGTTTTAAAAGGCTTGATCACAGTTAAAGATATTCAGAAAAAGAAAGAACACCCGCTTGCGGCAAAAGACTCACACGGTCGTTTGATCGTCGGCGCTGCACTGGGCGTCACGCAGGATGTTTTCGAACGGGCGCAGGCGTTAGTCCATTCTCTCGTCGATTTACTGGTGGTCGATACGGCGCATGGGCATTCATCCGGTGTATTGCAGACAGTCGAGAAGCTAAAAGTAAAATTCGGCGATCGAACGCAAATTATCGCGGGGAATGTCGCCACGGCCGCGGCGGCGCAAGCGCTGATTGATGCCGGAGTCGATGCGGTAAAAGTCGGCATCGGTCCGGGTTCTATTTGTACAACTCGCATCATCGCCGGTGTGGGTGTGCCGCAAATCACCGCTATTTTCGAATGTGCAGCTATTTGTGCCAAATATGATGTGCCGTTGATCGCTGACGGAGGCATTAAACAAACCGGTGATATCGCCAAAGCGATTGCTGCGGGTGCCGATTCCGTCATGTTGGGTAACTTGCTCGCCGGTACTGAGGAGAGCCCGGGTGAACTCAGTTATATGGAAGGTCGGGCTTACAAAGTGTACCGTGCAATGGGATCACTGGCCGCGATGAAAGAAGGAAGCCGGGACCGCTATTTTCAGGAATGTGAGTTGAATTTTAAAAAACTGGTGCCGGAAGGCATCGAAGGCCGTGTGCCCTATCGTGGGAAATTGGGAGATGTCGTTTATCAGATGATCGGCGGTTTGCGCGCCTCGATGGGATATTGCGGTGCGGCGACCATTGCTGAAATGAAAGCCAAAGCAAAATTTATCCGCATGACAGCGGCCGGGTTACGAGAAAGCCATCCGCATGATATCATGATTGCCCAGGAGGCGCCAAACTATCGCATCAGCAAAATTTAGCCTTGGCTGCAAACAGGGTTTTAAATCAGGTGTGAACATCAGGGGGATTGGTGATAGTGGTAAAAAAAGAACCGGGGCGGCTCATCAGGAATTAGGGGGAGTTACCTTCTGAGTCTATCGCACCCGGTTCTTGTATATTCTTGAAATTAGCCGATCAGGCTAAAGAGTTGACAAGTTTTGTCAATCTCGATTTCTGGTTTGCGGCTTTATTCTTATGAATTATTTTTTTACTCGCGATTTTATCGAGAATACTCACAGCTTTAAGGAGTTTTTCGTTGCCTTCCGTCGCCGTGGTTGCAGCCAAAACATCTTTGATGGCATTTTTCATGCATGTCTTGTAATGTTTATTCCGCATGCGTTGTCGTTCGTTTATCTGAATCCGTTTAATAGCCGATTTATGATGCGCCATTTATTCTCTCATGATAAATATTGAAACCATTTATACCATTTTTGCAGTGCTGAATATATTGAATCGGAATGATTTTGTCAATAGTAAATTTATATCTTTTTAAAAAAAACTGCTGGTGTGCTCAATGATAAGTCTCTGTTCAGCCCAGGTATGCTCGTCACAGATTTAAACTGAGATGCTCACACATCAGGGAACCCGCCGATGGGATCGATTGACGGGATTCTACTGATTGCCAGGTGAGAAGGGAATTCCGCCAGGCGGCAATAGCTGAACAGATGTAGTTTTCACCTTTTCTTCCTGTTGCTTCTGGTCATCTGCGATTATTTTTCTTGACTTTTTATGGCTTTTATACTACAATGAAAATCAATTAAAACATAGAGTTCTATGAGACAATCAATATAATATCGTTACTTTGGAGGATGGGATGAAGCTTAAAACTGAGATGGTTGGCGATGTAGCCGTTATCAAACTCGATGGAAAATTGATGGGAGGCCCGCCAGCATCAGAAGTCATTCGCAACGAGGTTTACAACGTCCTAAATGGAAATACAAAGAAGATTGTTTTCGATATGGAAAAAGTAACACGCATGAATAGTTCAGGTCTGGGCATCCTGATCTCTAATTTGTCTTCCATTAAAAACCAAGGCGGCGAGCTCAAACTGGCGGCCTTGAATGAGAACATGAAGGGCATTCTGGTGATGACAAAACTCAACACGATTTTTGATATTACGGCAACCGCTGCCGATGCTGCAAACAGCTTTTAAGCGCAGGGTGGCAAGATTTGAAGTTTTATGAAAATCAGGTTCAACGCCTTTCAGATATCAAAATAAAGTTTTCCGGTTTAAATTATAAAGAGATTCTTTTTCAAACATTTTGTGAAGATTTAAAAACCAGTATGGGAGCTGATTCAGCTCTCTTTTTTTTATATAAAACCCCCGCAGGTTCAAAACCGTTTTTGGAAATCTATCCCCCCGGTTTTTTACCCGACAAAGATAGCCACCTCTCATTGAAGGCGACCGATCGTCTGCTCGCCTATATTGAAAAAATCCACGGTCATATTTTAACTTTTTCCGAATATGCAGCCTCACCTTTTTTCCGCTTTGGTTTACCATTTAGTGAAAGTGAATCCTGTCTGATTCTAACTTTGAAAAACCGGAAAAAATGGATCGGTATTTTCGTACTCATTTTTGGAATAAAAAAACAGGTGAGCACGGATTAAATCGCGACCAATTGGCCAGACCTGTCGAAACTCGCCGTGAAACTCGTCAAAGACGACTGGAAAAATGCCGGCGTGCATTTCGAAATCGTCGAGCGTGATACGTTGTTGAAAATCGCATTAAAATTGAGCTCTTCTTTAAAGGTCGAACACATTCTGGAACAAATGGTCATCGCTTTGCAAAAGGTCGTGCCGTTTAATATGGCCGTGATATTTTTAATCAATCAGGAAACTGGAGAGTTCGACTACAAAATTGCGCATGGATTTAGCGAAGATGCACGCAGAAAATTGCATTTAAAACTCAACCAAGGGGTGACGGGATGGGTCGCACAAACCGGAAAAGCGATCATCATTCCCAACGTCAAAAAACACCCACGCTACGTCGAAGTGGATTTGCGTGTGAAAAGCGAAGTATCGGTGCCGATAACCATCGGTGCCAAGACCATCGGCGTTTTCACTTTGAGCAGCAAATATTTGTATGCATTCAATCAAAAGCAACTGAAGATGCTGCAGGCATTTGCCAGTTCGGCCAGTATTGCCTTGCAGAATGCCCGTCTCTACCGGCAGACGCTGCAAAAACGGGAAATCGATAAAGACCTGCAAGTCGCCAAACAAATTCAGAAAGCGTTGCTGCAGCGGCGTTTGCCCAATTCGCGCAGGCTCCATTTTTCAGCTTACAATAAACCAAGCAAACAGGTCGGCGGCGATTTATACAACGTCATCCAGTTGACCCATGGAAAAATTGCGCTCTCCGTGGGTGATATCGCCGGTAAAGGTGTTTCGGGCGCTATTCTCATGGCGACGCTGCAGGCGATATACCGCACTGAAATCCGGCGAGACCTCGAGGCCGACGCCTTGCTCGATCTGGTAAACCAGCAATTTGCCGAAACCATCGAAGTTGGTCGTTTCGCTACTTTTTTTCATTCGCTGATTTACCCGGATGAGAGAAAAATAGAATATTGCAGTGCCGGGCATAATCCGGCAGTTGTCATGCATGAAAATGGCAAATATGAATTGCTCGAAGCCACGGGAATCATCCTTGGATTGACAAAAGACGCCAATTATTCGAAAAAAAATGTTGCGTTTGAACCAGGAGATGTGTTAGTTGCATATTCCGATGGCGTCACTGAAGCTGAAAATAAAAATGATGAACAGTTTGGTTTAAAAAACCTGCTGACAGCAATAAAACAGGCGAAAAACCAGAACCCGACCGGGATAAAAAAGCATATCTTGAATAACCTGCGAGATTTTAGCGCCCAAACAGCGCACCAGGATGATATTACAATCGTAGTTGCAAAGTATATAAAATGAAAGATGGCCAATCCATTGTTGATATCCTGTATGAAACCGCAAAAAACTGTGGCAGCAAAACAGCTTTAATCTATCAGGATCAATCTTATTCTTATGATGCGTTTATTACACACGTAGAGGAGGTTGCAGCAGGGATTGATGCCCTGGGCTTGCGACGCGGCATGCGCGCCGCGATTATGCTGCCCAACACACCGGAATATGCCTTCCTTTATTTTGCCCTGATGCGTCAGGGGATCGAAATCATTCCACTCAATATTCTCCTTAAAAGCACTGAATTAAATCATATCCTCGGCGATTCTGAAGCCCACGCTATCATTGCATGGGATCGCTTTGCTAACGTCATCATTCCTGCAGTGGAAGACCTCGACAATTGCAAATATCAACTCTATATCGGTGATTCGACCCCACAGGGTGGCATCAATCTCGGTGAAATCTGGCGAAAAAACCGACCGGTGCCGGCACGCGCAGAGATTAATTCTGAAGACATCGCCTTGATTTTTTATTCCGCCGGCATCGGTGGCCAAGCGCGCGGCGCGACACATACGAATGAAAGCCTGGTCCTGACCGTGCAAAGCATCGCTGAAACTTTTCTTTTTAGCCACACCGATACCGTGCTCGCCGCGCTGCCGCTCTTTAACACCCTGGGTATGATCGTCGCGATGATTGTTCCTCTCGCAGTTGGTGCAATTTTCGTTTTGCATCCGAAGTTTGAAAGCAGTAAAGTTGTGCATGCACTGTCGCAAAATCAGGTGACGGTGTTGCCGGGTGTGCCCTCGATCTTCGATTCCATCCTCGGTGATTTGCCGGAAAATGCTGAGAATCTCAAGCTGCGCCTTTGCATCTCCAGCGGTGCCCCGCTCTCGCAACAATCATTTTTTCATATTAAAAATAGATTGAATGTGCCCATCATCGAAGGTTATGGCCTGTCAGAATGTTCACCACTCGTGGCGGCAAACCGCATTTACCGCGAACAAAAATACGGCACCGTGGGTTGGCCACTGCCTGAAGTCGATCTGAAAATTGTCGATGATCAGCAACAGCAGGTTGCCCCGGGAGATATCGGTGAAATCATGATCCGCAGCAAACAGGTAATGAAATATTACCTTAATCGGCCGGAAGCAACGAAATCGGTTTTTCACCGGGGATGGCTGAATACCGGCGATGTCGGAAAAATTGATTCAGACGGTTATTTGTGCCTTGTCGACCGGAAAAAGGATTTGATCTTACGCGGCGGGTTTCACGTTTACCCGAAAGAAATCGAGATTATTTTAAATGCGCATCCAAAAGTTTTGCAATCAGCGGTTATTGGCGATACTTCAGGGAATTCAAACGAACAAATTACTGCATTTATCGTCGTGAAACCCGGACGGAAAACCGGGATAGAAGAAATACGCGAGTACTGTCTCGATAAAATGGCGGCATACAAATGTCCTGATCAGGTCAAGTTTCTCGCTCGGCTCCCACGCAGCAGTTCAGGTAAAATCTTAAAAAGGGCATTGCGTGATAGCTGATTCGCGCGTAAAAAAAACTGTGAAAATTTTCCGAACTGCGGACAAAACTGCCGGGATCTCACAATGATTTTGATGGTTGTTTGAATTTTGAAGAGATATTTTTTTGCGATGAAAACAAGAACATATAACTAAATTTCTGACGATTAAAACCTGTGTAAGCAGGGGAGGCCATTTTGAAAGAGTATTCAACAGAAATGATCAGAAACGTCGCTCTCATTTCCCACGCGACTGTCGGTAAAACGTCCCTCGCAGAAGCTATGCTGTTTTCAGCAAAAGCCATCAATCGTATGGGCACCATCGATGACGGCTCAACAGCTTCCGATTACCACCAGGATGAAATTGACCGCAAGTTTTCAATTTCTACAACCCTGCTGCATTGCGAGTGGAAAGATTGTAAAATAAATATCGTTGATACCCCTGGTTATTCCGATTTCGTCGGTGAAGTTGTCGGCGCGCTCGGCGTGGTGGAAACGGCAGTGGTTCTGGTCAATGCAGTCGCCGGTGTGGAAGTCGGCACAGAAATGAATTTTAAATATGTCACCAGTAAAAATGTATCGAGCGTGTTTTTTATCAACCTCTGCGACCGCGAACACTCCAATTTTGATGCTGCTGTGGCCAGTATTCAGGAATCGTTCGGTAATAAAGCAATCCCGGTGCAAATCGCTGTTAACTGCGGTGAAGGATTTAATAAAATCATCGATTTGCTGGCGATGAAACTGATCACATTTGACGATAAAGGCGCAGCCGCTGTTGGCGATATTCCTGCAGATTTGCAGGACCAGGCAGATACTGCCCACGAAACACTCATCGAAGCAATCGCTGAAGCGGATGATGATTTACTGGAAAAATTTCTCGAAGAAGGTGAACTCTCACCGGAAGATATCATCAACGGTTTACGTAATGGCATCAGCAGTGGTGTGGTTTCACCAATTCTGGCCGGTGCGGCCGGGCAGGCAAAGGGTTCTGAACAATTGCTCGATTTTATCGCCACCTATTGTCCCTCACCGCAAAAACATACGGAGATTACCGGCACCGATGTCAGCGGTGAAAATGAAGTTAAGCTTCCTGCCACTTCTGAGGCCTCCCTTGCAGCGCAGGTTTTTAAAACCATGTCGGAACAGCATCTTGGTGAATTAACCTTTTTTCGCGTCTTCTCCGGCCGCATCCAGGCGAGTTCGGAGATTTTTAATTCAACCCGCAACAAAGCGGAAAAGATTGGCCAGCTTTACGTGATGAACGGCAAAAAACGCCTTGACGTGCCAGCTGTTGCTGCCGGTGATATCGGCGCCGCGGTGAAACTGAAGGATACGCACACCGGCAATACACTTTGTCTGAAAAGCAAACAAATCCTGTTGCCGGAAATCGATTTTCCCAAACCTGTTATCCGCACTGCTATCGAACCGAAGAAAAAAGGTGAAGAAGATAAAATCGCCACCGGGCTGGCAACGCTGCACGAAGAAGACCCGACCTTTATCATCACCGTCGATCCTGAATTGCACCAGACAATATTAGCCGGACAAGGTGAGCTGCATCTTGATATTATCATCCGTAAACTGCAAGAGAAGTATCACACTGAAGTTGAACTCATCGAACCGAAAATCCCCTACCGTGAGACGATTCGCAAGAAAACCGAAGGCCAGAGCAAATACAAAAAACAGAGTGGTGGCCGTGGACAGTACGGCGATGTTCACCTGCGCATCGAACCGATGCAGCGTGGTGAGGGTTTTGAATTTGCCAATGAAATCGTCGGTGGCGTCGTTCCCGGAAAATATATCCCTGCAGTAGAAAAAGGCGTCAAAGAAGCGATGGTAAGCGGTGTTATCTCCGGCTGTCAGGTCGTCGATGTTAAAGTCGCCCTGTACTACGGTAGTTATCACACGGTCGATTCTTCCGATATGGCCTTTAAAATCGCCGCTTCGATGGGTTTTCGCAAGCTTTTTAAAGAGGCTGATCCGGTTTTGCTCGAACCGATTTATAACATTGAAGTTCGCGTTCCCGAGGAATATATGGGCGATGTGATGGGGGATATTTCCAGCCGTCGCGGCAAGATTGCCGGGATGGCTGCTGAAGGAAAATTTCAGGTGATCAAAGCTCAGGTTCCATTGGCGGAATTGTATAAATATTCAACGACGTTGCGTTCCATCACCCAGGGCAGGGGCATTCACAGCCGTGAATTTTCCCATTATGAAGAAACCCCGCGTGAGGTGCAACAGAAAATTATGGCAGCCTACGAAGCCGAAAGAGAGAATAATTAAACTTCAAATAGCCCTGTAGCCAACGGGGCTATTTTTTATTCAGCGAGTTTTACCTGCTGCCAGATCGCTTCTATCTCGTCCAGCGAGGCTGAGTTCATTTCTTTTCCCTGATTTTTAAAATGTGCTTCAACCTGCTGGAAACGGCCGATGAATTTGTCCGCGGCTTTTCGCAGGCAGTCTTCAGCATTGGTGTTGATGAAGCGGCCGAGATTGACCGCAGTAAAGAGTACATCACCGAATTCATCCTCAATTTCGTCATGATTGCCCGCCTCAACCGCTTGCTTTAATTCATTGATTTCCTCATCCAGTTTCTGCCAGACACCATCGATCGACGGCCAGTCGAAGCCGACCGTCGCTGCTTTCTGTTGCAAGCGCTGGGCACGGCCGAGTGCCGGCATAATTTTCGGTACACCATCGAGAACGGATTTTTTCCCTTCTTTTTTTTTGATTTTTTCCCAGTGCACCGATTGTTCACCGGCAGAGTTGATCACTACATCACCGAAGACATGCGGATGCCGTGCGATGAGCTTGTCAACAATACCGTCGATGATCGTATCGATGGTAAACGTCCTGTTTTCGCAGGCGATTTGAGCATGAAATATGATTTGCAGCAGCAAATCTCCCAACTCTTTGGCAAGTTCGCTCATGTTCTCATCATCGAGCGATTCCAATACCTCATAAGTTTCTTCGATGAGATAGGGACGCAGGCTTTTATGGGTCTGTTCTTTATCCCAGGGACATCCGTTTTCAGCCCGCAGAGCGGCCATCACTTCTACGAGCTTTTCAAATTTTTTACCTGTTTGCATGCGGTCTCCTTTAAAAAATCAGGTCGGTAAAATAGCTATCCTGTGAGGCAAGTGCAATGAGAAACTGCACATTTTTGTAATCTGTCTCATTTAGAAACTCCTTGCTTATTAGTCTTTAGTTGTTTAATTTTTTTGTAATTTTATGCAGTACTGCAGGCTTGAACCGACCTCGCTGAAAGAGCAAAAAAACCGATAAGAGACCTTCATATGCTTCGAAAGTGCCGGTTTTTTACGGGGGGGGGAATCTGTTGGTATGGCCGGTGTAAAGTTTAAAATTGAATAATTTGCGCATTTTACATTCCTTTTTTGAGTTTCAGAATTATTTTTTCGGCGAGCTTTCGTGCAATGCCAGTGACGATTGTACGGTGGTTAAAATTCTCTTTCAACCTGGTTTCTTGTCGGGAAAGGAATTGAAAATCCGGATACCGATGCGTTCCCCGTAATTGGAATTGCAAAAAGGAATTTGTCGATACAACCTTCGTTTCTTGAAGAAGAGAGTTGGAGATGTTTTTTAAACAACCGCAATCCAGGCGTTTCAAAATCACCCCTTACTATTATGACAAAGAAAAAGATGAAGCTGAAATCTTCGGTCTGCCGCGAATTCGCTTCGAACGGAAAACGGTTTCCAAAAGACCGGAAAAAAAACCGGTTACGCGGGTTGTCATTTTGCTGATTGGTATCAGCATGATTTTCTGGTATTTAAATCAAAAAGCGCAGGACAGCCCCATTCAGGTACATATGATTCAGTTGGAAGAGATACCGGACGGAAACCGCTAATCAATCAGACCGGATTAATAACTTTGCAGATGACAATCACATGCACCTGAGCTCATTTTAACAAATTTTGACGGGAGTAAGACAGTATCCCCATGCCGCCCATTCATATTGGAAAATATCGCATTAAGATAAAAAATCCTCACTTCATCGACTTCATCATTTCCACTTTCAAATCACTTGAAATTCGTCTGAAATTGAGTATAATCATCGTTGCCGTGGTCGTCACTGCGGTGGTTCTTTTCAGCATGCCTGTGCTCATGCAGCAGGAAGATGTATTAAAAGAAAAGGTGGAAGACAGCAGCCGCTTTATTGCCAGGAATTTAAGCCAAGACGTCAAAAATATCATGCTCTACGAGCTGACCGGAGTTGACGATCCCGGCGGTTCGGTGGAAGAACAACTCGAGTTGCTTTCATACACCGGTGTTGCCGGGCTGGAGTTTGCTTTTACGCTCAACAAACTGGGAAAACTCATCGTCAAGCCCGATTCCTGCCGTGCACGCATTGCATTCGATTCATCGCAAGTGCGGAAATTGATGCAGTTGGAACGGTTCACCGCTCAAACGAATAACGAATTTATCGAGTACTATCATCCTGTTCAGGTGAAAAAAAACGGTAATCCCATAACAATTGGAATCGTCGGTATCGTCTTTTCGAAGGCGACAATCTTAAAACCGATCGAAAAAACGAAACGGCTGATTTTTTATACGGCTATCGGTGTCATTCTCATCGCGGTTATGGGCATCTTCTTTTTATCGCAAGTGATGGTGACACAAATTACCGATATTTTTCAAGCCGTTCGCCGTGTTCGCGAGGGGAAGCTGGATTTTGAGTTAAAACCGCGCAGCGAAGATGAGCTTGGCCAACTGGCCACTGAATTCAACCGCATGATAAAGCATTTGCGGGAAAAATTGCAAATGCAAAAATTCGTTTCCAGCCTGACTGTTAAAATGATTCAGGAACGCGGTGGCTCACGCATGAAGCTGACGGAGGGCAAACGCCACAATGTCACGATCTTTTTTTCCGATGTGCGCAATTTCACCATGATCGCCGAAAGGCTGGAGCCGGAACAGATCGTTAAATTGATCAATGTCTATTTTCAGTTGCAAACGGAAATTATTGAAAAATACAGTGGTGTTGTCGATAAATTCATGGGCGATCAGATTATGGCCATTTTCCCAACGGGCATGATGCTGCAAAGTGCGCTATCAGCAGCGATTGAAATTCAAAAGAAAATCGTGATACTCAATCAGGAAAGAGCCCGGAAAAATGAAGTCACGCTGGATATCGGTATCGGTATCAATCATGGGGCTGCCGTCCTGGGGAATATGGGTTCGCGGGACCGCATGGACTATACGGTTATCGGGGATATCGTTAATGTCGCCTCGCGGCTTTGTTCTATCGCACGTGCCGGGCAGATCATCGTCGAAGCCACACCGCTGAAATCGATGAACAGCCGCTACAAAACGACGAGACTTGAGCCTATCATCGTGAAAGGCCGTACAACGCCGGTTGAAATCTGTCAAATCGAATACCGCGACGCTGCTTTCGCCTGATTAATCGAGCTCAATCGACACGCCGCAGGCGTCGTCTTTTATGAGATTACTATAAATGATGCGATGTTTTTTTTTATTTCTCGTTCTGTTAAACCCGCTCATTAACCCGGTGAAAGCCCAGAGCCTCTTTGAAAACTCGTTTCCCGGCGCCGGCGCTGCTGCTATGGCGATCGGCGGGCTGGCTCCTGCAGCCAGTTTACATAATCCTGCGGCCTTGGCGCTGAACCGTGATATCAATTTTAATTTCGTCGCCAATACACCATTCCACCTTGATTTTGTCGGCGCTTCCAGCTTTTTTCCGCGCGTCGGCACCTTCTCTTTGAGCCTTTCACAGTTTCAGATCGATCGAATCCCAGTACTGCCGGATTCGTTAGAAGATGATAACAGGATTCTCGAGCGGGCGACCTTCGCCATCGGCAAATCATTGGGAAACAAATTTTTATTCGGTTTTTCGATGCATGCCAGCCGAATGGAAAAAAAGGATTTTGGCACGGCGACGCTGAGTCTGATGTTCGTCGAATCACGCGATCAGTTTCTCACAAATCAATACCGGCAGCCCGAATTGTTTATCAATTCTTTTAAATATGCACAAAAATACTCACTGATGATTGCCTATCATGATTTATCATTCAACAAAAAAAACCTGCGTGGATTTACTGAAATCGGCATGCATTATCGCCACCACCGCGATTGGCCATTTCTCTATTCGACCATTCGTACCACCGGCCATGATGAAAAAATCAATATTGGCCTGGGTTTGGAACTCAGCCAAACTTTAACCCTGTTTTCAACTTATGAAGACCTCGGTGATTTCGCCTTCGGCGGCTCATTTACATTTGGGCGGCAAATTCTCAGCCTCGGTTATTCCCATGAGAAGAAAAAATTCGTCGCTGATTTTTCTTTCAGAATAAGCAGGGCGCCCTCGCGAAAAGCACAAAAATACTGGCAAAAAGGCGTCAACCTTTCACGTCGCGGCTCTTATAAATTCGCACTGCGCGAGATAAAAAAATATCGTGCTTACAACCCGCTTGATAAAAACAGTTTGCAACTCGAAAACTGGCTACAGAATAAAGTAAAAGCGCGGAAAGAAAAAATTGATGCGTTGCTAAAACGGGCGCAGGAACTCGTCGCCTCGCAGAAATATATCAAAGCGGATTTGTGCTATATCGAAATTTTGACAATCGATAAAAATAATCACCTGGCCAGAGCGGGAATCGAACAGATCGCGCCGGCTGTCGATAATAACGTGCTGGCGATTGCGCGCCTCGGCAAGATCGCTTTTGATAAGGGCAGCTATGCTGCGGCACAACGGGCGTTTTTCGCAATAAAACAGGTGCGTCCGGAGCATGCAGAGGCCAAACTCTACCTGCAAAAAATCCGTGATTATTATTTCAATGAAGCCGAGAAATTATTTTTACGCGGGCTTGGTTACTATAATCAGAAAAATTACAAAATGGCGGTGCTCTCCTTTGAAGAAGCACTGGAACAATCGACCGAACACCTCGAATCTGAAAAGTATTTAAAAAAGGCCCGTACAAGCCTGCAATGGCAGAAAAAAGAAAGCGCCAGAATTTTGACGCGGGCAAAGCGCTTTGTACGGAAAAACAATTATAAAAAAGCGAGTGAGCTTTATCAAAAAATATTGGAACTCGATCCACAGAATCAGGTTGCAAAGAATGAATTGCGTGTACTGAAACCCAAACTGAAGCGTTATATCGACCATTTTGTTTCCAAGGGCAAATCCGCCTTTAAAAAAGGGGAGCTGGAGGTTGCAAAAAGTTATTTTGAGAAGGCTTATGCTCTCGATGAATCAGCGGATGCTCGCCAGTATTTAGGCAAAATCAGCTCGATCAAACAGGAACGTATCGACAGTGATTTTCAAAACGGAGAGACTGCTTTTGCAAAAAAAAACTGGCAGGAAGCAATTCATTTCTACGATGCGGTACTGCAGCAGGATGAAACCCATATGGCCGCACGCAATAAACGAAAAATGGCGTATCAAAATAGTGATTTTGATGATTTATTGAAAAATGCTGATGATAAAATCGCCAAAAAGGGCTATTTGGAAGCATATGAACTTTACCTGGCTTTGCAGGAGCGAGACCCCAACAATGCTTATATTCAGGCACAGGTCGATACCTGCAGGTTATATTTGCAGGAAGAGGTTGAGCGCTATTTTAACGCCGGAATCAGTTTCTTTGCCGGTGAAAATTATGAAAGCGCCATCAAAGAATGGGATGCCGTTTTGCGAATCGACCCTCATCATGCCAAATCAATTGAATATAAGAAAAAAGCCGAACAACGCCTGAGAGCGTTAAACCGACTTTAAGCTGGAACGTGAAAATGGATAATATTCAAAAAAAAACAGCTGCTTTTTTACTTTGTTGCGCATTCACCGGTTTACATGGCTGCGCTTATTATAATACCTTTTATAATACCCAAAAATATTTTAACGAAGCAAAGAAAATGCTGGAAAAGCAACAGGAAACAGAACGACTGCCTTCAAACGTGCGCAATAGCTTTGATAAAACCGTGAAACAGGCAAGCAGAGTCCTGCAATTTTACCCGGAGTCAAAGTATATCGATGATTCGGTGATGATTATTGGACAAAGCTTTTTTTACATGCACGATTATCATAAAGCCGAGCGGAAATTCGATGAATTGCTGCAAAATTTTCCACGTAGTGATTATGTGCCTCAGACCAGGTTATGGTTGGCAAAGACACACTTGAAGTTGAAAAAATATGACCAGGCCGAAGTTGAGTTCAAAATGATTATTGAAAAAGAGAGGAAAAAATCTCTGCGCACCGAGGCCCGCTACTGGCTCGCTGAATGCTACTATGTCGAGAAGAAATATCAACAGGCAGAAACCGCTTACAAAGCTGTTGTGAAAAAACTCAAAGACCGCAAACTTAGGAGGAAAGCATTTTTACGCCTGGGCGAAATCAGTCAAGAATTGCAAAACTATACCGCCGCCGCAGAGTTTTTTCGTGGTGCAGCCGAATCATCAAAAGATATCAATGCACAATTTGCCGCAATGGTGCTATACGGCAAGGCTTATATCGCCGCGAAAGATTATGCCAAGGCGTCACGCATTTTTTTTAACCTCATCGATAAATATTTTTCCCATAAAGAAATCGGACAGGCAAAACTCGAACTCGGGCGTGTGCAATATGCGCTGGGCAACATCGACAAAGCCCTCGAATGGTATCAGGTGATCATTGACGACCACCCGCGAACGGAAGCGGCAGTTGGTGCTTTTCTGGAGCTCGGGCTCTATGAAGAATCCGTGCGTTTTGATTATGAGAAAGCGCAGGAGTATTACACCAAAGGGAAGACACACTCGACAAAAGGTGAAGCTCTGAAAGAGATTACACGCCGGCTCGTAGACATCAAACAGTTGATTGCACTGAAAAAGAAAATCGTGCAAATCAATGCACAGATTACAGCGATTATCGCGCGGGAAAACGGCGCTGATTCCACTGCCGGCGCGGAAGAGACCGTGAAGAAAAAGGTGGCCGGGATCGATCAAAATAAAGCGCGCAAGGGTGTACAACGGCCGCGTAAAAAGAAACCGGAGAAAAAGCTGACCGCGGCGGACCTCGATAGTTTGCACAGTACGCTAAACGATCAAAAAATTGCATTAGCTGAATTGTTCCTTTTTCAATATAACCGGGCTGATTCGGCATTCGTCCAATACCTGGATATTCTTTCGGGGCAGGGCGGTGAGGATTACAGAGCGCTGGCATTCTACGCCCTCGCTTATATTTTTGATAAATATGACCATAAAATGGAAATGCGTGATAGCTTGTATCAAATCCTTGCCACGAATTATGCCTCAACCAGCCAGGGCAGAGCGGCGGCAAAACATCTGGGATTGCCGGTGGAAGACGAAATACTACCTGCCGATATTTTGCGATTCCAGAGTTTGGAAAACCGTTTACTGGAAAAAAGGCTGGCAAAAAAAAATCTGCGTGATCTGCAACAATTCATTGCCGATTTCCCCAATTCAGAGCTTCTGCCACGCGCTTTGCATGCTGAGGGCTGGACTTATGAAACCTATCTGCATAACCCCGACAGGGCCTATGAAGTTTATAAAGAACTGGTGGATAAATATCCCAAATCTGCTTATGCAAAAGATGTTCGCCGGCGTGTACGGGGTGTAAAAGACAAGAAAAAGGCAGAGGAAAATGCCAAAAAGAAAAGTGAAAATTCTGCTGCTGCAGAAGAGAGTGGGAAAACAAAAAAGAAATCGGCTTTCAAAAAGTTCAAAAGCGAAGAACTGACGCCGCCGCGCAACAAGACCAAACCGCGAAACAGCCGAAAAACCAAACAGGATACGAAAGTCGATATTTAAAGCGGCGTTCAGAAAAAGACTCGCTTGCTAACAGCTTATAATTTCATGCTCAATTCATTTTGAATTGGGCGTTTTTTTTATACTTTAAGACCGAATGCAACGAAAAAAATCTGAATTATCGCGACACGGCTTTAAAAGTTGTCGTCAATTTAACGCTGGTTTATTCGGGTGAGGAGGAAATATTGGCTTTGGGTAATCTTGCGAAGCGCATCATCGTCGCTGCAATCGGGGGGCCTGCAATCATCGCTTGTGTCTGGTTCGGGGGATGGTTTTACTGGGGGCTGATGACCTTAATGGCGATGCTGGCCGGTTTTGAATTCATCAAATTCACCGAAGAAAAAGGCATGCGACCGAGCCGCATGCCCATCCTGCTGTTTTTCCCGCTGCTTTTTCTTATCATCTATTTCAACCAGCGGCATTTCTTGCTGGAAGTGATCGCCGGATACACGATTCTGCTGCTGTTGCTCGAGCTTGCCAAAAAAGAGAACAATGCTATTTCTAATGTCTCCGCCGCACTGCTAACCACAATTTATATCGGCATTCTGTATGGCTTTCTGCTCGATTTACGCGAACTTCCCGATTCTGTCGGTCTCACGGATAAATTTGGCGCAAACCTGGTTTTTATCGTTTTACTCGCAACCTGGATCTGTGATACCAGTGCTTACGCTGCCGGCAAAAAATTTGGCCGCTATAAACTGGCACCGCTTGTGAGCCCAAATAAAACAGTTGAAGGCGCCATCGGCGGCGTCCTTGGCGCTGTTGGCACGACATTGCTTTGCCATTCCTTTTTAGATACAGCGCTACAGTTGCTTGACATCGTTGTCATCGGTCTGATTATCGGTGTTTTTGGCCAACTGAGCGACCTCGTCGAATCACTTTTCAAACGCGATGCCGGCATCAAAGATTCATCATCAATTTTACCCGGACACGGCGGTGTGCTCGATCGCTTTGACAGTGAACTGCTCTCCGTGCCGGTCATTTATGTGTATTTAAAATACCTGGTCTGGGGATGAGATTTTGAATGTTGTATAATGAACTTTGAACTCTGAATTTGCAACCTGTAACCTGTAACCTGTAACCTGTAACCTGTAACCTGTAACCTGTAACCTGTAACCTGTAACTTTCAACAAAACCTCATGATCGATGATTTAAAAATTACGCTGATTCAAACTGAGTTGCATTGGCAGAATGCCGCGGCAAACCGCGAGATGTTCGATGCGTTTTTCACGGCTGTCGAACCGGCAACAGATGTGGTGGTTTTACCTGAAATGTTCACCAGCGGTTTTACCATGAAAGCAGAAAAATGTGCAGAAACGATGCATGGTAAAACCGTCTCCTGGCTGCAGGAAAATGCAGAAAAAATGAACATGCATCTCTGCGGCAGCGTGATTATTCAGGAAAATAGCCGGTTTTTCAACCGTTTGCTCTGGGCGACGCCTGACGGCGATTTACACTATTACGATAAGCGTCATCTGTTTCGTATGGCACGCGAGCATTTTACTTATACGGCCGGCACCGATCGCCTGATCATCGAGGTTTGCGGTTGGAAAATTTGCCCGTTTATATGCTACGACCTGCGCTTTCCCGTATGGGTTCGCAACCGAAAACAGGAATACGATCTCGCTATCTTTGTCGCCAACTGGCCGGAAAAACGCAGCCATTACTGGAAGCTGCTGCTCGCAGCACGTGCCGTGGAAAACCAGACATATGTGGTTGGTGTGAATCGCGTTGGCGCCGATGGGCACGGTTTTGCCCACAGCGGTGATTCCGGCGTCATTTCTCCCATGGGCGAAGTCATCGCGTTATATGTAAATTCAAGCGGTGTTTTTACCCATGAACTCTCCCGTAAAATTTTGGAAACGTGTCGCCGGGATTTTCCCGTCTGGCAGGACGCCGATGATTTTCAATTGAAAGCCGGTCCGAATGAAAATTCGTGAAATAATGCTGCGGCAAGTCCGACTGCCGTTGCGTCATGAATTTGTCACCAGCCATGGCAGAGTTATCAGCCGTCGTTGATTGATTGTGGAGCTTGTTGACGATGATGATGTCTCCGGCTGGGGCGAATGTGTGGCGCTCGAATATCCCGGCTATTTGCCGGAAACCATCGATACGGCGCTCTTTGCGCTGCAAAACTGGCTGGCGCCTGCGCTGGTGCAATATGAATTCTCCCATCCTGCTGAAATCGCTGATATGCTCGATAAAAGCGCTCGCGGGTGGCATTTTGCCAAAGCAAGCCTGGAGATGGCCGCATGGGATTTGGCGGCGAAAAAGACGGGGAAACCACTGGCGAAATTATTGGGCGGCACGCAAAAAAAAGTGGCTGCAGGTCTTGTCCTCGGTATGCAGGAAACGCCACGGATTTTGCTGAAAAAGGCATTCGCTGCAAAAGATGAAGGCTACCGGCGTTTAAAAATTAAAATCACCGCGGGAAAAGATCTCGAATATTTGCATTTTTTACGAAAAAATCTCGGCGATGATTTTGACCTTGCTGCAGATGCCAACAGCGCTTATTCAAAAACGGATTTTCACCATTTGCAGCGATTTGATCCCTTGAGCCTCAGTATGATCGAACAGCCGCTGGGCTGGGACGACCATGTTGACCATGCCGAATTACAAAAAATCATCAAAACGCCGATCTGTCTCGATGAATCCATCTGCTCACCAGCGGCTTGCAGGACCATGTTGACGCTGGGTAGTGGCAGGGTTGTTAACCTCAAACCGGGACGTGTCGGCGGCTTGCGCAATGCTCTGAAAATTCATGATTTTTGCCGAAAAAATCAAATTCCCCTATGGGTCGGCGGCATGCTGGAAAGCGGTATCGGCCGGGCGTTTAATGTGGCGTTGGCATCGTTGCCCGGATTTACTTTGCCCGGAGATTTGTCGCCACCCGGGCAATATCTCGAACGTGATCTTGTCGTTCCACCGTGGCAAATCGATCAGCAAGGCTTTGTGATGGTACCGGCAACAAAACCGGGGATTGGAGTAGATATTGATCAAAATTATTTGGCGAAAATGACTGTCGGGAATTGGTGCTTTTAGCCTGATCTGTTCATAAACACGCATTGATCTCACACCCCCAAACAATACTCTGAACAATAAATTTGCATCATCATTTTCGACGTTGAGTTATAGATTGTTTACATTCGCAACGGTAATGATTTAAACTCATAGTCCCTTCGATTTCAAAACCAGCAATTTCTCCACCTGCATGTCACGCATCGTGTATTTGATGCCGCCGACACCATAGCCCGATTGCTTCGCCCCGGCAAACGGCATCCAGTCGACACGGAAAGCGGTATGTTCGTTGATCATCACCGCGGCGGCATCGAGACGGTTGTAGCAATACATGGCGGTATCGATATTCTGCGAAAATACGGCCGCCTGAAATGCGAAGGGCAGGCTGTTGGCGCGCGTCAATGCGTCGTCGATATCACTGTAGGGATAGATGCAGATGACCGGGCCGAATATTTCCAATGTGCTCACTTTGGCGTCGGCAGGAGGGCCGTAGAGCACGGTGCACTCGTAGCAGGAATCGGAAATGCGCTTGCCGCCGCACAGCAGTTTGGCGCCGGCGCTCACCGCTTCGCGCACCCATGATTCGACCCGGTCAACCTCGCCGTGGCGAATGAGTGGGCCGACTTCGGTCGCTGCCAAAGTGGGATCGCCGATTTTCATTTTTTCCGCGGTTGTGGTGAGTTTTTCAGCCAATTCCTCGGCGATGGATTCGTGGGCAAAAATACGCTGTACCGATACGCAAACCTGGCCGGCGTGGTAGAATCCTCCTTTGGCCAGCGGTGCGATGGCCGCGTCGATATCCGCTTCCCGGTCGACGATGACCGGCGCCGCGCCGCCGTGTTCCAGGGCGCAGCGAGCACCGGGCGCCAGTTTTGATTTCAGCATCCAGCCGACTTTGGCGCTGCCGATGAAAGTGAGAAAAGCGACACGGTTATTGGTAACCAGCTTTTCAGCCACAGCGAGGTCGTTGACGACCATGGCCTGGCACCATTCTTCCGGCAACCCGGCCTGACGAAGAATTTCGACAAAACGCAGGCAAGAGAGCGGCGTCGTTTCGGCTGGTTTGACGATCACCGGGCAGCCTGCGGCGATGGCCGGGCCAACCTGGTGCACGATGAGATTGAGCGGGTGATTGAAGGCGCTCAAAGCGACAACCACACCGATGGGTTCGTGGCGCGTCATCGCCAGTTTTCCTGTGGAAGCCGCATTGAGATTCATGGGGATTTCACGCCCGGATTCGGTGCGCAAAGTTTCAACGCAGCTTTTGACGCTGTCGATAGCGCGGGTTATTTCCACCTGCGAATCCAGCAGTGGTTTGCCGCCCTCGCGGGCTGCTTCCAGCGCCAGTTTTTCGGCGCGTTTTTGCATGATGGCGGCTGTTTTTGTTAAAACTTCAATGCGTTTCGCAGGCTTCAGCCAGGCGTCGCGGTTTTTGTACAAAGCGTACGCTGTTTGCAAAGCCCGGTCTGTTGCTGCGTTATCCGCCGCTTCAACCTCGGCGATGAGCGAATTGTCGAAAGGGGCGAAAACTTTGAGATAACCGTCATTTGTCGCTGAACCGGGGATCATCAGTGGGTATTTTTGTGCCATTTTATTGTCCTTTTGGAAAGTGAAAAATTTTTAGGTTTAAAGGTTCAGGTAAGCGTTCTGTGTCCTTCCATGGAATGATAGAGCGACGGCCTCCTCGGCGAGGGTTACGTACGTTGCCCTGTGGGGTCAAAGATTCATCAAAATTGAGCAAGCAAAGCCAAAGCCGGGTGAAGCAAAAAGAACAGGATGCACATGGCGGCTTTGCAAAAGAATCAAATCCGGCTGTACTCTTTTCCATACGGGACGCAGAGCGTCCGGCCCGGCGTTACAAGGCAGAGCCTTGTAACGAGATGAATATCCAATATTCAGGTGACTCAGTATTTGAAAATTGATTGTTGAATATTGCGCGTTGATTATTGATCTGTTCTTTTCTCAATCGACACTTCTCAAATAAACCGCGCTAATCTTTTAATTTCCTTGTTTAAAATCTCGTCGTTTTGTGAATAATCTACCGGGCAATCGATCACATGTACGCCGGGCCGGTTAAGACAGTGCTCCATTTGCGGCGCCAGATCGTCCGCTTTTTCGATGCGATGGCCGTGGGCGCCGTAACTCTCGGCATATTTGACGAAATCCGGGTTGCCGTAATCAAGACCGAAATTTTCGAAACCCATGCCGGCCTGTTTCCATTTGATCATGCCGTAGGCGTCGTCGCGCAAGATGAGCACGGTGAGGTTCATTTTCAAACGCACGGCGGTTTCCAGTTCCTGGGAATTCATCATAAATCCGCCATCGCCGCAGATAGCCATGACTTTGCGCTGAGGATAAACCAGACGCGCCGCCATGGCCGAGGGCAGGCCGGCGCCCATGGAAGCAAGAGCGTTATCGAGCAGCACGGTGTTGGGCTGGTGGGCGAGATAATTGCGCGCAAACCAGATTTTATAAACGCCGTTATCGAGCGCGATGATGCCGTTGGAGGGCATGACTTTGCGCACATCGGAGACCAAACGCGGTGGGCAGACCGGGAAACCGGCATCGGTGACGCAGACTTTCATGAAGGCGTCGACATGTTCTTTGATTCTCATAAAACGGGCGAAATCCCAGTTTTCCTGTTTCTTCAGCCCCTCCTTAATTTGCCAGATGCTGTTGGCTATATCACCGACAACTTCCAGTTGCGGGAAATAGACCGGATCGACAACAGCGCTGGAAAAATTGATATGAATCACTTTAAAACCATCGCGCTGCATAAAAAACGGCGGTTTTTCAACGACGTCGTGACCGATATTGATGATCAAATCAGAGCTTTCGATGGCACGGTGAAGCAAATCATTAGCGGAAAGAGCGGCATTGCCTAAAAACAGCGGGTGGCGTTCGTCCACCAGGCCTTTGCCCATTTGCGTGCTGAAAAAGGGTATGCCCGTTTTGTCGATAAACTCGTTGAGCATTTTTGAAGTCATTTTGCGATTGGCGCCGGCACCGATGAGCAACAGCGGATGTTGGGCTTCCTCAACCATTGCAACGGCTTGTTTGATCGCTTTCCCTTCAGCGACAGCCCGGCGCACACGGCTTTTGGGAATGATGGCGGCAGTTGTGTCTTCAACGGCAATATCTTCGGGAAATTCCAGATGCCCGGCGCCGGGGCGCTCTTCTTCGATAAATCTGAACACCTCACGCACCCGCGAAGGAATATTATCACCGCTGACGATCTGCTGCGTGTATTTCGTCAGCGGTCGCATCATGCCGACGACGTCGACGATTTGAAAACGCCCCTGCTTGCTGCTTTTGATGGGTTTCTGTCCGGTGATCATCAACAGCGGCATGGCGCCAAGTTGGGCGTAAGCGGCAGCGGTCACCAGGTTTGTTGCGCCGGGGCCGAGGGTAGCCAAGCAAACACCGGCTTTGCCGGTGAGCCTGCCGTAGGTAGCGGCCATAAATCCGGCGCCTTGTTCGTGGCGGTTGAGAATGAGTTTGATGCGCGAGTTTTTCAATGAGTTGAGCATGTCGAGGTTTTCTTCACCCGGAACAGCGAAAATATACTCGACACCCTCGGCTTCGAGGGCTTTGATAAACAGGTCGGAGGCTTTCATTGGCTTTCCTTGTTTAATTCAAAAAAAATTTATAAATGTGCAACCGCACTTGTATCGTTTAAATTCCCTGAAAGCGGTAACATGTGTAAAGAAGCAATTGCAGTTGAGGTGCGACAATTCTGTTGAGATTTTTTCAATCTTATTTTGGCCCCGATAAAAGATGAATTAAAAGATAACACCATGCGGGCAATTAGTAAAGCATATATTTTTTTCAGGTATTAAAATGTGTTCGCATCATCGGTGGGGGCGGGTTGATGAATTATTCGATTGATGGGGTTCTTACTTTTAATTTGAGGGCATGTATTTATGAGCAAAGATAATCCGGATTTACTCAAACTGGCGTTGGTGCAAATGGCTCCGGTGTGGCTGGATCGTATAAAAACGCTCGAAAAGGTCATCGGTTTTGTTGTGCAAGCGACTGCTGAGAATTGCCGTCTCGCTGTTTTCGGGGAAGCGCTGGTACCTGGCTATCCCTTCTGGGTCGAGCGCACCGATGGCGCGAGATTCAATTCAGCAGTGCAGAAAAATATGTACGCTTGGTATCTGCAACAGGCGGTACAGATCGAAGCCGGTGATCTCGATAAACTTTGTAAAATCTGCGCTGAAAAAAAGATCGCCGTCTACCTCGGCTGCATCGAACGGGCAGCCGACCGCGGCGGCCACAGTCTCTACTGCTCGTTGGTTTTTATCGATGATGCTGGAAAAATCGCCTCGGTGCACCGCAAATTGATGCCAACTTACGAAGAACGGCTGGTCTGGGCTCAAGGCGACGGTAACGGTTTACAGGTGCATAAACATGGCGCTTTCACCCTCGGCGGCCTCAACTGTTGGGAAAACTGGATGCCGCTTTTGCGCACTGCACTTTATGCACTCGGAGAAGATTTGCACATTGCCGTATGGCCGGGCAGTGAACGCAATACTTTCGATATCACCCGCTTCATCGCCAAAGAGGCGCGCTCGTTTGTCATTTCGGTTTCAGGCTTGATGCGCGCGGCTGATATTTCACCGGCGATTCCGCATTTTGAACCTATACGCCAGGGCTTCAGCGGGCCTGCGGCGGATGGCGGCTCCTGTCTCGCCGGCCCGGATGGCGAGTGGATCATCGCCCCGGTGACCGGTGGGGAAAAACTCATTGTCGCAGAAATTGACCATGCAGCAGTGCGGCGCGAACGGCAAAATTTCGATCCTGCCGGCCATTATTCCCGCCCGGATATAACGCAGTTGACGGTCGATCGCCGCCGGCAAAATTTGGTAAAATTTATCGACGGCTGAACGTGTCAATGCTCAAATTCCTGCTTTGAAATTCAAAAGTTTGGACTCGGCGGAGCCAAATGGCCTGGGTTGACAGACTTAATTTGCAGAAAGAGAATTGTGGCACTTGTCTTGCCATCAGGCTTCTGTCAATTAAATTTTAATCATAAAACGGAGTTTTCTCATGAAGCGTGCAAAAATAAAGACATTGCTGTTGTTCGTTTTTTTGCTGTTTCCCCTTTTCATCTCAGCCCAAAATACTGAAAATTTCGATATCAGTACTTACGCCAGGGTGTTGGAAGAGAGTAAAAATATGAGCACAACCGAATTGCTCAATACTTATCCAGCCGGCATGTTTGATGCAAAAGTGGTTTCTTCAGCCCAACCGGCTTATCTCGACAGCATCGATTTTCATTTCAAACTCACCGATTATGAAAAATCCCTGCTCGATAAAAACGGTTTCATGGTCACACAGCGATTTCAGCCCGGCACTTTCGCCAGCGCTTTTCTCGAAATTTATACCAAAGACCTGCCTGTTTTTATCTCGACCGACGCTATTCTGCACGCTTTACACATGTCCTACAATGAAATTCTGATCACCCTGGAAAAATCTCTGCTCATACCGGAATTGAAAATTCTCATGGCCTATTTTTCCGGCAGCCAGGGCCGCTTGCAAGTAAAATATGGCGCAAATCCCTCTGCTGCGCTGCAGCTTGCCTTGCATGACCTCGATCTTTATGTGACGCTGACACGATCGCTGCTGGGGGAATCGGTCACACCGTTCTATGCAGAAAATCAGGCGGAAATCGATCAATTGCAGCGACTGATTATAGCGCAAAACATGACAGAAATCGCGCTCTTTTCTTCGACGCCGCGGAAATTTGATTTCAGCCAGTTTACCATTCGCGGGCATTATACACAGCAAAAGGAACTCGGTCAATATTTTCAGGCGATGATCTGGCTCGGTCGTACCGAAATTTATCTCACTGCGCCGAAAGAATATGCGTCGCAGCAAAAACCGGCGGATATCCAGCGGCAAACCATGCTGGCCGCTTTGATCAATGAACTCAGCCAAAACAGTACCGCCATGGCGCATCTGCAAAAAATGGAGAACATCATCCGCCAATTCGTCGGTGAGTCGGACAACGTCACCGTCTGGCAGTTCGATGAGCTGATGCGTGAATGCGGTTTCGCCGACGCTTCCGTTTTTGCCGATACTATCAATGTCAACAAGCTGCAGGAGACCCTGAAAAACAAATCTTATGCCGGTCAAAAAATTCTCTCACAAATACTCACTTCGCCGATGGATCTGGAACAGATCGAACCGGCCTCGGTATTTTTGCTGCTGGGGCAGCGCTTCATCATCGATTCCTATGTGTTCGGCAATGTCGTTTTCGATAAAATCATGTTCCAGAATACGAAAATAAAACGCATGCTGCCTTCCAGTCTCGATGTGCTTTTCGCGCTGGGAAACGATGCGGCATTGCAGCTTTTGCAGCCGGAACTCGACGATTATCATTATTCATCCAATCTGCGCAGCCTGCGTTATCTCATCGATGCTTATGGTGAAGATTTCTGGCGCAAATCACTCTACAATGGCTGGCTCAATGCCATTCGTACGCTTAATCCGCCGACCGACCGCAGTATTTTTCCGGCGTTTATGCAGACAGCCGCTTGGTGGCAGCAGAAAATGAATACGCAGCTTGCTTCCTGGGCACAGTTGCGCCACGATAATTTGCTTTATGCCAAACAGTCTTATACCGGTGGAGCCGGTTGTTTCTATCCCGAAGTTTTCATCGAACCTTTTCCGCAGTTTTATACGGCCATCCGCCAATTTGCCGATGAAGCCCATACTTTTTTCAGTAGCTTGCAATTCAACCAAAGCGGCTCGAAAGAATTTCTGCTGGCCTATTTTTCGAAAGTTTCGCAAACGATGGAAAAATTACAGCGTATCGCGCAGAATGAACTCGACAGGGAAAAACCAGTCGCAGCAGATGGTGAATTTTTACGGCAGGTTTTATACGATCAGGTGCAGGGCTGCGCGCCGGTTTTTCAGGGTTGGTATACGGAGCTTTATTATAACCGTGAGGCAGGATTGGAAAAAGAGGATTTGGTTGTCGCCGATGTGCACACGGCGCCGACGGATGCAGTCGGTAATTATGTCGGTTGGGTGAAACATGTGGGCGCGGGGCCAGTCGATCTCGCTATCGTCACAGCGGAAAACAGCGAGGGCAAAAACATCGCCTTTATCGGCCCGGTGATGAGTTACTATGAATATACCAGCACAAATTTCAAGCGCCTCACGGATGAGGAATGGCAGACGATGTATTCCCAGGCGCCTGCTTTGCGTCCCGCGTGGAGCAACGTCTATCTCGCTGATGAAAAGGGAGAATCCCGCGGAGCGGCGTCA
>JAJRYV010000115.1 GCA_024275575.1 bacterium
CGTCGCTGTAAAACTGCACCGCGTTCAGTGCGCCGGGAAGCACCTCTGCCATCTTTTCCAGCAGCTTTTCCTTGATCGGCGTGGTGAAATCGTGGCAGTTCATCAGCTTGTTGGCCCAGGCAGCGATGGCCCCGGAAATTTTCGGATGGCTGTGTCCGAGCGACGTCACATAGATGCCGGATGAAAAATCCAGGTAGCGGTTGCCGTCCACGTCGGTCAGCGTGATACCATAGCCCTCTTCGAATGCGACCGGAAACAGTTTGACCTGCGAAGATAGACCGCGAATATATTTGCTGGCATTTTTATGCATTTTCAGAGATTTCGGGCCGGGCGTTTCCGTGATGATGTGCGGCGTTCCCTTGGCCTTTTCTCTCCACCAATCTTTGCTCATGTTGATCTCCGGTTATGGTTATAACTTTATTTTCATTTTTTGACAGAATAATTTAGCGGCAGAATGATTATGAAAAAATTTCTGTGGACCTGAGGCCACAGAAACGATAGGCCACTGAATTGATTTTTAATTTTTCCTGTAAAAATTCAAGATATTTTTTCTGTGGCATTCCATTTCCGTGGCCAATTCTATTTACTCGCCTTTTTCACCGTAAGCCGACAGCGCGCCTGATCCGTCTGCGAACGATCCAGTTCATAGTCGAAGCCCAGCGGCTGCAGCACGCGCCGGTAGAGCACATCGCAGTGTTCACAGTAATCGCGATAGGGTTGGAGATGCTCGTACCCGAGCAGCCGGCCCTTGGACGGGCAATGGTGCATGGTGATGGAGAACTCTCCGGCCTCCTCGTCCAGTTCCATGGTGAAATCGGCCGCCTCTTCGTTCAGCGTCTTGCTCCAGTAAATCCAGCAGCAGCGGATGCCGTTTTCGGCGACGGCTTCGCGAAGATTGGTCAGAAAATTGTCCGACAGCCAGTTCCAGAAATCGACCACCGCCGCCTTGCCCTGCTTTTGCTCGAGATACTTGAACAGCTCGCTGTAGGCGGGAATGAACTCGGTGCAGGAAATCATTTCGCCCTCCTGAAAAATCGCAGACGATAGCCGCCGGTTTCGGAATGGTAGTCGAGCAGCTCGCAGGCAAAAGGCGTGTCGCGGCAAATTTCCTGATTCACCGCCGCGACCGTTTCGTAAAAGAGCGGCGACACGGCATGGCCGTTGGCCTTGATGTGCCGGACGGCCGGGGAAGCGTGCAGATGAATGACCAGCTCGTCCCCGGAAATTTGCATGTCGAATTCCGCCCCTTCGAGCGCATAGATGTTTTCGTAATGCGCCTTGACGGCCGACAATCCTTTTTCCGCCAACGTCGTTTTCAGCGGCGCATACCAGGCCCCGGCGAACTGCGCCAGGTATTCGCGAACCGCATCAGCGCCAAATTTACGCTGCAGATAATCGATGGCGTAATTCAAAGCGATATGAAAGTCGCGGTGAAAATAGGCATTGTCCGCGGCTTTGCGGGTGATGATCTGTTTGGGCACAAGATATCCTGTTTAGTTTGTTATGTTTATCTGATTGCTTTGATTTATTGCGCAAGAAATTCCAAGACACAAATTACAAACAAATCACAAATCCTAATTTCCAAAATCCCAAACAAAATCGAAAGCCACAGCAATTCAACATTCGCTAAAACTGTTTGCGATTTGATAGTTGAAGTTTGGATTTTATTTGTAATTTGGTCATTTTGTGATTTGCGGCTTTGCCGTGCCATGTTTTTATTTTTTTTATCTCTGCGTTCTCCGCGACCTCAGCGGTTAATATATGAAATCTTCTCATTGAATCCCTCCAGC
>JAJRYV010000116.1 GCA_024275575.1 bacterium
TGGGTTACCACGACTATCGTCATTTTAAAAGCGCGCTGCAGTTTTAAAATAAGCTGATCGATGCCCATGGCGACGACAGGGTCGAGCCCGGCCGAGGGTTCGTCGCAAAACAAAATCTCAGGGTCCATGGCGATGGCGCGCGCCAGCCCGGCGCGTTTCTTCATGCCGCCGGAAAGCTGTGCCGGACTGAAATCTTCAAAACCACTCAATTCGACTGATTCCAGCTTCATCCGTGTCATGATGCGAATCGTCGACTCCTGCAGTTTCGTATGCTCGCGCAATGGCAGGGCGACATTCTCTCCCACGGTCATCGAATTGAACAGTGCTGCTCCCTGAAAGAGCATGCCGATTTTGCGTAAGGTCGGCACAAGCTCATCCTCGCTCAGGGTGGTGATCTCCTCACCTTTGATTTTAATCGAACCACTGGTGGGTTTCGCTAAGCCGATTAGATGCCGCAGCAACGTGCTTTTGCCACAGCCGGAACGCCCGAGAATTGCGAGAATTTCACCGTGATGCACATGCAGATTAATGCCGTGCAGTACCTTGCGTTTGCCGTAGTGAGTCACTAAATCTTTAACTTCGATGATTGGTGTTTCAGACATAAATCATCCAATTTATAGTGTCGAATAAAAAAGTGCTGTAAAAATCACATCCGCGGCGATGATTAAAAAAATGGAAATAACGACGGCGTTAGTGGTGGATTTTCCCACGCCCTCGGCACCGCCTTTTACGATAAAACCCTGGTAGCAGCCGATGGAGGCGATGATGCCGGCAAAGACGAATGCTTTTATAAATCCCGTGATGAGATCCTTCAAAACCAGCGCATTGGCCACCTGATTGATAAAACGGACGGAATTGATTTCCAGCGCGGTCATCGAGAAAAGATAGGCGCCGAAAATCCCTAAAATATCGGCGATGAGTGACAGGGCCGGCAACATCAACAGCATGGCGAGAAAACGCGGCACCACCAGAAAACCCAGCGGATTGAGACCCATGGTTTTCAGCGCGTCGATTTCTTCCGAGACTTTCATCGTGCCGATTTCCGCCGCGATGGCGGAGCCGCCGCGCCCGGCGATGATTATCGCTGTCATCATCGGGCCGAGTTCGCGCGTCAGCGAGACTGAAACAAGGTTGGCCACAAATATTTCCGCACCAAAGGGTTTGAGTTGATCGGCGGCCTGCATCGCCAGAATTAACCCGATGGCAAAAGAGATGACGCTGACGATGAGCACCGAATCCCAGCCAAAGCGTACCGATTGTGCCAGAATTGCCCGATAGCGCAGGGGTTTGCCGCGAAACGGTTCGATAAAAATCCAGCGCAATGTGCCGTTGATCATTTCAGCCAGCCGGTGGAAGTGAATGATAAAATTCACTAACGGCCGTCCCAAATGCGCGAGAAATTTATTGATCGCTTCCATTTAAGCCAGAGTTCCCAGGGCTTTTTCCTCATTCTCGTAAATCTCGAAAACCTTGTCGAGACGGCTCAGTTCAAAAACTTCACGCACGGCAGATTCCAGCCCAAAAAGCTTGAGTTTGCCTTTGTATTTGCCCACTTGCTGCAAACCTTCCACCAGTGTTGCAACGCCCGAGCTGTCCATATAGGCCACCTGAGTCAGATCGACCAGAACATTCTCCGTCTTTTTCTTGGTCAAGCCGATGATAATTTTGCGTACTTTTGGGGATGAATATAAATCCACATCCCCTTTTATCACAACAACGACGGCATTCTTAAGATTGCGTGTTGTAACTTCCAACATGTATCCTCCTACTTCACATTTTTATATTTAGCCAGGGTGAGTTTGTTGCCTTTGCGGCTACTCCGTTCATACTTTACCACATCCATCACACTTTGAATCAGATGCACACCGAGTCCGCCGGGGCGAACTTTTTCGAGGTCGCGTGATTTGATTTCGCTTTTGCGAATATTTTTTCCGAAATCACGAATTGTGATTTGCACACCGTTTGTCAGTAATTTGCAGGTGACGATGATCGGTTGGTCGTGAGCGCCATCATAGGCATGGCGGATGATATTGGAGCATGCTTCATCAACCGCGAGGGTGGTGCCGTTGCGCTCTTCCGCGGTAAATCCGGCGAGATCGCACAAATGTGAAACACTCAAACGGACAATTTTTAAAATTTTTGGATCACTGGGAACCCGAAATTCGATCGCATCCTGCGCTTTGTCGGAGACAGGGGGGTGTTTTGAAATATCTCCCTTAAGTCCCATTTTGCAACCTGGTTTCCATTTATTAAAAGATAATCTCTCTGGAATATACACAGATTTGATTGAATTGCGGCTTTACTTTTTAACGCCATTTGAGCACGACGAGTGTGATGTCATCGTGTTGCCGGGCATCAGCGGCAAATTCGTGGATATTGCTGATCAATTCTTCGACAATTTTATCTGCCGAATCCCATTGATTTTCTAAAAACGTAACCACTCTTTCCAAACTATATTGTTTGCCTGCGGGGTTTTTTGCCTCGGTGATGCCGTCGGTAAAAAAGACGAGAAAATCACCGTGCTGCATCTGAATCTCTGTCGAGGGGAAGGCTGCATCCGGTAAAATGCCGAGCGGAATGCCACCATCATCATTTAAAATCTCACATTTTTGTGTTTTTGCCCGCAAGCACAACGCCGGCAAATGCCCGCCGGTGATAATCGTTGCACGACCAGTAACGATATCCAAAACCGTGTATTGCAGGGTGACAAACATACCGCGCCTTCCTCGTTCCACCAGCAAGTTGTTGATGGTTTTTATCGTCTCCTCAGGTTCACGGCTCAGCTGTGTGTGAAAACGGAAATCGCTGACAAGGCGCGCCATATACAGTGCCGCCGGAATGCCTTTCCCGGAAACATCACCGATGAAAACGCCGAGAGTATCTTCCTCAAATTGGGCAAAATCGTAAAAATCACCGCCGATTGCCGTGGCTGCAATACTTTTCGCAGCAACCTCGAAGCGATTTTCTTTTGATGTGGGCGCCGTCTGTGGCATAAAGCTTTCCTGTATGATGCGAGCGGCATCGAGTTGTTGCTCGATATTTTAAGAGGAACTGCTAATATTGATCGGGTTTTAAAACCGGTTTCCTCATCCATTTTTTTTCAAACCGTGAATGACTACCGGGATACTGGTCATTGTGCACACCGGGTAATTTCCGTTTAATGCGCTTCGAGCCAATTCCCGGCAATCCCTAAATCAACCGCAATGGGAACCTGCAATTCAAGGGCGTTTTCCATCTCTTCTGTGACGATTTTTTGCATGATTTCCAGCTCATGTTGCGGCACTTCGAAAACCAGTTCATCGTGTACCTGCATGATCATCATCGCAGCCAGTTTTTCTTCGATGATACGCCGGTGAATTTTGTTCATCGCGATTTTAATCATATCGGCCGCACTGCCCTGAATCGGCATGTTGACCGCGATGCGCTGGGCAAATTCGCGCAACCGCCGGTTGGTGCTGTGAATTTCCGGCACTTGTCGTCGCCGCCCGAGCATCGTTTCTGCATAGCCTTTTTCACGGGCCTGTTGCAACGTTTTTTGAATGTAGTCATTCACACCCGGATACTGCAGGAAATATTCGTCGATGATTGTCTGCGCTTCTTTTTGGGCAATATTCAGCCGCGAACTGAGTCCAAAAGCACCCATGCCATACATGATACCGAAATTAACTTCTTTGGCGCGGCGACGTAAATCGTTGCTTACCTCTTCCTTTGATTTGCCGAAAATACGGGCGGCTGTGGCCTGGTGAATATCTTCATTATTGTGAAAAGCTTCTTGTAAGTTTTTATCGCCGGAAAGGTGCGCCATGAGCCGTAATTCAATCTGCGAATAGTCGGCATCGAGAATGGACCAGCCGGTTTTTTGCGGGATAAAAGCCCGGCGAATGCGCCGCCCCATTTGGGTGCGGATCGGGATGTTCTGCAAATTGGGATTTGTGGAAGACAGCCTGCCGGTTGCTGTAACGGTTTGATTATACGATGTGTGAATGCGCCCGGTGCGCGGATTGATCAGCGCCGGCAAGGCATCGACGTAGGTGTTTTTAAGTTTGCTCACCTCACGGGATGCGACGATTTTTTGCGGCAGTTCATGTAGCAGCGCCAATTTTTCCAGCACCGAAGCGTCGGTGCTGGCGCCGGTTTTTGTTTTTTTGAGCACCGGCAACTGAAATTTATCAAAGAGGATGCGGCCGAGTTGTTTGGGTGAAGAAATATTGAATTCTTCGCCGGCGATGGTGTAAATTTCCGCCTGCAAATTTTCCAGTTCACGCGCCATCTCTTTTGACATATCAGCAAGGAACGGCAGATCGAGAGCAACGCCGTTTCTCTCCACCACAATTAATGTTTCGATAAGTGGGATTTCGACATCACAGGCCAGATTCCACATGCCCGAATCACGCAGCCGTGGTTCGAAAAGCCGGCGCAGGCGTTCGGTGACGTCCGCATCTTCGCAGGCATAACGCGCGACTTTTTCCATCGGCACCTCGCGCATGGTGATCTGTGATTTGCCGCTGCCGATCAAATCTTTGGTGGGAATTTTTACGATATTAAAATGTTCAAAGGCGAGGGCGTCCAAATTATGTTGCCGCAAGGTCGGGTTCAAAAGATAGGAAGCCAGCATGGTGTCGAATGTCAGTCCTTTGACCTCGATGCCGTAATTGTTCAAAACGATGCAGTCATATTTGGAATTTTGTCCGTTTTTTGCGATGACTGCATCGGCAAAAAGAGCCAGCAAAGCTGGTTTTAAATCGAATACTTCATCTGCTTCGAGTTCGATCGTGACAAATTCATCTGTAGCGTCACCTGCAACTTTCACCGGCAGATAAAAAGCCTCGCCTTCCTGAAATGAAAATGATAATCCGACAATCTGCGCCAGCATAGGATCGACAGAGGTCGTTTCCAGATCAAAAGTAAAATGGCCGGCTGCACGAAGCTGTGAAATCAACATGTCAACTTCAGCGGCTTTGCGAATTATTTTATATTTGCTGCAATCAATTTCAGGAGTTGCAGATTGATAACGCTCCACGAACGATTTCAACTCCAGCTCGCTGAACAGTGTGATCAATTGTTCGATATGTGGTTCAGCGGGCTGAAATTTCGCAAGATCTTTTTCCACCGGTACGGTGAAATCCAGGGTTACCAGTTTTTGTGATAAATCCGCCAGTTCACGGTTTTCCAGCAGGCTGGCTTTGACGGCCTTTTTGCTGATTTCATCGATATGCGCGTAAATGCCGGGAATATTTTCATACTCATGCAGCAACCCGGCTGCAGTTTTTGCGCCGATTTTTGGTACGCCCGGTATGTTGTCGGAAGAGTCTCCGACCAGCGCGAGATAATCACGAATCTGGTCGGGCCGCACCCCCATTTTGTTGAGAACAGCCTGGGCATCCATGAGTTCGGTATCATCAGCGCTGCGGTGCAAGTTGTAGATTTTTACCGAATCTGAAACCAGTTGCATCAAATCTTTATCACCGGTGACGAGGCAGGTGTCGACACCGTTTTCGCCGGCGTGCTGTGCCAGTGTCGCCATGATATCGTCTGCCTCCCAGCCGGGGCATTCGAGTAGTGGAATATTGAGCGCAGCGATCACCTCGCGCAGAGCGGGTAGTTGTTCGCGCAGCTCATCGGGCATTTTTTCCCGCGTCGCTTTGTATTCCTTGTAAGCCTCGTGCCGGAAAGTCGGTTTCGGGGTATCGAAGCAGATGGCGAGAAAATCAGGTTTTTCCTCATCCTGAATTTTAAACAAAAGGCGCAGGAAACCGAAAATGACACTGGTATTGGTGCCTTTGGAATTGATCAGCGGATTTCTGATAAAAGCAAAGTGGGAACGGTAGACGACGGCTGATCCATCGATGAGGAACAAACGTTTTTTTTCTGAGTGTTTGGTCATAAAGCCAATTCTAAAGTGAGAGTATTGTGTGAATGCCTGAAAGTTGTGTGCCCGAATCATTCCTGACTGTTAAAGCAGGAGGGAGAAAAACATCGTTTTCACAGCATTGGAAATTCATCAATAAAAAAACAACCATTTTTCCAGTAAATCAACACAATTCTCAAAACACTGAATGTCCCCCGTTATATAGTTGACCACCGATTTAAAATCATCTGTTTCACACAAAGCCGCAAAGCGCGCAGAGAAAAACCAGTCTTTCTTTGCGTATCTCAGCGTTTTCGTGTCTTTGCGTGAGAAGAAATCATGGTTTTTTAAAAGATTAACCATTGTTTTATTGTTTCCGGTTATCATTTTTGGGGAGACGTTTAACAATTTTGCATTGTATCTTTGTCGCGAATTGGTTATCTATTTTTTAATAAATGACTCGGGGTGAATTTCCATTTTTAACAGCGCGCGATAAGGAGAGAATAAATGAAACAAACAGAACAGGGCCGGCAGCAAATCAATATCGAACTGGGAGAAAAAGAAGCCCAGGGCATCTACTCCAATCTGGCATTGATTACCCATTCGAGCGCCGAATTCGTCATCGATTTTACCCGGTTGGTTCCCGGCGTGCCCAAATCGAAAGTTTATGCGCGCATTATCATGACGCCGCAGCATGCCAAAGCGCTGATGTTTGCGTTGAAAGAGAATATCGAAAAATTCGAGAGCAAATATAAAGAAATCCCATTCATCGGCAATGAAGGCGACAAACAATTCGGTTTTACACCGGTTCCGGACGAAAAATAAACCTGCATTTTTATGCAAAAAACTGTATTTTTGTTTTTCAAAACAATCAGGAAAAATTGATCAATCAAACACGGTAAAATCATGAGGGAATTTCAACGCATCGATCGCTTGCCGCCGTATGTATTCGCCATCGTCAACGATCTGAAAATGGCGGCACGGCACGCAAGGGAAGACGTCATCGACCTCGGCATGGGCAATCCCGATCAGCCAACGCCGCAGCACATCATCGATAAACTCATCGAAGCGGCGCAAAAACCGGGGAACCATCGCTACTCGGTTTCCCGCGGTATTTACAAGCTGCGATTGGCAATCTGCGACTGGTACGAACGCAATTACGGCGTCTTGCTCGACCCCGATTCTGAAGCGATTGCCACCATCGGTTCGAAAGAGGGGCTGTCCCATCTCATGTTGTCGATCATCAATCCCGGCGATGTGGTTTTCTGCCCCAACCCGGCTTACCCGATTCACCCCTATGCGGTGATTATCGCAGGTGGTTTGATTCAACACATTCCCATGGGGAAGGATCAGGATTTTTTTCAAAATTTGATCGATGCTTATAAAAATTCATGGCCGCACCCGAAAGTCATTCTGTTAAATTTTCCCAATAACCCGACAACGGCGACGGTAGACCTGGAATTTTTCGAAAAAATTATCACTTTTGCCCGGAAACACGAGGTGCTCGTGGTGCATGATTTCGCCTATGCTGAAATCTGCTTCGATGGTTATAAAGCCAATTCAATTCTGCAAATTGACGGCGCACGCGAGGTTGCGGTTGAGTTTTATAGCTTATCAAAATCATACAACATGGCGGGCTGGCGGGTTGGCTTTTGTGTCGGCAATAAAAAGATCGTCAGTGCTTTGCAACGCATGAAGAGTTACCTTGATTATGGCATGTTCACGCCGATTCAGGTTGCGGCTACGGTGGCGCTTAACGGCCCGCAGGAATGCACAGATGAAATCCGCACGATCTACGCAAATCGCCGCGAGACGTTGTGTGAGGGTATGAACCGCATTGGCTGGTCTATCGAACCGCCTGCAGCAACGATGTTCGTGTGGGCGGAAATACCTGATGAATTTAAGAAAATGGGTTCGCTGAATTTTGCAAAATTTTTGCTAAAAGAAGCAAAAGTTGCAGTGAGCCCGGGTATCGGTTTCGGCGAATACGGCGACAATTTCGTGCGCCTGAGTTTGATCGAGAATGAACAGCGCATGCGTCAGGCCGTGCGGGGGTTCAAAAAGGCATTTGGCGGCCCGCAGGAAGCATAGCCCTCAAGTTGAGGTAACACCCCAAAACAACGGTGCAATTATATCCGTTGCGGAATGAATGCCGCAGTTATTTTAAAAAGAACACGCCCGAAGGCCGCTCAATTAAAGCTCGCTTTAGCGAGCTTCCGGAGTTTGTAAAAAACCGGGTAAGACAATTAATCTTCAATTTCCGGGCGCCCCGGAAAGGATGATCGAAAAGATGCGATTCTCTTTAAAACTGCTATCTCCTGTTTTCTGCCTGTCCTTGCTCGTTGCCTGCGATAATTCATCTAGGCCTGCGCCGGATTTATATCAGCAAGCCCTCGATGACGGCTGGTCAGCTTTTACAGAGAAAAGTTATACCGAGGCTAAAATCTTTTTTAATGAGGCAAAAAGCCATGATGCCGGACAGGCTGGGGCATTTTCCGGATTGGGATGGGTCTATTTAATGCAGGACAGTCTCAATTTGGCGAATCAGCAGTTCTCCTCCGGTGCACAACAATCAGGCGCCGACGCCGATTTTTATGCCGGCTGGGCGTTGGTTCTCAATTTGATGAACAACATCGAGGAATCGACGGCACAGGCGCTGCAAGCCCTCGCCCTCGACGTAAACTGGCAATTGGCCAAAGGCACGACGATCGATACAGCGACGCTCTATTTGTTGCTTGCTGAAAACTATTTTCTCACAGGGCATTTTTCAGAAAGTCTGAGCTATGTGCAAAAAATCAATCCAGCATTTTCCGTGGATGTTTTTTCAGCCGTCGGCAAGAGTTTACTCTCGCAGAAAATCGAGCAGCTTTCCAACGATGGCGGGTAAAAAAGCTTTTATGACGCCCACTGCATATTGAAACATGCAACGATGTAAACCTAACCTCGCTGAAGCGAGTTTGATCATTGAGCCGCCTTCAGGCGGTTTTTATAAAAATAACTGCGGGATTCATTCCGCAACAGACGTTTTTTGGCAATTTGATCAGCATAACCCATCGTTTTTAAAGCAAATAGTTCCTTGGGCTGTGATGCCCACGACTTGCTCAATACAAATACTCTTCATAGATATCTGAACGATCGAAATCGAGCCGCTGCAATGTTCGAATGGGTTTTTTGTTTTCCGCATCTTTGAATAAATCGATCACTTCCTGAAAATGCGCATCGATGAATTTGTGGGCAGCCTCCAGATCGTGTTGTCTGTCGAGGGTTTCCTTGAGCATGTCGATAGCTGTTGCCATATATTTTCGTGCCTCTTTTTTTTCATCGGGCAAGATTGAAGTGGCATAGAAAAAATAATCTTTCATTTCACGAAATTTCTTATAATTTTCACTATAGATTTCATCGATCAATTCTTCGCGACGGTCCCATCCAGTGTTATATCGTGTAAATTTTCCTTGCTCCATCACGGCTTTTGCTTTATCAAAATATTTGCTGCCCTCGAGATAGCCGATCTTATCAATCTCGTTGGCGATAGCAAGATAGATATAAAAATCGATGATGCCAGACAGGGGATGAAACTGCCCGCCATGTTCAATCTGATCCCCTTTTTTAAATGGAAATACAACACGTTTATCATAATATCGAATATCACCGCCGGTGACGAGAATCGTGCAGCTATAACGTTCTTCAATGCTCGTAGGCTGTTTTTCCAGGAAAATCTGCACACTGATTTCGACGGTTGGTACGTCTTCTTCTTCGATCCAGCTAAAATCGTTGATATAGCGTTCAATCAACTTATCAAAATCTTTAAGCTCCTCCTGGTTTTCAATTGGTAGTTTGTCAAGCACAACCTGAATATCAGCCTTGAACACCCGGTCATTTTCGACCGCAAAAAGCGACGACCATGCTGCTGTCAGGCCGATGAAAATGATGAATAAAAAAGCGTTTTTTTTTGCGAACATCGTTCTCTCACTCCATCCGGTTAAATTCAATATGCTAACTTGAATTATTCATAAAATCATATTTGAATATACTTAACTTATTTATAATAAAAACATCGAATGACTATTGTCAAAAATAAAGTTTCTTTAAAAACATCTCACGCCAAGTTGCAGAGCGCGTAAAATTTTGTTTTTATTATTTAAATCTTTTCTTTGCGTGCTTTGCGACGCGGCGTGAGAATTATGCAGGCTAAATATAAATAATGCTTGATACTGTGTCAAGGGATTAAAAAATGCCGCGATTACCGGCGGCACATTCAGGGAAACTGCTTTAACTCGCGGGGGCAAAATGAAGCCGATTGTTTTTCTATTTTTCTGCACGTTATCTCTTAGTGGTCAAACGCTATTACCGGGAGCAAAATCAAAAGCGTTGCTCGGGCAAAGTGTACTCATCACAGATAATGCCGGCACCGTTTTCATGAATCCAGCATTGCTGCCCGAATTGAGACGCAGCACTTTTTGGTGTAATTTCTTTAACCCCTACCAACTCAAAGAAGTTCAAAGTCTCGCAGCCGCTATAAACTATTCCCATCATGATGGTGGTTTTGCCCTCGGATTTTGGCAGCTGGGGCACAAATTTTATCAGGAGCAATTGCTGAGTGTGGGGGCCGGAAGGCGCAATCTTGCAGGTATTTCCGTCGGTGTTGCTATCAAATTCAGGCGGATTGAGATTCAACGCTATGGCGCCGGTGGGCAGGTTTTACTCGATACCGGGTTCATGTTGCCGGTTCAGCGCAATATCACGTTCGGTGCGCTGATTAAAAATGTTTACGGCTCAAAATTGGGCCGTACTGGAGAAACGCTCAAGCGTGAATTCATATCAGCGTTGCAAATTTCATCGATTGCGCACACGGATTTTTTCATCGAAACAGTACAGGTTGAAAACTACGCTCCCGATTTGCGTTTTGCGGCAACTTTTTCACCGCTGGCACAGCTACAGTTCCTGGCAGGAACAGGTTTCAATACCAGTGAAAATTTCTCAGCAGGATTCAGCCTGAGCTGGCAATATATCAACATCGATTATGCGCTGAAGAATCATCCCTATCTGGCTCTAACCCATCATTTTTCACTTTCACTGGAGTTCAACTGATGATGGTGAAGAGACTTTTGTGCGGTTGCCTCACGCTGTTTTTTTTATCTGCAATTCTTTGTGGGCAAACTATCAGCGAGTTGCTGGAACTGCAGCAAAACGAGAACCCCATCGATATGGAAACATTGCTGCACACTTATTTCCCCGAACCGATTAAATTACATAAATTATCACCGGACAGCGTTACTGCCCTGTGGTTTCTCAATCAGACACAAAGCCGGCAATTGCAGACTATTTTGCTATCAGGGGAGATAACTGATTTAAGTTATGAAACGCTGGCTGCGCTGCTCAAAATTCCACTCGAGCAGGTCAAAATCATCTTTGAAATTCCGCAAGGCAACCGGACGCAAATCAGCCATCGGCTACGTTTTAAATCCGCGTCTGAGGGCGCCACCAAATAACAAAAAATCCATTTTCTCAGGCAGGGTTTCACGATAAACGCCACCGTTGAACAGGATGCCGGGGAAAAAGATTTTGATGATTTCAAGGCCGGATCTCTACAGGCATCATTTCGCAATGGTACTATCACCGGAATCTTGGGGGACTTCACCATTCAAAATGCAACCGGATTGCTCTTTGCCGGCTCTTTTAGTGCGCCTCGCCTCGCCAGCGCCCGTACGGCAATTTATTTTTCACCATTAAAAATGAGACCCTATCGTTCCATTGCAGAAAATTTCGCCTTACGCGGAGGCGCCCTGAACTTTAGAAATAAAACCTGGCACGTTCTCTTGTTGCTGTCGCGCGCTAGACGAGATGCAGCTATCGATTCCAGCGGTTTTGTCATCTCACAGCCCCGACAGGGCACCCATGTTTCTGCTACAGAAATACGCAATAAAGACAGGCTGAGTGAAAGAACCAGCGCTGTTTTATCAAGTTGGCGATTATATGAAAGTTTGACGCTTGGTGCCAGCTTGCTGCATATTCAATACAGCCATAAATTCCGGCCGGTCGATGGGGAGAGGCAGCATTTCAACTTTGCCGGAAACGCCAAGCAGTTTCTCTCTTTCAATGCAACGTGTCAGCTACCGGGCGGCAATCTCCGCTTTGTCGCTGAATATGCCCGCACCCGGAGCAATCAGCATGCAGAGATTATTGGCTTGAAACAAAACCGCGCCGGTCACAATTTTTCACTGCTGATTTGGAACGCGACAACCGGATTTTTTGCAGATTACGGCATGCTGCCTGGTAAGCAAATCGGTACGACCAGCAATGTTTCAGGCTATTATCTCGGCGCCTGTTTCTCCGGTAAAGCCGGAAAATATGATATCTCAATTCGGCGTGAAAAAACCCCGTGGCGCTCTTACAACATACCGCAACCGATAGAAAAACAGATTGTTACTTTCAATTTTAAAAAACACTTTCTTAAAAAATATGATTTCGTTGCACAATCAAAATTAACGATAATCCCTAAAAAAGAAGAAATTCTTCCGAATGTTACCCGGATAAACGGTATTATTATAGAAAATGCGACGACTGGCAGATATTTCATCAAAACGAGTTGTCGTATTTCAAAAAGTATTGTTTACCTTTTCCGTTTCGATTTCTCACAGTACCGGCAACGGAAAAAACGAGATTCCTATGGATGGGTACAAACCCATCAAGTAAGGCTCAGGTTGTTGCGGAAAAACCGGATACAGCTGCGCTTTTCGCTTTTTACCATTGATGATTATTCGAGTAGAATTTATCACATTGATTATCGTTTTCCTGATTTATTGCAGCCGGTTCCGCTTTCGGGCCGGGGCCGGCGAGTGTGCATTAGTTATGTGCTGAAGCGCAAATATTTTGATCTTGCTGGATATCTCATTCAGGAATCAAAATCGGAGAGAAAAACCACCATGCGCTGGGGGATTCACTTGTATTTAAAAAATCAATTCGTTCATTGAAATGGTCATTCACTGCAGTCCCTTTCGCGGGATGAAGTCGATAACCAATGATGTAGAATTCATTTTCGATATAATAGTTTTCTCTTGAATTACAATCCGATAATATTAAATTCAAGCTATTATTGGGATTTTACATTTTATGGCAACGCATTCATCATTTTGGCTGAAAAATATTTTTATGTTTCAACAACCATTAAAATTTTTATCGAAAATTCTCCTCGGGTGGCGCGCTAAAAAGCGACGGCAAACGGAAATGATCGATGTCACCACACAGTTTACCCGGATTAAAAACGGTGTTATCCTGCTTCCGGAAAATGCCACCAGCCTTCCTGTCGCCCTTGAAAAATATGATGAATTGCGACGCCTTTTAAAAGAAACTGCTTTTGAATTTATCTATTTAAAAAATACCTCATTCGATTTCTCTCCGGAAATTGCAAAAAAAATCAAATTTGTTGAAAAGCAGGATGTGACATTTTTCGGCGCGCCGACGAAAGCTTTCATGCAAACCTATACAGACCGGCCTTTCGACCTGCTCATCGATTTAAATGATGATTTTGAGGTCTTTGCCACTTTTTTTGCCAGCATTTGTGAGGCAAAACTACGGGTTTGTCTTTCCAACCCACATCGTGAAGCGTTTTATAATTTTCAGGTGAATCCGTTTGGTGCAAAAACGTTGACCAATAAATATGACGTGCTGCTTAAATACCTTGCAAAAGCGATATCCCCGGTAAAAAAACCCACAACCTTCCAACCCGTATAATCCTGTGGCATGTATATTGCTAAATACATGCGATAAATATCACGGACACAAAATCGATAACCCTTTTTATCGACTTACATTCCTGAACTTATCTGATTCTAAAAAATACATGATGCACGGCTGTAAAATATGATTGGTTTAACTCAAAACAATCAATAGAATGGCTGTTTTTGAGTACCTGCATTTTTCTTCCCGGCATCATCACCGGACCATGAATCCCCTCCAGGATGGGCTGCACAATGAAAAGCTTTCCAATTTCAAAATCGTCAGTGGATGATCAAAAACCGTCTACTTTTAATACAATTCGGTTGAAAAATTTACACCTGTCGCTGGGAAACGGCAGAAAAGCAGCGGACGTCCGGGTAAAAAGAAACTGTAATAAAACTGATTTTCTCAACGATAACTCTGCATCAAAGGCCACCCCGCATGCCCTTGATGCAGAGGAATTACTGCAACTCTACTCCCTTTTTTCAGAGTTCAGTGAAAATTTTTCACAGTCTGCGGTGCTCAAAAAAGTCAAGCATATTTTAATTGACTTTTTAGGGGTTGAGCAATTTTTACTGCTTCTGCAAGATCAGAAATCCGGAGAGTTTACCCCTGCGGCTGCCGGCGGAATCAATATTTCTATACTTTTGCGCCAACGGAAACTGATGAAACCAGGCAATGGCTTTGCTTATAGCGGCAATTATTCCGCCCCCGAGACACTCCTTTTTAAAGGAGTATTCCCACCATACGGCGATCTGATTATCGAACCTATTGGGGATGAGAAAAACAGGATTGCAGGATATCTGGCGATTTACTGTAAAAGCGGTGATGAATTTAACGGCAAAAAACGTCATTTTCTTACGAAATTAAATGTGCATCTCAGTCATATTCTGGCCAGAATCAACGACTTCCAACAAATCCAGCAGCAATCGATCACTGATTCGTTGACGCAGATTCCTAACCGCCGTTTTTTTGACAGCCAGCTCAAACTTGAAATAGAGCGCTCCTCACGTTACAATCATCCGCTGACGCTTTTGATGATCGATATCGATCATTTCAAACGATACAATGATCGATATGGCCATCCCATCGGCGATGTGGCATTAAAAAATGTCGTGCGTTGTTTGCGCAGTATTTTACGGGAAGGTGATTTTCTCGCTCGCTATGGCGGTGAAGAATTCATGGTTATCTTGCCCGAAGCTGATAAAACACAGGGTATGAACGTGGCGGAAAAGTTACGGCTTGCGGTGCAAGCATTTGCAGAAACTGCAGCGGAACAGCAGGGCAGACAGAAGCTGACCATTTCTATCGGGGTGGCTTCATTACCGGAAAACTCCACTAACGGCGATGCGCTCATCGAAATGGTTGATCAGGCTTTGTACTGGGCAAAAGCGCAAGGTCGGAATTGTACGGCAGATTATACTTTGATACAGTTTGAGGGGAAATGCAAAGCGCAGAATGATTCAAATACGGTTGAGCGAGGGGCTGAAATCAGTTGACTTGCGTAAAAAACCATATTTAAAAATGGTCCAGAGAATTTTATAACCCGCACGAAATGAACCAGCCAAAGTCCCGCTCACTTTTGAGGCACCGATACGTTTTCGATAGCTGACCGGAATCTCCATCACACGTAACCCCGCGATTAATGCTTTAATTTGCATTTCAACCGTCCAGCCATAGTTGGTATCCAGCATATTCAACTTCATCAGACTCTCCCGGCGAATCGCTCTGAATGGGCCGAGATCGGAATATTGAAAATGCCAGAAATAATAGATGAGCCGGGAAGCTAGCCAGTTGCCGAAGCGTGCCTGTGGCAACAATGCCCCCTGTTCAAACTGACCGCGACTGCGTGAACCGATGACCATATCCGCATCGTCGTTCAGCACTGGCTGCGTCAATTCGACGATTTGCTCGGGGAAATCACTGAAATCACCGTCGAGAAATACGATGACTGCAGGTGAATACTTCTCTGCGGCAGCGATGCCCGTTAAACAGGCCCGGCCATAACCACGTCTCGGCTCCGATATGACGATTGCACCACATTCCGCAGCAACCTTTGCAGTACGGTCAGTGGAGCCGTTATCGACGACGATGGCCTGGCGAAAGCTACTGCGCGGCAGCGCGCGCAAAACTTTGCCGATGGATTTTTCTTCATTCAGTGCGGGAATAATAACGGTGACAGAATCGTGGTGCATTTTTTATTTCTAAATTGCTAAAGTTAAATTGAGTTTGTCATATAATTGCAATCTGAATTTTTCCGGGAAGATATCCCTCTCCCCGGTCTGTAGGAGAAAGCGCAGACCGTCAATTTCGTCGATATCGAAGTGTTGCGGAAGCAAACAAAACGTCATTTCATTCCGTAAAGCAATTGCCAGTGTATCCTGCAATGTTTGATCGCTGCTCCATCGAACGCCACGGAACAAGCTCTCATGGCTTTTTTTCATCGCAATCAGATAATAACCACCATCCTTCGCCGGGCCGAGAACGAGATCATTTTCTTCGAGCTGTTGAAATGCCTGTTCTATAAATTCGGCAGCCAGAGCAGGGCTATCGGTGCCAATGATCGCCAGCTTTTTGTAACCATTTTCAAAAACCAATTTTGAGGCGTGTATAAGACGCTGCCCGAGATCGGGAGAATGTGCCTGTGCGAAGTATTTTCGTGCTCCTGCAAATTCCCGCTCGAAAGCCGGCAGCTTCTCAGCAGGGGTAACGGCACATAAGGTATCGTATTTTTCATCTTGGGCCTGATGTTTGTGGAGAATATGCCGGACGAAATAGCGGTAGGTGGAGGCGGCTAAATCATCACCGATCGATTCACCCAGTCTCGTTTTAACTTTTCCAGCCTCGGGATATTTTGCAAAAGCGACGAGGGCATTCGACTTTGTTTTGTTTGAGGCCATCAAATTTTTTGAAATTCAACCACGTTGATCGTACGGCTTCCATCGATCATTTCTCCCTTTACCTGCAATGTCGTGTTCAGGCGCGAGAAATCGTGCAGCAGCTCGCGGCCTTTACCATGGTCGAGAAAACTCCAGATGACACCGTTTGTTGTTTTGATGCCGGTGCGATGGAAACGGTTATGTTTTCCCCTGGTGACATTTGCTTTATGCATATATTCGCATTAGACACAAATCACTTTTCCTTCAACAATTTGATATTTTCCTCCGTTGAACAAATCTGTGTCGGATCCCATATTTTGCAGCCACGGGAAAGTGACAAGCAGGAGCAGAACCGCAGCCGCCAGCAAACTCTTGGCTGCATGGAAACGAAAAATATCGGCAAGCAGATTAAAAAAACCGGGCGTCTTTTGTGCATCTTCAAGGCTGCGCCGAATGCGTGAACGCAGATGAACGGGCGCCCTTTCAAGCACGACGCAATCATGCACAAGATTCTTAACCTGTTTTTGAGCATTAAACCCTTCGCGAAGTTCCGAATCTTGATCGAGACGCTTTTCTATTTCTGCCCGCTCAGCTCCCATCAATTCATTATCGACAAAAGCTGCCAGTTTTTCTGATGGGATGTTTGTCTCATTTTGCTTCATTGTTACCTCTCAAATCTTCAATGAATAATGTAGATCAGTTCGTGCTTCGTTTTTTGATGAATCCTTCTTGCTCTGCGTATTTCAATAGTAGGGTCTGCAGTTGCTTGCGCCCACGCGATAATCGTGACATAACCGTGCCGATGGGTGCATTAATTATTTTTGAAATCTCTTTATAGGCGAAGCCATGCACATCACACAGCAAGACAACGATGCGAAAATCCTCTGAAATATTCTCCAGTGCATTGTTAATCTTGTCATCAAACAGTTTTTCATAAATTTCGTTGTCGATATGCCGGATGTTATCCGGTTTGTTTGCCGCCTGTTCGTCAGCATAAAGATATTCAACTTTTTCAAAATCAACCTGCAGCGGCTGTTTAACTTTTTTTCGGTATTTGTTGATAAAAGTATTCGTCAGAATTTTAAAAATCCATGCCTTGAAATTAGTGCCCTCTTCAAATTTATTAAAAAATCTGTAAGCACGCAAATAAGTATCCTGCACCAGGTCTTCAGCCTCGACGGGGTCTTTGGTCATCTTCAAGGCGGTGCCGTACAAGATGTCCATGTGTTGATAGGCGATTTTCTCAAATTGACGTCTCAGTTCCTGCTCGTTTTTTTTACCCCAGATCATAATTCTCCTTCAAATTATCAGATTGTGGGGCACGGCGAAAGCGTATGTCCAATTCGGTCTTTAAACAAATTTGGGCACAAACAGCAACTTTCAAACAACGAAACAGTGATAAATTTCGTTGTATTCCCACGAAGTAAAATTTATTTAGTGTCCATCCAGCATGAATGTAAGCGGATTTATAAACAATACTTTATCTATAAAAAAATATAGAAACAACTCTAATAATTGCTCTTTAAGCCCTATATTTAAATTCAACTAAAAATATAAATAACAGAAACTTAAAGAGCATAATATGAAATATTTCAAAAACAGATTTCCCTAGATTTGATTGCACACCCAGGGATTTAGAACCTGAACTTTTTGTTATTCACCCAGGATTCGCTGTTGTTGTATCCAGGTTAAAAAATATCAAAGATTTTTCAATTCATCAATTTTTTTCTCCGGCCCAACAAGCACGAGTTGATCTTCTGCCTGCAGTTCATCCACCGAGGTTGGCACGATGGCTTCTTCGTTTTTGCCTGCATCCTTCCTTTTGATGAGAATAACCTGCGTTTTATATTCCTGGCGAAAAGGTAAAACACGCAGGCTTTTGCCGACAAATTTTTGCGGACATTTGATTTCTGCAAGGGCGTAACCGTCAATAAAATCAATCGTTTTTGTCTGTTCAAGAAGCTTTACCGAATGCGCCAGCTCGGTGGTTACATCGGCGCGATGAATTTCGTTGTTGTAAGCTTCGATCACATCGCGTAGGCGCAATTGGCCGATCAGTTTTCGCGATTGCATATCTTTGATGACCGGAATCAGATCCACATCATAACGGCCGAAAATCTGCATTGCTTCCGCCAGCGTCGCATCCGCGGCAATGATGGGGACTTCGGTATCGACGAGATCGTGCGCCACTACCAAATCCTGCAGAAACTCTTCCTCCTGCAAAATTTGCCGCACACTCGGCAGCGAAATCGCACCGATAAACTGTCTGTTTTTATTGACTACCCAAAAATGGCGCAGGCGGGTGCCCAGGGTCTGGTTGATTATATCCTTAAAAGCTGTGTGCTCCGGCATGAGTTCAATTTTTTTGTCCATAACCGATTGTACGCAAACAGCACGCAAAACATTGGCATCGCGGCCGCGAAAAATATCGATACCCTTGCTCACCAGTTTGATGGTATAAATCGATTCACGCATCAACTTGCCGCGGAAAATCGTTGCGATAGTCACCGAGATCAGCAGTGGTAAAATGATGCTGTAATCGTTGGTCATTTCAAAGATGATGAGTGTCGCTGTGAGCGGGGCGTGGGTTGTTGCCGCAACGACGGCGCCCATGCCGACGAGGGCGTAGGCACCGGGGCTGGCTGAAATTTCGGGGAAAAGTGAATGCACGAGCACACCGAAAGCCCCACCGGCGGAAGTCCCTAAAAACAATGACGGTGCGAAAATACCGCCGGAGCCGCCGGAGCCAAGGCTGATTGAAGTGGCAATTATTTTGGCAAAAACGAGCAGCAGCAGTGTCTGCCCCAATAAATTTCCACGCAATGCGCTGTCCATTGTATCATAACCAACACCGTAAATCTGGGGAATAAAACAGCCCATAATACCGATGATCAGGCCGCCGACCATGGTTTTCAAATAAATCGGATATTTGATGCGTTCAAAAAATTCTTCGGAGCCGTGTAATGTTTTGATAAAAAGCCAAGCGACAAGGCCGGAAAATATGCCGAGTACAGCGTAAGGAATGAGCTCAAAAGCACTGACAAGCTGGTATTCCGGCACTTGAAACGCGGTGTGGTCGCCGAGAAACATATGTGAGACGACGGTGGCTGCAACAGGAGAGATGACGATAGGGCTGAATTTCGGCAATGCAAAATCACCGAGAATGATTTCCAGACTGAAAAGAGCGCCCGCAATCGGTGCATTAAAAGCCGCAGCGATACCGGCTGCTGCACCACAGGCGACAAAGGTTTTCATGCGTTGCGGATTGACCTGAAAAAATTGCCCCAGTGCACTGCCGATTGCCGAGCCGATCTGGATGACCGGCCCCTCCCTGCCAACAGATCCACCGCCTCCGATGTACAATGATGAAGCGATCAACTTGGCCGTGGCCACCCGTTTGCGGATCACACCGTTGCGCAAGGCAATGGCCTCCATGACTTCCGGTACACCGTGACCTTTGGCTTCTTTGGCGACGAGGTGAATAATCAGACCGACGACAAATCCCGCGATGGTGGGCATAATTATTTTTATGTACCAGCTCGTTTCGGTAAAATAAGCAATGTTGGGGTTGGCTATTCCCCAGAACATTTTTTCAAATAGCCGGATGCCGTGATAGATGCCGACCGCACCTAATCCACCGATGATGCCGATGATCACCGCAACGAATACGATGAAGGTGTGTTCGGTTGTCTTGAATTTGCGGGCTGCTGTTCTGCTGATTCGCAAGCCGTTTACAATGAGTTTTTTAAGAAATCTTGTGATTTTCGTCATTATGCTTTCATCTGCGCTGAAACCGTAAACAGCTTGAATTGGGACAGAGATAACCTTAATTTTCCGTCTGCACCCGCAATTCCTTGCGATAGAGGTCCAGCATTGTCGCTTTAGAGATCAATCCACGAAATTTGCCATCTTCGACTACCGGCAAACTCCATGATTTCGTCATTTCAAATTTATTCTGAATTTCATTTAAATTATCGGCAAGTGTGATGGTTGTCAGATCGGAATGCATGACTTCCTCAACGAGAATAGTGTTGAGCATTTCCGCATTAAAAATAAATTCCTTGAGATCGTTAAAGTAGACCATACCGCAAAAGCGTCCGTCATTTTCATCGACGACCGGGAAGTAATTGCGTTTTGATTTTTTGATCGTCGGAATGATATCGCGCAACAACAATACCGGCGGAATGGTAATCAAGTCCTGTTCGAGCAATTCCAGTGGTTTGATATCGGCGAGAATCCGGCCATCCGTTCTCGGCCGGTGTAAAAATCCTTTTTTGGCCAGCTCATAATGATAGATTGAATGTTTTTCGACGATTTTCACCAGTGCGGAGGTTAAAAACGCCACCAGTAACAACGGCAGAATTGCATCATAACCACCAGTAATTTCGATGGTTAAAAACATGCCGGTGAGGGGTGCGTTCAGGGTGCCGCTGATAACGCCGGTCATGCCAATGAGGGCGAAAAGCGCAAGTTCATTGAGCGGGATTTCAGGAAAAAAAAGGTTTATAATAGTACAAAACAAATAACCACTAGCGCTGCCGATGACCAGTGCCGGGGCAAAAACACCACCGGCGCCGCCGGCACCGAGGGTCACCGAAGTCACAACAATTTTGAGAAAAATAACGAGAAAAATAAATCCGGCACCACTGGCGAAATGTCCTGAGATGAGTTGCTGGACAAACTCGTAACCCTCACCGCGAATAACCGGAACCTGGAAGGAGATGAGACCGACCAGCAACCCACCGACAGTGGCTTTCACAAGAGCGTTTTTAAAATACCGTTCGAGATAAATAGAGCTATTGCGCAGGGTTTTAATAAACAAAATGGAAATGAGAGCACAAACGACGGCAAGTCCGATCGTCGCGCCGATATCGTAGACCGAGACAAATTTTAGATGTAGCGCAAATGGAATCTGATTGCCGTTGAGCAGCCGGCTGATTTCCGTTCCGGTTACAGAAGCGATGGCTACCGGCAACATATAAATGGAAGCCCAGTCGCCGATGATGACTTCCATCGTAAAAATAATACCGGTGATCGGTGCGTTAAAAATCGCGGCGATTGCTGCAGCCGCACCGGAACCGGTGACCGCGATTTTGATCTTCTCATCAGCTTTTAAAAAACGGGCGAAGTTGGACCCGATCGCTGCGCCGCTGACAACGACAGGCGCTTCCGGCCCTGCTGAACCACCCGTGGAAATCGTGATCAGGCTGCCCAGCAATTTTGAAAACGATGAGCGAAACTTGACGTTGCCCCCTTTGAGAGTAATGCTATGGATAACTTCCGGCAGGCCGTGCCCGTCAAAATCTCTGATGATATATTTGAGCAAAACAACGGTGGTGAACAGACCGATAACAGGCAGCAATATTTTCCACTGCATGCTGTCGATTTCGTGAAACAGATGATGGAAATATTTGAGCCCGAAATTGAGACCGATTGCCGCAAGCCCGCTGGTTAACCCGACGATCAAACCGATCACGGTCAATTTGAAACGTGGATCCGTATTGACAAGAATTTGCCGGCCACCGGCAAGAATTGAGCGAAGTTTTGTCAATTTATTCTGCGGCACTCTCAATCGTCCTGATATTTTCCAGCAGGACATCTGCTGGTTTGCGTTGCTGCAAGAGTTCTATAATCATTTGGTTCTGCAGTAAAAAGCTGATCTTTGACAAAATTTTGAGATGCTCTTTTGTCGTCGTACTGAAAATCATAAATAATGCGAAAACCGGAATTTTATCAATCGACTTATATGCGACCGGCTCTTCCGGAAAAATCAACGGCAGATGCGCTTCCGGCAAGTTCAAATCGAGGCGGTTACGGCTGTGCGGAATGGCGATGCCTTTGCCGATACCGGTGGACGCAAGCTCTTCCCTGTTCAAAAGCTCATCGAGCAACACGGTCTTGTCAACATTTTTCAGAAAGAGCAGGCAATTCAGTGAATTTTTTAAAATAGAGTAGACATCACTGCCGGGCATGTGGTAATAAATGCCGCCGCGTGTAATCGCGCGGCTAAGGAAATTCTGGTTTACAATTAATTGCCGGCTCTCCGTCCGGCTGTGCTGAATTGGAAAATCATGCTCCTTCGCCCATTTAACGATTTCAGTTCTGTTGAAACAGGCTGCATTGTTTATCGTTTTATAGGGAATTTTCCCCTGGTGCTCCCAACGTTGTACGGTTATCGGGGAAACTCCCAAAAGTTCGGCAATTTCATTCTCGGTATAAAGGCGTTTCTTCATGTCTGTTCACGGTACATTTATAGTTTGAACAATTTTAACCTGCATCGTAACTATCAGCCCCAATATGCTCGTCGGGGATTTAAGCCCACGTGCTGCCCCGGCAAGGAATCCCCGATGGAATCCGACGACGGAATTCTACGGTTGACGAGCAGGAAGAAAATCCCGCCAAGCGGATATGGCTGAATAGATACATTTTCCCTATGCCGCTGCGACTCGGCGAGAATAATAAAGGTTAAAAAGCAATAAATGTACGGAAACGAATATTTAAATGCAACGATTTGCATTGATGACGAATATCGCCCCTTTTTTAACATTCCAAAACTTGACCATCAAGCTGCCTGCTCTCCGGTTAAATCAGCAAACTATAAAACCCAGCCCCGAAAATGACCGTCAAGCATCTGTTCAGCAAGCTCAATTCCAGAATCAATGTCATTAAGTCAAGAAATCCTGAGCCTGTTGAAAGGGCGTCCTCACCGTCGGCAACGCCCAGTGCAGCGCTTTCGTCGTTATTGGGTTTGTTCCCCAGATCGGCGGCGCGGCTTGCTGAACAGATGCCATTGCCGGTTTTGTGGCTAAAAAACGAACCTGAGACGGGTAATGAAAGTATTGCCTGCCGGGCTGAGCAGAATAAATGCCATTCGGTTGGATTTGTCATCGAGGCTTCGGGATGAAATGAAGGCGATAGACCAGCCCAGCATTATTTGCGAAAAATAATGTTTGTTATCGTTCATTCTCGACCAGGCTGTGAGTGGTGAGGCGAGATAAAAAATGGATTTCGCCAGCGACGATTCGCTCATTTTAGCGGCAGCCAAAAGCGGCACAGCGCCCATGAATGCATGTCCGCTGACAGCGTTATCATCGTTAAACGGGCGCCAGCGGGCATCATTTTCAGTCGGCCGCGAGGCGCCTAAAATACGCTGCAACAAAACGACCGGCGGCGCTCCGGTGAGAATCATGCGCAGGGACAATTGCGCCCAATTCCCAACCGGTTTCAACCGGCTGTTTTTTTTGAAAAAATAGCCGGCGGCCGCGGCAGTTAAATAGAGCGGCAGCATTTTTTCGCCACTGCCGAGATGTTTAACCACGGCTGCGATATCGTCAATCGCAGCATTTCGAATGTCGGTTTGATACCAGCTCTGTATGCGCTGATCGCTTTGCAGGTGGGCCATGAACCCGCCGGCGAGCAATAAGCCTGCACCAAAGAAAAGATTGGATTTTGAATAAAACTCTCTCTGATCGGTGCAGAACTGGTGTAACTGCCCAGACAGCGTCGGCAAAACGCGCCCTGTGCTTGTTGAATCTGATAAGATGAGAGGGCACTCTCGCTTAGGCAGACTCAGTATCCGCCTGGCTGACTGAACAGATACGAACTGGTTGATGTTTTCCATTGCAAAAACAGAATTATGCAATATGAAAAAGAAAAATACAACCTGCGGGTAGCACAGAAATACTTTTTTTAGCGACGACTTTTTTTTGTCCATTTTTTTTGCATCTTTTTTTGTGAAAATTCATAAACACAAACTTGCATCCGTGCAAAGTTGGAATTTCAAAAAGACTTTGCAACAAAAATTGTTAATTCGAATCTCTAAACCAAGAGAAAATTAACACCACTTTTCATGAATTAAAAGCGACTCGCTGAAAATAACCCCAAAACCAATATTAACACAGGGAGAACCATGAAACGCAAACTATTCACAGGATTTTTGCTGCTGTTTTTTTACAGCGCGGCTTTTGCCGGAGAAAAAATTCTGCCTTATCCGATGCACCAACACAAGTTGGGAAATGGTCTCAATGTCGTGACCGTGCCTTTTGACAGTCCGGGGCTGGCGGCATTTTACATCGTCGTGCGGGTTGGTGCTCGCAATGAAGTTGAAGATGGCGTCACCGGATTTGCCCATTTTTTCGAACACATGATGTTTCGTGGTACGGACAAATATCCCAAAGAAAAATACAGCGCCATTCTCAAATCAACCGGCGCAGCGGCAAACGCCAACACCACGCAGGACCGCACCCTCTATCACATGACCGGCAACGCGGCCAGGCTGGATATCATGTTCGAGCTTGAAGCCGACCGCTTCCGAAATTTGCACTACAGCGAGCATGGTTTTAAAACCGAAGCCGGTGCGGTGAAAGGGGAATACACAAAAAACTACGCCAGCCCGTATCAGCAAATTTACGAAAAAATGCTCAACACCGCTTTCGACAAACATACCTACAAACATACGACTATGGGGTTTTTCAAAGACATCGTCGATATGCCGAACCAGTATGATTATTCACGTTTGTTTTTCAAGCGTTTTTACAAACCGGAATATTGTACCATCGTCGTCGTCGGTGATGTGACGCCGGAGAAAGTCAACAAGCTGGCGCAAAAATATTTCGGCGACTGGGAGCAGGGCAATTATGTCGCTTCCGTGCCGGTTGAACCACCACAAAACGGCACCCGCTACGTGCATTTACAAAATGGCGCCATTCCGGCATACTTGAGTATGAGTTATAAAGGACCGGCTTTCGATGATACCAAAATCGACATGCCGGCGCTCGATGTGCTATCATCGATCGTTTTTTCGCGCACCTCCGATCTGTTTAAAAAACTGGTTTTTCAGGAACGCAAATTGCGTTTTCTCGGCGGTGGAGCCGGTGATTCGCACGATCCCAATCTTTTCACTATTCAGGCTTCTTTCGTCGACAAAAATGACATGCAATACGTCAAAGATGAAATTGTCAAAGCCGTCGAAAAAGTCAAAACCGCCGGCGTCGATGGGGATGTGCTGGCAAAAACGAAATCGAATTTAAAATACAGCTACGCCATGAGTATCGATAATCCGGACCGCATCGCCAATTCAATTTGCCATTATATCATGCTCACCGGTGATCCGGAATCACTGCATCGCTTATACGCACTCTACGATCGAGTGACAATCGATGAGGTAAAAATGGTGGCGAACAAATATTTTATCCCTGAGGCTTTGACGATTGCGACGATTTCAGAAGATGTGGAGGGGGGAGTAAAGTGAGAAAAAAAATGAAAATTTCGATATTTGCAGGCCTGCTTGTTTTTGCTGTTTCTGCTGTTTTTGCTCAGGAAGTTGTTGAGCTGAAGATGGCCAATTCGAATAAAATCGTTGTCAAACTTATGTTCCGCAACGGCTCCATTTGTGATCCGGCAGGCAAAGAGGGATTAACTGTCGCAACCGCGTCTCTGATTTCGCAGGGAGCGGCAGGTGAGCTGAGTTACAGCGAAATTCAGGATAAGCTCTACCCCTGGGCGGCAAGTTACGGCGCTGGCGTCGATAAGGAAGTCAGCATTTTTACTTTTCAGGTGCCTGCTGATTTTGCGGAAGATTTCTATCCGGTTCTGCGCGATGTCATGCTCAAACCCGCCTTTTCAGAGAATGATTTCAAGCGTATTATGACCAATCAGTTGAATTATGTCGAGCAGGGTATTCGTGCTTCCTCGGACGAGGAATACAGCAAAAAAGCGCTGGAAGATTTGCTCTTCCGCGGTACCAATTACCAGCACATGAAAGAGGGGAAAACGGCCAGTGTCAAAGCGATCACGCTCGAGGATATCAAACAACATTACGCTGCTTTTTTCACCCGCAATAACGTGATGATCGGCGTTGTAGGGAATTACAGCGGCAGGTTCCTCAAGCGGCTGAAAAAAGATATTGCACAGCTTTCAGCGACAAAACCCGTTTTGCCCCAGCCCGGAAAAGCGCGCACAGCCGAGGGTGTCGAAGTTGAAATCATTGCCAAAGAAGGCGCTTTTGGCTCAGCCATTTTCACCGGTGCTCCACTGTCCATTACCCGTGCCGACGATGAATTTGCCGCGTTGATGATCGCTAATTCATGGATGGGTGAACACCGCAAATCATATTCCCGGTTGTATCAAAAAATCCGCCAGGCCCGCTCGATGAACTACGGCGATTATTCCTACATCGAATGGTATGACCGTGGCGGCAGCTTTCAATTGCCGCCTGCCGGTGTACCGCGCTCGTCCAACTATTTTTCTATCTGGATCCGCCCGGTACAGATCGCCGCTCAGCTAAAAAAACAATATGCTGAACTCGCCGATATCACCCTCGGGCATGCACATTTTGCCCTGCGCATGGCGATTCGTGAATTCGACCTGCTCATCAAAAACGGCCTTTCGCAGGAAGATTTTGAGGCGACACGCACGTTTTTGCGCAGTTACACCAAACTTTACGCACAAAACCCGGCTGCCCAGCTCGGCTGGTTGATGGATTCGCGTTTTTACAACCGAAAAAACTATCTCAAAGAACTGGATGGGTTGCTGGAAAAAGTGACCCTCGACGAGGTGAACAAGGCCCTGCGCAAACATTGGCAGACAGAAAACATGTTCGTCACTATCGTCACCGATACGAGTGAGGCGGAAGCGCTGGCGAAAAGTTTGCGCGAAAATATCAGTTCACCGATGAGCTATTCCAATCTGGTGAAATCGGGTTTGCCGGCAGATATCTTGGCTGAAGATAAAGAAGTCGCTGATTATAAATTAAATATTAAATCAGTGAAAATCATCAAATCAGCAGATGCTTTTCAGTAAACAAGTCATGTCGTTTTAGTTTTGTTGGATTAAATTGCGGAGCCAGGACCCAATCGATTCGAAATTTTGAACCGATTGCTTAACCGCTGATTGACACAGATCAAACACAGATATTCTGAAATCCGTGTTTGATCTGTGAATCTTCCCGGCCTCAAAAACCTGAGTTCAACAGGGGAAACGATAACCGTTTTAATGAAGATATGTTCTGCAGCAACAGCCCTTCACCGTTTAATCAGCCATATATCAGAAATATGTGAATACCGGCGCCAGTTCAAATGAGATTCTTCGGGAATATCAAAAGTCACCCGCAAGCGGCCGTCGCGGGTGATATGGCGTGGTACGATAAACTCCTTAAATTCACCCAACCCTTTGTTATATAAAACCGGCTCGAGCCGTTCGCCATCGGCACGCAACAACGCCTCACCCTGACCGGCAACGCGGATAAAGTAGCGCCCGTTGAAATCGAGGTCTTCGTATTGCAGAACCGGACTCGACTGAAAGAGCTGCGATGACAAGCGCGCCCGGCTGTAGCCGCCGTTCCACCAGGCCACATCACAGGCATCGTACTGTGTCGTCAGCACCCGCGGCCCGGTTTCGATGTTGGATATGTTGTCGTAGTAACTGCCTTGGCCGGGATTTTCCCAGGTGCGAATGATTTTCAGGCGCCGCAGTTTTTCAGATTTACTCTTCATCACTTTTATTTTTTCAAACTCATCTGCAAGCCACCAGCGATTGTTCAGCGGGTAGTTGACAAATTGCAAAATACACCCCCGTTGGGCTCCGGCGGCATGGTATTTCAGCATATCCGTCTGCAATCCAATGGAATGAAATAAATCATCGCAGAGCTGCACAATTTTCGCGTGCAAGTCTTGTGCAACCGGCTCGGTATCTGCCTTGTTAAGCATGACCAACGCACGCTGCATCGCTTTTTCGCTGCCGATTTCAGGCGCCAGCGCGAGAATAGCGTTGGCTTTTTTCTCCAGCCCTTGCTCGTAAATTTTTCGTCGCCGCTGGTAAGTGTCATAATAAGCCCGCAAGAGCAGCATTTGCCAGCGCCAGTTTTTTACTAATCGGGGATTGTTTTTTTGTAAATTTTGCCAGAATACAAATGTCGTTTCGATTCCGCCGTTGGCGATCGCGGGACCGCGCCAATTGTTCTCGAGCGCCAGAATGCCGTTAGCGGCATCTTCGGCTACTGTCGCTGCAAAAAAGAAACGGCAATATTCCACCAATATTTCCCCAATATTTTTGTTTCCATCCCAGCCTCGCTGGCTCCAGATAATTTTGTTCACATCGTCATGCGCACCGTCGGAATAGGCGATGAATCCATCGGTGAAAGGCGCGTATTTTTGCTGAATTTTGGCGTAAAAACCGGGCATGGGGTTGATGCCCTCGCGGCCGATCGTTAACGCAAAAGCCTGATCCCAATTTTTTACCGGATACTCACAGCATAAATTGTGGGTGATATCAGGATAGTGGCGGTGTTGATATTGTTGTGGTAAGCGGAATCGTGTTTCAGCGATGGGCGGGCTGCCGGGCCCGGAAACGACTCCTCGCAGCCAGTCCGGTTTCTTTTCATCGAGATAGTGATAAAAATAATCGATTTCTTCCGCGCTGAATCCCTGTAATGAAATCCAGATTCCCGCATCGGGGTGGTATCTTTTCAAGCGAAACGACAGATCACGCAAAAAAGGCATCACCTGCCGCGGGTGATTCTCACCGGGATCGCCACCGGGGAAAAAGACATTATCCAGTCGCGGACAATTTTTGTAAAATATGCTGTGGGTTGCCAGCATGGCTTGGCGTTTTTGCCTGTCTCGCAGGTCGAAAGCTGCCGGCGTCCAGACCCAGTAATCGAGGTCATATTTTTCGCAAATCGCACTCATGCGCCGGTGCATCTCTTCGCGGGGAATGGGCATATGTACACTGTCATTACTTTCATCAAAAGGTATATTCTCGATGGCGTTGGCGCCGAACAGGGCAAGTTCGCGGATATATTTTTCATATTGCCCGGCATCCCAGGCGTCGTAGGAATTAGCAAGGTCGCGATAACCCAACTGAAACCCGCGAATGCTTTGTTCCGGTGCGGTGACAATATTCAGTTTTGCCGGCAGATAACATTTCCTGCCCTCAAATTGCACCAAACGCAGGAGGTGGCCGACGCCGTAAATCATGCCGCGGAAATCCGTCGCAATAATCCAGATGATGGTTTTGCCTTCGTTTTGATTTATGAGAAGTCGGTAGCCTTCGGGTAAATTCTCAGGCAGGTTGTTGCCCTGTGTCCCGGGGATATATCGTCCTGCCAGTTTTTTTTCATTCGAAAAAACAATCGCGAGAATCGTTTCATCTTCCAGATCCCGGTTTTCACCCCGGCGCCACTGCAAGCCTGCGCGACTGCTACTCTCCACCTGTAGAATTTCGATCAGCGTTTCCCGTCGCATCGGTTTTATCTTTTTGGAAAGTAAAACGGCAGGATTTCTGAGTTCAATCCCGGCTTGCTGTGCCGCCAGTCCTGAGCCGATCAATGGCACCAGTGCGGAAAAGAACCAACCCCATTGATGAGACTTCATTTCTTCCTCCTGTTCCTCGATTCAGGCGTTGTTAAAAAACGGGTAATGTGTATACTGTACCGGGTTGGGCGCTATTGCATAAAAATATCCGCATGTAGTGTAAAACTTAAAGAGTTGATCATTCAAAGGCAAGGTCATTATAAAACGGATTGCGGCGGTAATTCGATCAGGGATCTGAAGAAATCGACCAAATCGCGCAAAATTTGCACATTTTAGAAAATAAAGTGAGAAAATTGCAGCAATTTTTCTGGATTTCGGTGTTAATTGTTTTATATTTATCATTTATTATCATGATTAAGATTTGTTCTAATCTGAATTTAAAACAACAGACGCATGATGCCCTGCAAAAAATCGACCTTACTTATATTACAGATTTCGCTCTTCATTTTTCCGGGATGCCTCAAAGACGTGCCGCACGATAACCCGTTTGATCCGGCCAGCGATAATTATGGCTTCGAAATTCGTGGGTCCATACAGACTTATTATGATCCGACCGAACCGATCCCCGGGGCGCTGGTTCTGCTGGATTCGTTAAAAGAAAAAACGTTGACCAATGCTGCAGGTGTATTTTCTTTCCCCGGATTATTGCCGGGCCAATATACCTTGATCGTTTCGGCAAAGACGTTTGCCACGGAAACAACCCTTGTCGATCTCGCTTTTGATACCCGTAAGGATATCAACCTGGACGCCCTTCCCGTGTTTGAGAATATCGAGCTGACAACACATCATGAATCGCGGTACTACCCGATTGGTGATCGTTTCTTTCTGGATATCAAAGCCAATGTCTATGATCCGGATGGTGTCAGTGACATCGATAAGGTCAATTTTGCAGTATATAAATTCGGTACAGATTCAATTATCGTGCAGGATACATTATCGGCGAGCATCAATCAGGGTGAGTTTACCGCGTTGGTGAATGTGGCTGAGTTGAATGTCGATAATATTCAAAACATCGTCGGCCATGAATTTGTCTTTCATGTAAAAGACGATGTCGGCAAAAGCACTTCTTCCCGGAATTATTATATTTCCCGTGTTCTCGATGATACGCTGAAGATCAAGGAAACTGTGATAGCTCCGGATTCCATATTCTTTTCATGGCACGAGCTTAATTTGCCGTTTCACATTGAACAGCAAATACAAATCTTTCTGGTGAATGTCGGGGTGCTATCACAATATCGCGCTACAGAGACCTTTGATCAGAACTTGACGAAATATGCAATTAAAAATGATTTGCCCCTTGGCGAATATGTCTGGCTTTTAATACACCGGGATGATTTTGGTAATACAAATCGTTCAAAAGAAATTCTTTTCACCATCACCGGGACCCAATGATGGAGATGTTATGACGTTGGTCAATCCATTCGAAAAATTGCTGGAAATCAGCGAGGAAATAAATGCGACGCGGGAAACGAGCAAGCTGTTGAATCGCATCATGGATACAGCGCTGGGTGTGCTCAGCGCCGAGCGCGGTTTTATCATGCTGAAAAGTCACATTGATGATGAAGATTACCAGATCGTCACGGCACGCAATCTGTCACAGGATGCCATCGATTCCATTCGTGAGCATTCGAGCAGCGTTGTGCATCAGGTTTTGCAAACCCAGAAATCGCTCATCAGCGTCGATGCTCAGGCGGATGAACGTTTTCAGGGAGCAGAAAGCATTTTAATCCAGGATATTCATTCGGTCATCTGTACGCCGCTGATTTACAAAAACCATCTGATGGGCGCAATTTACATGGATCGCCGCATGTCGAAGAAAAATTTTACCGATGACGCGCTGGATTTTTTACGCGCTTTTTCTGCACAGGCGGCCGTGGCTATTGAAAACGCCCGCCTGTTCGATGATTTGCAGGAAGAAAATAAAGCGTTGAGAGAGCAACTCAACATGCTCGACCAATTTTCTGAAATCATCGGGCGCAGCAAACCGATCAAGAAGGTTTTTGAGACAGTGCGCAGTGTTGCCGCTTCCACTGCAACGGTTTTGCTCGAGGGCGAAAGCGGCACCGGAAAGGAGCTTGTCGCCCGGGCCATTCACAATAATTCGAACAGAAATGAGAAGGCCTTCATCCCCATTTTCTGTGGCAGCCTTTCCGAAAATCTGCTGGAAAGTGAATTGTTTGGGCATAAGAAAGGCGCTTTTACCGGCGCCAACGAAAATAAAATCGGCCTGTTTGAAGAGGCCGACGGCGGTACCGTTTTCCTCGATGAAATCAGCGAAGTGGGACTTAATGTGCAAACCAAACTTTTGCGTGTCATTCAGGAAGGTGAGATCAAACGTGTCGGCGATTCACAATTGAAAAAAGTCGATGTGCGTATCATTTCTGCAACCAATAAAGAGCTCAGGAAAGAAGTTAAGGATGGGCGATTTCGTGAAGATTTGTTTTACCGTTTGAATGTGATCAACATAAAAATTCCACCGCTGCGTGAAAGGCAGCAGGATATTCTGCTGCTGGCGGAGCATTTTCTCAAACATTTCATCTATAAAAATAGAAAATCATTCAAGGGTTTTACCGCCGATGCAAAAAAATATCTGCTGGAATATGATTGGCCGGGCAACGTTCGCGAACTGGAAAATGCCATCGAGCGGGCGGTTATTTTATGCCATGAGCCTGAAATTCCGCCGGAAGCATTTCAACTTCAGAATACCGATCCCAAGATGCCGCTTGGCAAAACGTTGAAAGAGATCAATAAATATGCAATCATCAAAACCATCGAGATGACCAACGGCAATCGCACCCGTGCTGCGGAAATTCTCGATGTCTCCCGTCGCTGGCTACAGTATCAATTGAAGGAGTGGGGTATGATTGATGAAAATTAAGAATCATCAAATTCTCCATGAAATCAGCCGCGGATCGCTGACGACAGTTTACAAAGCGAAACATTTAAATCTCGACCGCTTTGTATTGTTGAAAGTGCTCAACAGCCAGTGGCTGTGTGAAGCGGATTTGCTCGAGCGTTTCCGCCGCGAGGCGCGCATCAGCGCAAAAATAGACCACCCGAATATCGTGCGGGTTTACGATTTCGAGGTTTCTTCTGATCTGGTTTATATCTCGCTGGAGTATGTTGAAGGGCAAACCCTACAGCACTATCTCGAGCAGGAAAATCCGGTCACGCTGGAAAAAGCAATAGCTGTTTTTAAAGATGTGCTCACAGCGTTGGCATACACCCATGAACGCGGCATCCTGCATCGCGATATCAAACCGGCCAATATCATGATCGATGAGCGGGAGCAGGCCCGCCTGACCGATTTCGGTCTCGCCTGCCTCGATGATATTCCTGCCGTCACCGAGCAGGGCCAGAGCCTGGGCACACCGGCTTACATGGCACCAGAGGTGGTTCAGGGCGCAGCCGGTTCAATTCAAAGCGATTTGTTCAGCGTCGGTGTTACGTTTTATGAAGTTCTCGCTGGTAAATCACCATTCCAAAAAGAAAACATGGCCGCAACGCTGCATGCCGTCATCTCCGAGGCAATACCGGATATTTCCAAATTGCGCCCAGAGGTGCCTCCGAATATCGTTTATCTGTTGAAAACACTGTTGGCAAAAGCAGCAGAGAAACGCCCTGAGAATGCTACTGAGGTCTTACGTATCCTTGCAAACAACACGGCTCCACCGGCTTCACATCAGGCTAAAGCAACCCGCAAAAACAAAACCCGCCGACCGGTATTCGGATTGCTTGCATCACTTCTGATTGTTCTCGTGATTTATCTCTGGCCGGGACAGAAAGAACTGGAGGAAAAAGCGGGATAAAATCCTCATAAAACAGCTTTGTTTGATAACAAGGCAGGCCTGAGAGATGTGCGCCGCGATTCCACTTATATATCTGCAATTGCGCTGCAGGAAAAATCACCCGCAGGAGAACCGCATTATAGTGCGGATGATGCGCAGCCGCGACAAAAGGTTTCGAATAATAAATCGATAAAAACAAGCCGATCGTCGAGTGGTTTTTTTTTCGCGACCTGTACACCCTGGGCGAATATCGTGATCGATGGTGATACCGTCGATATTACCCCGCTGGCGGCACCCCTGGAATTGAGCCCAGGGCGGCATCAGGTTGAGTTTGTCAATCCAAATTACAAAAGCCACAATGCGAATATAGAAACATTAGCCGGAATTACCGACACGCTGAATATTATACTTGAACCGGCCTATGGTTATCTTATGGTTCGCGTTTCTCCCTGGGCGCAAGTTTTTATCGATGGCGAGTACAAGGAAGATACTCCACTGACTAAACCTTTCATTTTAACCTCCGGTCTGCATATTTTAAAGGTGATCAACCCGACCTTTGGAACGTTGAGCGACAGTATTTATGTCGAACTGGATAAAATGCTGGAAAAACACTATACGCTGGGAAATTCAAACTAGAGCACAAATGAATAAAAGTGGCACAAAAGTTGTGATTGCTCGAGGAGAAAAACGGAGCAATATTATGAAAAAAAGAACAATACTGATGACTGTTTTCTTCATTCTTGCACCAGCAAGCCTGTTTGCTGGTGGTGGAAAACAATGTGCCTCACTGAAAACACCCCGTGCCGGCGCTTCGGCTGTTTTATATGATGGCGCCATCTACGTTTTTGGCGGCAAGTCGAATAGTAACAAAATTTTAAATACAGTTGAAGTTTACGATATCACGGCTGACACATGGGATTCTACGAGAGTGCCGGAGTTCAAAAACGCACGCTACGATGCGGCTGCCATCGTATGGAATAATCTGATTTATCTCATTGGAGGGAATACACGCAACGATAAAGTCCTGGAAGAAGTCGAGGTCTATGACCCTGCGCAAAATAAGTGGTATGATGCGCATGATTTGCGCAAGGAGCGTGGCGGCCATACGGTTTCCGTTCTCGGCGGGCATATGTTTGCTATCGGCGGCAAAAAGAAAAACGGCAACCTTGTCGATGAGATCGAGTGGTACGATGAAGCAGAACAAGAGTGGGAAAAAGCGGAATTCCGCATGATGCACCCGCGGGCAGCACATTTTGCAGCCGTGTTTAATGATAGTTTTTATATGTTCGGCGGTAGTTCATTTGGTGGCGCGGTGGCAGATGCATATAAAGCAGTCCGTATCCAGAATTCTTCCTCCGGGCACGGGGATGATTTAAAGTTCCAGTGGCATAAATTGCCTTCAATGCCGATATCGCGATTCTATGGCGCGACCATTCAAATCGGTACGATGATTTATCTCATCGGTGGAACTGATGGACAATCGAATTTTAAACGAATTGATATTTTTAACACGACAAGCGAGACTTATGTCGGCACCCTGGAATTACCGTTCGCGCGCAGTGGCATGGCCGGCGTTGTGGTTGGTAGTGATGTTTTTCTCATCGGTGGGCATAAGGATGGCTGGGCTGCGATCAGCGAGGTCTATGCGATTAAAGATATCGGCACAGCGGTGACAGAGTTCGCTACGAAAAAGCTCTCAAGCAAAATTCTGGCGAATGCCTACCCCAATCCATTCAGGACCCAGGTGAAAATCGATTTAACAATTCCGTTGAACGGCCAATATAAAATCACTATTTTTAATTTACTCGGCCAAAAAATCAAGTCACTGCTAAACAGACGTCTGGGGGTCGGACAACAATCGCTGCTGTGGGATGCCACCGATGATAATCTGCGTCCGGTCGTTGCCGGAATTTACTTCGTTTCAATTCGCAATCAGAACCAGCACAGATTGGTGAAGCTGATTTATGTCAAATAAAGTTTATCCTGTTTTTTTCGTCCTCCTGGGTATATTTTTTTTTCGAGATGCCCATGCGCAAACACAGGATTATGGCGTTTTTCAGCTTCGCTATTTGTACAATCAGATAAAATTTGAACAGGTTATCAGCAGCGGCAAGCAACTCCTGCAAAACCAGGAGCAGATTTCCGCTGCACATTTGCAGGAAATCCACAAATATCTGGCGCTGGCTTATTTTAACACCGGAGAACAGGATTCTTCGCGGGCGCATTTTTATACCTTGCTTTCGCTCAATCCTGAATTTGAACCTGATCCGGTGCAGACCTCCCCGAAAATCCTCGACTTTTTTCATACCATAAAAAATGCATTCAGCAGCGATCAGAAGCAGAAGACCGCTGTTCCCTATACCGAATATGTGTTTCTGCCGGATATTCGTCTGCAGGCAGCAGTGCGCTCCGCAGTTTTACCAGGCTGGGGGCAAGTTTATAAAATGCAAAAAAAACGCGGCCTGGTATTAGGCAGCTTGTTTCTCAGCTCCGCTGCTGCGACTTCCCTCACATATGTACTCGAGAAGAATCGTCGCACTGCGTATCGTGATGAACGCGATCCCCAAATAGTCACTGCTAAATATGACGACTATAACAGTATGTCAAAAACCCGGCAGTTCCTGCAATATGTTACCGCCGGCATCTGGCTCACCACGGTTTTTGATGCATTTCTCACCGATTATCATCCGCAGATACAAATGGAGAAGGATTACCTCGGCCTGGCCTTTCAGGTCGATTATTAACCTTTATTCCCGCATCACTCCACCGCCCGCACCAAATGCGCATTCAACCGTTCCACTTTATCCCGGTTTCCCAGCACGATGAGCACATCGCCGTGCCCGATTTTCGTACCCGAGCGCGGGTTGAAGTTGAAACGCGCCTGCCCATCGACGACCTGCTTGATGGCGATGACGATGAGCCCGGTGCGCTGCGGGATTTCGATTTCACGCAGGGTTTTGCCTTCAAAACTGGTATTGGGCGGCACCGTAACCTCTTCCAGGCGTAATTCCAGATCTTCATCATGCATCATCACATCGAGGAAACCGACGAGATTGGGGCGCAGAATAGTTGCAGCCATACGCATGCCTTCGGTGAGATTGGGCGAAACGACATGCGTTGCCCCGGCCTTGTACATTTTCCCTGCCGTGTGCTGATCCACCGAGCGTGCGATGATGTTGAGCTCAGGGTTGAGATTACGTGCGCTAATGACTACAAACAGATTGTCGCGATCTTCGGAAAGGGTGCTGATCAAACCGTTTGCATGCTCCACACCGGCTTCGATGAGCACTTCGTCTTTGGTCGCATCGCCGACGATAAACATCATCTGCGGATAATGCTCGGCTAAATCGGTAACCACTTCCTCATCCTGTTCGAGCACCACGAGCGGCCTGCGGGCAATTTTAAATTCATTGACAATTGTCCTGCCGGTATCTCCCGCCCCACATAAGATCACATGATTTTTCTGCCGTTGAATTTTCTTTTTCATTTTTTTTGATTTATAATTGATAATGAGTTCACGCCGGACGAAAATGCTGGTGACGCTGGCTGAGAGCAACGAAATGAGGATGAGCCCGGAAAGCACGATGAACATGGTGAAAAAACGGCTCATCGGGTGCAGGGGATTGACTTCCTGGAATCCGACTGTAGAGAAAGTAATAAAAGTCATGTAGAGGGAATCGATCCAGCCCCATCCCTCAAGCATAACATAACCCAACATACCGATTGCCAGCAGGAGGATAAGTCCGAGCAGCACCAGGAGCAAATTTTTCCAGCCGGAAAGCTGGAGGGGATCATTCATGTGTCGTAATTTTCACCAGTTGCCGTGAGTATTTTCTGAATAATAAATAGGAAGCACAGCCGAGGAAAACACCGAAGCCGTCGGCCAAAAGATCAGCTAAGTCAAAGTATCGGCCGGGCACGAAGATTTGATGAATTTCATCACTCAGACCATACAAAATTCCCAGCAGACAGGCATGATTCAGGTTGAATTTCAGGAAACGTCCCGGTTTTGTTTCCAGCGCATGCAGAAGGAAAAAACCAAGCGGCATATATATGCCCAGGTGCATGATTTTATCAGAATTATCAAACGCCATAAAACCGGGCGGTGTGATGTGCGGAATCGATGAAAGTGTAAAAATGAGCAGCGCCCATGCTGCAAGCAAAGACCAGGCGTAGTTTCCCCGAACGAATTTAACCATGCTGTTTTCTCGTCTCCTCGATTGATTTTGCCAAACAGGACAGGACATCACCCGCAGTGAGCGCCAGTTGATCGATCTCTTTGGCGGCGAGATCGGCAGCGCGGCTGTGTAGAAACATGCCGAGCAATGCTGCATTTTCCAACGGTATTTGCCCGGCGAGACCAGCGATCGTACCGGTGAGCACATCGCCCATGCCGGCGGTTGCCATGCCGGGATTGCCGGCACAGTTGATAAAAACCTGACCATCGGGCAACGCGATGATTGAAGGCGCACCTTTGAATAATAAAATAATCCGATTTTCAACTGCGAACCGGCGTGCGACCGCAACCGGCACCGGTGGAATGTCTTCTTTTTTTAAACCGCTCAAACGCAAAAACTCACCGGGATGCGGTGTCAGGATTGTACCGCCTTTGCGCCGGTGTAAAATCTCCATTTTACCCTGCAGTAAATTCAAACCGTCGGCATCGATGACGAGCGGGCCGTGGTAATTCTGCAGCACTTCCTGCAGATAAAAAGCAGCCTGCGACGACTGCCCAAGCCCCGGCCCGATAGCGACGACATCAGCCCATTGCAGTCGCTGTCGGAATTTTTCCAGGCTGGTCGTTTGCATCGTCGATTTTTGCCAGTGCAAAGGCTCTTTTACCACTTCAGTCGGATTTGTCGCCAATTGAGTGGTAATTGCAGTCTCTGCTGCCAAAACGACGAGCCCGGCGCCGGCGCGCAGCGCTGCTGAACTCGTCAAAATTGCCGCCCCGGCCATGCCCTCACTGCCGGCAATGATGAATATCTGGCCGCATTTGTTTTTAAAATCTGTCTTTTGCCGCCGCGGCAACAGGTGATACATTTCTTCCCGCGGCAACAGGAATGTTTCATTGTTAACCGCAGCGAAGGCTTTTTGCGGGAATCCGATATCGGCAACGTGCAAATTTCCGGCATATTCACAGCCGGGAGAAAAAAGTAGGCCGGGTTTCGCCGCACCGAAGGTAACGGTGAAATCAGCTTTGACGGCATTATCATCCGCTGTGCCATTGTCAGCGTCAACGCCGGTGGGCAAATCGACGGCCACCACACGGGCGCTACTCCTGTTGATAAATTTTGCTGCTTGTGCATATTTTTCGCGCAAGGCGCCGTGCGAACCTGTGCCCAAAAGTGCATCGATGATCAGATCGGCGGTGAGAAAATCGGCTTCAGTCATGCTCTCGAACGGAATTATTTTCTGTCCGAGCCGGCGACAAATATCAGCATTGGTTTTGGCGTCACCTTTGAGTTTAGCAGTACTGCCCAACAGAATGATCTTGATTTCAACCGCATAAGCGAGCAGGCGCCGTGCGATGACGAATCCGTCGCCGCCATTGTTCCCGCTGCCGCAAAGCACAAGTGTAGTTGCCGTTGGCGTCAGACACAACTTTTGCCGGCAGAGATCGCTGACCGCTTTGCCTGCCTGTTCCATGAGAACAGCGCCAGGAATGCCGATTTCTTCAATAGTGTAACGATCGACAGCAGCCATTTCTGCAGCGAGTAAAACCGGTTTTTTTTCAAGAAATTTCATCTTATTTCAGGCTCCTTCAAATCTGAAAACAAGCGTGTTGTGAATAATTGTGACTCTTTAATCAGCCGCAAAACAGGCTGAAATTTGAGCCGCCTTCAGGCAGGGTTCCAAAACGTAATTGCAGACTTCAGCCTGAAACGGAACTGGCCGCAACAATGACGAACTATTATTTGAAATTGAACAAAAAAACCACAGATTAGAATTATTGAAGAGAGGTGACGAACCTCAGGTCAGGATTTTGCATCCTGAAGGCCTTGAAAACCGCTGTGAAATTCTGGATTAGAAGCTGGTAAATTATGTTCAAAATAAGTATAATCAGCACAACGACGCAACAATTTTCTCCTTGCTTATTTTTACATTTTCATTTAATTAATCACTTACGCCAAACCGGGTTAATCCATGCCATCTGTTGCGAACAAAAACATCGATTCAACAGTCATCGCCAGCGCCCTTGCCGGAGATCAGGATGCTTATGCACAAATTTTGGCCCGTTACCGGGGGCCACTTTTCCACATGTTGCTCAAAATGGTGCACAACAAAGAAGAAGCTGAAGACCTGACCCAGGAAGCGTTTATGAAAGCTTTCCGCGCTCTCGCTTCCTTTAATGAGGAGTACGCTTTTTCCACCTGGCTCTATAAAATTGCCGCCAATAATTGCATCGATTATCTGCGCAAAAAACGCCTGCAGACCTTTTCCTACAACAAACCCATCGCTTCCAAAGAAGGCGAGCTGCAAAGGGAATATGCTGATGAAACTGTGGCCACCGACAAACCCATGCTCGACAGCGAAAAAACGCGTATGATCAATCTCGCCATCGACGACTTGCCGCCGAAATACAAAACTGCCATCGAGCTGCGCCACAAAGAAGAACTCTCCTACGAAGATATTGCCCAAAAACTCAACATTCCCCTCGGCACCGTAAAAGCGCGCATCTTTCGCGCCCGCGAAATGCTGAAACGCAAACTCAAAGGCAAAATTCTCCCCTGATCTCAGACTGAACTTTGCAATTTGAGCCACTTGCGCACCAAACGCATCATCGATTCATCCCCGTTAAATTCTGCCATTTTTCCGATTTCAACCCACGCCAGATCATGGGATTCATCGGAAATTTTGAGAGACTCCCCAGCGGCCGCGCGAAAGGCAAATCGCGTATCGAAATGGTAGTGGGCGGCAATCCCCCGGTGCTGCGGGATAAGATGCACATCGATATCAAAAATCTCCACAGAGATGATTTCTATTGTACGGATCCCCGATTCTTCCTGCGCCTCTCGCCTGGCGACCTGCAAAACATTGGGATTGCCGTCGCAATGGCCGCCCAACTGGATCCATTTGTTCAATTTTTTATGGTGTGTCAGAATCACCATTTCTCCATGTTCATCCACCACCCAGGCGGAACCGGTGACATGAGCAATTGCCAACTCACGCACAAAACAATCCGGATATTCCTCTACAAATTGAATAAAACGGCGGCCGGTTTCTTCTTCTGCGGGATTAACGGCAGCATAACGCTGTAATTTTTGTAAAAATTGATTTCTGTGCAAGGGCTTCTCCATTTTTTTATTGCATTTTAGCCGGGATCGAATATACTTCTATGTTTTCATTTTCGCAACATTTTCACCGGACATGCGCCTTTAGCCAGAGCACTGCTTCTTCCAGTTGGTTAATATTATTTATTTTATGGTCACAAGGTTCTGCTTTAATGTTAACTGCCGATCAAATAGATACTTATGCACAAAAAAGGATTCTCATGCGCCCGAAATTCGAATACGGAATGGCAAAAGGAAGATTGGTCATGAAAATAAAAATCATCACGCTGATATTTTTCTCTCTCGGCAGCTCCACGCTGGCACAAACTGAAAAAGGCAAATGGGGTTTTGGCGCCGGGGGAACGATGTCCAATATCAGCGCTACCGAAGCGGTAAAAAATGCCGCCGGTTTTGGTGGTGAGGGAATTTTCTCCTATTTATTCAACGATAAATTAAGTCTCAATCTCATCACCGGGTTCAATAAATTTTCCACAACCCCGGTTGCCGGGGCGGCCGATGCGAGTACCAGCTTGATTTCAAGCGCTCTGACCCTGGAATACGAAATGAGATTGATGCGTTCATTGCGCCCGTTTTTTGCTTTTGGCATCGGCGGCCACAACTATAGTGTTGGCGGTAGCGACCGGTTTAATGATGGCGAAGGGCTGGCCGGGGCCGGTTTGCGTTGTTATTTCGGCAAGCGCACTGCGCTGTATCTTGCCGGGCTGTTCAAATACACCACGGGCGACGCCCTCGATGGGCTCGATAAAGGTGGCAGTGATTTTTATTACAATCTCAGTGCCGGTCTGCAATTTTTCCGCGGGAAAAAAAGCGGGGAAAATACCAAAACCCCAAAAGTCACGGGAACGCCGTTTGATAACATGCCGCCAGTAGATTCATTGCTGGTCGAAGAGCTCAGCGAAGATGAAAAAATAAGCGCGGCAAGGCAAGAGTTGGAATTCTCGCTCTCGCTGAAAAAAGATGAATTGGAAGAAAAACTCGCCAACGCAGAACAGGAAATTAGCCGCTTGCAGCAGGAAATCGCCGAGAAATCATCAAAAATCAACCAACTGCAGGAACAGCAACGGAAGAACCCTGTGACGGAAAAGACACCACCTTCCGATGTGCGAACCAACTATAAAAAAGCCCTTGAGCTTTTTAATAGCCGGAAATATAAAGCCTCGAATGAAATTTTACAGGCATTGCTGGAGTCCAACCCGCAACATAAATTGAGAAGTAATTTCATCTATTGGATCGGGGAGAATTATTACGCCCGCAAAAAATATTTTCAGGCCGCAGCAGAGTTTGAAAAAGTGCTGGGCTATTCCAATTCGGTGAAAAAAGACGATTCTTTGATGATGTTAGGACGAACCTATTTACAGCTCGGCGATTCGCAAGCGGCAAACAGCAATTTTGAACGGCTTATCTTCGAATTCCCGCTCAGCGAATTTAAAGAAAAAGCGGAAAAATACCTGCAGCCGCTGCGTAGTGTTCCTGCTGAATAAAAGAAGATTCAAATCAAAGCCTAACGAAAAGCGAAATCTCCACACCGGGGTTTCGCTTTTTTGTTTTCAGTCTGGTATCATCGCATTTGCGGGCGATTCTGTCCTTTTTTTAATTTTTGTTTCTGCAGGCCAACAAGTTTGATCATATTACATTGCAGTAACAGGATTCGTCATATTCAATTAAAAAGGGCAGGAAGCCATGAATTTTAACGAATTATCCCAGATTATCGACGCGTATCACAGTTTTGCGGGCTATCACGAGCGGATTGAAAACTGCCCCGGAGAAAAGCGGGAAGACCGCAGCAGGCAATGTACACCCAACCCTGTAATCACCTCCAACCGGCTCTCCTCCATGCACAGCACCTCCGATAAAAGGCGTGAACAATAAAAAAAAGCGACCATGAGAGCCGCTTTTTTATCGTTTATTTTCATCGCTTATTTCTTCAGTAAAATCTGCCGGTTGTCCTCCGCCATTACGGCATTGTAAAACTTTTTGAATTCGGCATATTCCTTTATTTCGATGATACCTTTTTTATGAATCAGCGTACGTTTCGCCCGAATAACACCATCGCTGAATTTGAAAGTCATTTTAAAATCAGCAACTTTGCAATGCAGTGAAATTTTCTCCGGCAGATCGACCGGCGAAAAACCTTGCGGCAATTTCAGCTCTATTTCCTGAATAAATTCATCAGCCCAGGGCCAGAATTGATAATCGTAATTGCGGCTGTCATAAGCAAGCCCGCGATCGGTTTTCAACCGGTCTGTCCAGGGGATTTGCATAAATTTAAACTGCCCGGCCTCGTTGCAATATTTTGGCACCTCAAAAGTATAGGAGTATTTGACCTCCGGCGTCAATTTCTGAATATCTCCGACCTGCAGCGAGAGTAATTTTACATCGGGGAAATCACGTGCCAGGGTCGCCGCCATGGATTTTTTCCGTTCTTCCTGGTTTTTCTCCCGGTAGGCGCGGCGAATCGCTGCTGTGATGCTGCCGGAACGCACCACATCGGTGGTGACGAGAATGCTGTTATCCTGCCGCACGATAACGGTTGATTTTCGTGTCACCCGTTTCGGCAAAAATTTCTGCGCATCGAGATGTTCCGGTGCGGTCATGCCTTTTTTGATGAGCAGGCTAAAACTGTGCACGTCCATTTCCGGCACTGTGCCAAGGGGATAATTATACGCCGTCAAATCGAGATACTTGATACCCTGCTGTGTTTCAACCCCGGCGATACAGTGATTGAAATCAATCGACGGCAGCGGATTTGGTTTTACCCCCTCATCCCGCGTATTCACCAGCACATAATTTGCCTTGATCCCCGCTTCTTTCAGCATGGCGATTGCCAATGTCGCAACATCTTTGCAGTCGCCGATTTTTGATACCAACACATCGCGGGCTTTCTGTGGAATGAGCCCGGACTGGCGAAAGGGAATGCTGCTGTAGCGAATATTTTCAGTGATATAGTTATAAATCGTGCGAATTTTTTCTTCTTCGGAGATTTTATCCTGTCCCTGGAAAAGTTCATGCACGGTTTCCCGCACTTCATACGAAATACGTGTTTTCGTGTGCGCCAGGTCGAGGTACCAATCGACGAGATACTGCCAGTCGGGAATGCTGGAGATAAAAAGCATTTTTGCCACGTCACGCAGGATCGGCATGCCGTATTCATAACCGATGGAGGCCTCGTCTGACAGGGACCAGGTATACATCGTGCCATCGGCGGTTTTGCTGACCTGTGGCTTGTCGGGCATGTTTTGCGTGCGGTGCTGAAATTTAAATCCATCCGGCACCAGCAGAGAATAGCGGATATGTTTGATCGGGTGAAAACGGTTAAAATAGAACTCATCCCAGAAATGATTGGAAAGTTTACCGCTATAATAATTGCGTACGCGCCATTTGATATAAATAAAATCATTCTCTTCCAACGATTTAAAAACGATGAAGTTACCATCGACATCAGCTTTGATGCGTGCACCGCCATCTTTGATCACCGTCGCCGTTTCAACAATCAGTTTTTCAGAAAAATAGTTGCCGGAGATTTGATACTCCTTATAATCGTCGATACCGGATTTGGTGAACACCCGCACCAGCAATTCATGCGCCGATTCGGAAGCGCCTTTGTCGTATACCACCCGCCGGTTGTCATCGAGGATGATGACCGCAGCAGCGCCATTGTATTCTTCAGCCCTCGGCGCCTTCGCAATCCAGGCGTCGATATCCCGTTCGCCAAAATTTTTGAATATATTTTCCCTGCCCTCAAGCTCGCGCAATTTATCCCGTGCCTCGTAATTTGCCGGCATGAATTTCAACGCCTGACGGTAGGCTTCTTTTGCTGCTGTTTTAACACCCGCGTGGCGATGAATATCCGCTTTCTTTTCCCAGTATACCGAACTGTTGGGGCAAATTTTGATGGCGCGTTCAATCGCCCGTAAAGCCGCATCGTAATCCTGCATAGTTTCATAGATCGTCGCCATGTTGTGATGCTCGCCCGGCGCGGCTTGGGATCGCAGCAGTAGCCTGTTCATCGTTTCCCGCCATTTTTCGACATTTGACGAACGCAAATAAAAATCGGCGAGGGTGCGGTAGGCCACTTCGATATTGTGCCGCTTGAGAAAATCTTGCACCAGCCGGACGGCTTCATCATAGCTGCGTGTCCGCTGGATCGACATTGCTGCGTTAAAATAGGTAAACGACCAATTATCGGGAAATTTTTCCATCGCCTCGACCGCTGTCGTCATCATTGCATTGATCTGGCCGCGTTTGCTGTAAAGTTGCAGACGATGGTTGAAAACCAGTTCGGATGCCGGTAGCACCATCTCCAGCTCATCGATGAGATTCTCAACTTTATCCCACTCCTCGTTGCCGGCGGCCTGGGTGATTTTGTAATCGATAACATCCGGGATATTGCGGTCGATGGTAAACAATTTTTCTATCGTCGTCGAAATTTCGTCATATTTCTCACCGCGCATATAAGCCTCGAGAATGTGCGATAGCAGCATGGTATTTTCCGGCGCCAATTTTAAAGCATCGCGCAGCACCAGCTCCGCTTCGATGGCTTTGTCGTTGCGCAAATAACAATCGGCCAACAACAAGTAGTTTTCCAGATGGTTGGGGAATTCCCTGATTTTATTTTTGAAAAAAACCTCGGCAAAGTTTTCGATAAGAACGGCTTTTTCATTTTTCCGTTTTTTATACTTTTTCTTTTCGATCGACGTTTTCAAACCTTTGAGCGGATTGCCGGCAGCATCGGTGATGCGCAGCATGAAATTGCAGCGGGTGATTTCTGAAAAGCCGCATTTGATGAGCACACGGTTCCAGCCTTTTTGCAAAACTGTTTCGACGATGTAGGTATCGAGGTCGTTATTATTTTCATCAAAATACTGCATCACCAACTGATCATTCAGAAAAGCTTTCACCGAGCCGGAGGTACCGATGCGCAGTTGCGCTTTTTGTTTTTTCGGAGAATAGACAAAATTATTGGCATAAAATATGGATTCGTCAAAAGCAAAATAGCGGCGGAAATCGACCCAGTGATCGCGGCGCAGTTCGGTAACCGGAGACCAGACTGCCGGCACGCCGTTCTTGCCTGCATAAATTTTATTGGGTTTGAATTCAGTTTCCGGCGGGAATTCTTTTTCGAACCCGGAGGCGGAGATATTATCGAAGGGGCCACAGACCATCCACTCGTCAACCGTATGCAAGCGGGCGAATGCCTCTGCCGATTTTTCATAATCACCGCGGTCGAGGTAATATTCGCCGAGCATTTCGTTCGCCATCGCTTTCAGCACGCCACCCGCATCCGCTTTTTTGCTCAAATCGAGGTAAAGCTCTTCGATACCGAGTTCGGGATTATCACGGTTGCCCTGGAATTTGGCAGTGATCCATTCGGCAAAAAGATAGGGATACGGGGCCGCGGTACTGTCTTCCATGATGCGCCTGAAAGCGTACCACGCGTCGACATTCTTTTTTTGCAACGTGTAGAGAAAAGACAACCCCACATGCGCACGAATATTGTGCGGGTTTTGATGGATAGCAGAAAAAAATTTTTGCTCCACCAACGCCTGGTTATTTTCTTGCCACGCAGCCCAGGCTTCCTCAACCAGTTTCTCGCTTTTTTCCGGTGTCGCAGAAGCAAGCGTTGTTATCGCAAAAAATAATATTAAATTGCATAATTGTCTGAATGTGAACATGTCTTTTGAAAACTCCTTCGGTTTTAAAGCCCCTCTGCAGCGGCAATTGCGCTCGCTATTATTTTTATCAAAATAATACAAAGCCAAAAGGGCCGTGGATTTATTCCCCTTTTTAACCTGAATCATTCACAAATATATGTAGAAAAGCGCCTCGTCTCAGGATAAATCCTGCAGCTACAACCAGTTAAACCCGCATGGCATTAACTGTTCTGTCAGGATGTGCTCGTCGGGAATTTAAGCCCACGTGTTGCCCCATCAAGGAATTCCCGACGGGAATCGATGGCACGATTCTACGGTTGACAAGCAGGAAGAAAATTCCGCCAAGCGGATGGACTCTGTATAGCCTCATTCTCGATAAATAGTGGCGAAAGCGTCTCGCCGAGCGTAATAGTTGTGCCGTTCGGCGAGACGTTTTCACTCTATGTTCAAAAATTGTGTAGCTTAAACAGACGCGCCTGAAATGAATTTCTGTTGCTGATAACTTTCATATTTACAGAAACGGGCTTGCCACTGTGCAACAATATCTCACATGTGCCAGATTTTCGCAAGTCTTTTTCCGGCTAAAGCATAAAAACGCTTTATTTTTTGGATTTTATTCTTATAATATTCGAATTGAACCGCGTTCATTTAGAGGGCATCATGCAAAGCTGGTACGAACACGAGAGAAATCATGCGCATTCTTTCGTTATATAAAAGTTGCATTTCACCCTTGAATTAGCTACAATAAAATTTTTTAATTCACTGTATTTTAGTGGAAATTTCACATGCAAGCGACGCTGTGAAACCCATACAGGCACTAGACGTTATGCTAACATTTACATGTTAATATAGAAGTTTACCGGAGTTATTGATGATAAAATTTGATTCACACCACTGGGCTGTCATTCTCGGCGGTTCCAGTGGATTTGGTCTGGCAACCGCGAAAAAGTTGAGCCGGCATGGCATGAATATCTGCATCATTCACCGCGATCGCCGCGGCGCGATGAAAAAAATCGAACCCGAGTTTGAAAAAATCCGCGAAACCGCTGTGCAGCTCATCACCTGCAATACAAACGCACTGAGTGAAGCAGGGCGTGAGCAGGTTATCGGGCAATTGAAAATGGCGATGGGCGAACAGGGCCGGGTACGCATGCTATTGCATTCCATCGCTTTCGGTAATTTAAAACTGATGGTGCCGGAGCCTGCTTCATTACAGGAAAAGCACGAAAATTTGCTGCGAAAGCTCGGCGAAACGCTGGACTTGGAAGCATACGAATTACAGGCCCGCATCGACGCGCTTTTTGCCGCAGGAAATGACGAACTCGCCGGCGTTGCGACGCCGCCTGAATACAGCAATACCGAGATGCTCGGCGACGAAGATTTCGCTCTGACGCTATACAGCATGGGCACCAGTCTGAGCAGTTGGGTACAGGCCATTTTTTCCGAAAAACTATTCGCGAAAGATGCCCGTATTTTCGGACTCACCAGCGAAGGCAATGAAATCGCCTGGAAAGGATATGCGGCTGTCGCAGCAGCGAAAACTGCGCTCGAGGCTGTTTCCCGCGCCATCGCCAAAGAATATGCGCCCTACGGCATTCGTTCGAACATCATTCAGGCCGGCGTTACCGACACACCGGCGCTGCGGCTCATCCCAGGCAATGCCCATCTGAAAGCAAGCGCACGCAGACGCAATCCGTTTTCCCGCCTCACGACACCGGAAGATGTTGCGAATTTTATTTTCCTCCTGTGTCAGGATGAAGCCGGCTGGGTGAACGGTAATATTATTCGCGTCGATGGAGGCGAGCATATCAGCGGCTGAAAACAGGCTCACTGAGTGGCGACCGAAATGAGCGGACACGGATCCGGGTTCACCCAATAAAAACCGAAATTAGCAGACAACAAAAACGAGAATAAAATGTCTTTATATATTTCAGAACAGCCTGAAAACCGGCAGCACAATTCTGTATTGAATAACCGGAACGCATTAATTCCTATAAATCAAAAATAGACACAAAAATAGTGAGTCAATCAAAATGATATACATTCACGGCATCGGCCATTTCCATCCTGAAAACGTGATCGACAACGCTTTTCTCGAAAGCCTCGATATCGGCACCAACGATGACTGGATTATTGAACGTGTGGGAATTGTATCACGACGCACGGTTTTGCCGCTCGATTATATCCGCGAGACCCTTAATAAGGATTTTCGTGCGGCCTACGAAGCATCACTCTACTCCAATGCGCAAAGCGGCGCGTTGGCGGCGGAAAAAGCCATCACCGCGGCAGGCATCACCAAAGAGGATATCGGTTTGGTGATCGCCGGCGGCTGCACCCCGGAATATGCCACCCCCGCTGAAGCGGCCACTATCGCCTGCGAGCTCGGTATCGAGAAACCCTGCTACGATATCAATTCCGCCTGCAGCTCTTTTGGCGCGCAAATCAACAACATTTCCAGTATGCGGCCGGAGGCGCTGCCGGACTATGTTTTGCTGGTCATCGTGGAAAACAGTACACGTTCGGTCGACTATTCCGACCGAAATGGCGCTGTGCTCTGGGGCGACGGCACCTGCGCCGTCGTCATTTCGACCAAAGTGCCGGGGCCGGCACAAATCAATTTCAGCACTTTCACCTCCAGCCCTGCAGGTTGGAGAAAGGTCATTGTACCCCGAATCGCCCATTTTTCACAGGAAGGGAAAACCGTACAAACTTTTGCCATCAAACGCACCATTCGCCTGTACCGTGAAATCGTTGAAAAATTTGCCGGCGAGTTTGAAAATATTTATTTCATATCACATCAGGCAAACCTGCGCATGCTGGAATCAGTGTGCAACCGTTGTGAAATTGCCGATGAATTACATTTGTATAATGTTGATAAATTCGGCAATACCGGCGCTGCTGGTGCCCCGACGGTTTTGAACCAAAACTGGACCAAATTTAAACCCGGTGACGGGGTTGCACTCATCGTTGTTGGCGCCGGACTTTCGTGGTCGAGCATGTTAGTTGAATTTAATGAGCTAAAAAAATAATAGATACGGAGTGCAGACGCTTTATCAGCTGTGATTTTAATCATCGCCACATTTATATTGTATAAAGGCAATGCTCTTCAGGAACTGAATGACAGGTCAAAATTGAAATATAGCGAATTTTTACAACGCGATCATTATACCAAAGAAGAGCTCGTAGCCTTTGCCTATGGCCGCCTGGTGGATGATCCTCCGGCAGAATTTTCCCGTCTGCCGGCGCCGCCTTTTCTGATGATGGACCGCATTATCGAGCTTGAAAGACGCGGCCGGCGCGGCCGCATGGTTGCCGAGCAGGATATTCAGCTCGACGCCTGGTTTTTTCAGTGTCATTTCGATGGCGATCCGGTACAGCCCGGCTGCCTCGGTGTCGATGCCGTCTGGCAGTTATTGGGATTTTACTGCGTCTGCAGCGGCAGCATCGGCAATGGACGGGCGCTGGGCTGTAAAGAAATCGCCTTTGACGGCCAAATCCGGCCGCATAACGGCGTCGTTCGCTACGAAATCGAGGTGCGGCGCTACAGCGTTTTACAGGGCGGCAAAACCTCGCTGGTGATCGGCAACGGTCAGGTGTTTGTCGATGATGAGCATATTTACACGATCAGCGATGCCAAAGTCGGTATTTTCACCGGCATCGCCTATGCCGATTACCCGGCAAAATCGAAAAACGCGATCGGCGGCATCATCAAACGGGATATTTAATGGCATTCAGCAAAGAAGAAATACTGGCGCTGGTACCGCAGCAAAGTCCTTTTCGTTTCATCGATGAAATTCTCGAGCTCGATGATGATGGCATCGTGGCGACTTATACTTTTAAAAAAGATGAATCGTTTTACGCCGGCCATTTCCCGGGCAATCCGATCACGCCGGGAGTCATCCTGCTGGAAACTATGGCGCAAACCGGGGTTGTAGCTTTCGGTTTATTTCTCGCTTCGCAAACGATGTCGCTCGCAGAAATCCGCAAAACCCTGACGGTTTTCACCGAAGCCGAAGTTGAATTTACCGGCATGGTACGGCCGGGTGATAAAGTGATCATTAAAGCAAAAAAGAAATTCTTCCGCCGGTTAAAGCTCAAAGCCGAAGCCTCGATCGAACTGGAAAACGGCGAGGTGGTTTGCAGCGGCAGTATCGCGGGAATAGGAGTGAAATCTGATGCAGGAAAATAGAGTTGTAATTACCGGTTTGGGCATCGTCGCACCCAACGGTAACGGGCTGGCCGCTTTTGAAAAAGCGCTGCGTGCCGGGAAATCCGGTATCCGTGCCGTACCGGCGCTTGCAGAATACAAATTTGGCTGCCAGGTTGGCGGCATACCACAGGGCATTAAAGCGTTAAGCGCTGAATACTTTACCGAAGAGCAGCTTCTCGCTATGAATTCAGGCATCACCTACGGTGGTATCGCTGCGATCGATGCCTGGCGCGACGCCGGTTTTGAAAAGCCGGCAGAAGACAGCGACAGCGTCGATTGGGACACCGGCGCCATCGTCGGTACCGGCATCGGCGGCGTCGATACCACGGGTGAGCGTATCGTACCATTTACCGACGCCAAAAAAGTGCGGCGTCTCGGCAGCACGGCTGTCGAACAAGCCATGGCCAGCGGTATTTCGGCCAAAATCAGCGGATGGCTGGCGCTGGGAAATCAGGTGACCACCAATAGTAGCGCTTGCAGCACCGGCACCGAGGCGATCATCGATTCCTACTACCGTATTCGCAACGGCCTGGCCAAACGCATGCTGGCCGGCGGTGCTGAAGGCAGCTCACCTTATTGCTGGGCTGGATTTGACGCCATGCGCGTTTTAAACCGCACAAAGAACGACGAACCGGAGAAAGCTTCGCGACCGATGAGCGCCTCGGCCGCCGGATTTATTCCGGGCTCAGGCGCTGGTATTATCATGCTGGAAAGCCTGGAAAGCGCACAGGAGCGCGGGGCGAAAATATACGCAGAAATCATCGGCGGTGCGATCAATTGCGGCGGCCATCGCATGGGCGGCAGTATGACGGCACCCAATCCCACCGGCGTGCAGCGTTGCATTCGCAGCGCCCTGGCTGCTGCCGGCATTTCCGGCAGCGAGGTCGATGCCATCAACGGTCATTTAACCGCGACTTTTGCCGATCCATACGAGATTAAAAACTGGCAACAAGCACTGCAAGTCGAACCCGAAAACCTGCCGTTGGTAAATTCAACAAAATCATTGATCGGCCATGGGCTCGGCGCTGCCGGCGGTCTTGAAGCCGTCGCCTGTATTTTGCAAATAACCGGAGGATTTGTACACGGTTCGGTCAATTGCGAAGACCTGCACCCGGATATCGAACCCTATAGTCGCAGTATCGTGCATGAAACAAAAGATATGGAAATCGATATTCTCGCTAAAGCCAGCTTCGGTTTCGGCGATGTCAACGCTTGCACAATTTATAAAAAATGGCGTGCATAATTGAGCAATTTTTATTACCTTTAATAAAACAATTAATGCAATTTGAAATACCTTTTGAAAGGAGTGGTCAATGACGCAAGAAGAAGTTTTGGGGAAAGTCGTCGAGATTTTGCAAAAATACAGCAAAGCCGGTCTGGCCGATGGCGATATCAATATGGAAACAACTATTCTCGATGATTTAAAAGTCAATTCAGCACGTCTTGTCGATATCGTGCTCGATTTCGAAGACGCATTTGATATTGAAGTTGAAGATGACGATGCCGATAAAGTCCGTACAGTCGGTGATGGTGTTGAACTCATTTTAGCGAAAATTTAGGAAATTATGGAAAAAGAAAAGAAGAAGTTGTTGAGCAGAAAAGACCGTTTTTTTCTTTTTACGCAGCGATTTGTGGGTTGGGCGACACTGCCTTTCTGGAATAATACTGCAGTATTTCTCATGCGTTTCTGGGCGAAATACCATGTGCCTGACCTGCGTGAAATTCGCAAACAGTTCAAAAAGGTGCTCAAGGAAGCCGATGGGCCGATCATCGTCTGTGCAAATCATCTGACGAAAATCGATTCCGTACTTATCAACTGGAGCCTTGCTTCATGGTGGACGTATATGAAAAGCTATCGCAGCTTTTCCTGGAATATGCCCGAGCGTGCCAATTTCTACAAAAATCCCTTTTTACGCTCCATCTGCTACCTCGCGAGCTGCATTCCTGTCGATCGCGGTGGTGACAGAGACGTGGTGAAGCGCTCCATCGATAAAATCACCCACATGATGCATAAAGGGCATACGGTGACGATTTTCCCGGAAGGCAAACGCAGTCGCATCGGTAAAATCGATGCTGAGGATTATTCTTATGGTGTCGGCCGCCTGGTGAAAGCCGTGCAGGACTGCAAAGTACTCTGCATTTATTTACGCGGCGAAGCGCAGGAAACCTTCAGCAATATTCCCAAACGCGGGCAGAAGTTCTACCTTGAGATGAAACTGATCAAACCGGAAAGCTCATTCAAAGGAGTGCGTGCGACGAAAGATATCGCCGCCCAGATCATCGATCAATTAACCGAAATGGAAGAACGGTATTTTTCTCTTCTGCGCCAACCGGCATAATTTCGTATAATTTAGACTAAAAAGCGGGTTCACAATCCGCTTTTTCTTTTAGAACCCGTTTGCATTTACATGCCCTGAACCCGAAATTTGCACACCAATCTACACGCAAAATCACCACTCTGAAAATATAATCAAAAGACAGGGCTTCAGCCGGGCGCATTTTATAGCTAAACAGGGTTCGACTCTTCTCTTTTCATCCCCGGATCGATGATATTTTGGCCATAAAACTCAATTTTTTCGATAAAATTGAAGAGGGTTCCTATAGCATGACTGCGTTCACTATTTTGTATCCCGGCCTGGGGATGCGTTCATTTGACTGCAATCCGGTAAAATCGCCTAAAAATCAGGTAGAGAAATCATGAAAAGAGAATCTGCAAAAACAGAGAAAAACGGAAAATACGAAAATGTCGATGCAACTTCATCGAGCCGCAGCGGTTTTGCCGGATTGCTGGAAACCGCTCTGCGACGTTTTCGCATCGGTACCTACCTCATCGCGCTGATTCCGGTCTATTTCCTCACTATTCTGGCCATGAGCATCTCGCTTATTCCCGGCCTGTTTTTAGTGAAATATGCACTGATACATTTCAGTGATTTGCCGGAAATTCTGTATCTTGGTGTAATTGCCTTCAGTATCATCAGCGCCTATTTTCTCTATGGCTTCACCCTTATTTTCGTGGTGCCGCTTTTCAATTTTCTCATGCCGTTTCGCCTGAAACCGTTTCGCGGTGGGTTTTATTCGCTGGCCTCAGTACCGTGGTATATTCATAATGCATTTACCTACATCGTGCGTTACACTTTCCTGGAATTCATCACACCAACACCTCTTAACATCTTGTTTTTTCGGATGATGGGCATGAAAATAGGTAAAGGTGCGCACATCAACACCACCAATATTTCCGATCCTGGTCTCATTGAAATTGAGGACAAAGTGACCATCGGCGGATCGGTGCATATTCTGGCGCATTATGCAGCGAAAGGTTATCTGATCGTCAAACCTGTAAAAATTCACAAAGGCGCAACAATCGGCCTGAAAGCCACGATCATGGGCGATGTTGAAATCGGTGAAAATGCCACCATCGCACCGCATGAAGCAATTCTGCCGAAATCGCGCATACCTGCAGGGCGCAAGCCTTTTATCAACGAGGAGCAGGAACGCCTCAACAAGCTGAAGCAGCCATCACAGGATTTTGTCTGAACCGGACAATAATCCATATTCCTCCCCCCGATCCGTATTATTGCCGAACATTGAAACAAGATAATTCCTGCGATAAATCTTGCCATTTGTGCTCATGTTAAGTATTTTTCCCGTTCATTAATTTTACCACATAAATCCAAAAAACTAATGATGGAGTGCAATGTTATGAAAATAAAAATCATCAGCTCAACACTTGTTTTACTTGTCGTTTTATTTTCCTGCGATAATCATCATGAAAAATCCAATAAAGGAGAGGACGAACATCATGAAAAACATGCGATAACAGAATTAAAACTGAACGACGGAAAAAAATGGCCCATGGATGACCACACCCGTCAGTCGATTCAGGATATAAACTCTCTTCTCGCAGAAAAAGAACAACCGGGCACAATCGCAGATTTCCAGAACCTGGGCACTACTCTCGACGCCGTAATAAAGAGCCTCATCAAAGGCTGCACGATGCAAGGCGCGGCGCATGATCAACTGCATCTTTTTCTAACCAGTTTCATCCCCAAAGTTGCGGCGTTAAAAGAAGGAACATCGCTGGAAGATGCGCAGAAAAATCACCAGGAGATAATCGAGCTGCTTGCTTTATATGATAAAACTTTCGAATAAGCTGAGTGATTAAACCAACAGCTAATCGCTCAATTTGGGTTTTACAGATTGCCATAGATAATAGCTGATATTAATTTTTCTTGACAAATAGAAATCAAGGCTCTATTATCTAATTCATAGACGCTGTCCGACGAATTCAACCTGTTTATTAAATAAGCAGATATATCAGATTGCAAGCAGCCTGCTTTACAAGTAAAAACAATCTAATAACGATCTCCGGCCGGCCGTACATTTTTTCCCTGTCTCAAAACAAACAAGAACATTTTGATGAAAATTCAGGAGATATCCCCATGAAATACAGCGAAATAAAAAATTTTATTGCAGGCCGGTTTGTCGAGACTAATGCGGCAAAAATGGAGGTCATCAGCCCACTCAACGGCGAGAAAATATCAAGCGTACCGCTGTCTAAAAAAGCAGATCTCGACCGCGCAGTAGAAGCTGCCAAAGAAGCCTGGCCGGCCTGGGCAGGCATGACCATCAAAGAGCGGGTACAGATTTTTTACCGCTACAAAACTTTGTTGGAACAAAATCTCGAAGAACTGGCCACAATCGTGCGCGAAGAAAACGGTAAAACCACGGATGAAGCGATCGCCGAAGTGGCCAAAAGCGCTGAGCTCACCGAATTCGCCTGTTCTCTGCCGCAATTAGTGCAGGGTGAAATCCTCGAGGTAAGCCGCGGCGTTGAATGCCGCGTTGAATACAAACCTGTGGGCATCGTCGCTTCTATCGCGCCTTTTAATTTTCCCCACATGGTGCCGCACTGGACCCTGCCCAATGCTCTCGCTCTCGGCAACTGCATGATTCTCAAACCCTCGGAACTCGTTCCCCTCACGGCTATTCGCATCGCTGAAATGCTCAAAGAAGCCGGTTTGCCCGACGGCGTTTTTAACATCGTCAACGGGGCGCAGGAGATCGTCGAGGGGATTTGCGATCATCCTGAAATTCCTGCGGTCTCGTTTGTCGGCTCCACTAAAGTTGCCAAAATCGTTTATAAAAGAGCCACTTCCAATCTCAAACGCTGTACTGCCCTCGGCGGCGCCAAAAATCACTTGATTGTGCTGCCCGACGCCAACCCGGAAATGACCGCCAAAGACGCCGCTGCCTCCATGTCCGGTTGCGCCGGACAGCGGTGCATGGCTTCTTCCGCGATGGTGGCGGTGGGCGAGGTTGATCATATCATCGAAAAACTCTGTGATGAAGCGCGTAAAATCGTACCCGGGCAAAATTTGGGTTCGGTCATTTCGCAAGCCGCAAAAGAACGCATCGAAGGTTACATCACCGCGGCGGAAAACGCCGGAGCGAAAGTGCTCGTCGACGGCCGCAACGCCGGTGTACAAGGATGCGAAAACGGATTTTATGTCGGCCCGACGGTGATCGATAATGTCACCCCGGACATGCCCATCGCCAAAGAGGAAGTCTTCGGCCCGGTGCTGGTGATCATGCGGGCAAAAACCCTCGATGAAGCCATCGCCATCGAAAACAGCTCCAATTATGGCAACGCAGCCGGCGTCTACACCCAGAGCGGCGGTTTGGCGCGGGAAGTTATGGAGCGTGCCGGCGCCGGCATGATCGGCGTCAATATCGGCGTGCCGGTGCCGCGTGAGCCTTTCTCCTTTGCCGGTTGGAATGAATCTAAATTCGGCGTTAACGACATCACCGGAAAAAGCTCCATCGCTTTCTGGACGCAACTGAAAAAGACTTCGACTAAGTGGAACCCTGAAGCCGGGATTAATTGGATGAGTTGAATTCCCTATAAAGCTTTTGGCTGTTAGCTATTGGCTTTTAGTTAAAAATAAAAGTAACTGTTAATTCATATCCGCTTGGCGGGATTTTCTTCTTGCTCGTCAATCACAGAATTCCGTCGGGGATTCCTTGATTGGGATAAAGGAACGGACTATCTCAGCCCAAAACGGTTTCAAGATGTACTGACCAGTAAGCAATTAAAAGTTAAATCAAAGGCAAACAACATCTCTGGTCTGCAACTGGCTGATCTTATTGCACATCCAAGCCGTAATGAAATTCTCATGGAAAACGATCTATTGACAGGAAAGATTGCACCCTTTGCGGAAAAAATAATTCACCTTTTGCAAGACAAATATTACCAAGAAGATAGTAGAATCTTTGGAAAGAAGTTTATATAAAAAAAGGCCCGAAAGGGCCCGATGGCTTAAGCCATCCACATCCAGATATCCGGATTAGTTAAACATATAAAATCAAGCAGTCAAAGTCAATTAATTATTTACAGATACTACTGATCAATTTCTTCGTCGAAACCTTTGCGTTTTTGCGTCTCTGTGTGAGAATTATTCAAACCTGTGATTTATACCCAGGATTTTCAACCGCATGAAACACCGAACGAGGAGCGAGGAGCCGTATGAAAGATGAGATTACTGCAGTAAACGAACAATTTTTAGATTCACGCTTGTATAGCGAGCATTTGGCGCCAGTGCCGCACACAAAGCGTACCTGGAATTTGTGGAACCTCGCCGCCATCTGGATCGGCATGGCGGTGTGCATTCCCACCTATATTCTCGCTTCTTATATGATCAAATCCGGGCTGAGCTGGCAAGCCTCGCTCATCATCATCTGCCTCGCCAACCTGATCATCACCGTGCCGATGGTTTTGAACGGCCATGCCGGGGTGAAATACGGCATTCCTTTTCCGGTGCTGGGGCGGGCTTCTTTTGGAATCAATGGAATTCACATCGCCGCTATTCTGCGCGCTATCGTCGCTTGCGGCTGGTTTGGTGTGCAAACGTGGATTGGCGGGCTGGCTTTTTATGCCATCTGGAATGCCCTCACCGGCAGCGATGGCTCCCTGGGACTGGATGTGGGAAAATTCATCGGCTTTGGTCTGTTCTGGCTGGTTAATCTCTATTTTATCTGGCACGGCACCGAAAGCATAAAATGGCTGGAAAGTTTTGCCGCCCCCATCCTTGTCATCATCGGGTTTTTGTTGATTGTTTGGGGCAGTTACGGCGCCGGCGGTTTTGCAACTGTACTGGAGCAGGGAAAACAACTTAAAAACCCAACGGCAGTTTTGTCGAACCACGATGGTATTTTGAAAGTGCAGTTAACCCCGTTGCAGGATGTGCAGGGGAATTTTAAAGCTGCTGAATACCAACTCACCATTCCCACCCTTTCGGGTGAAACGCAACAATTGGGCTGGAACCAGCTCAACCCGGAAGGTTTGATCTTGCCCATTACTGACGCAAACCTTGCACGCGAAGCCCTGCTCAACCGCGAAAAAGCGATCGATGTGCAGTTTCGCAAAACCCTGGGAAACACAACGATTGAATCAAGCGTTGTCAGTCTCACTTTTCCGCAGAAAACAGCCGCCGGCCCGATGGTGGAAATATGGGGCTACCTGCTCTGGCTCACGGCGATGGTTGGATTTTGGGCGACCATGTCTTTGAGTATTGCCGATATTACCCGCTATGCCCGCACCCAAAAAGAGCAGGTACTCGGCCAGTTTATCGGCCTGCCGGGAACCATGGTTCTCTATTCATTCATCGGTATTTTCGTCACGTTTGCAGCGCTAGCCAACTTCGACGATATCCTGATTTCTCAGGACGCGCCCTGGGACCCGGTTTCCCTGCTTGCCCGGTTTGACAGCCCGACTGTGGTTGTCATCTCGCAGATTTTTATGATTATTGCCACCTTGAGCACAAACATAGCGGCCAACGTCATCGCGCCGGCCAATGCTTTTGCCAACCTTTTCCCGAAGAAAATCGATTTCAAACGCGGTGGTCTGATCACCGGCGTCATCGGCATCATCATCTGTCCGTGGTGGCTGCTCGATGAAATCAGTGGTATTCTGATTTTCGTCAGCGGTCTGCTGGGGCCGGTTTTGGGTATCCTGCTCTGTGATTATTTTGTCATTCGCAAAAAAGAGCTCAACCTGCCGGCGCTTTACCAAACCGATGGAGAATATGCTTACAAAGCCGGTTTTAATCCTGCGGCGATAATCGCACTGATCGTTGGTATTTTATCAGCTCTGATCGGCTACTGGATTCCGGCGCTGAGCTTTTTTTACAGCCTTTCCTGGTTCACCGGTTTTCTGATTTCTTTTGTCTTGTATTATTTCATTTTCACTACATTGAGTAAAAAACCTGTACCTGCTTTATAAATTTCAAGGAGTAATCCATGTCAGTTTTAATAAAAAACGGACGAATTGTAACCGCCGCCGCCGATTATATCGCTGATATTTTTATAGAGGGAGAAACCATCTCCACGATCGGCAAAGATTTAAAAGTATCTGCAGACAAAACCATCGACGCCGGCGGCAAGCTGGTTTTCCCCGGCGGCATCGATCCGCACACTCATCTCGACCTGCCGTTCATGGGTACGTATTCAAGCGATAATTTTGAGACCGGAACCCGGGCTGCGCTTTTTGGCGGCACCACCTCGGTCATCGATTTTGTCATCCAGAGCCAGGGCAAACCGATGCAGGCCGCCGTGGAAGAATGGCATAAAAAAGCCGACGGCAACGCTTTCGGCGATTACGGTTTTCACATTGCGGTGACCGACTTCAATCCCGATTCATGCGCTGAAATAAAGGATTTGATCGAATACGGCATCACCTCATTCAAGGTTTTTATGGCCTACAAAGGCGCGCTGATGATCGATGACGAACAGATGATCGGCATCATGAACGAAGTGCGCAAGCACAACGGCCTGGTTTCGGTGCACGCCACCAACGGTGATATGATCGATTTTCTCGTCAAAAAACATCGGGCAGAAGGCAAACTGGAACCGCTGTACCACTACCTGTCGCAACCGGAAATCACCGAGATCGAAGCCTCCGGTCGTTTTATCGATATCGCCAATTACACCGGTGTGGCCTGCCTCATCGTGCACATGGCCAGCGGCGGCGCATTGGACAAAGTGCGCGAAGCGACAAAACGCAACCAGCGTATTTTTGTCGAGACCTGCCCGCAGTACTTGCTGTTAGACGCCTCGGTTTATGAAAAAGAAAATTTTGAAGCAGCAAAATGGGTGATGTCGCCGCCGATACGCGAGAAAAAAGATCAGGCGACTTTGTGGGCCGGATTGAATCAGGGATTGGTCAATTTCGTCGGCACCGACCATTGTCCGTTTTTTATGAAGCAGAAAAGAATGGGCGAAAAAGATTTCACCAAAATTCCCAACGGCGCGCCGGGCATTGAGCACCGCATCGAACTGCTGTACAGCGAGGGTGTGCGCAAGGGACGCATTAGTTTAAACAAATTTGTCGAAATCACCTCCACCAATGCGGCGAAAGTGTTCGGCATGTTTCCGCGCAAAGGTTGCATCGCTATCGGCGCCGATGCGGATCTCATTATTTTTGACCCCGACGAAAAGCACACGATTTCTGCAAAAACACACCACCACAATTGCGATTATTCCAGCTACGAGGGCTGGCAAGTGACCGGCAAATGTAAAACCGTACTCATGCGCGGCCAGGTGGCCATCGAAAATGATGAAATAAAAATCGACAAAGGTTACGGGCAGTTTGTCAAACGCGGGCCATCGTCGCTGGTGATATAAAACCGGATTAATGGATGGTTCGATTGTAACGCAGGCATTCCTGCCTGCAAGCCAAAAGGCGTGGTCTAAACATATACTTAGCGCCTGAACGAAAAATGCGACAAACGGATTGTGTAAACACCAAAGAGGCTTTTCGTTTGATCCAATCCATCCCATCTAAAAAAGCCGAGCCCTTTAAACGCTGGCTGGCACAGGTTGGGCAAGACCGGCTGGATGAAATCGAAAACCCTGAATTGGCGCAGCAGCGGATGAAAGAAATCTACGAGAAAAAGGGCTATCCGCAGGACTGGATCGACAAAAGATTACGGGGCATCGCCATCCGGCAAAACCTGACCGACGAATGGCGGGAGCGCGGCATTGTGGAACAAAAAAATATAAATGCTAAAACTAAAAATTAAATCTCTCATAAAAAACGGTGATTTCGACATAACCAACAATACGAATCTGGTAAGCGCGCTCAATATTCGTAAACAAACGCGGTTTTCGGAAAACACGGTTTTTCCTTTTGTTACTTTAGCTGAATTCAGGAGTGATTTAATTCTGCGCTGCCGAAAGATTGCCGTTACTCAACGACAAAACCATCCCTGGGCAGTTATGACCGATGAAGAGCTGTTAAAAAGCGCCCGGTTGTTTCAAAAGGATTGGCAGGCTGGAAAAGAAGGCTTTACACTGGCGGCCATATTGCTTTTGGGCAAAGATGAGGTGATACTTTCGACGGTTCCCCATCATCGCACAGACGCTATTTTACGCAGAGTCAATACAGTCCGCTATGATGATCGTGATTTTATTGCCACGAATCTTATTGAAAGTTATGAGAGATTGATGGCATTTACCGAAAAACATCTTCCCGATCCGTTTTACCTGGAAGGGGATCAGCGCATCAGCATCCGGTATCATATCTTTCGGGAAATCATTGTTAATTCTCTGATTCACCGGGAATATTCAAGCCACTTTCCCGCAAGGTTTGTTATAGAAAGCAATAAAGTGTTTTTTGAAAATTCAAACAAACCGCATCAGTCTGGAATAATTAAGATGTCCGACTTCACGCCATTCCCCAAAAATCCGATCATTTCATCCTTTTTCAGACAAATACATTATGCGGAAGAATTGGGGTCGGGATTTAAAAAAATTGCACAATACGCTCAAGCGTATTTTGGAGCAGAACCACGGATTCATGAAAAAGATGTTTTTAGATTTGAAGCCCGATTTGGTACGAAACTGTTGAATATTTTGGATGCATCAGTCTCAGGGGTTAGAGATGAGCCGCTAAATGAGCCGCTAAATTTGAGTAAAATTCAAAATTCGATTTTTAAAGAAATTGATAAAAATCCACACATAACCAAAGCTCAATTAGCGATCCTTTGCCATAAATCAAGAGCGACAATAACAAGGAATTTAGCCGCATTGAAAAAACGAAACCTTATCCATCGCGTTGGCTCTGATAAAACTGGTTATTGGGAAATACTAAAAGCTAGGAAAGCGTATAAATGACGCGGAAACCAGAGTCGATTTGAGTGAGCTCATATAAAAAGACAGTGGTTGGAGTGCAATTGAAGACAGCAAAATTGTGAATAAAAATCCAGTAATCCAAAAATCCATTTTTCCGGAGGAACCCATGCCGCGAATAATAAAATCCGGCCTGATACAAATGAGCATCCCAAAATCCGAAGGTGACGGCACCATCGAAGAAATCATGCAGGCCATAGAGGCCAAACACATCCCGTACATCGAAGACGCCGGCAAACAAGGTGTGCAGATTTTGTGCTTGCAGGAGATTTTCAACACACCCTATTTCTGTCCCGGACAAGACGCAAAATGGTATGCTTCTGCTGAATCCGTCCCCGGCCCCACAACCGAACGCATGGCGAAATATGCCAAAAAATACGGCATGGCGATGATCGTTCCCATATTTGAAAAAGAGCAGGCCGGATTTTTATACAACACCGCCGCGGTCATCGATGCGGATGGTTCCTATCTGGGCAAATATCGCAAAAATCATATCCCCCACACCTCCGGCTTTTGGGAAAAATTCTTTTTCAAACCCGGCAACCTGGGTTATCCCGTTTTCCAAACGAAGTTTGCGAAAATCGGCGTTTACATTTGCTACGATCGCCACTTCCCCGACGGCGCCCGCGTCTTGGGTTTGAACGGCGCTGAAATCGTTTATAATCCTTCGGCAACTGTGGCCGGATTATCGCAATATTTATGGAAGCTGGAACAACCGGCGCACGCTGCGGCGAACGGTTATTATATGGGCTGCATAAACCGGGTGGGCGAAGAAAAACCCTGGAACCTGGGTAAATTCTACGGCTCTTCCTATTTTGTCGATCCACGTGGCCAGATTTTCGCCCAGGCGTCGGAAGACAAAGACGAGCTGCTGGTCGCCGAGTTCGATCTCGACGTTATCGAAGAAGTGCGCTCCGTGTGGCAATTCTACCGCGACCGCCGGCCGGAGACGTATGGGAAGTTGGTTGAACTTTAAAACGGCTGTTAGCTGTTGGCTATTTGCTTTTGGCTAACAGCTAAAAACTCAATTTGATCAATGGGGCGAGTTCAATGAGAAATTTCAGGACTTTAAATGTTTGGCAAGAAGGGATAGCGATCGTTAAGCGTGTTTATTCATTGGCACAATCTCTTCCCGACACAGAAAAATATGGCTTAAGAAGTCAAATTACACGATGCGCCGTATCGATCCCTTCAAATATTGCTGAAGGATGCAGCCGCAGCAGCCAGGCAGATTTTAGGCGTTTCCTTGAAATAGCTTTGGGTTCAGCATTTGAATTAGAAACGCAATTAATCATCATCGAAGAGCTATCCATCATTTCAACTGGAGATATGAAAGAAATTAAGGAGCAGCTAAATATTGAACAAAAAATGATAAATAACCTTATCAACAATGTATTGCTTCACAAGCTTTGGTACTTTTTTGACTAATTTTACTTAACACATTGCGCAGCATCTTCTCATGTATTACCTTTTTACGTTTCGCAAGACAAGAGGGTAAGTCCATGAGCAAA
>JAJRYV010000117.1 GCA_024275575.1 bacterium
TACATCGCACCTTCGGCGCTCGGGTTCCGTCCCCGGATTGCCCTATCCTCCGAAGGTGCATTAAACTAATAAATCGAAGGAATACATGTCAAGGTGCTAAGTTATGAATGTACCATTTCGTGTGAGGCAGAACACCCTGCAAAGTGCTACAGACTCTGGGGGCCAGCTCAAGTATCTAGTCGATTAGTTACCGCTGGTACCTATGTTTTTGCCATAGAACTCGAATCGGGAGCATATGCTACTCCTCCATCATAAAGAAGGTCACTTAATAAATAATCCGGCACAATGGGCGATTATCCCTGTAAGGTCTTATACTGAAACTGAAAAACAATTTTTTTACCGAAAGATCGGGCTATGGTCAAAACAGAATCGATCAGCGTAAAATCAAAAAGATCTTTTTCGGGTTCTATCAATTTCCAATCCAGTTTTAATTGCATCCCCTCAATATCGGGGTTATCGGCGATTTTACTGATGCTATTATTTATATCCATGCACCAGGTGAGGACGTAATGCTTCGGGCATTTTGTTAACGGTGTCTGTGCAGAAATTTGACACAAGCTGCACGCGACCAGAACAAATAACAAAATGAAATTTGTATACGAAGTCATCATCGTTGATTTGACCCTTTTAATAATACACGGTGACTACCAGGCTGGATTTAGTAAATCATTTTATGCATTTTTGTAGAAATACAATGTTGCTGCTGAAAAAATGAGCAAACCCTGGAAAAAGAATATCGGAAACCATACCAGGCCATCGAGAACTGCTGATTGAAAAAGCATGAACACGAAAACCATAACCGGGATCGATAAAATCCAGGCGAACGCTGCGGCACTGGTCATGTTAAAAACTTGTTTTTCATCGATAGATTCTTTGCCACTATTAATTTTTCCGAGCAGCAGCCAATACAAATAAACCAATGCAAATGGCACGGCAATCAACTCCCAGAGATGGTACTCGATGATTTTTTCCGGTTGTACCATCGTCATTGCCAAACCCGTCAGCCCACAGAGTATACCAATTAAATTGGTTAAGGTGAAGAGCGTCTCATGCATTTTTAACGATTTTGCAAAAGCAGTTTTCGGCAGCAGCCAGTAAACAAGGATGGCGATAACGAAAATGAGCACCAGCACCAGCTTGATTAATTTTTCGATAAACATTATAACCTCCACTTTTTGAGTTTGAAATTATCGATTTTCTTCTCTGATAAAAAAAATCTGTTCCAACGGTTTTTCAAAAAATGCAGCCAGGCGTAATGCTAATAGCGTCGATGGTATAAAACGCCCTCTCTCAATGGAAATGATCGTTTGTCGGCTGACGCCAACAGCATTCGCCAAAGCTTCCTGCGTTATGTTGTCCTTATCAAAGCGGCAACGCTTGAGATGATTACCAAGTAGCATAAGTTTCTCCTGGATAAGGTAAGAGTATTTTATTTTTTGTAAAGCATGCTTTACAAAAAGATATCGAAATTAATATTAATGTCAAGTACTTTTTACATTTTATTTCAATTTGCGACAAAAGAATTGAATATTACGCTGAACCGCTCCTGTTTATTTTCCCGGGAATTCCCTTGCCGATGATGAAGATGACGGGAACATCCAATCTGCGGCGATACATATTCCAGTCAGAACCCACATCCCATTAATCGCTGTTCACACCGCTTGCTTTTGCCGAAACTCTAATAAAAAACTATCCTCAGGAAAATTCTATGTTTAAAGTTTTGAAAAAAATCATACCGGGTTTGCTCATTGCGAATTCACTGTCAGCGCAAGGCATTGTCATCGACAGTGTCAATTTGCCGGCACTGCCGGCTGATATGTCTTTTGACCGGTCGCCAGATAGCAGTGAGCATTGGCTTTATTTCCGGGATACCACCCCCGGTGAAATGAATGGCGCCACCAGGGTGAAAGCAATATTTTGGGATCTGCCGCAGTTTTCATTACCATGCGGATTGTATTCGGAAAGCTTCAGACTTGCATTATCAAGTGCTGTTGCTGATAAGATTTTTTACACTCTTGACGGCGCCATGCCGGATGAAAACTCCACGCTGTTCACCACGGAATTAATCCTTTCGGCACCTGCCGTTGTCCGCGCCCGTTCGATGCTCGATGGTGTTTTATCAGAGCGAACGGCGACCGCAAGCTATATTATCGATAAATCGACAAACCTGCCGGTGATATCGATCGTTGCCAAACCACAGGATTTGTGGGGGGACTCAACCGGAATTTATACCAATTGGCAAAGTGAGCGCGAGATTCCCGTCCATTTGGATTTTTTTGAAACTGATGGCGTGAACGGTTTCAGTCTTGATGCCGGGATGAAAATATTCGGCGGATGGAGCCGCAATTTCCCGCAAAAATCTCTCGCTATTTTTGCACGAAAAAAATATGGGGCATCAAAATTAAAATATCAATTGTTCCCAGACTTGCAAATCGATGAGTTTGAAGCTTTTATTTTACGCAATGCCGGTGGCAATTTTGGTGCTTCTCACTACCGAGACCCGTTGATGCATCGTCTCATCGCTGATTTGGATCTGGAAACACAAGCCTACCGGCCGGCCGTGCTTTATTTGAATGGCGTATATTGGGGAATTATGAACATTCGCGAAAAAATCAATGAACATTATCTTGAATCTCATTTCGCTGTGGCAAGCGAGAGCCTCAATATGCTGGAAAATAATGCTGAAGTGATCGATGGCGAAAATACCAATTATCTCGCTTTACAGGCTTTCCTGCAATCGCAGGATATGGCACAGGTGCAAAATTATGATTATGTCAAATCGCAAATCGACATCGATAACTATCTCGATTATCTCACCTCCGAAATTTATTTTGCCAATGTTGACTGGCCGGGCTGGAATCTGAAATATTGGCGGCCGCAAGCGCCCGGCGGCAAGTGGCGCTGGATCATTTTCGATCTCGATGATGGTTTCGGCTGGGGCAAACCACAGGATTACGGTTACCGGAATATGTTTGATTTTGTCACCACGAGCAGTGGTGAGGAATGGCCCAACCCGCCGTGGTCAACATCGATGCTGCGCGCGATACTGCAAAACGAGCGTTTCGTCGCCGATCTGCTCAATCGTTTTGCCGACCATTTGAACACCATCTGGCAGCCCCATATTGTTTTAGCGACGATCGATTCGATGCAAAACCACCTGTCTGCCGAAATGCCGCATCATATCAATCGCTGGAAAAATGAATTTACCGCACGACCAATGTCTATGGGAAACTGGCAAAACTTTATCGATGACTTGCGTGAATTCGGCCGGTCCCGCCCAGCTGAATTACGGCAAGTCATTTTAGCGGAATTTAATCTCGATAAGTTAGTGGCATTAAAAGTAAAAATGGATCCGGTAGCCGGCAGTATCCGCATCAATCACGACATCGCCATTGCCGACTCAAGCTGGCAGGGCTGGTATTTTAGCGGCCTGCCCGTCACCCTGACAGCCGAGCCGCAGCCGGGTTTTCTTTTTAAATCGTGGCAGGGCGATACGATCAGCACTGCAAACGAAATTGAATTGATTTTTTCCGACAGCGCAATCATTCTTGCGGAATTCACCACTGATAATTCAACCATCCCCGCGATTGTCATCAATGAGATCAATTATCATTCAGCAGCGGATTTTGCTTCCGGGGACTGGTTTGAATTATTTAATAATCAAACTGGTACGGTCGATCTCTCCGGCTGGATTTTTATAGACGAAAATGAGGCACATCGTTTTATTTTCCCCGCAGGAACGCAGCTATCGCCGGGAGATTATCTCGTCGTCTGCCGGGATACGCTGGCATTTTCCCGCTTCTTCCCGCAAATTCAGTTTGTCGAAGCGCAGTTGGATTTTGGATTGGCCAACAGCGGTGAAGTTTTGCGCCTTTATGACTTAAAGGGGCGGCGCGTCGATTCGTTGTGCTATTCAGATGACCCTCCCTGGCCTCAGGCCGCTGATGGCGCCGGGCCAACACTCAGTTTAATAAGCCCCGGACTCGATAATTTACTCGCTGAAAACTGGCGGGCATTTGCAGGCCATGGCAGCCCGGGCTCTGCCAACGGCGGCCCCGATGCTGTTGCAGAAGTGATAAAAAATCAAGGATTTCAATTACGGCAAAATTATCCAAATCCATTTAGGCATACGACGACAATTTGTTTTCGCTTGCCGGTGCCGGCAAAAGTAGACCTCATTATTTATAATGTGCTCGGGCAGAAAATCCTGTCGCTTGTGCATGGAAATCTGCAGACTGGAGAATACAAAGTGCATTGGCAACCCGCAGAATCGGTAGTACCGGGAATTTATCTCATGCGTCTGCAGGCTGGAAATTTCAATGCGGTGCGCAAGCTGATTTATTATTAAGTGAAATGATGGCTAAGCCTGGCAGGTTTTATTTACAGACTTTTCAATACTTCTTCGATGATGCGTTCCCCCAGTTCGCCAGTGCCGACCAGTTTTCCCTCAATTTGAATATCACCGGTGTGAAAACCCTGCTGCAGCACATTCTCAACCGCCTGATTGATCGCCGCTGCTGCTTGTCCTTGCTCGAAAGAATAGTGCAGCATCATCGCAACCGAATTCATCATCGCGATGGGGTTGGCCTTATCCTGTCCGGCAATATCCGGCGCCGAACCATGCACCGGTTCGTAGAGTGGCGTGCCGTCGCCGAGGCTGGCCGAGGGCAACATGCCGATGGAACCGGTGAGCTGGCTGGCTTCGTCGCTGAGGATATCTCCGAACATGTTTTCCGTGAGAATGACGTCAAATTGTTTCGGATTTCGCACGAGTTGCATGGCGCAGTTATCGATGAGCATATGTTCGAGTTCGACCTCGGGAAAATCGGCGGCTGTTTCATTAACCACAGCACGCCATAATTGCGAGACCGCGAGCACGTTGGCTTTGTCGACGGAAGTCACTTTGCCGCGGCGTTTTTGTGCCAGCTCAAAAGCTTTAATGGCGATACGCCTGATTTCTTGCTCACCGTAAGTCATCGTGCTGATGCCGAAACGGCCGCTTTCACGTTTTACGATACCGCTGGGCTCGCCGAAATATAATCCGCCGCAAAGCTCGCGCACCACCAGCAAATCGAGACCAGCGATGAATTCTTTTTTTAATGGCGAGGCGTCGACGAGAATATCGTAAAGCTGGGCTGGACGCAAGTTGCAGAAAACACCCAGTTCCGCCCGCAAGCCGAGCAGAGCCTTTTCAGGGCGTAAATGCGTGGGATTATCATCGAATTCCGGTAAACCCACGGCTCCGAGCAGAACGGCATCGGCATTTTTACAGCGGCTGTAGGTTTTGTCGCGGATGGGTACATTATATTCGTGCAGGCAGGCGCCACCAGCCAGATCTTCTGAAAATTCAAACGACATGTTCAGCGGTGCGGCCAGCGCCTGCAGTAGGGCGACACCCTGGGCCATCACTTCCGGGCCGATGCCGTCGCCGGGTAGGGTCATGATTTTTTTCAATTCAGACATCGGCAGCCTCCTGCAACATGCCGGTTTTTCGGGCATAGGCGAAAATTCCGCCTGCTTCGATGATACCGGCCACCTGCCCCAAATCTTTTATCGCAAAAGTTTGTCCGCTGCGCCGGTTGTGAACCTTTTTGTTGGCCAGGTCGAGCTCGACGATATCACCGGTATCGAAATACCCTGTCAGTGATTCCTGTGACTCGGCGGGGATGAGAAAGCCGCCATCGACAGCATTGCGGTAGAAAATTCGTGCATAACTTGGCGCGATCACCGCTTTCACGCCAGCGATTTGCAATGCCGCCGGTGCATGCTCCCTCGATGAACCGCAACCGAAATTTTTTGCTGCAATTATGATTGAAAATTGCGAAACAGCCTGGTCTTTTTTGATAAAAGGAATGTTGCCGGCGGGTAAACCGGCCTGCGCAGGCGGTACGCCGGAAAGAGCAAATTCGCCGTATTTTTTTCTCTCATTCGGATCATCCAGACTGTAAACGAGATGCACCGCCGGAATGATCTGGTCGGTATCGATGTCATCGCCGAGCACGTATACCCGGCCGGTAATTTTGTTTTTCATGGATTTTTTCACGTTAAAAGGTTACAGGTTTCACGTTCAAACGTCATACCAAAAACTCCCGCGGGTCGGTGATTTTTCCCGTTAACGCCGAAGCAGCGACGGTATAGGGCGAGGCCAGATAGACCTGCGAATTTTTCGAACCCATGCGCCCCGGAAAGTTGCGGTTGGTGGTGGAGATGCAAATTTCATCATCATGGGTGCGGCCGAAGGTATCTGCCGGGCCGCCGAGACAGGCGGCGCAGGAAGGCTTGCCGATTTGTACGCCGGCATCCTCGAAAATCTGCACCAGATTGCGGCCATTAATTTTCGTCGCGCGCAGGTTGCGGTCGACCTCGGTTGTCGCCGGAACGATAAACGTATCGATTGCGACTTGTTGCCCGTGCAAAATTTCAGCAGCAGCGACAAAATCGGAGAGTTTACCGCCGGTGCAGGAGCCGATATAAGCCCGCGTCACCTTTTCTCCCTGCAATTCCCGTGCGCTCGCTTTGTTGTCGGGTGAGTGCGGTTTGGCCACCATCGGCAGCAGCTCCTCCGCTTTGTAAGTTCGCCTCGAATGAAATCGGGCATCAATGTCGTTTCGATAAATAGTGTATGGCGCGTTGGTTCTGGCCAGGATGAATGTTTCGGTTTTTTTATCGGCCGCAACGATGCCGTTTTTGCTGCCGGCTTCGATGACCATATTGCACAACGTCATGCGTTCTTCCATCGTCATCGCTTCGATGGCGCTGCCGAAAAATTCCATTGTGCGGTAGGAAGCGCCATCGACGCCGATATCGCCGATGATTTGCAAGATGATGTCCTTCGCCATGATATACGGCGGAATTTTTCCATCGATGATAAAACGCATGGTCTCCGGGACTTTTACCCAGAGTTTGCCGGTGCCGAGGATAAACGCAGCATCGGTATTGCCGATGCCGGTAGCGAATTGCCCGAAAGCACCGGCGGTGCAGGTGTGGCTGTCGGTGCCGAAAAGCACCTCGCCCGGCCGTGTCCAGCCTTCTTCCGCCAGGGCAACGTGGCAAACGCCTTTGTAGCGTTCGCCGCCAACGTCGTAATAGTGGGGCAGGTTCTGCTCATCGGCAAAGGCTCGCAAAATGTCAATGTTGCGCCTGGCATGTTGATCAGCAGTGAAAATGTAGTGATCAGGAATGATGACGACTTTTTGTGCATCAAAAACACGGGCTTTTTCGCCAAATTGCTGTTTAAAAATAGCGATCGTCGGCGGACCGCAAACGTCGTGCGTCATCAATACGTCGGTATCGATCCAGATATTTTCACCGGGCGTAACCTGTTTGCGGCCTGCGTGTGCTGCCAGTATTTTTTCAGTGATGGTCATGGGCATGGGGAGAATTTCCTTTGTCGTTTATTGAAATTCGGTTGTCAGACGAGCGACAGAGCCTTCTTCTTTTTAATCGTTGGCGCCGGTGTTGAGTATTGTTTATAGAGAAAATAAGTGAAAGAATCAACCAGTGCTTCCCAGCTTGCTTCGATAATATTTTCGGAAACGCCGATGGTGCTCCAACGCTCTTCGCCGTTTTGCGATTCGATGAGCACACGCACTTTTGCGGCAGTACCGTCGCCTTCGGAAAGCACGCGCACTTTGTAGTCGATCAGGTGCATGCGGGCGATTTCGGGATAGAATCGCAGCAGGGCTTTGCGTAGCGCTTTGTCCAGCGCATTGACCGGGCCATCGCCTTCGGCGGCGGTATGTTCGACATGTTCGTTAACTTTCACTCGGATGCTGGCTTCCGAGCGCGGCAAGGGACTGCCGGCATCCCTTTCAACGCTGATGCGAAAACCCTGCAGATCGAAAAAAACAGGGATCTGCGCACGCAACCGCTGCACGAGCAGTTCAAAACTGGCCTCCGCCGCTTCAAAGAGATAACCCTGATTTTCCAGCGTTTTGATCTCCTGCACGATTTTGCTGCTCTCGGCATGATCGCCGCTTTGCAGGTTCAGTTCTTTGATTTTATAATTGACATTGCTGCGTCCGGAAAGATCGCTAACCAAAACCCGCCGCCGGTTGCCGACTTTTTCCGGCGAAATATGTTCGTAAGTTGCCGGGTCTTTCAACACAGCGCTGACGTGCACACCGCCTTTATGGGCAAAAGCGCTTTTGCCGATAAAAGCCGCCTCATCACGAGGATTGAGGTTCGCCAGTTCAAAAATATAATTGGCCAGTTCAGTTAAATGTTGCATTGCCGCCGGTGCGACGCATTGGTAACCCAGTTTAAGCTGCAAATTGGCGATCGCCGAAATGAGGTTGGTATTGCCGCAACGCTCGCCGAAACCATTGACCGTGCCTTGAATGTGCCGCACCCCGGCGTGAACCGCGCTAATGGTATTGGCGACGGCCAGCTCGCTGTCATTGTGCGCATGAATACCCAGCGCTCCGGAAAATTCCCACCGCACACAGGTGACGATTTCAGCAATTTCATCTGGTAGGGTGCCGCCATTGGTGTCGCACAGCGTCAGGATATCGGCGCCGGCTTGCTGCGCCGCCCGCAATGATTCCAGCGCGTAATGCGGGTCAGTTTTATAACCATCGAAAAAGTGCTCGGCGTCGTAAATGACCTCGCGACCATTATCTTTTAACCAGGCGACGGATTCGTAAATTATCGCGCTGTTTTCTTCGCGCGAGATTTTGAGGGCTTTTTCGAGATGTTTGATCCAGGTCTTGCCGAATATGGTGACAACCGGCGTTTCGGCCGCCAGCAGCATGTTGAGATTGCTGTCTTCCTCTGCCCGCACACCGGTCCGGCGCGTGCTGCCGAAGGCGCAAATTTTAGCGTGTTGCCAGCTTTGCGATTTGGCGGTTTCAAAAAACAGAGCGTCTTTGGGGTTGGAGCCCGGCCAGCCGCCTTCGATGTAATCGATGCCGAAATCATCCAGCTTGTGTGCGATGCGCAGTTTTTCATCGACCGAAAAATTGATTTTTTCGCCTTGTGTACCGTCGCGCAATGTCGTATCGAATGTTTGTATTTTCATGGGATTAGTGTTTCAGGTTTACAGGTAACAGGTTATCCGTGTAACTTATTTCTTCAACCACCTCATCATTTCGCGCAGCTTACGGCCGACGATTTCGATGGGGTGAGCCGCCAATTGGCGGCGGTATGAGCGCAATTTTGGTTGACTCGCGATATTTTCGAGAATCCATTCGTGGGCGAAGCTGCCGTCCTGAATATCAGCGAGAATTTTCTGCATGGTTTTTTTCGTGTCGGCATTGACCACTTTGGGACCGATAGCATAACCGCCGTATTCCGCTGTTTCGGAAACCGACCAGTACATCTGCTCGATACCACCTTCATAAATTAAATCAACGATTAATTTGAGTTCGTGCAAACATTCAAAATAGGCGATTTCGGGTTTGTAGCCGGCTTCCACCAGCGTCTCAAATCCGGTTTTAATCAACTCGGAAACACCGCCGCAGAGCACCGCCTGCTCACCGAACAAATCGGTTTCCGTCTCTTCATCAAAAGTCGTTTCGATGATGCCAGCGCGGGTGCCGCCGAGCCCATCGGCATAAGCCATAGCCATTTGGCGTGCTTTACCGCCAGCATCCTGATACACCGCAAAAAGACAGGGCACGCCTTTCCCCTCGGTATAAACACGGCGCACGAGATGTCCCGGCCCTTTGGGCGCCACCATCCAGACGTCGACATCAGCGGGCGGTTTGATCTGGCCGTAGTGAATGTTAAAACCGTGGGCAAAAGCCAGGGTTTTGCCGGCGCTTAAATTTACTGCAACTTCGTTGTCGTAGAGCGCTTTTTGTGTTTGATCGGGCACGAGAAACATGATGATATCAGCGCTTTTTGTTGCCTCGGCAACCGACAACACCTTTAGCCCGGCTGCTTCGGCATCATTTTTTGATTTGCTGCCAGCATAAAGCCCGACGACGACATCATAACCACTTTCTTTCAAGTTGTTTGCATGCGCATGTCCCTGGCTGCCGTAGCCGAGAATAGCGATGGTTTTTCCGCTTAAAACATTTTTGTCCACATCTTTTTCATAAAAGAGCTGCATTTTTTCTCCTGTTTTATTTTGTTCAATTCACATTGCCCTGAAAATCGCGTTTTAGCGCAACCCTGCCGGTACGGGAAACCGTTTTCAAACCAAAAGGTCGCAGCATGGAAATGATGGCGTCCACTTTATCTTCCGAACCGGTGGCTTCAATGGTCAAAGCGCCGGGTGAAAGATCGATAATTTTCGCCCGGAAAACCTCGACGATTTGCATGATTTCCGGCCGTTCGGCTTGCGTGGCGTGGACTTTAATCAGCGCCAGCTCGCGGTGCACGAATGCTTCCTGCGTCAGGTCGGTAACTTTGATCACATTGATGCATTTATTGAGCTGTTTGTTGATCTGCTCGATGATTTCATCATCACCGCGGGTGACGATAGTCATGCGCGACAGCCCTTCCTCTTCGCAGGCGCCGACGGAAATGCTGTCGATATTAAAACCGCGACCGCTGAACATACCGGCAATACGCAAAAGACTGCCGACATTATTTTCGACGAGCAAGTTGATCGTATGCTTCATACCTCTCCTTCCAAAATGTCGCTAAAGCTGCCGTTTGCCGGAATCATCGGGAAAACATTTTCCTCGGGTGAAACCCAAACGTCCAAAACCACCGGGCGGTTATCGATAGCCAGCATTTGTTTGAATGCGCTGTGCAATTCATCGAGATTTTTAACCCGCAGGCTGAATGCGCCGTAGCTCTCGGCCAGTTTTTTAAAATCGGGATTCGAGGGGTTGAGATAGGTGTTTGAGTAGCGTTTATCAAAAAATATCTGCTGCCACTGGCGCACCATGCCGAGGTAGCCGTTGTTGATGATGATGTATTTCACCGGAATTTGGTAGCGCACGGCGGTAGCAATCTCCATCGAGGTCATCTGAAAGCCGCCGTCGCCGACGATGCCGACAACAGTGCGCCCGGGACAGCCGATTTTGGCGCCGAGCGCGGCCGGTACACCGAACCCCATCGTACCGAGCCCGCCGGAAGAAAGATGGCTGCGAGGTTGGGTGAATTTGTACCATTGTGCAATCCACATCTGATGCTGGCCCACATCCGCCGCGATGATCGCTTCGCCGTTTGTGGCTTTGGACAGTTCTTCGATGACTTGCTGTGGTTTGAGACCGTCTGCTGTTTTCCGGTAGCGCAAGGGATGTTTTTTTTTCCACAAAGCAACCTGTTTTAACCAGATTTCACTATCACATTTTTCGATGAGTGTATTTAATTCAGCGAGAACCGATTTGACATCACCGACGATGGGCAGGTCTACCGGCACATTTTTGCCGATGCAACTCGGATCGATATCGATCTGCATCTTTTTCGAATTAGGGGAGAATTTTTCGAGATTGCCGGTTACCCGGTCATCGAAACGCGCGCCGATGGCGATGAGCAAATCGCATTCATCGACGGCTTTATTGGCATACCAGGTGCCGTGCATGCCGAGCATGCCCAGCGACAGATCGTCGGTTTCCGGGAAAGCGCCGATGCCGAGCAAAGTCGTCGTCACTGGAGCGTTGAGTTCTCTGGCAAATTCAGTGACTTCTGCTGAAGCATTACTCAAAATAGCGCCGCCACCGATATAAATGACGGGTTTTTTCGCCTGTTGTAAAAAGTTGGCCGCATTGCGCAACTGCCGCAAACTGCCTCTGACGGTGGGTTTGTAACCGCGCAGGTCGACTTCACCGGCGGGAAAATAGGCGGTTCTCGCTGCCAGCATATCTTTCGGCAGGTCGATGAGCACAGGGCCGGGGCGGCCGGTCGTCGCGATGTGAAAAGCCTGACGAATCGTTTCCACCAGTTCATCAACCCGGCGAACGAGAAAACTGTGTTTGGTGATGGGGCGGGTGATGCCGAGAATGTCGGCTTCCTGAAAAGCATCGTTGCCGATCATGTTCGAGGGAACCTGACCGGTTAAAACGATAAGCGGGATGCTGTCCATAAATGCCGTCGCAATGCCGGTTACCGTATTTGTCGCTCCCGGCCCCGAAGTGACGAGCACGACGCCGGCTTTACCGGTGGCACGGGCATAGCCATCCGCTGCATGCGCTCCGCCCTGTTCGTGGGTAACGAGCAGATGCCGCAACTGCTTGTTTTTATAGAAACAATCGTAGAGCCCGATGAGCGCGCCGCCGGGGAATCCGAAAATGGTGTCCACGCCCTCCCTCAGCAAGGCTTCGATTAAAATTTCAGCACCGCTGAGCCTGGGGGCATGATCAAATTCTGCCTTTCGCAGGTTTGTCTTTTCAGTTGTGCGAGCGGCTGTTGCGAACATTTTTATTTCTCCTGTTGGTTTAATTTTAAAACGGCGCCGGTATTTGCCGAGGTAACCATCGCAGCATAGCGCTGCAACCAGCGGCTGCCGGTTTTCGTTGCTGTGGGTTGCCAGTTTTCTTTTCGTCGTTGCAATTCATCATCGCTGACTTCGAGCTGCAAGCGGTTCTCCGGAATATTCAGGCTGATGAGGTCGCCGTTTTCAACGAGGCCGATGATGCCGCCTGCTGCAGCTTCCGGTGAAACATGCCCGATGCAGGCGCCGCGGGTGCCGCCGGAAAACCGACCGTCGGTAATCAGCACCACGCCGGTGCCCAAACCCATGCCCATGATGTTGGCCGTCGGTGCCAGCATTTCCTGCATGCCGGGGCCGCCTTTCGGGCCTTCATAGCGAATTACGATGACATCACCTTCTTTGACTTTGCCTGCGAGAATGCCTTCGCAAGCCTGCTCCTGTGATTCGAAGACGACGGCCGGGCCGCGAAACACCATCATTTCCGGGTGTACGGCGCCGGTTTTAACCACGGCGCCGTCTCGCGCCAAATTGCCGAATAAAATGGCAAGCCCGCCTTTTTCTGAATAAGGCTTTGCTAAGGGCAAGATGACTTCGGAATCTAAAATTTTTGCTGTGGTGATATTTTCGCCGAGGGTTTTGCCGGTAACGGTTTTTTGTTGCAAGTTTAAAACGCCGGGTTTTTTACTGATCTCTTTGATAATGGCGCTGATGCCGCCGGCACGATCGACGTCTTCCATATGCCAATTCGATGCCGGTGAAACTTTGCAGATTTGCGGTACGCATTCAGCAAGGGCATTCAGGTTTTGCAACGGATACTCAACACCGGCTTCATCGGCGATAGCGAGCGTGTGCAGCACGGTGTTGGTGCTGCCGCCCATGGCGAGATCGAGTGTGAAAGCATTGTCCAGGGCCTCTTTTGTGACGATATCCCGCGGTTTCAGGTCGTTTTCAATCATCACCATGACCTGTTTTGCCGCAGTTTTGAGTAAATTGCGCCGTTTTTCGGTGCTGGCGAGAAAAGTGCCGTTCCCCGGCAGCGCCAGGCCGATGGCTTCCATCAGGCAGTTCATGGAATTGGCGGTGAACATGCCGGAACAGGAACCGCAGCCCGGACAGGCATTGTCTTCCAGCTCTTTGAGTTCCGCCGCATCAATTTGGCCGCTTTGCAACTGTCCCACACCCTCGAAAACCGAGATGAGATCGATGGTGCGGCCATCGCTGGTTTTTCCGGCTGCCATCGGGCCGCCGGAAACGAAAATCGCCGGTATATTCACCCGCAAAGCGCCCATCAGCATGCCGGGCACAATTTTATCGCAGTTGGGCAGACAAATCAGTCCGTCAAACTGGTGTGCGTTGACCACGGTTTCCAGCGAATCGGCGATGAGCTCGCGGCTCGGCAGCGAATATTTCATGCCCGCATGCCCCATGGCGATGCCGTCATCGACGCCGATAGTATTAAACTCGAAGGGCACGCCGCCGGCTGCGCGCACCGCTGTTTTGACGATTTTGCCCAGCTCCTGCAAATGCACATGTCCGGGAATAATCTCGATGAAAGAATTGCAAACCCCGATAAACGGCTTGTTAAAGTCGCTATCTTGTACACCCGCTGCTTTCAGCAAACTGCGGTGAGGCGCTTTTTCAAAACCTTTTTTGATGATATCGCTGCGCATCGCTTCTCCTGTTTAAATGCCAGGTTGCCCCTGCAACCTGTAACCTGCAGATATACGTTTCTCTCAGAAGCGATTCCCGAATGAAGTTTTTAAGATTTTGATTTGGAATTTTAAGAAAGTTTCAGGATTCGCTTCTGGTTATTAGCGGCTAATAATAATCACGCTAATGAGCAGAATCCCGAGAATGTGGAGCACCACAGGGCTGATAATAATGGCCACATCAATGAGCGTGGTGATATTTATTATCAGGCTGAAAATGAGGGATAATGAGAGGAGCAAAGATGCAAATGTGGTGAACGCGCGTACCTTGGCGCTGGCCGGGATGGGCCAAAGCAGTGCAGTCGCGGTTGTCACATTTGTCTGTTGCATAATTATACCATTTTTGATAAAAATATTAGGGGCTAAATATAATCATGTGCTGCAAAAATGCAAGAGATTTATTTTTATCAGCGAAAAAAATAATCTATTGCAGATAATTGGATATTTGAATCATATTGTTTTTGTTGGGATTAGATGGTTTTTTATTTCCTGGGTTTTTTATGGATATTATTGATGACTTTCAGGAATAAATTCTTTTCCGTCAAAATTATTAATTATTATGAACGATGAATTTATTTTTATGCAAGATAGCTTTCTGCATCTGAACCGGCTTTGTTAGATAGATATTCGCCAGTCCGCGACCGATTATAAATGCCCAGGCCGCCGCGGTAACGCCGGTAAAATCAAAGAATTGAACCAGCATGAAAATGATCGTGGCAATACTGCCTACTTCAATTGCAGTTGCCAGGGTGATTGGTTGTGTATGCTGGCCGGCCACGAGTACGGAGCGTTGCCATGAAAGAAACACGGATAATGCCGGCAGTAAAATCAATATTTGTGTCGGAATGCGGGCAAATTCAGCCAGTTGGCTTGACAGGCCGGAGATGGTTACATACCAGATGGTGAAAAACGGTGGAATAGCGATGAGCAGCAAACCCGCTGAGGCGGCGATTCCCAGCCATATTGCGAAACTGGAAACAGGCTTAATATTTTCATGGCCTGATGTCAGAAAGGTGATACCGGCTTCCTGAAATGATAATCCAAAAGCCCGAAAGACAAAAACGATGGCATTGACCACCGGCAAAATCGCCAGCGACTCCAGCGCATGCCGGCCTTGCCCGATAAAAAAAATCACCAGCGGGTGAATGCCGAGCCCGAGCAACGAGGTCATTGCAAGTGGATAATAAAACCGGTAAATTCCCCGGTAAGTCAAGTCTTTTGAACCGCTTCGGCGGCTGATTTTACGAATGTTTTTTGTCGCCTTGTTTGCCATAAATCTCGCCGCAACCGCTTCGAGAATGACGCCGGCACTCAAAGCGGCGGCGCCGATACAGGCGCCGGGAATATTAGACCAGGTATATAAAATCCCGGCGGTGAAAGTCATGCTGAACACACGTATTGCCGTGCCGTAGGCGACTTTTCTCGTCTCGTGGCTGCGAATCAAAATACCCTGGAAAAAACGACGGTAGCCGATTGCGCCGGGCCAGGGCAACAAAATCAGCATGGTTAAGTATGTCAGCCTCGCCACTTCTTTTTCCAGACCGATCAGGTCAATGACGATAAAATTAAAAACCGGAGGGATGAGCACTACGAGCATGATGGCGGTGATAGCGATATTCAGGGCATAGGTGAAATTACGCAATTTCCGGAAGGATAAATCATCTTCGATCAGCGCGGTTGAGGCCGTCATGATCATGATCACCGGCGCTTCGATGATGAGTGCAAAAGAATAAGCGACACCGTAGGCGGCAAGGTTAAAAGTCGATGCAGCCAGGCGTGCGATGACGGCGGTCAGAAACGGCCCTTCGAAAGCCATCATTAACCATGTGAGCAGCAGGGGAAACCAGAATTTAAAGATGGTTTTGAGCGGTGTATTTTGCGGGTTCATTTATTTACAGGCTTAAAAACGAAAACGAAAAATAAATTGGGGGAAAATAAGTGAAACGCCGCAATAATCCATCAGAAAAGTTTAAACGAGAATAAATAAAATCCGGTCCCGATGAGTGAAATGAGTCCCAACACAATCAGATTCAGACGGTATTCATCGTTGCGACGGCGGTGCCGTTTTTTATTGATCCACAGGCCGACTATGCTTAAAACAATGCACAGCAGGAACCACATCAGGGAGAGGAAAGCATAGGTCTGATTCCAGTGATAGCGCATTTGGATATGAAAAAGGCGGTCGAAAAATGTTTCGAAATCAGGTTTGGCCTCATCGAAAAGAATCAGCGAGATGGAAAAATTTATCCAGCCTGCGATAGCGAGCCAGCGGATCGATTTTATCAGCTTATCCGGCCCGCGCCGGCGGTCTTTTATTCTTTCTCCGGGTCGCATCCTGCTTTTCCTTTTTCATGATTCACACCGCGCTGCTATGACTATATTTGTCGTGCAACAGCAAATCGCTTGTACGGCTTGCGGACTGGCCGTTCTGCAGGTTTCCCGTGGATAAAATATCCTCATGAATCGCAGAGACGGCACGGTGACATTCCGCTGCATCGACGATAAAATAGGCGGCAGCAGATGAGGCGCCGATAGAAACCAGTTTTAAATTGATATCGCGAATGATGAAAGCACGCAAAACCTGGTTTGTCAGCTCCGGGCGGTCTGTAATGCCCTCGCCGACGAGTGCTATAAGTGAAATATCGTCCAGAATTGTGATCTGCTGGATGCTCGGCAGCCGCAAAGATGCGACGATTTCTTTACTTTTGTGGGCATTGCTATTGGAAACGAGCATATTAATGGAGGTCTGCGAGGTGTAAATCGATTTAATATTCAACTCGTTTTTTGCAAATTTCCGGCTGATTTTATTGATGATACCGGGATTGATACCGATGCCGGGACCGGTCAATTTCAGCAATGCAACATCATTGGTATAGGTTACACTTTTGGCAAAACCGTTTGTTGAATTCTCGTTCGAATGAATGATGGATGGGGTACTGCTGGACCCATCGAAATCGTTGATGCTGAAAATCCGCACAGGGATATTGTGATCGACGAGCGGTTCAACAGTCATCGGATGCAGAATTTTGGCGCCGAAATAGGAGAGTTCGGCTGCCTCGCGATAGGTCAGATTTTTGAGAAAGTGTGGTTTTTCGACGATTTTCGGATCAGCGCTTAAAAAGCCACTGACATCCTTCCACGTATCCAGGGAGGGGGCGCCGATGCATCGAGCGATGGCTGCTGCGGTATAATCACTGCCGCCGCGTCCGAGCAAAGTGACGCGGCCGTCATCGCGGGAAACGCCGTAGAAACCGGGCACGATATTCGTTAGCGTATTGTCGAGCCGTTTTTTAACCAGCGGCTGGGCTTGCTCAAAATCGATACGGGCATTGCCGAAACGGCCATCGGTGATCAAACCCATCTCTTCCGGTCTGACTTTCTCACAGGGGATACCGGCTGAAGTCAGAATGGACTCGAGCAACAGCGCCGAAAGTCTTTCGCCAAAACTGAGCACGAGGTCTTCGGTGAAATTCGGCGCTTCACCGAGATAATGCACACCTTTGAGATATTTCGCCAGCGTATCGACACGAATATTGATTTTGTTGACCGCTTTACGGCGTTCGCTTGGCAAATTGATGTATTGATGGATGATATCGTGTTTCAGGTTCATTAAATACTGGCTTAGTTCTGCAATAACAGATTGGTCATCGGCGGCTTTGGCGATGGTATCCTGCAACCGGTCAGTCAGGCCGTACCACGCAGAGACGACAACCACCAATGGTTCGTTGTATGACCGGATGACGTCGATGATTTTTCCGAGGTCTTCTTTGCTTTTGAGATTTGATCCGCCAATTTTAATCACTCTTTTACTCATGATTCTTGCCTCTGGTAATTTTGGATGAAAACCTCTGCGTTAATTATCGAGCCACCTGCCGCGCCACGCACGATATTGTTTGCCAGCAAAAAGAAACCGGTGAGCTTGTGCTGCTTTCGCAGGCGCCCGGTAAAAACCTGCATGCCCGGTGGCCGGCCTTCGAAGGCTTGTTTCGGCTGGGGGAATTTCTCTTCAGTCTGGTAGAGGACAGGCCGCTGCGGCGCCGTCGGCAGCGGCGGTTGATCATTGCCGAATTTCGCCCAGGCATTTAAAATATCTTCATTACTCACATCGTGTTCAAATTCGATCCATACCGATTCAAGATGACCGAATTTTACCGGGATACGCACACATGCGGGGAAAATATCAGCCTCAATGCCGAGAATTTTCCGGCATTCGCGAATGATCTTTTCTTCTTCTCCATTGATGAAGGGGATAGCATTTCCCATGATGTCGAGCGCGGACAGCCCCGGATATCCGGCGCCAGATATCGCCTGATAGGTCGAAACAAAGAGTTTTTGAATAGAAAATTGCCGCAACGGCGCCAGGGCGACGGCCAGCCCGGCAGTGGTGCAATTGGAATTGGTGACGATAAAACCTCGTTGCGGAAATCCCTGTGTTTCGATCAATCGCAGCGCTTCAGGGTTGACTTCCGGGATGAGAATAGGCACGTTTTCTTCATGGCGAAAGGCGCCTGCATTGGAAAAAACCCAAAACCCTGCATCGCGTAATTCCGCTTCGGCCTCGCGGGCGATATCCGCGGGCAATGCACTGAAAATAATCTGTACGCCGGATTCTTTGAGCTGGTCTACTGCATATTTGTTAAAATTAAGCGCCGCCACTTCCGTGGGCATCGGCTGTGGCAATAGCCACGCTGTCGACGCAGCAACATTCTGCCCGCCGCGTTTATCTGAAGCGATGACACGGGTCAATTCAAACCAGGGATGGTTGGCGAGCATAGAGAGAAACACCTGGCCAACCATGCCGGTGGCGCCCAGTACTGCACATTTGATTTTATTTTCCATCATCGATTTCCTTGTATTTTGATTTTTATGCAAAAAAAAAAGCCTTTCCAAAGGGAAAGGCTTTAAATAGTCTGTTTCAAAAACCGTCATCGTATAGACTATAATCCACCTTTCCAAAAACCGCATGTACAGGTCATGGTCTTCATCATGGTCATTTTCATGGTTTTTGTGGTGGATTTAATTTTCATTTTGTCGAATACTCTTCAGTTTTAAATTTTTATAAGGCCTTAAGATAAATGAAATTGTTCAAATTCCAAGAGGAATTTTAATTTATACAAAAAAATGTAAATTTATTAGTTCGTTAATTTCGTTAAAAAATATTCTGCCAGTTATCGTCGTTTTGTTCACAATTTTCAATGATTTAAAATGTAACAATTGCAAATCGCTGCCGTAGGAGTGACTGTTTAAATTTCATTATATGCATGTTGAAGGGAGTATTTAATGAAACGCATTTTTTCACTTGCTATTCCATCGTTATTAATTATACCCGCACTGGTTTTTGCCGGGAAAAAAGAACTCGCAAAAATCGTTCGGATTTATCCACAGGAAGTTCAGGTACAAGGCTTTGAATTATCCCGTGACGGCCAGGTTAGGATCAGGGCTGCCGGCGCTATGCAGAAATCACGTTCGAACCAAGTTGTTTTTGGTTACGGCTGGATCATCAACGCCAGAACACGCGAACTGGTCTGGGAGATGAAATCTGAACGTATCGGCTCCAGGCATATCAAAGTGCGTGAACAACACGATGAGATATCGCTGGGAAAAGGGGCCTATGAAGTCTATTATTCATCATTCCCGTATTACCGTTCGCATAAAAACTGGCGCTACGACGATGATTATTCCCTCGGGCGATTCATCGTCGGAATTCTGAAGGGCTTCGATTTTGACGATTGGGATGAAAATGATTTCGATCGTGTCTGCGAAAAATTTCACATTATCGTCGTCGGAGAGGGCAAGCCGCTTTCAAAAGCAGATCTTGAAAAAATCGCAAGGGAAAACTCGCGGGATGATATCGTGCATCTTTTCGCAGATCGCGATGATGAATATCTTGAGCAGGGATTTGAACTCATACGGGATATGGAGGTGGAAATCCGGGGCACAGGTGAGATTCGCGAAGACGGACGCTTCGACTACGGCTGGATCATCGATGCGGATTCGAGAAAAAAAATCTGGCAGATGGATTTCCGCGGCACAGAACCCGCCGGCGGTTCTTTAAAAAATCGATTCGTCAAAGAAACCATTCTTCTCGATAAAGGGCGCTACGCCGCAATTTATGTAACCGATGATTCCCACTCCGCTGAAGCATGGAATGCGCCGCCACCCTACGATCCCACAGCCTGGGGGCTGACGATTCGTGCAACCCGGCAGGCAGATAAAAAATATGTGAAAAATTTTGATTACGCAAAAGAAGCAGCACAGCAAACTGTCGTTGCTTTGACAAAGGTTCGTGATGACGAATACCTCGAACAGGCCTTCCGCCTGGAAAAATCGGGGGAATTCCGCATTTATGCCATCGGCGAGGGCCGGGCCGGCGACATGTTTGATTATGGCTGGATCATCGATGCGAAAAACCACCGGCGGGTCTGGGAAATGGAATATGATGAAACCGACCATGCCGGCGGTGCCCGGAAAAATCGTATCTTTGATGATGTCATCGAACTGGATGCTGGTGATTATGTCGCCTGTTACCAAACTGATGGTACGCACGCATATGGTAACTGGAACGCAACGCGTCCATACGATAGCCGGGCCTGGGGCCTGACGATTTACATCGCTGATGAAAATTACGATAGCGGTAATATCAAAAAAATCGAAGTTGAAGAAGATCAGAATCTCATCGCAAAAATCTGGCGCGTCCGTGACCATGCGAACAAAAAAGTGGAATTTCATCTCCAGGGAAATAGCGAAATCCGGGTTTATGCTATTGGCGAGGGCGATCGCGGCGATATGTTTGATTACGGCTGGATTGAAAAAGAAAACGGCCGGACCATCTGGGAAATGCGCTACCGCGACACCGAACACGCCGGCGGCGCATCAAAAAACCGCGTCTTCGATGATACGATTTATCTCAAAGCCGGAAATTATACGCTCTATTACGAATCCGATGGTTCTCACTCCTTTGCTGATTGGAACGATAGCCCGCCTCGAGATCGAACCCGTTGGGGGATCGCTCTTTATAAAGTTGATTGATGCAATTATGAAACGGTTCCGGTCGACCGGTTTTTTTTGTGCTCTGAATGAATTGTTCCTTCCCGGCCAATTTCAAAAATGTCAGCGCGACTGTCCGCTGCTGTGTCAACCGGTTCGTTTTGTTTCCTGTCCCGATGATCTCCATCACCGGGAAAACCCTGCCTGAAAGCTTTTGAAAATTGTGAAATCCTGTGTCATCTTTTCTGGCATTATATTTGTGTCGACGTGATCAATATTTACGGGAATGCGCTAAATGACTTCTCCCTTTTTCCTGCAAAAGTTATTAGAACGGATTCGTAGACTCGGCTCATCTCATCTGAGGAATTTCACCTGTGCGTCATACTTCATCAGTTATTAATGTTGATCAAAAAGTCAAATCGATTAAACATGAATTAATCAATGTTGCCATTGCCGGAAAGCAAAATAAAAACAGGCAGGGTCGGGTTCAACCGGCGCAGTTTAAAATTTTTGACCATTTGCAAGAGGGGATAGCGGTTCTCGATGAAAAATTTCGCATTCGCTACTGGAATGAGGCATTGGCTGAGCTGGTTGCCGTCCCGAGTTTTGCTGAATTCGGAGACGATCTCTTTGCTGTGCTGCCGCCGGCTTTTGAAAATTTTCTGTTGCCCGGATTGCAGGAGGCGTTCTCGCTGGGGGAACCGCAAAATAATATCTGCACTCTCGGCGCTTCATTTGCTGAAAGAAGAGCATTCCGCTATCGCATCATTCCGCAAAACTGCGGCAAAGCGACAAAACGTCTCATTTTGACTTTGACGGAAATTACCGAAAGCTACCGTCTTAACCGGGAAAAAGACCAGCGGGAATATCTCGAAAACTGGGGGATTTTAAGCGTCGGCGTCACGCAGGAACTGACGCAGCCGCTCGATGAAATTTATCAATTGAGCCGACAGCTGCAAGGCCATAAAAAATTATGCGGTCAGCAGCGATTACGAAATCAGCTCAAACAAATTGAGAAAAAGGTCTATCAGATATCCTATCTCGTACACAACCTCGTCGGTTTATCACACAATACGGTGCCTCATTTCTCCCGCATCAGCATGCAATTGCTCGTTGATGAATTGCAGCAGGCATGGTATGCCTGTGATGATGGCCGCAGACAATTCATCTTCGGGGAAGTGAACGATATGCCAGCCATTCTCGGAAATCGTGTTTTGCTGAGCAGTGTGTTGCAAAATCTTATGCGCATCGTCAGCCGCCTGGCGGGACGGGAGGGCCGGCCACAGATGTGTTTTGCGGCAATCAGCAACGAACGCCAGGTACGGATTTCGATTTTTAACGGTAAACAGAGCCTTGCAGACGCTGAGATTTCACAACTTCTGGATCTGTTTTATAACCGTTCCAAAATCAGTCCGGGCACCGGTTTGGCACTGTTCATTTCCAAGCGTGTCGTCGAACTGCATGGTTGTTCGCTGCAGATTCATAATGACGCAAAACAGGGTACCGTGTTTGAAATTTTTTTACAACAATTTTAATCGACCGAGCAAATGGCAAAATCGCCGGTCGGCTGTCGTTTTTGATTTTCTGCGAACAAGATTAAAAGCAGGTAAATCTGAAAAGGCTCCTGAGGGCAAAGCCGACATTCCTGTTTCGATTTAAGTTTTCTTCAAATTTTTTTCATTCCGCTACCAATAATGAATTTTTGACAAAAAACCACAGATTTCAAAACTGAATACAGGAAAGAAATATAATTTTGACGATAACCAATGAATCGATAGATATTTATCCTGACCAGTTGAATGCGAGGAGGCATTCCTTGGCCGTTAAACGCTTGAAATATACCATTCTGTTCTCTCTTTCAGTTTTCTTCGCCGCTGTGCCGGCAATAGCGCAGATCAATGGCAGTCGCGGGCTGATGAATGTTCGCTCAGCCTGGAATCTCGAACCCGGTTACCTTTTGATGTATACGCAGGCACGCTTTTTCGGCCAGGTCGCAGAACAGATTAAAGCGAATGGCGATAAAAGTAATTACACGCTTTTCAATTCGCAGAGCACGCTCATTTTAAATTATGGAATCAGCGAGCATCTGGAGCTGGCGCTCAGCCCCATACTCTATCAGGATACGAATCGCGGTATGAGCCAGTATAATTTTATCGATGATATTTATTTATTTGTCAAATTCGGTTCGCTGGGCGGCCACGGCAGTCATGTGAAAAGCGGGATCGACCTCGGTGTTCGCTTCCCGACCGGGGAGACGCATAATATCCTTTTTGAGCCTTATTCCACTGGTCGTATCGGTTTTGGCATCAGCACGAGATTCTCCTGGGCGGCGCGGCCATTTTATCCGGATGATGGATTGACACTGCATTTTAATGCCGGTTACTGGAATTATAATGATGTTGGAGAAAAACTCACCGACATACCCGGCAACGTCGATTTGGTGCGGGCGACAAAACCGACGACGGATTTTCTCTATGGCGTCGGGTTGAATTATCCAACTTTGAAATTTGATTTTTCACTGGAATTTTATGGCAATATTTTTATCAGGCAACCGCCGGTGACAGCTTATAGTCGCGAAAATTCTGCTTTTATTTCACCGCGAATCCGCTACAAACCTTATCACTGGCTGAATTTTGATTTAGCCGGGGATATTCGCGTCATGTCTGTCGATGACGAAACCGATTTTACCTCACCGGGTGTTGAAGTCTATCCGGGCATGCCCAATTACCCACCCTGGCGTTTTAATATCGGGGCGCAATTCACCTTGCTTCCGCGTACGACTTATACCGTGAGCGAACGTGATATTTTGATCCGCAAAGCTGGAGCGCGAAAAAATTTGTTCGAGCAGATTATTCGCGATAGAGATGAAACCGATGTGGCGCAAAAAGAAGTGGAGCGGATTAAACTGGAAAGACGTAAAGCCGAGCGGGAATTGCAACGATTGCAACAAATGATTTTGGAGAAATATAAACGTCAGCAGAAGAAAAAAGAGGATAACAAAGAGAGCGACAACGAGGGCTAACACCGTATCCTTTAGCAATGACAAACAGCTCGCATCACAACAATGCATTTTTCTACTGCATGGCAGAAAGCCCGTCAAAATTGACGGGCTTTTTTATAATTCAGCAAGTATAATTTGTACTCGCTGGGAATTTCAACCCCCTGTGCTGCCCCCAAATCAAGGAATCCTCAACGGAATCAATAGCGGGATTTTACGCTTGCCAGGCAAGAAGAAAATCCCGCCGAGCAGCCAAGTTGAACCGATACCATCAAAAACTCACAGCGAGAGAAAACCGGTTGATCGTCTGCAAACGGCCGAAATCGGCATAAGTATAATCCAGTTTCAGCAGTGTACTGGAATCCCACATGCGATAATGAATACCGCCACCAATTGAAAATCCGCCTTCGGAATCCGCCTGGAATAGTGCATTATAACCGGTGCGCAGAAAAAGCATTTCGTTGAAGGCGAACTCAACACCACTGTTTATGCTCTCGGTATTATCGTTCGGATTCATAGAATCCAGCCCGAAAGTAATGCGTGTATTATCGGTTCTCATCAGTTCTCCCGCAATACCGACACGAAAAAACATCGGCAGGGGAAAAGAATCCGTTTCATACAAGGCGTTGACAAATTCGACATTGCCCTGGCCGTTGGGATCGGGGTCGCGGCTGAAACGCAGGTCGCGTCCGATAAGACGCATGTCGCCGCCGAAGTTTGAGATGCTGGCGCCGAGACGAATGCCTTTAAACGGGGTTTCAAACAGTGCGCCGATATCGATCGCAAAGGTCTGTGCTCTTTCGTGCCATATCGTTTGACGCACGTATTTCACATTGCCACCGAGGGAAAATTTATCTGTCAGTTGCCGCGCCAATGCCAGCGTTACGGCAAAATCGTTGGCTGAAAAGAGTTCGCCGGTGCCATCGGGCTGAATAATGGTACGGACTTTATCATCGGGAACACCAAGGTAGGTGATGCTGGCGCCCAAAACACCGATTCCAGGCAGCTCCATGCCAACAGCGAGAAAATTAAAATCCATATCTGCCAGCCACTGGTTGTGTACCGCGATCACCTGCATGCCGGTGATGTTTCCGAGGCCTGCGGGATTCCAGTAAATCGAGCTGACATCACCGGCGATGCCGACGAACGCCCCACCCATAGCGGCTGCGCGGGCATCGACACCAATTTTTAGAAATTGGGCCGCAGTTGTACCCGTCTTGGTGATGCTCTGCGTATTGTCAATCTGTGCCAGCGTCGGGGAAGCCGCAAACAGCAGAATGAATATACCATAAATCAAGTTTTTCATTTAGTTATCTCCCAAAGTCAGGTTGACTTGTTATTGATCAGTTGTCGGTAGTCAACTGCTCGTCGTCAGAGCGTGCTCTGAAAACATATGAGTGGCAGTCGGAACTTGTTCCGTCTGCCAATTCTTTGGATTCTATCTGCTTATTTAATCACTGCAAATCGGCCGATTTTTTCGCCCAGCGCTCCTGCATCCACATGATAGATGTAAATACCGTAAGCGATGGGGAAATTATCCTTGGTTGTCAAATTCCAATAAGCCTGACCGTCATCCATCGCCGAACTGTGTTCAATCGTATCGACGAGCTCACCTGTTGTGGTAAAAATCCGAATGGTGCAAACCTGTGGCAGGTGCATGAAATACAAACGCCGCGCGCCGCGGTCAAATGGGTTTTGCCTGTCAACCGGTTCGATCACATTGGTGACAACATAAGGATTCGGCACCACGGCGATGTTGTCAAGATCGGATTTTGCCTGCGCGGCAACCACCTTCGAGGCACTTGTTTTAAAGCTGTAAACATCATCGGCGCCAAACGGCCGGTTGGTGGCGATATAGAAAACATCACCGGCGCCGGGCGCTATGGGCGCAACTTCTTCAGGAGCAAAGAATGTCAATTCCCAGATGCGTTTTACCGGGTCAGTATTCGTCTGCAGGATAATACGCTCGCCCGGTGACCACAAGCTGTCCCGTGTCACTTCGTCGAGCATAATAAAGGTCAATTTTTCTGGAATCCTGCCGGGAGTCACATCCCAAACTTCGAAATTTGAACGGATATGAGCAAAATTGGGATGCCCGGAATTGCTCACCAGTTCATCAAAAAAGCGAATTTCAAAATCACCGGGATATTTGTTGGAATTGATGTTGTTGAAAGGTTTGATGGGGCCGGCAATAAAATTCGTCTTGCTGCTTTCCGACCATTTGATACGCTCTTCATCTAATTTAAGTTTGGTATCCTGCACATAAATTGTCATGCCGTCAAAAATGGCATTGCCCTCTTCCTTTTTGAGCAATGTGCTCTCAAAAACCGGGAAATATGTATAAGCTGCCAGCAATGTATCCCGATCAGGAATCGCTCCATCAGGCAAGGCTTGCAAGAGGCCGTTTTCCGGCAGGAGCTCGAAATCCGTATCGCCGCTGTACACCTTGCCGCTCACCAAGCTGGTCAGCGCAAAGCTGCCGGCGTTGATATTCTTGTTTGGCAAACCGACATACTGTCCGCTTCGCGCCAGAATTTTGGCTTCGACCGGTTTGGTATCCTCAACAGTATAGCGCGTCGGGTTTTCCTGGAAAGTGATACGGAACTCATTATCATCCTCAAAACGCTGCGAATCGATGATGTCAATTTGAATATCTCCGGTTGCAATGCCGGATTCATGTACGATGTTATTGCTCGTACCTGTATCCTGCAGATGTCCGTCTTCATAACCCGCAGAGGGCACCCGCGGAACCGCCTGGGCGGTATTGACATCAAAAAATATCTCATTGGTCTCGGGATTTACCGTTATGGTTTTTGAACATTCGGATGGCGGCACGCCGAGACTGTCGCTACCGTGATCGTAGGAAACTACTGCGTAGTAATAAGTCTGCCCGTTACGCACATTATTTTCATCGACAAAGCTATGGCGTAAACCGGTATTATTTCCCAGGTTATAAGCGACGCCACGTCCTGGAAACGGAATATTGCTCAGGCCCATATACTCATTAATGAGGTCGAAACGCACCGGGGCGCCATTTTTATTTTTTAATGGTTCGAACAGGAAGCGCGAGCCATTGGCGTCGGTGATCACCTGCTGATCGAGAAAATTGGGATCGGTACTGCGGTAAAGAACATAACCCTCAAAATCTTCTTCCTCAGAGATGGGATCGAATGAACTTTCCGCTTTATCATCCCAGTACAGGGTTACCTTTTCATCGCCCGGCACGACGGTAACGATCGGTTTTCCCGGTGGTTTGGCAAATTGGTAATTGATTTCATAGATTTGTTGTGCGGTTTTAGCATTCAGTGTCAAATCTTCGAAATCCTGCCCGACGATCAGCGCAATGGAAAAACGCCGTGATTCGCCGGCTTTCAGTAGGAACGTGCCTGAGCCATAGAGAAAAATATTGTCACCGGCCTGATCGATATTGGTGGTGTCAAAATTCCCGGTTCGCAAATAGTTATCAAACATATAGTCATCGTTACGAATGGCGTTTTGTCCGCCGAAAGGCGGCCCGGCAAAACTGGTCAGGCCAATCTGGTCGGATTCATCGAGGTCGGTCCATTCAAAATTCGGTTCGCCCGGTTTGCGGATATCGAAAGGATCGCCTCCTGTGGGCACGCCGTCGTCTTCGCCTTCGTCACCGGTATTGGGTACACCGTCGATACCCACGTCATCTTTTTCAGGATCCCAGTCGCCGTCGTTATCGATCCCGTCTTCCATGCTTTCGTCGATCATGCCGTCGCCGTCATTATCGATGCCGTCGAACGGGTTGCCCGGGCTTTCGAGGAATTTATAACCGAAATATCCCGGTGTGATCGCAGAGTTATCAATGCTTTTTCCATCTTCATCCCAGGCATAAACCATGTTAATTTCACGATCGAACAGCGCCAGGTCATCAGCCCAGTCGCTGGGGCCGCCAACGTGCGGATCGCCATACATGCCGAAGGTAACATCCTTGAGATCGTAATCACTCACATTGGTGACCTTGTAGATGAGAAAAATGATATCTTCCGCCATCGGGTTCGACCACTGGTAGTAGCGGTTTTCAATCTGGATACCGAGCCCGCGGCGGGTGGAATCATCTTTAAACGGATAATATTCAAATTCCCTGTTTGTGCGATCGTCGACCACAAAAAGCGATTCAAGGTCAGCATTGCTGGCGCCCTGGCGCAGTGCCCCCGGCCAGACGTATTGTTTGATTGCCGGATTGTACCAACCCTCCGGCCAACTGTCGGGTTTGCCGTCGCCGTCGCGGTCGATATCATTGGATGTTGGAATTTTATCACTTAAAGGATCACCGAAGGGAACTCCCTGATCACTGTAAGCCAGGGGTTGCCATGTCCAGAATTCACGCCCATCGAGAGAAATCTCGGCGCCGCTTGAAACCAGACCGTCGCTGATGACAACCGCAACCCAGACCGTATCGCCATCAGCAGTGGTGACGACGTTACCGTCCTTATCGCGTTTTGGTTTGACATCGCGGTGGCTGCCTTTGGGCACTTCGACCTCGGCAACGATGAACGGGCCGAACTCATAACCGTAACCCAAACCTTCCCAGACGATGTCGGTAACGCGATTTCCCGGGCGGGAAATGGAACCATAATTCCAGATTTCCGTGGTGATTTTATTGCCGTTGATAACGGCATTTTGCCGGCGCAGCAATTGTGGGTCGCTCTGGGCCCGTTTTGCCAGCATTTGCTGGCGCTCGGACCATTTGTAATAATCCCGATATTCAGCATCAGTCCAGGTTTTCTGCGGGCCTTTTAAATACCAGTCAAGCGTCCCGCGCTGTGGATTTTTCTCTTGCGAAAATCCTGCCTGAGCACAACAGAAACTGATAAAAATTGCGCTCAAAATCAGCATAATTGTATTAGAAAATTTTTGTCGAATTTTCATGAATTTCCTCTTCTACAAAAAAATATTAGTCGATTCTTTTTTCAATACTAAAACTCCAGCGAAATTCCTGTCAACACCTGGCGCGGCGCCCGGTAATAACGCGGCCTCGTCTGATATTCTTCCCAGGTGTGAACGCCTGGTTCACCATAGTGGCTGATCAATTCCGCAGTTTCCTGAGATGAACGGCGGGCGTAAGTATATCCCGACCGGCCGGTATCATCAAATACGTAACGTTCGTTGCGGGTGTCGAACAGATTGAAAACCTGGACGAAAAAAACATAATCCATACCGTTGGTTTTAAAGGTCTTGTGAACGCGCACATCGACATTTTTCTGCCACGGTTTGCGACCGCTGTTGGCCTCGGGTATATAATTGGCGCTCAGGGTTTCAGGTGTATAAGGCCAGCCGCTCTGCAGCTTGGCAATAAAACTCACACCCCAGTTTCCGGGGTCGCTGATGCCGACGGTTGCATTGAGCAAATGTGTCTGGTCCCAGTTCAACGGTACGATTTCTTTTTCTTCCTCGACGCCGGAAAGAGCGCTGACATAAAAAGCGCCGCTGCGTGTATCGTTGCCCTCGGCTTTCTGATAGGTGTAATCCAGCGAGGCTGAGAGTTTTGTTGCGGCATCGTAGCGTTTATTCAGACTGAATGTGAACCCTTTGATGGCGCCGTAATCTTTATTGAGATAAACCTGATAATTCGCGGGCCCGAACCTTGGGTGGTTATAACGAATGGTTTGCAGGGCCAGCAGATCGCGAATATCTTTGGAAAACAAGACGGCTTCCAGCGCCAGAACATCGGTGAGCTGCTGCTGCAGGCCGAATTCGTAATTGACGGTTTTTTGTGGTTTGAGATTAGCGTAACCGATTCTTGGCGTCTGTCCGGCGCCGAAGATCGTGGTCTGATAGAGCCGTTTCATCGTTGGCAACTGGTAGAAATGGCCGTAGGAAAAATGCAGAATACCCCGGTCGGTGATGGGAAATGCTACCCCCAGCCGCGGTGCAACCATGTGTTTTGCATCAGCTGCTTTGAAGGCGGCACCCACATTGATATCGGGATCGAGCAGGTCGACAAAATAATCGGCCTGCGGGTCAAAATAATCATAGCGCACGCCGGCGTTGACGATCATGTCTTTATATTCGATTTTATCCTGCAGATAGGTCGAAAAAAACCTGGCGTCACGGTCATAATATGAGTGGCTTGGTGATTCGTTGCGCGGCAGCACTGTCGGTTCACGATAGATAAAACCGTCATACAGGATGGTAAAAATTTCTTCCTGCAAATTATCCTGGCGGAAGCTGAGACCGGCTTTCACCTCGTGCTGTGGTGTCATCTGGCTGGTGATGTCGAATTTGCCGCCCAGTGTTTTGGAATCACGATAAGTATGATTCATGCTCATACCGCCAAAAACAAAGGAAGGCGAAGCCGGGGTGCCGACGATGCGTTCGGTTGGCACATAGCGCGGGTCTGTGGGGTCTTTGTAAACGTAGGCGTCGAAGTTCGTCGTCGAATAATACAGATGCGCTTCGTAAAATGTTTTGGTGAAAGCATGGTTGAGTTTGAGTGAATAATTGGCATTGCGACTGTATTCCGTCGGCCGTCCGTCAGGATTATAGCGGTAGCGGTGTGAAGCCGCGGTGTAGGGTTTCACTTTGCCATAATCATATAAGAGCTGCCCGGAAAGTTTAATTCTCGGACTGATGCGGTAAGTCAGTTTCGTCAGTGAATTATAACCACTGCGTGGATTCATCGGTACGAAAGCGCTATCGCCGCCCATTTCGATATACCATTCGTCGGAATTGGTGAAATTGGCGGAATCACCGGGTAAGTGCTCGCGCACACCGTACTGATAGCCCTCGTTATCATCATATTTACCACTGATATTAAAGGTCAGTTTATCGCCGAGTCCGGGCACCGGGCCGGTAAACGTGCCTTCGAGTACGGTGCGGGAAAAAGGATTGAAATCATCAATATTGATAAAGATATCATTGGCTTTGGAGACATAATCTCCGGTATAACCGGAAAAACTGCCGCGATATTTCGTCCCACCCTCTTTGATCTGAATGTTGACGATACCGCTCATGGCGTTGCCGTATTCGGCATTGAAAGCGCCGCTGACAACACGCAGTTCTTCCAGTGCTTTATTGGTGACGTTGATTGCCAGACTGTTGGTAAAAAACGGGTTGGTCACTTCAACGCCATCGATGTAGTACGCCACTTCGTTGGAACGGCCGCCGCGAATGTGCAAGGCGCCGTCAGCGCCGCGGTTAACACCGGCTTGCGTTTCGATAACACCGCTAAAGGTGAGTACCGGCATGGCTTCGATTTCTGCCGCCGTGGTTGTCTTTTGGGTGGAAGTCAAGTCTTTCTGCACCATGGGGCGCTCGGCAACGACGACAACCTCCTCACCGGAAATGACTTCCGGAGACATGGCGAAATTCTGCTCGGTGGTGCTGCCAATGCTAATGCGCAGGTTTTGCACCCGCATGATGGAATAACCGATGAATGATGCCCGCAGCGTATAGAAGCCGGAGGGGATGTTGAGAATAACATATTCGCCGTTTAAATTGGTTGCAGCGCCGAGACTGGTGCCTTCGACTTGCACGTTGACCCCCGGAAGCGGCTCCCCTGTTTCTTTGTCGATCACTCTGCCGGTAAACTTTCCGGTATTCGCCAGCAATAGCGACGGGATTAAAACGCAGACCAATACGAGGGCCAGCCGTTTTAAATTGGGCAATGACATACGATCCCTCCGTGTTTGTAAATGTTTCACGTTGTCAGGTTTCACGTTACACGTGTAGAAGTTAAGCTTTTCACGTTGAACGATTTTTTGTTAAATATTTAATAAGTTTGAAAATTATACCACTAATTTTTCGGCATTGATTAATCAGCGCACTGCTCTCATCATTTGGAATATAGTTTAAATCCCGGGCGATATAAAGTTGGCTGCGAATTTCTCCTGCGGATGCCCGGGCAATGTATAAAAATCGAATAAATTCTTTATCAGTTTCTCGTTTAAATCCTTCAGCAATATTTGACTTTACTGAAATTGCAGTATGGCGAATTTGGTTTCTTAACCCAAAATCACCAGTAAATGCTCCTTGTGCTGTATGTTTGTAAAGTTCATTTGCGAATACCCGTGCCTCCTGCCATGCTTTGATATCTTCAAATTCTTTAAATCCAGCCATAATTCTTCCCCACAATTACTTATTCTACATTATTTTAACCCCGAAGAAATTCAGCTTATAACCTGTGACCTGTAACCTTTTAACCTGAGACTTGTACTATAGATTTAAAAAAACCCCGGAAGATAATCTTCCACCGGGGCTCTTCCTGAAAACTTCACGATGCCATCAATCAATGTGATGGCATCGCTAAAAAGCAGCGATTTTATCGCTTATTTCAACAACGTCATGCGCTTGGATTTTTTAAAGTTACCAAACTCAAGCGAATAGATATAAACACCACTCGCAACACGAACGCCGTTTTTATTCAAACCGTTCCATGTGACTTCATGCAGACCGGCATCCTGAACCTGACCATTGACCAGCGTTTTGATGAGCTGACCGCGGATATTGTAGATTTTCAGCGATACTTTTTTCTGCAGCGGCAGTTTGTATTGGATTTTTGTGCTTGGGTTAAACGGGTTGGGGTAGTTCTGCGACAGTTGGTAATCATCAGGAGTGATGAGTTCCAGGTCTGTTTTAACAGCAGTGCCAGTGCCACTGAATTCGAATACAGAAACAGTCCATGCTTTTTCGTTGGCAACTTTTGTTACAACAGTACCCCACATAGATGTGGCTTCATTCCATGTGTAATTTGTTGTTGTGATACTGTCCGTAACACTTTGAAAGCTGGCAAGAACTTCATAGTTGCCATCACCGTCAAAATCAAGGCCTTCACCCATATAGTGAGCTTGTACCTTCGAGGCAAAAGCACCCGTATTTTTGAATGTCGTGGTCATAACACCAGCGGAATCTGTCACCACGATATCCCGCATGACATCAGATTCACCAGTATACATAACCGAAGTCAGATAATCAGCAGGGTTCTCAACATCTGTACCGATAAACTCTGTATTCACAATAGTTTTTGGATAGGATGAACCTGTGAAAATATTAGCGGTACCATTTTGATCCACATCAAAAACGCTACAATGGAATACGCCAACACCTGAAGCAATTTTAACGACATTGTCAGCACTAATGGCAAGGACATCTTCTCCGGCACTGTAGTTGATGACATAGAGATCGCCAGTCGAATAGGTCGGAAAGTAAGCTTCGTCGTCTCCATCGCCATCGACGTCTGCGGCATCGCCACCAAAGAGAGCAACACGATCACCAGTGGTTGCTTTGAAATTTCTCGTTTCAGCAGCCGGGTCTGCAACAGCATAAGCATCCGTTCCAGTCACATCGATATTGTAGAAGTTGAAGTTATTCCATGTATGGTTAACCAACTCCATGGTCCCATCACCATCGAGATCAGCCGGTTGAGAATGATAGGGAGAGCCACCGCCATAACCACCACGGTCTACAAAGAACTCTACCACCCAGGTTTCGAAGCCGTTGCCGCCACCTTCAAAGGTGATATCGCCTTCAACATGGCTGATCAGCGTTCCGCGTTTACCGCCAGAGGAATTTCTGCGGATCATCGAGATGAATTCCTGCTGTCCGTCACCATCGATATCAGCAATCGTTGTGCGTTCATGATCTGCACGGAATGCCGTGTAGTCCGAAAGACAACATGTGTCAATTTCAGTGGAAATGATGGAAGAATAGATCGTACCATAGTTATCACTGCCTGTGACACCATCCCATTCGAACACATACCAGCCGGAAGGCTCGGAAGCCAGCGGGAAGACGATTTCACTTTTGCCATCGCTATCGAGATCACCGACGCCAACTGTGCGTGGATTGGAAGTACGACGGTTGTTACCGCTTGAAGAATCTTCAGGAGAACTCCATACAAGTTCGAAAGCACTGCCAGTAAATTCAAATACATTTACAGCGCGTGCACCATAGTTGGTAACGATAACTTCTTTTTTACCATCCTGATCCATATCCATACCGCCATAAACTGTGCGTGCACCGAGGGAAATGGCGCGATCTGGCGTCCATTGTGCATTGGCCGGATTATCCCAGTCCGTGGCAAGAACATCGGCACTGCCCGGATCATATTCCATGACGATGATAATCGGCTGACCGGCTTCTGAAGCATAAATGTTGGTTAAAACAACTTCTTTCAGTCCGTCGCCATCGAGATCAACCGGAGATATACGCGGTGGATAGTAGCGGTCTGTCGGATCACCGGAGCTGTCGAGAATAATCGACCAGGTGTAGGAAGTCGAATCGGCAGGATCACCGATTTCATTGTATTCGATACGGGACACTTTTTCATTGCGGCCATGGGTTGCAACGATATCAGGCTTACCATCATTGTCAATATCACCCATGCTACCACCGCGGGAACGGCCACCATCAGCAAATTGGCCAACAGCGACAAAATCGTCACCTGTAATTGTGGAAACATCATCGGTATCATCGAGAAAATAAAGGACACCATCGGTCATCGGGAACCAGCCTTCGAGGAAGCCGTCACCATCGATGTCGGCGAAGAGCAATTCATGGCTATTGAATGAACCGGGATCATTGCCCGGTTTAACGCCGTTTAAATCGACCTGGACAGCGTAGCTATCGGCTTGCACCGCTTCGAAAATAGTGAAACTGAAATTATCCCAGGTATTAAACCAGATTTCCAACAGGCCGTCACCATCGAAATCGACAACATCGATATCGTAGGTACCGCCGCCGCCGAGCAAGTCTTCACCGGCTTCATATTCGATTTCAAATGCGGCAAATTCATCAAAGCTGTCACCCACGAGCTGGGAAACGGTCATCTCCCGGAAACCGCCTTTGCGGGATTGGGTGATAAGTTCGATTTTTCCATCGTTATCAACATCGGCCAGAACATAACCGGCGGGACGAAAATCGATCCCCGGATCGCGGCCATGGTCGTAGGTCAGGGTCGGGGTAGCGGGGAAGGTGCCGTCGTCACCCTGTTCGAAGATAAACGTTTTCGGTGCTTCGTTGAGCGTCGGCACACCAAAATAAATTTCCCATTTTCCATCGCTATCGATATCGCCATAGGTCAGCGCAGGCAGGGAGTTTGTGCCGTTGGGCATGGTGTAATGCCAAACATGTTCGTACGTATCATTTCCAGTGGCTTCATAAAGGAAAACGTCGAGAAAACCGGGGTCCGGGCCGTTGGGTGCCAGGGTTTCATCTGTTGTGAACAGAATTTCCCGGCGGCCGTCACCGTCGAAATCCATGCCGACGAGTACGCTGCGCGCGCCAAATGCCGGGCCATGTGTAAATAAATCCGCGTGATCGCGGGGGTCGAGTTGCCAGGAAATTTTCATCCCTGGCCCCGGATTGTACTGCGCCTGCACTTGCGTCACCTGAAAGGTGAAGCTCAGCAGAAAGGCAGTTGCACATGCGAGAGTCACAAGTTTCTTCATGCAAATCCTCCATTGAATGTGATTGGGTAAGGTTAGTATTTTGATCGTTTATGGCATTGGGTGATAGATTAATTAATAGAATTAATAAACAAATTCAAAGGGAAAATTATCTTAGTTTAGAAAATGGCCTTAAATTGTTAAATTAATTTACTTCGGTTATCAAATCGTATAATCTATTTAGAGGTGAGGCGGCATTGAATTGATCATGATAAGGGATAATTTGAGAATATGCAAGGAATTTTTATCCGTGTTTTGCATCAAATTCATTTAATTGTGCCAAATGCCCTATCATTTGACAACGCCCTGGACTGCGAACTCTGCAAAACAAACAAAAGTATCTGTTCAGCGTGTGCCAGAGAAACCTTCCCTGAGCTTGCCGAAGCTCAGCGTCCGCCTGGCGCGCTGAACAGATACAAACAAGAGACTGCAAACGCGTGTGTAATTTGTAAAAAATGAATGTTGATCAAATCCTGCAGGGTGAGCCTGATAAAAAACTATCAGCGGCGTTCGTCGGTAAAAACCGGTTGCGCCCAAGCGTAAAATTCTTCGCTGCCGCCATTTTTATGAGCGCGGCGACAGATTGCTTTAACACGGAAATAGGATGAGCTTTCATCGAGTTTAAACCGGGCGGATTTACCGGCGATTGTTGTGATGATTTTCCCATTGTCCCCGATCAGTTCAATAAAAAAACCATCATCCTGTTTGGCAACTTTTTTACCAAAAATATCCGGCAACTGCAATTCAGCCATGGTTGCGGCCTCGTCGATTTCGACCGTATAGAAGTCATTTTGCGATTCGCATTTTTGCAGGAAAACTCCGTTGCTGGCATAAAACTCACCGTGGTTCATCGCTTCGGTGATGGCAGCCGGCGTGAGTTGCTGCGACCGTACCATCACCCAGCCGCGGCCGGGGTTTGATTCGTCGGGAGCAATTTTCTTAAAGTCGTGGGCGTCGTCGGAAGAAACACCATAAATTTTCATGCCTTTGGTGAGCAATTCATCCCACATTTTTTCCGTCGATATATGGTTTTCGTCGCCGTCGTTGTGCACCGATGGATGGCCGTTGAAAAGCTCGAACATGTATAAATCATGCACCGGCAAAATATCTTCCGAAGTGACTGCCCATTCAAAATTGGGATGGTTGAGAATGGTTTGCCCGCTGGCTGCGCGGGTGCCGTCGACCTGGTTTTGAATGATTTTCGCAACCTGTTCATGCTCGAAAGTCCAGTCGACCAGCGTGTCGATGTTCATTGCCGTGCTGTGCACTATTTTATGGCCAGTCACTTCCTCACCGGGAATCAGAATAAAATCCTGGCGCAGCGGTACAGGCATTTTCACCGAATCCGGATTGATGAAATGGTTATGTTCGCTGAGAATAAGAAAATTGTAACCATGTTCGTGGTAGTATTTCGTTACCGCTTCCGGGGTTGAATCTGCGTGGCCGCAAATGACGGTGTGGGCGTGCGTATTGCCGCGGTACCAGCGGGTTTGAGGTTTTTCACTGGTGCAGCTCAAAAGCAGGGAGAGCGCTAAAATTAATAATTGTGAAAATCGCATTTTGATCCTTCCTCTTTTATTTTTCCAAACGCAATTTCGTGATCGCGCGAATGACTTCACTATCATCAGTCTGTCGCTTCAAACTGTGGTGGAATTCAGTATTTCCACCGATTTCTGCAGAGAAGCCGAGCAAGGTATCGGCGAGAAAGGCTTCCCCGCGGAATTCGATTTCAAGTTCCGGAACAGTGTTGCAGTTTTGCTGTTCCGGTGGCAGATTGTCCTGTAAAAGTGAGATGAACACCACATTGTTGACATGATTATTCATATCGATATCCTGCGCACGAATAGCAAAATTACCGGTTGGCTGCAGTTCCCCGGCGAGACGCATTTTTGCGAATGGATCAGCGAGTGCGCGCTGTGGCCGTTGCGGATGAATGTGCAAGATTTCCGGCGGAAACCGGCGCAGGGGGCGCCGCGTTTTTAAGTCGATGAGCACCCAGGCGCTGGTGGCAACACCGATTTCTTCGTTATTTAGCATAATACGAAAATCGCGCACCGCGTACAGGCGATCGATTTGCGACGGCCACGTTTCGATGATTATTTCATCCTGCCAGCCGGGCATTCGTTGCATTTTTACATGTAAACGGGCAAGCACCCAGGTGATACCCTGCTCTTGTAATTGCGGCGAGGCAACATTCAGCGCATGCGCATGCAAAGCCGCAGCCTCTTGCAAATAGGTGCAAATACCGGCGAGAGTAGCACGCCCGCAGGGGGCGATTTCACAGGTGCGAATTTTAAAACTATATTTTTTTTGTGAGCATTGCCCGCTATTCTTTGGGTTCACATTTTTCTTCATTACCCGTCCAGTAAACCGGAACTTCGTCACACAGACTGTAATGCACGCTGATGCCGAGTTGAAATTCGAGATCGATGACGACAGGACTGTTGGAAAACGCCGTGAGCTCGATCGATGCGCTCTGCGTATTGTTTTCATCTTTTAAAATTTCAACCATCTGATTGGCGAGATCGTGAATATCTTCTGCGATGGTATTATTGATTGTTGTGAAAGTCAGACTGCTGAGGGGAATCGGTATCTGTGGGAAAAGTTTCTTTTTGCCGTCCGGTTTGATGAAGTAACCCTCGAGATTAACGAAATAAGCCTGGCTTTGTTCGACGTTTTCACTGACTTTGGCGGCAACGTGGGAAATGGTGACCTCGGTTATATCGGCATCGCGGGGGATGCTCAAACCGTCGAGCAGGTCGTCACGTGTGATCGTCATTCGCGGCACATCTTCGCGGCCATTGACGGAAAGTGTATAGCTTTTATTGAAATTAAAGGTAACGATCGTTTTAAACAAACGGAAATCTGTTTCGCATCCGGAGAGTATGAGAAACATGCCGCAGATGAGGAGAAGTCTTTTTTTCATGGTTTATCCTGTATTGTTTGGGGTGCAATTTATAATTTCAGACCGGCGCCAATGCCGAATACGTTCGATTGGCCCATGGTGAAATCGGCGTGTAAATTGAAGAGCATCAGGTTGAAGCCGAGCCCGACAGTCAAGCGGTTTGATCCCTCGGAATCCAGCCCGAATGATATATTTTCAGGGCCGTCTGCACCCTCATAGTCGTAATTTACCTCGAGACTGGAGACGCCGTATCCGTAACCGGCGTATAATTCGAGTATATTTTTACGAATACTGCCCTGTACGCCGAAATAAGTCGCGTTGGCTTCGACAATATCACCGAGTTTAAAACTTTGTCTGAAAAATGTCGCCGCAATATCGATCGGGAAGAGCGGCAAGTATTGGCTGATGCTGTGTCGCACACCATAACCCAGGATTTTCAATGAGCCGAGATCATCGCCGGTGTCGATTTTCATATAGCGTACGACCGCCTGTGTGCCCATGATCGAACCTATGGTCAATTGCGGCACGGCAACCGGAAAACGCTTTACATCGAAGCCGCCGGGGAAGGCATAAGCGGTGCCGCCGATTCCCGACACTGTGACCGGTGCGGATTCACCGAAAATCGTCGGCACTTCGACGCTTTGTACCGGTTCGAACAAACCTTCCGTCGTTGCGGTAAATGTTTTCTGTTCGTCTTTGACCAGCGCCGTCGAGGTTTCGATGCTCAGCTCGATATTGATCCCGATGAAAGGTATCCTGGCGCTGTGGAAAAGTCCGCTGTTCAAATTGGCGCCGAATGTATCGGCGAGAGGCTGTAAATAGCCTTTGCCATTATCGCTTGTATAGCGTGAAACAAGATCTTCGAATTCCTGTGCTTCTAACGGCAGCGAAAGGAAAGTCACGAGAAATAAAAGATAGGAAAAATTCACTATTCGTTTCGTCATACTTACTCCTTATCAAATAGTTTTGTACCTGGGAGAAAAAATTAACTGGTTTATATCAAGAATTGTTATATTTTTTATTAAAATTAATACAATAATATCTAAACAAAAGGACTATTCCAACGTCTGCCAGAATAGGGTGAAATGGTATGTCGTTTGACACGCTGGCGAGTTTTTCGTCAGAATGTCTTCCGGTCGTATGATAGCCGGTCGCAGTCACTTCTGTTCAATATATTGTATTTGTTGATATTATAGTAGTCATTTTTTAAAAAACTGTTTTGGCACAATGGTTGATATTATCAAGTATCTTTGCCTCACAGTCATTAGAACATTTACAGGTGAGAGGTTTTGTTTATTGCCGCGACAAAAAAAGCGGTTCAAAATCGATCACTGCTCATTTAAATATGGAGTAATTATGCTACACTTCCAAAAGAATGCTCACCATTTGAAAAAGAAGCAAAAAGATTTTGAGAAGCGCGCATTCCCATTGATGGACCAATTATTTCGTACAGCCCTCTATCTCACTCAGGATGAAGTCGAAGCTGAAGACCTCACACAATTGACATATTTACGCGCCTGGAAATACTACGACCAATTCGATTCTGAAACCAATTTTCGCGCCTGGATTTTTCGCATTTTGCGCAATAATTTTATCAATGAATACCGCCGCACCAAGCGTCGTCCGCTGCGTGATGATTTTGACAAAGTAGCGCCATATCTCGCAGCCGCAGAAGAAGCCGGTGGTTTGAAATTCGATGTCGAAGCGGAAAAATATGAACACATTTTCGACGACACCATTTCGGAAGCGCTGAAAAAAGTGCCCGAGCACTATCGCTCGGTCGTGCTTCTGTCCGACGTCAGCAATTTACCCTATAAAGAAATTGCCGAAGTTCTGCAATGCCCCATCGGTACGGTAATGTCACGCCTGCACCGCGGTCGTACCATGTTGGCCCGCTCTCTCAAATCTTATGCGCAAACAAATGGTTATGTTGCAGTAGCGCCCTGTTTTTCCATGTAGAATTGCTGCTCCTAAGCCTTGCTGTTAAAAGCGGATTTGCCCGCTATACATGCTGCGAGATTTGCATGGATGTATGGCGGGCTGTTTTTTTCTTGCATTGACGCTGCAACTTTGTTAACCTGTCAGCGGACAGTGGTTAACAATGCGGTCAGGCCTGGCTTGTCAAATATGCCCTCCGCAGACCAATGTTCAAGATCGATTGCTATAATTCACTGAAAAATTTACTTCGAATCAGGCCAGGGCTGCAGTATTATTGCCCGGCAAAGGGTTAACCTGAATGATCAGGATGATCAAATATTTTATCGCTATTAGCGTTGTTTTCATACCAATGATCGCTCTATTGTATATTCTCGCTCTTTTCCCTCAATTCGATGAAAATACTGATTCCAGTCTTATCGAAAATCCTGCTATCAACCAGGCCTCCGGCCTGGCCTCGAGCCTGAAAAACTCAGACATCCTGTGGACACATAATGATAAAACCTGGGGGAAAGTTCTCTTTGCGCTGGATACGCATGGAAAAAACCGGGGTGAATTTTATGTCGACAATGAATTTATTATCGATAGTGAGGATGTTGCAGTCGGCCCGGGCCCAGTGCCCGGCGAGAGCTATATCTACCTCGCAGACATCGGCGATAATGACCGCCGCCGCGATATCAAATCGATTATTCGTTTTCCCGAACCGGTGCTGATTCCGGGCGCCACCGCCATCCGTGATACCATCCGGCATTTTGATGTTATCGATTTTGCCTTCCCTGACGGCCGCCGGGATGCTGAGACACTCATGCTTGATCCCCTGAGTCGCGATTTGTTCATTATCTCAAAAAGAGATGAGGATGCACGGGTTTACAAACTGCCTTTCCCGCAGAAAACAGATAAATTGAACATCGCTGTTTTCCTGTTGGAATTGCCGATGTCTCTGGTGGTCGCAGGCGATATTTCTGCTGATGGCAGCGGTATTCTCATCAAAACCTACGGTTCGGTTTATTACTGGCGCCGCCACGACAACGAAGCGATTGAAAATGCGCTGCGACGCACAGGGGAAAAAACCAGCTATTATCTCGAACCGCAAGGTGAAGCCATCTGCTGGGCGCAAAATCAACCCGGTTATTTTACCACGAGTGAGGAACTGCTCAAAATTCCCTGCCGACTGGTGTATTATAAAAATTATCGGCGCGACAGATTCAACAAATTGACCCACTTGGCACCGCTACAACGCCCGCTTGCAGAGTGAGCTGCGGGGCCGTACCTTGCAGCCTGGCTCGTCAATCGCAGTTTATCGGCTGCTGTTTTCCCATTTCAAAATTCGATCGATGGCGCCGGATGCTAGCGGATGATACCCCGGGCGCGCTACCTTGTACACCCGCTTCGCAAAAGCCTTGCCTTCAGCGGTTTGCGCAAGATTCCAGTAGAGCGGACCGATGAATTTCAGCCGTCCGACTCGTTTCAGGAAAGATTCCAGCACGAGAAAGGAAGGATAATATCGGTTTTTCACGCTGAGCATGAGCCAACTGAAAAGAATTTCCGAATTACCGGTTTTGCTGAATTTAAAAGTTTTGTCGAGATCAGCCAATTGGCCGGCGCCGAGTTTTTGCGGCAGGTTTTTTACAAAATAGCGCCATTGCGGTGAATTCCAGCTGGCAGTTGCGAGTTCCTTTGCCGATCCTCCTGCGGCAAAGGCTTTGATCTCGTCTTGCACTTGCTGCAAGGCCGGTGCCTCAACGACGACGTGGTTGCCGGGCAGCCCCGGCTGATAAATCCAGTTTTCCAATTGCAGTTTCGCTGCCAGCCCTGCATTACCTTTGATTAAGTGACGGTTGAAATAAGCGATAAATTTCTCCGAGTCCATCGGTTGAAAGGCAAATTCGGCGAAATATTGTTTCAGAAATTCGTCCCATTTTTTACGGCCGACAAGTGTTTCCATCGTGCGCAAAAAAAGATGTCCTTTATCGTAAATAATCGCTGAATTGGTATTGTCCGGATCGTCGCCCTCGAGTTTTTGCCGCAAAGCCGTTGCCGGGTTGGTGTCGCCCATGCGCTCTATGGTCTGTAATACATTGTCATATTCAAGCTTGGCGAACATCTCCTTGTAGTCAAATCCGTACAAATCTTCCATGATCCGATGTTCAAAATAGGTCGTAAAACCTTCGTTGACCCAGATATCATTCCAGGTTGAATTGGTGACAAGATTACCCGACCATGAGTGTGCCAGTTCATGCGCGACAAGCGAAACCAGTGATTTATCGCCGGCAAGCACGGTTGGCGTGGCAAATGTCAGACGAGGATTTTCCATGCCGCCAAAGGGGAAGCTGGGCGGTAAAACGATGATATCGTAACGATCCCAACGATAGGGGCCGTATAATTTTTCAGCAGCAACGATCATTTTTTCAGTGTCCTCAAATTCTGCCGCAGCAGCAGGCAGCACCGAAGGCTCGGCATAAACTCCGGCACGATTGCTGATCGCTTTAAAAGAAATATCGCCGACAGCGAGTGCGATGAGGTAGGAGGGAATGGCCTGCGGCATCTCGAAATGATAACGTCCATCAGCGGATTTCTGTTGTACATTTGAAGCACTCATCACAGCCATCAATTCTTTCGGCACGGTGATATCGGCAGTGTAAGTCATGCGCACACCGGGGCTGTCCTGGCAGGGAATCCAGGTGCGGGCAAAAACCGGCTGATTTTGGGTGAAGAGGAAAGGATGTTTTTTACCGGCAGTTTGCGTTGGCGCCAGCCATTGCAGGGCGCCGGCGCCGGGATTGGTGCTGTAATATATATTGACCTGCCGGCTCAAGCTTTTAATAGCGATAAAAAGAGGCGTGCCTTTGAAATCCTCAGCTTTTCCCAGCCGGAATGATGTGGTTCGCTCATTAGCTCCGAGCGTAATGCGTTCAATATTCAAATCTTTGCTGTCGAGAATCAGTGTATCCACCCCGGCTTTGTTGTTGATTCGAAGGCGGGCGACGCCGGAAAGCTGTTTTGCCGCGAAATCCACATCAAGCTCCAGCTCCAGGTGCTGCACCATAACGTCCTGTGGGTTCGACCATGAATGCGGGTCTTTGGCGATTTTAAAAAATTGCTGTTGCTGCCGGCAACCGGCGAGCGCAACAAAACTGAAACAGATAATAATTTTTGTGACTGATTTCAAACGACCGTTGAGAAATTTAAAATTCATTTTGCCTCCATACAGAATAATCAGGACGTGAGCGACTTCGAGCAAGCGGCTCTCCACTGGTTTTGGTTTTTATACACAGTGACCGCGAAAAAAAATGACAGTTGCCGGAAGCCTGTCAGGGTTCCGGCAACTCCAACTGTATAAAATCCGGGATTTCTCCGGAACTAATTTAAAAACATCTTGTTATCATCAAAACAATTTCACCTGTTATTTACAGGATGAACTGTAAACGTTTGTTCCTGGTCTCTGACTGGGAACGAGCCTGCAGGCTCAGCGCCCATTTGGTGTGCTGAACGGTTACTCTTAAAGAACTGGCGTGATAATTGACTTTTATTGAAACCATCCATAAATTGAGGTATTGCATTAGCAGGTCGTGTTCGAATCTGTTCATCCCCAAAAGGCGAAGTTTTTTTATGCTGTCCCAGGCGAAAAAAAAATCTCTTTCACAGAACCGGGAACGAGAGTTGGTACGGGCGGCGCAAGCTGATCCCGGCGAATTTCACCATTTGTTCAATCATTATCATGACATGATTTTCAATTATATCTTGCGCCGCACGCTCGATGCCTTCAAAACGCAGGATATCACTTCGAATACCTTTTTAAAAGCGCTGGATAATTTGCCGAAGTTTAAGTGGAAAGGGGTTTCTTTTTCTGCCTGGCTTTATCGTATTGCGACGAATGAAATCAACCAGAGTTATCGCCGGCAGTATCGCACTGTACCGCTTTCGCAGGAGGTCATCGGTAAAACTCAGGCGGGTGGAGCAGCTGATGATGAACTGCTGTGGGCAGAAGAAGAGATGGCGCGCAATAAGAAATTTCGCCGCATGCACCTTGCTTTATCACAGCTCGATATCAAATATCAAAGCGTTTTAAGCCTGAAATATTTCGAAGAAAAATCGACAAAAGAAATCGCCGAAATTCTCAATCTTTCCGAGAATACGGTAAAAACCCATACCCGGCGGGGTTTGATGAAGCTGAGGAAAGTGTTATGAAAAAAGAACTGCAGGAAATTGAAGACCTGTTACGCGACAGCCGCCCGCCGGATGGCGATTTTTCAAAATCCCGCTACGAGACCTGGCAGCGGCTTACCAAAGCACAGCGCCAACGCCGCAAACCTAAATCTTTCTTTTTTCTTAATTCCTGGGTCTGGACTTTCGCCTCGCTTATCCTGCTCGGACTGGCTGTCGTCCTCATGTTCTATCTCGCTTCTATTATTTGAGACTGGCAAAAAAATCTCACTGCAGATTAAAATTTATCCTGATCTATTCATTAATTGATGGAAAGCTTTTCGGCCTGTTATGATTGACAGAGTTACGGTACTGGATCGATGGATTAGTGGTGGTATGTTTTTCCCACCGATCCAGATATCCTATCCATTGTTTTCAATTCAGATACATCTGTTTGCGTTCATTCAGGTGATGCATCTGGTGCATTAACCAGGTTATGAGCTCGTTTTTGGAGCGGCCAATTTTTCAATTCTCTCGGAAAACGCAATGCCGCATTTTTTTAATTCTGCCAGCACCGGTGTGTAAATTTCCGGCAAAACCGGAATATGAACGCCGGTGAGTTTTATTTTGCCTGCAAGAAAAACATGCGCTGCGATTGCCGCAGGGAAAGCTACGGTGCGTGCCATCGCCGAGGAAGCGCCCGGCTGGCCGTATTCGATCAAAGTACTCAAATGATTGTATGCCTCGCCTTCTTTTTCATAAACAAAATCGTGGTGCAGCACGATCATATCGCGCTCATTTTCTGCAAATGACATTTTGTCGATCATCAGATTGACGAGAAAATCGAGAGCCGATTGGTGCTGTGGCGGATTTTCACCGATTGCCTCATCAAACAAACCCAGCCAGGTGAAACGATCCTCGTTTGCCGCTGTCCAGAAGCGCCCTGCCCTTTTTTTAATTTCCCCCTTCAAGCTCTGCCCGGCGGGAATTTGCAGCAATGCATGCAATAATTCAGGCCGCGTGTGGTATTGACTGGTCGAAAATGGGGTTGTGTTAAAAAAGCCGACTTGGCGCAGCGCTGCCATCGAACTGATCCAGCCGGGAAAACGCAGGGTGCAGCGCACAAGTGTTTCGATGCCGGCAAGCCCATAACGCTTGATGTAAGCGAGCGAATCGCGGTTAGGGTAGGCTTCGAGATCAAATGTGCCGATTTGCAGCGGCCAGGTGTGCTGCGGCATTTCACTGTTTTCGATCACGATCATTTGATTGCCCCGGCGATATTTGGCGCTGCTTTGTGCAGCCTGCAAAACCCCGCGCGGACTCCAGGAAAATTTATAGTGCCAGGGATTTGTGTTGGCTTCCGGCGCCGCCAGACCACCGCAATAGGATTTAAAACTGCGAATACGGCCACCCGAACTTTTAATATCATCGATGATCTGCATGGCAGACATGTGGTCGATTCCCGGGTCCAGACCCATCTCCTTGAGAATCAATATACCATTTTTTTTCGCCTCGGCATCGAGTGCACGGATATCTTCTGTGGCATAAGAAGCCGTAATCAGCGTAGTTTTTGATTCCAGGCATGCTGTGGCAATTTGATAATGAAAGACATGCGGTAGAAGGCTAACGGTTAAATTGCTATCATCGATTAATTGCCGCACTTTTTCCTCTTCGCGAATGTCTAATGCGCAAGCCGTTGTCCGCGCCCGGCCGGCGGTGACGCGTTGCGCCTGTTGCAGCAGAACATCGGCAACAGTGAGCTCAAAATCAGTGTTTTCCAGCAGATAATCGACGAGCGGGCGAGCAACATATCCGGCGCCGAGTACGAGAATTTTTTTCATTTTACTCTCCGAAAACCAGACCAACCATAACTTTCACGCAGCCGTGCGGGAAAGCTTTCGATTTAGTGAATTCAATTTAAACCGTGGAAATGTGATAAAAGTCCACTCGTAACCTGAATTGTTACGGTAGATAATCCTGCAGATACGCGAACTTTGGCGTTAGTTTGCCCTGGTGAGTGATGACGGCGTTTTTTATCGGCATCGGCAAATCCAGCTTAGCAAAAGGCCTGCTGAAATCACAATGAGCCATGGCGGGCACGAAGGGCAACAGGGCGTCGCCGAAGATGGCTGCGGCCTCGCGCGGAATTTCGCTCGGCAGTTTATCCACAGCGAGCACAACCGGGCCAGGTCCCTGCACACCGAAGGAAATGTCATCTTTTTGCGGCAAATAGACATAAACCGGATTGTCCGATTTTGTCGCCTGTAAATTAAACTCCACCGAGCCTTCGATATCGCAGGAAATATCACCGACGACACGCAACCGGGGTTGGGTAGAGCGGGCGTATAAATTTTTAATGAACGCTTTTGTCATGATTTTTGGCAAACCGGGCGCCCAGAAATTGCCGTTGACGATAATCGTGAGCTGCGGTACAAATTCTGCAAAAAAAGAAACATAATCTGTTGGAGCGGCAAAATATTCTTTTTCGACAAATTCGCGACTCTCATGCTTGTGTCTGAGCCAGTCTTGCAGATAAAAAACGACTTTCTGCACCCGGTTGCGCGAAAAATTCTCGCCCGCGTTTTCGAGCAGCAATTGTTCCGGCGTAATGTTTTGATTGGGCAGCAGATCGGCGATGGCGATGGCGCCCTGCGTCACATTGCCCTCACCGAGAAGTGCGATGACAACCGGTGGATGATTTTCCGGCAGGCCATGTGTTTCTATTTTCCTGCCGGCTGCAGAAATCGCCGCCTGGGCCGCTGCCAGGCTGTCGTATTTATTGGCTTGCTTTATTTTTGAAAAAGGTGAATCGATGCTCTCGGCAAGCATGCGTTGGCCAAAAGCCCACAGGGAATTGATCATGCCCGCATAACCGGCGAATTTGCCGAAGAATATCAGCCGGCGGCCCTGCTCATCGACGATAGGTTCATAATCGATGAGGGTGACTTTTTGGTTTAAAATTTCTTTCAGCAAGGGCATATTGTAATCCTGCCCTTTGATGGTGTGGGAGAAAAAGATGTGCGCTTTGCCGGGGCAGAGGTCTTCTTTCGGCACCTCTTTAACACCGAAAATGATATTACACGCGCTCAGGTCATCCCTGCTTTCGGCGCCCGCTTTTTCGTAGTTTTCCTGCTGAAAAATGCGGTACGGCGAAGGCTGCACATGTACTTGCAGTGCGTCGTTTCCGACGAGTTTGCGCACATGATCCGGAGTCAAGGCGGCACGTTTTTCGGTGCTGTCTTTGGTCTCGCTGCGAATGCCGATAATCCCTTTCATCTAATCGATCCTCCGTTGTTCAAATTGAATTCAGGTAGAAAACATGGCCGGAAACGACTGCCTGTCCACGTCAATTTTTCAAAATGCGGTTGCTAATATAATAAATCGAACCCCCGGAGTCGAGTAAAATAATGGGAAAATTCAGGCAGTTAATTTATTGTTGTCAGCGACTGAAAAGAACTGTGTTTTTGAGGCCGTAACACTGAAATTCGTAAAGAAATGAAGGCTGTTTTACGTTGGATGCCGATCACCACTGCACCGCGTCGTTTTTTCTGATTGCATAGCCGGGTAGTGGGTTCTCGGCTGAGAATACGAATAGCTTTTCTTTTTCTTCGACGGTAATTCCCGATTCGTCGATACTGCCCTCGGCAGTCGAAATGCGGCTGATGTCGAGACCAAGATGTTTGGCTAAAAAGCGATAGGCCGCGATCCGTTTGTTGAATCCATAATCGTGTTTTTCATTGGCGAGGTGCACATTTTCCAGCAGATTTTTTTTACCGAAGAGCCCATATATTTCCTGAATGTAGGGGAACTCAATCTGCGGCGTATTTTTTGTCCAGTCGCCGCCGTCGGAAATGAGCAACATCGGTCGTGGCGCTGCCAGCGCTGCAATTTCCACATTGTTGGTCTGGTGGTCGGCGCTGCGGTGGATTGGCATGCCGGATTCACAGACACACCCGCCGAAGAAATGCGCCGAAACCATCACCACCGGCACGGAGACGGTTATGCGTCGATCCACTGCTGTGAGTAAAAATGTCTGTGTTCCGCCTCCCGAGGCGCCGGTCATGCCGATGCGTTTTTCATCAGCGCCCAGCGACAAGACAAAATCGAGCGCCCGGATGCTGTTCCAGAGCTGCAGTTTTAACGTTTGGGGGTGTTTGTGTTGCCAGCCTGCGCGGGCGAGTTCGCCATAACCGACCATGTCGTAGGCAAGAACGACGGCGCCCATACGCGCCAGGGAGGCGAAACGTTTTTGGGCGTTGGGGCGAAAGCGGCCGTAATTATCCGGCTTGCCCCAATGCCCGTGTGGCGAGAGAATGGCGGCAAACGGTTGCTCGGCTTTTTCCGGGCGGTAAAGACTGCCGGTGACAAAAACCCCGGGCAGGCTTTCAAAGGCGACATTTTCGACTGTATAGCCATCAAAAATGCGTTTTGCGCGGAAGACGGGTTGCAGCGCTGTTTTTTTGGGAAATGGCAAAAGCTCCGCGCCTTGCAGGATGCCGCGGCGTATGCGCTCAGCCCGTTTTTGCCATTCCGCCAGATCATCGAATTGGCGGCGAAAATAGCGCAATTGTATCCGTGCTTCAGCCTCTGTTTGAAAATGCCCCTGGCATAACAGTGTTTGTGCAGAGGTTTTTCGTTTCTGTGCAAACAGCATCCTGGGTGGCAATGAGATGATTAAAATGGTAAAAAATAAAAAAATACAGTGATTGGCAAATTTTTTAGTTTCCATCGGCGCTTTACCCTGAATTATTCACAAATTTTTTAAAGATGTTTGATAAATAATTGATTTCATTGTAGTTCTTCTAAAGCTATAGTTGGAAACTTAATTTTTTTATTAAAAAAATCATCTCGCCGAGTCGCTGAGACGCAGAGTTTTGCTTTTAAATATTTTATACTGTTTTTCTCTACGCCACTGCGTCTCTGCGAGAATAATAAAGGCTACAGTTTTGCATTTAAAGGCAAATGGCTGACCATGCCCGGTTACTCGAACGATATTTTACCGGTATTTTTCCTGCCGTTAATTTCGATGTTCAACGATTTTGTCAACCTGATATGTCGTACAAATTCTGCTTTGTTTTGCACTGGTTGTGTTTTCAGCCATCCCCAGTTGAGAAAGTGTTCCTTTTTAAGCGGGTTGATGGTGAAATAACCGATTTTGAATGAGCTGACATTTTGAAAAAAATGGGAAGCTTGCGACGGCTCGATGATCATTTCGCGAATACCACTTTCGATAATGGCTTTGACGCCGGCGATTTCTTCCCAATGCACCGGCACGCCCAACCAGGGGTCATTGCTGCCAAGCCGCCCCAGGGTGATCAGGAGATAGGCGAGTTTTTTCTTGCGCAACAGTTTATTCATCTGCATGATTTCTTCAGCGATTTGCCGCGTTTTCGAGCGGTCAAAGGTATCTCTGTCGACGACGATAATATTCTTTATTTTTTTGATTCTGCCATTGCCGAGAACCTGATTGCTGTAACACAGGGTCGAAGATTTTTGCGATGGGTTAAACTCGACCCGCAAGTCATCGTTCTTTTTGGCGATGGGGCGCATTTGCAAAAGGCAAAACTCATCCGGTTCACCTTTTATCCTGGAAAAACGGACTGCAAATTCGATTTCCACATCGTTGCCCATGCCTTCTTTGCCGATTTTGAGTATTTTCGACAATATTTGCGGTAATGGGAAAATTTCCTGTTTGAGCACTGGCGCCAGCGTGATCAGGCGCTGGCCGAAGCGCGAGATACCGTCGTAAATCGCTTCATTTTCATAGGAATATGTCGATGCGGTGAAACGCAGGGAGCCATCTTTTTCCGCTTCGCTGAGGGGATATTTTTTTGTTTGGTCAATCCCCTGTGTCGGTGAACTGCTGAGATCGATCGCCTGAAACCCCGTTTGATTATTATACAAAGCCTGGTCGATAGATGCAAGCTGCTGAATATGCTTGGGATAGGCCGGGCAGAACGTCAGGCAGTTTTCACCTTCAACCACGGTTTTTCCCATGCCCAGTGCTGCTGATACGATGCCGTCATCGGATTGCTGCGGCGGCACTGTGTAATAATTATATGATTTTGCCACGCCGGCAATTTCAGGATAAAAGCGGTCGCCGTAAAAATTGCCAACCAGACTTTGAATAATGATCGCCATGCGTTCTTCTTCATTGCGAAAAGAAGTATACTGAAAGTAATTGCGTGCCCTTTTGCAATATGTTGAGGCATAAACCGTTTTGATCGCCTGCAAAAGTTGCCGTAAACGGTCGTCGGCATTTTCGCTGTTGTTCGCCAGCATGATCGTGCTGTAAACACCGGCAAACGGAAAATACTGAGAATCTTCCAGCAGACTCGAAGAGCGAATTGCAATCGGGTGATGGACAATTTCAAGATAATCCCGTAATTGCTCTGTAATATCAGCGGGGAATTCGGCAGTTAAAAATGTTTCCAACAGGTACATATCGTTTTGGATATCGAGGGCTGAATTATACAAATCGTTTTCAATCATAAACTGATCGAAAACATTGGTGCCGAGAATCAACGCAGCCGGAACGCGAATGCGGACATTTTTAAATTTATAGTAGAGCTCGTGGATGTTGACCAGCAGGTTTAAAAAACTTAAACCGCGCGCTTTACCGCCAATCGATCCGGCGCCGATGCGGGCGAAGCCGTAAACCGGATCAAAATGTTTTTTGTTGAAGTCGGTGAGAATGCCGCGCGATTGCCTGGTGGTGTAGAGTTTGAGTGAAGAAACCAGGTCTTGCCGCAAATCTTCCACACTGTCGTAATCCGAGATTTTGCGTGGCCGCAGTTTGTAAGCCAGCCAGAATTCCCGCCGCGCTTTCAGCCAGTTGGAAAAATGGTTGCGATCGGCATGATATTTCACACTTTCAACAGGGATTTTTGCCAGCATTTCCTGCAAACTGGTGAGATCATCTGCGCGACCGACTTCTTCACCGGATTCGGTACGAAAAATGAAATCACCGAAGCCAAGATTTTCGAAGGCAAATTCCCGGATACCCCGCAGCAAGTGTTTCGATCCCTTGTTCAAAAAAGAAGCGCCGAGCTTGTAGGCTTTCTTTTCGTTCCGTTTATCGTGCGATTGCAGTAAAATAGGAATATCACTTTTATGCTCCTTAATCCTTTCCACAAAACGCAGACCGGCTTCCTCATCGCGCTGGCCATCACGCATGTAATTGACGTCGGAAATCACACCGAGAATATACTCTTCATATTGCTCGAAGTAATTGCACGCTTCTTCATAGTTTGTTGCCAGTAATATTTTCGGCCGCGCCCGCATACGCAAAAATTTATGTTGCAGGCTGATGCCCTGGTCCATCAGTCTCTGCGATTGGCGCAAGAGTTCGGAATAGAGCAGTGGCAGATAAGAAGAATAGAAGCGGATGTTATCTTCGACTAAGAGGATGACCTGCACACCTGCTTTCGCAACATCGCGAGCAACGTTGCGTGAATCCTCGATCAGTTTGATGATGGCGATGATGATGCGAAAATCACCGGTCCAGGTAAAAATACGATCGAAGGGATTTTGTGTGCTGCTCACTAAGCGCGGGTTGAATTCACTGGTATCGAAAACCAGATGCACGATGGGTATATTCTGGTTGATTTTTTTAACCTTGCGTGCGAAAGCGCTGACTTGCATATCAGCATTGTGCGCAGTTGTGATAATCAGGTCGAAGCGGTTTTCATCTTTTAATAATTCCAGCGCTTTGTGACCACTGGAAACGCGTACGATTTCCGGAGTATGCGTCAGGTTGAGCTGATAATACTCCTTGCGCAGGAATTCATACATATGCCCGTCTTCTTCGAGCAAAAACAGGTTATACTGACTGGAAACGAGCAGAATTTCACGGGTGCGAAAATGCATTAAATCCTGAAAGACTTTGAACCGGTCGCCGGTTGGGAAATCGGTTTTAAAAGTGTGGGTAACTCTGCCGTCCCCCGGGGTTGATTTATTGTCCATCGTTTTTCCAGGTCAAAATAAATTATCGATAAATCTGCCGATGTTTTGTTCCCCCGCGAACAGGAAATAGCTGCAGACGTTACAAAAAGAGCCAAAGTTAAAAATCCCCCGGAGAAATCCGGGGGATTTTTAATCTAACAGTTTTTTTTACAAAATGCAGTCAAAATTTGTGTGATATTTAACGCTTACATAAAAATCAGACAACTCCCTGATCGAGCATGCTGTTCGCAACTTTCAGGAATCCACCGATATTGGCGCCGACGACATAGTTGCCGGCAGCATCAAAACGTTCGGCTGTTTCGACGCAGGTTGTGTGAATGTTTTTCATGATTTCCTGCAGACGGCGGTCAACTTCCTCGCGTGACCACGGTAAACGCATGCTGTTTTGCGACATTTCGAGACCGGAAACAGCAACACCGCCGGCGTTGGCGGCTTTGCCGGGGCCGTAGAGGATTTTTTCCTGCAAATAAATATTGATACCGTCGATGCTCGTCGGCATGTTGGCGCCTTCGCTCACGACATAAACACCGTTGTTGATGAGATTCTGGGCGTCTTTGCCGTTGATTTCATTTTGTGTTGCACTCGGGAAAGCACAATCGGCTCTGTGGTTCCAGAGCGGATTGTAATCGAGGCCCGAGTCGATTGCCGTAAAAGTCACACCATCATATTTTTCAGCATATTCTTTGATACGGCCACGACGGATGTTTTTCAGGTCCATGACAAAAGCCAGTTTGTCGGCATCGATTCCGGCCGGATCATAAATATAACCTGACGAATCGGAAAGTGTAACCGCTTTTCCACCGAGATCGTTGATCTTTTCCACCGTGTATTGGGCAACATTACCACTGCCGGAAACGATGCACGTTTTGCCTTCGAGGGTTTTCCCGCGGGTATTCAGCATTTCTGCGGCAAAATAAACAGCGCCATAACCGGTGGCTTCCGGGCGAATGAGGGAGCCGCCCCAGTTCAGGCCTTTGCCGGTAAGAATACCGGTGAATTCGTTGCGGATTTTTTTGTACTGACCAAAGAGAAAACCGATTTCACGGCCGCCGACACCGATATCACCTGCGGGAATATCTGTGTTCGGACCGATGTGGCGCTGTAGTTCGGTCATAAAAGATTGACAGAAGCGCATGACTTCATTGTCACTCTTGCCTTTGGGATCGAAGTCGGAACCGCCTTTTCCACCACCCATGGGCAGTGTCGTCAGGCTGTTTTTAAAAACCTGTTCAAAAGCGAGGAATTTCAGAATGCCGAGATTAACCGACGGATGGAAACGTAAACCGCCTTTGTAAGGGCCGATTGCAGAATTCATTTCAATGCGGAAACCTCGGTTGACTTGAATTTCGCCCTGATCATCGAGCCAGGGAACGCGAAACATGATGACGCGTTCGGGTTCAACGAGACGCTCGAGAACTCTCGCCTTGCGATATTCCGGATGCCGTTCGAAAACCACACCAATCGTCTCGGCAACTTCTTCAACGGCCTGATGAAATTCAGGTTCGCTGGGGTTTTTTGCAACCACCTCTTCCAATAGCGATTTAATATATTCGCTCACGACAACCTCCATAGGTGTTTTTGTGATACGTATTAAGTGAAAAGCCACCTGCACAAAGCAGGAAAAATTGAATTATTATGTTAAATGATACTTTTTATTCCATATCGCCGGTATCGTCGTGAAAAGAATAAAGCTAACATAAAAACAACCTTGCCAAACGCAACCAAATTATACCGAAGATACTATTTTTTTTCATCGCTGCAATTGCCTTGAAAAGGCGTTTTTTTCTTTCAAAAAATGTACCAGTCAACAACAACCTAAATGCGTTAACAAAATGCAATTAAATCTTAATTTAATAAATGATTATAGCTACCTCGCCTTAGTTGATAACTATCCGCCGCATCGTGAATTTCTTAAAACCCGTAATGCATTGAGAAATTTCGCAGGATTGCAAATTTGAACGGGTGGTACCAATCGGGCATGGAAATACGCACTATATACGAATTAACACTTGTAACGAGCTATAATTAATGAATTAAAGGAGATGCAAAGAGCGCTGCGGGAATGATGAAAAAAATGTTAAAATAGAGAGAAACACGATCTCTCGTTTTACGAGGTGCAGCATGCTTTTACTGATAAATAGCGCCTGACCGAAAATTTATGCGCGCGTATCATTTTACTGCATGTTGGCTGAAAAGTACAATTGCATTGCCGGCCTTCGGTTCTGAATGATTTTATCGAGGTTAGAACGATTGATTTCGATTAAGAATTATTTCTAATTCTCGATCAAACAGAAACAAATACCAGGGATTGAACTATGCCTGATGTCACTGCAGCGATTATCAAAACACTGCCCGGCCTGGCAAAATGGGGTTATAAAAAATACCAGCAAAGCCATACTGATTTTACAAACATCGCCAGGGCAACCCTCACGACTGTTCTCATAAAACGTAATGAGAATTTTCATATCGTCCAATAAGCAGTCGATAGCCTGTTCACCGACCCCGATATGCAAGAATGGCTCAATGGCGCGCAACTGCCGGTGGATTTGACCTTCGAAAAACTTGCCGGCCGCGTGAAACTCGATCCCTGGGTGGTGCGGGAATTTCTCGAATCTTTTACTCGCGAAATCACCACTCATCCGACCCTGCGCGAGGACTTGAATCTGCGGCGTTCGGGTGAGCTTGTTGAAACCAGCCGCAAGCATCTCAAATTGAAAGAACAGGAGCTTGCCGGCCCTGCACGGGAACGCCAACAGGCCTTCGCCGAATACCGCATGAAAGTGCGCGAAACATTCTCCAGCATCATGCTTTTCGGTGAACGTTCTCCCGGCGGTGAAGAAAATGTATTCGAGCGTATGTCTGACATCCGGCGCGGTTTTGTCCCCCTGAACCTGAAACCCTGGCCGAATGAAGAGGTGCACCAACAGCCATCCTCACTTGGAATCGATGACCTGTTTTTCAACAAGCGGCCGCGATTAATGCTCATTCGGGGGCTGCCGGGCGGCGGAAAAACCACCTTGCTGCGCTATCTCGCCTGGCGTTTTACTGCGGCTGACAGCACTATGCTGCCGGTCTACATCCGTCTGAAATTTCTGGACCTGAGCACGGAATCCCTGCTCGATTTCATCCATAGAGAAGTCAGCGCCTTGTGGACAAATCCAGCCATTGACGACGCTTTGCGCCACAAGGATTGCTTTCTCGAAAAACCAATGCTCATGCTGCTCGATGGTATCGATGAAATCAAGAGCGCTTCAAGCCATGCAAAGTTTGCCGAAGCATCAAATACGCTGGCTTGCAGGGAAAAAAACGGTGCCAAATTATCGTTACCTCGCGCCCTATTGAACTCAAAAAGGAAGATTACCCGGAATTCGAAGCATTTGACCTCGATAAACTCACAAAGCCGCTGATCGCCGACTATGTACAAAAATGGTTTGGCGCCGGGCAGGACAAAATTGATCTGCTATGCTTTCAGCGCCGATGGTGACGCTGCATTCATCAATCGCCGTAGCGCCCTTTATGAAGCCTGTACACAGCGTTTATTGGCACGCATGTACCGGCTTGATGATGAAATGCCGGTGAAAATGAAAAAAACCACAAACCCTTGCCATGCTCAAAGATCTGGCCCTGTGCTTTTTTCTCTGGCAGGAACCGGAGTTTCCGGCAGATCAGGTCAACGTGCTCGGTCGGCGTGTGCTCTCCGCCGACGCCCTGAACATCGCCTCTGAAACGCTGGACGACTGTGCAGCGCACGACCGGACTGATTCAGTGCGCACAGGAGGGTTACACCTTTGTTCATCGCTCATTATGGGAATACTTTACCGCCAACGCTTTGCATACAAAAACGAAAGATGATGCGAAATTCATCATCAAACATGCGGCTAATCCGGATTGGGAAGAGGTGGTGCGCCTCTATGCCGGTTTGCTGCAAAACGAAGACGAGGTGAAAAAACTGATCGTCGGTTTATGGCAAATAAACAAACCGCTGGCACTGCGTGTTTCCACCGAAGTGGTTATGGATACGGCAAGCTTGCTCCAACCCTTGCTTGATAACGAAAGCGGCGGTAACCAGGATATGTTGTTGCTCATCGATTTTATCGCTCAATCCCTGCCGCTGGTGCTGGGTGAAGAAGCACGCAACAAACTGGTTGCTGAAACCCTGCGCATTCTGTTTTTTGATTGCGCCGTAACCGATTGCGAAGTGCTCTACCATGCCCAGATGCTGTTGGAAAAACAGGGCATGCAGCCACTCGAACCCGGCGGGTTCATATACAATCTGCTTAAATTGGACCATGCTGTCGAACGCCAGCGTAACCTGCTCGCCGATCCACAAAATCTCTTTGAATGGATCGAGGTGCCAGGCGGCGACCCAGGCGGAAAATCTCAACCAATTGGGGCTGGCAAATATGCTGGGCAACGTCTGGGACTGGTGCTATGATTGGTTTGGTGATTCTAAAATATCGGAAACCGTGCAGGAAAATCCAACCGGTACAAAATACGGCCGTAACCGTGTTTTGCGGGGTGGCGCGTGTAACATCAATGCATATAATCTGCGATGCGCCGTTCGCCACTAAAACACACCCACGCTTCGAAACCTCAATGTGGGTTTTCGTAGTGTTCAGGACGGCTCTGTCACGCTTTGCGTCCTTTTTACTCTTTTTAACTTGTTCCCGCGCAGCGGGATAATTTTTTTTTAAAAATGGCACATTCTGAAAATATTCTTACATTAATGTACGATTTTTTGCTTTATCTTTTCCCTGAGCTATCCAGATTCCCTCGTGATCACAAGTTTGTCTTGGGTGACCGCGTTCAAAAATTAGCGTTGGATATCCTGGATGATTTTATCGTAGCTTACTATTCGAGAAATAAATTGGACAGGCTACGGGAAGCAAATTTGAAACTGGAGCAACTACGCTTTCTCATCCGCCTGAGTCACGACCTTAAATGCTTGAGTCATAAAAAATACGGTATCATTTCGAGTAAGATCAATGAAATTGGCGGCACTATCGGAAACTGGATCAAGTCAATAAACAAAGAGCGATGAAAACCTATAATAACCTGTTTTCGCAAATTTACTCGTTCGAAAATTTACTGCATGCCGCAAGAAAAGCACGTTTGGGCAAGCGGTTCCAGCACTATGCCGGACGATTTTATGCTAATCTGGAGTATGAGCTTATCGCGCTACAAAACGAGCTGCAACAGAAGAGCTATCAGCCAGGAGAATACCGGACCTTCACAATTTTTGAGCCAAAACAACGCATGATTTCCGCTGCACCGTTTCGTGACCGGGTGATGCATCATGCCTTATGCAATGTCATCGATTCATTATTCGAGAAGAAATTTATTTTCGATAGTTATGCCAATCGTAAAAACAAGGGTGCTCACAAAGCTGTGTTGCGCTATCAGCACTTCTGCCGTAAAAACAAATACGTCTTGAAATGTGATCTTCGAAAATACTTTCCATCTATCGGCTAAGAAATTCTCAAGCAACAAACCCGACGAACGATAAACTGTCGTGAGACACTGTGGCTGATTGATCGCATTATTGACGGAAGCAATCCGCAAGAGCCAGTTTTGGAATATTTTGCCGGGGACGATCTCTATACGCCGTTGATACGCCAACGTGGCTTGCCCATTGGCAATTTGACCAGCCAGTTTTTTGCGAATGTGTACCTAAACCCCTTTGACCATTTTATCAAGGAGCAGCTCGGTATTCGCTACTATCTGCGTTATGTTGATGATTTCGTTATTTTAGGGCAGGATAAACGCCGGTTACACTATATCAAATGTGAAATTGAGGAATATTTGGATTTTCTTCGCTTACGTTTGCATGAGCATAAAAGCCAGGTTCGCCAAACGGCACAAGGCGTGACATTTCTTGGATTTCGTGTTTTTCCAAGATTCCGACTTTTACCACGAAAAAATATCAACCGTGCCCGTCGGCGCTTGAAGCACTTGCAAAAGAAATACAGTATGGGCGAAATTGATCTGCAAGTTGTCAGTCGCGCAGTAAATGGCTGGAACGGACACGCTGATTTTGCAAATAGTTATCGCCTGCGGCAAAAAATTTTCGCGGAATATACTTTTAAAAGGTTTAATTCCGAAGCTCCGTGTTTTGCGGGGTGGCGCATATAACAACAATGCAAATAATCTGCGATGCGCCGTTCGCAACAAGAACACACCCACAAATCGAAACAACAATGTGGGTTTTCGTAGTGTTCAGTACGCCGCAAATGGATGCCAGAATCCAGGCGCTCACGGCCTCCCGGAGTGTGCATGCCGACGTCCAGGAAATTAGACCTGTCTTGTTTTCCGCTTCATCGAAACGGGACGAACATATAAACCGCACAGGCACGGCTAGTAGGCTGTCGAACGTCGTGTCTGTTTTATTTATTAAATTGTTCTGCCGTGCAAAGCAATCGGCTCTATTCAGTAGGCAAATTGCAGTGAGAACCACATCGTTTATTGGATAGCAACATGCAATGATTTACCCAAAGCACCTGTATATTTGTGTAGAGTCGATAATCGAATGTCTTCAGTATGATTTTCAATCCGAGAAAATGCAGATTTTTGGTCTCGCAGTTGTGAATTTGGCAAGCTTCGACAAGTAGGCGATTCGGCTTGTAGCTGAGGAAGAAAATTTGCATTTTACCGATACATTCCTGTATTGTAATATCAAAGTAACTACAGAATCAGGAAAGCATAAAAATGGACTATCGAATAATTTATGACATCTCTGATAAAGTTAAAGTTGTCACTATAATCGCACTCGGACTTCGAAGAGATATCTACAGACCCTGATTTATACTTTCCCTCTCCCATAAAATCTTCACAATCCTCTCTGCCGCTTTGCCGTCCCACAATTCCGGCACTTCGCCTTTTTTGCCTTTGCCGGCCAGAATTTTGTTGGCCTCTGCCAATAATTTCTGTGAATCACGGCCAACGATAATATTGGTACCGACTTCAGCGGTGATCGGGCGCTCGGTATTTTCCCGCGCGGTGATGCAGGGCACGCCCAGTACCGTGGTTTCTTCCTGAATGCCACCGCTGTCGGTGAGCACAAATGAGGCGTTGTCCATGCATTTGAGAAAATCGAGATAACCCAGCGGCTCCACCAAACGCATGTTGGCATGTTTTTTAATGAGTGTATCCAGTCCGAAAACACCCATCTGCTTGCGCGTGCGTGGGTGCGCGGGAAACACCACCGGCAGTGATTTGGAGATGGTGCACAGCGTTTGCATCAGGCTGGTGCAGACCTCGCGGTTGTCGACATTGGCCGGGCGGTGCAGGGTGACGAGGGCGAAATTCCCCGCTTCGATCTCCAGCTCCTGCAAAATCTCTTGCCCCGCCGCTTTCTCGCGGTGTTTGAGCAGCGAATCGATCATCACGTTGCCGACAAAATGAGCCTTCGCCGTATCGATGCCTTCGTTTTCTAGATTTTTAAAAGCCGATTTCTCTGTGAGGAAAAGATAATCGGAAATCTGATCGGTGAGAATGCGGTTGATCTCTTCCGGCATGCTGCGGTCGAAGGAACGCAGACCGGCTTCCACATGCACCAGTTTGGCGCCCAGTTTCACCGCATCCAGTCCACAGGCGATGGTGGAATTGACGTCGCCGACGACGAGCACGATATCCGGCTTTTCTTGCAGTAAAACTTTCTCAAATTCGATCATCACTTTGCCGGTCATCGTGCCGTGACCGCCGGAGCCGATGCCGAGGTAGCAGTTGGGTTTCGGCAGGCCGAGATTGTTAAAAAACAGGTCAGACATTTTATGGTCATAATGCTGCCCGGTGTGCAGCAAATATTGCTCGATGCCCTCGTATTTGCGGATTTCTTCGACGATGGGTGCTATTTTCATAAAATTGGGGCGGGCGCCGACGACGTTGATTATCTTCAGTTTACTCATTCAATCCTCAAACTATTCTCAATTAAGTCCTGTAATTCCAATTTATTATTTTCCATGCAGCATTTTTAAAAAACCGCGTACAATCATTGCTTAGCGTCTGATAATCAACGAATTGTCCCTTTAGAAATAATTGATCGCGGCGCCCAACTTTTAGAAAGTATTTATTTTAGCCACTGATATGCACGGATTAAACACTGATTTAAATGTATCTGTGTCTAATCGGTGTGAATCCGTGGCTAAAATTTGGCGCGGATTTGTTTGCTTCGAAACAACCCGCTACTGATAACGCTTGCGTAACGCTTCTTTCATCAACTTGCCGGATGCATTTTTCGGCAAAGTTTTTTCCACTATAATTTTCCGCGGCACTTTAAATTCCGGCATTTTTTCGCGGCAAAAAGATAGCACTTTTTTTTCGTCCAAACCATCGCTGTTTTTCAAAACCACAAAAGCATGAATAGCTTCACCCAATATTTCATCGGCCACACCGATGACGGCGCTTTCGAGAATGTCCGGATATTCGCACAATATTTCTTCCACTTCTTTGGCGCTCACCCGGTTGGCGCCCGATTTGATCATATCCCGTTTGCGGCCGACGACGTAGAGAAATCCCTCGTCGTCACGCTTGCCGAGGTCGCCGGTGTGAAAGCCGTGTTCGCTTAAAACCTTGGCTGTTTCTTCTGCTGCATTCCAGTAGCCCTGCATGATGTTTTCACCGCGGGCAACGATTTCACCGGTCTCGCCGGCCTCGGCTTCCGAACCGTCATCACGCAAAATACGCAGCTCGACGCCGGGGATGGCTTTGCCGATAGAGCCGATTTTTTGCGGCAGCTTTTCGGGATCGAGATAGCTCAATCGCGCGCTGGCTTCGGTGGCGCCATACATAATGAATATCTGCTGCCGTTTGAAAACCTGCATCACTTCGCGGATGAGCTGCGGCGCCATCGCCCCACCGGCCTGGGTGATATAGCGCAGGTGCGGGAATTCCATTTCTGCAACTGAGGTTTTGTGCAAAAGAATGGCAAAAGTCGAAGGCACACCGCTGAAACCTGTGGCCTGTGTTTCCTGCATGGTTTTGAGCGCCACGCCGGGAAAAAGAAAGCGGTTTTCCAGCGCCACCGAGCCGCCGACGCTGAAATGCGTATTGAGCAACGAAGCGCCGTAAACATAGGGAAACGGTAAAATCACCAGTACACGGTCATCTTTTGTCAGTTTTAAATAGCTGACGATGGATCGTGTATTGGCAACGATATTTTTATGCGTCAGCATAGCGCCGCGGGCATCGCCGGTACTGCCGGATGTGTAGATTATCGACGCGATATCATCTGCGGAAATATTTCGTGCCGGTTTTGTATCCGGCATTTCAACAAGTTCATTTTCGGTGCAGATATTTCTTTTTAAGCCCTCATCGATTTTGCCTTTTCCCAGCGCGATGACACTGTGCAAGTCAGGAATCTGTCCGTTGAGCTGGGCTAATATTTTCGTTGCTGATTTTTGTGTGATGACGGCTTTGACCTGGCAATCGTTGAAAATGTAACGCAGCGTGCGCTCTGTCGCTGTTTTATATATGGCGACAGTAACAGCACCGGCTTTGAGAATGCCGTAATAGGCCGCGATGTAATCGATGGAATTATCGAGATACAGCACCACCCGATCACCCTTTTGCACACCCATTTGAATAAGCGCGTTGGCGAAACGATTGGCCTGTTTATCCAGAGCAGTATAGTTTATTTCGCCGTCAACCTGCATGCAGGCGATGTGCTCGGGTAATGTCTGCGCGTGCTGTTCGAGAAAGTGGTGGATGAGGTGCATTTAAAACCTTTTGCGTTTGAATGTCGAAATATTGAGACGTTAAAACGTTGAAAAACAAAAACTCATTACCAGGCTCTGCCTGGTAATGTCTTGCCGGATGCTTAGCCTCCAGTGCCTGAAACTGCGTACTTTGCAGGCAGAGCCTGCGGGACTGCATTCCCGGCGAGAGACCGGGAACGAGATGAAATCGCTCGGCGAGGACGCCTTCGCTCTATTTTCCTGTGGGTATCTCAAAACAAAGGACTTTCAAACATTCACACGTTCAAACATTTATCTGAATACTTGCGTGTGGAAAAACCCCGACTTCACACCCACCCGGATGCCATTTATTTATTTTATCCACGACCGTTTCCCAATTTTTCGCGTAGTGATACCCTTCCCAGTAAATCTGATAAAACTCTTCTTCGCTGACGCCGGGAACGAAAAAAAGCACATTGCGGTTTTTCAGAAAACGTTTGGGCATGGGTTTGCGGTAGAGCACGCCGGAACCGGGCTCGAAAAGGCCGTGTTTACCCAAACCTTCGGAGCAGGCTGCGGTGATGACGATAGTGCCGTTTTCCCGCACCAGCTTTTCACCAACAGTGTGCATATACATAAAAGCATTTTCCGATTGTAGCAATTCGGTATCTTTGGGATAGGCATTAAAAATCGCCACATCGAGATTTTCTGCAGCTTCGGTGGCATAAATTTCTTTGGCAAACTTTGCTGCTTTGCTGTGGGCTTCGATCAAATCTCCGGCAAAAAAACCAGCCACCTGGCGTTGCGAATTGACCACCACATTCAAACAAAAATCGATGCCCACGTGGCGGGCGATCCGTTCGAACTCAGCACGAAAGCGGTTGTTTTCCAGCGTACCCGGTTTGCTGCGCAGGCCCATCATCACAGCCTTGTGCGTCCAGACGATGGAATCGAGATTGGACAGGCCGGGCAGCACCATTTTGGCGCCGCCGCTGAAACCGGCAAAATGGTGCGGCACGACGCTGCCGATCAAAATACGAAAATCGGCTTCGAGAAATTCTTTGTTGAGCAGCACTTCCATCTTGCCGACCATCACGCCGGCCGGCGCCAGATTTTCACAGCAATCGTGGTTGATTACCCGCAGGTTGTCGACGATTTCCCTGCCCAGTTTTTTATAAAGCTGTGCTTTGCCGAGTTCCGTGTGCGTTCCCAGGCTCACGATTACGGTGATGGCATCGGCCGGTACGCCGGCATAATCGAGCTCGGTGAGCAGTACTTCGAGCAGAAGCTGTGTCGGCGTTGGCCGGCTCAGGTCGTCGACAGCGATGACGATCCTTGTTTTATCTGCTACCAGTCCGGCCAGATTTTTCGTACCGACAGGTTCTTCGATGGCGGCGACGACTTCATCGTCCGTTAGCGCTATTGCATCCGCCATGGGAAAAGGTTTTACCTGCCAGCCGGGTCCTATCGACAGATGCAGCTCGCGATCACCATTCCACGCCGCCCACGGCAGCATGATGCCGTCATTTTCTGCGCTCACCTATGCCGCTTTCTTTTCACGAATAAAAGTACTGATGGCATCGATCGAGTCGAAATTTTCCGGCATAAGTTCGTCATCATCGATTTTAACTTCGAATTCTTTTTCGAGATAACCGATCAAATCCATCATTTTCAATGAATCGATGATGCCCGCCAGCAGCAGACTGTCGTCATCTTCAACACCGTTATTTTCCAGTTCCGGCTCGAAAAAAGATCGTATTAATTCTTTGTTGCTCATCAAGTTCTCCAAATATTTCGTTAAAACTATAAAATTGTGCTATCAATTTGTCGGTTAATTGTAATGTCTGTCCCCTCGATATGCAGGCAAAAAATGCCTGCTACCCGGAATGCTATTTGTTGTTTTTCTGCAAGCCAACCAGATTGAATAATAATTTTAACCTGCAACCTGTAACCCTCAACTAAATATCTCTATCCCCCACAGTCATGTACCAGGCATCGGGGTTCAAAACGTTCCGGTGCAAGCCGTTGCTCTCACTGGTATAGGCCATGACTTTTGAGGTGGCGTCATCGCGTTCGCGGAAACCGAATTTTCGCAATTGCTGCACCAGCGGATTGGCTTCATGTAATTTTATCGACAGGGTGGAAAACCCTTTTTTACGATAAATTTTAAAGAGCTGCGCTATCAGCGATTCCAGCAGCCCGCCCTCCGGTGCCACAACGATGTCTGCAACGTGCACCATGCTGAATTGCGAAGCAGCCAGTGCGTAACCGCGCAGTTTGCCGTCACGGTAAACTTTCAGCGTATCCACCTGATAGAGCGGGCAATCGATGTAGCGCCAGGTTAAGTAATCGGCATCACGAAAGCCACTCACCGGGTAATACCGGCGAATTTCCTGATAAAATTCTGTAAATTCTTCACCGAAGGGCTCTTTTTCCACAAAAGTAAACGACAATGAATCATCGCGGTTTTTCGGCTGCGGCAGGGCTAGATGCACCAGCGGTTGTGCAAAAAAGCCGGCAAAACGAGCCAGGGCCGGCACTTTAACAATGTTCAAAAATTTGCGGTCTAATCGCAAGAGCGCCGCGTAGCGTTTCATCAGCCCAATCTGATGATGGCCAACCCGTTCGTGCACCACCGCCATACGATCATTGGGGTGGGCGTAGAGAAACGGAACTTCGCCGCTGTCAACGCCATCTTTGGCCGCGCGGCGCAGTTTCACCGCAACGCCCAGGGCGCGGTATTTTTTGTCGATGGAAAAATCGGCACAATTCCAGGCGAGGCTCTCTTTGCCATCGACGCTCATTTTGCGGGGGAACCCCGCGGTAAAGCCGACGACTTCGCCGGTTTTATCATCTTCCACCACCCAGGCGGTAGCTTTGCCGTGGGGGTTTTTCAAATATGCCCATTCGAAACGGCGGCGAAAGAGATCGTCGTCGTCGTAACGCTCGCGGTTGCGCAGCAGGGTTTCCATGAGAATCGGCATTTCTTTTGCGAGATCAGCTTTGCGAACGATTATTGCCATCGTATTTAAAATACTCCATTTTTACAGATTGCGCGAATTCAGCTTTTATGATTCTATCCAACTCGCAGCGGCGCGAATCGTTATTTTCAAGAGTCAAGGGCAGTGCGGATTGCAGCGCCTTTGAATTGCAAATGGACGACTTCATATGATGCAAAGGCGCAGAAAAACAATGTCTCTAAATCCATCTCCATCGCTTCACCACGCCTTGAATATTTTCCGAAAAATTCTTTTTTAACCTGCTCTATTCATAAACTTTATTGTTTGCCTTCGGAGTGTATTTTAAATGAACTCCGGTGCTATTTCTATTTCAGGCAGCGAATGAACCGGTTGCTGTACTTCGCGCCAACGGGTAATTTTTTCTTTTAATCTGGGGCTCAAGTTTAATTTTTCTTCCGCCAATTCGATGTACAGTTTTTCATAGCGCCGGATCATTTGTGTAAAAGTAAAATTCTCTTCTACTTTCCGGCGTCCGGCAGCGGCGAACGCCCGGCGTTTATCAGTGTTTTGCAGCAGATCGAGTATTGCTGCCGCCATTTTTTCGTCATTATCCGAGGGTACGAGCAAACCGGTTTTATCGTGGCTCACCAGCTCGGGATTGCCGCCGACGTCGGTGGCGATTACCGTGCGTGAGCAGGCCATGGCTTCGAGGATGGTGTTGCTCATGCCTTCGCTGAAGCTCGGCAGAATGAACACATCCATCGCCCGGATGTAGTCGGGTATATTTTTACGCCAGCGAATAAAAATCGTGTTTTCAGAAATGCCCAGCTCACGAATCATGGCTTTCGTTTCCGGATACAACGGCCCGGCGCCGACCAGCAATAGGCGTGCATTCGGCATTTGGGTGAAAACTTTTTTTGCTGCACGCAGAAGCAAGGGGTAATTTTTTACCTGCACCAGCCGGCCGACAGAACCGAAAACCGGCGTATCTTCCGGCAAATATACCAGCTTTTTAAAATCGCCACATCCGTCGTGAGCGCTAAATTTTTCCAGATCGACACCGTTGACCAGCGTGTGGATCTTTTCTCCGGGATAGCCGATGCGCTGCGCCAGTTGATCGCTCAGAACCCGGGAAACACTCAAAATACGGTCAAATCGATCCCAGATAAATCGCTGTACAATTTTATGTTTGCGACTATCGTCTTTCATGGTGCCGTGTTCGCCGTGGATGAGCACCGGTGTGCGAGCTATTTTTGCCCCGGCAAATCCTTCGATGAGCGTGCTCCAGGCATGGGTGTGCAGCGCGTGGATTTCATGGCGGTACAGTTGCTGCGCCACTTTGAACGGCAGTGTTGAATCGTTGCCCCATTTGCGGCCGGTTGCAACGATGGTGCAGCGCGCCGGGTCGACCATTTTCTGTAGCGAGCCACCCTTCAAAAAGGTGATAATATAATTCTCAAAAATGCTGTTATCGGTGTTGTTCACCAAGTTGACAATGCCATTTTCCTTGCCGCCAAAATGCAGAACCTGCATCAGATGGGCAACACGGATTTTATCGATCGGATTTTTTTTCAATGTTTTTAACTCTGGGTGTTAAAAATTTTTTGTGTCATCCTCATAAAAATAGTATCTGTTTTATTTTTATGCGTTCCCTGTTTACTGCTTTTAGCTTCCCGGTGCAAATTCTTTAAGGCAGGTGTAGTCATTTCATGACCAGAATTGGCAGTGTTTTCCCCCGAATCTTCCAGCTTGCCGATCATGGAATCTTCTATTTTTACCCCAATTGCCTTTAGAAACCAATGCTTGAGCCAATCGCTGTCATCCTTCAGCCATTCCTGCGCCCAAAGAGGCAGTGCATCGGGATTCACGTTTTGGGGCGCCGCCGGCGAATAGACAATATTCTGCGGGCGAAAGCCGATGAGAAGATGTATGTTTTCGCTATTATAAGATAACTGGTCATCTTCATCCATGCCGTGCTCGAAAACGTTTATTTCGATTTCGGCAGGCTTTTCCGTACGCCATTTATTGAATAGTTCAAAGAAAAATGCTTTTTGTACTGAAAGTTCTTCAGCAATGTTGGCCGCGAATGCCGGACAATAATAAGTCGCGTTATGAAGATTGGGTTGATAACAAATCACAGGTTTTTCAGCAATATGAAGCACCCAGCGGTCGCTGTTGAGGCTCAACAGGTTATTGATTTCAAAATAACCATTCAGGATGAGTGCCGGCGCGATAAAACTGAAGTTTTGTGTGACAAAACATCCGTTGACAAGCTCCCTGTTGCCGGCCAGCGTTTTTATTTCAAAGCCGTTTAAAATATCGAAATTTTTTTTACTATGGCTATTTGAAATCGCATATAAAATCAAAAATGCGAGTTGATGGGCATTTTGCAATACGGTTGTTCTTTTTTTCAATTCGTCAAAAATCATCGAATGCTTTTCCAGCACCCGCGGTTTGAAAATAGTATTTCTCAGAGAGACTTTATTTTTGAAATTCGTGAACTGATCGAGGAGGTTATCGACAAAACCGCTGCTTACGGTAAAATGGAGCAATATCTTCGATAAATTTAACGGTGGCAGCATACCCAATTCAGCGATATCGAAGTTGACAATATAATTATCAAGTATATTTTCAATCTTGATAAATCCGCCCGCAGTCAGTTCGATGTGGATCTTGCGCTTAAATTCTTCCAGCAGCTTTTCATTTTCTCTGTCCATCAGGCATTTGATAGCGATATCAAAAATTTTGTGCTGAAATGTGCCGTCATCGTAATTCTCATCTTGTTTAACGGTTATTTGAGGGATGTTCAACAAGTATTCGATCACCTCATCCTCAAAATCCACCATGTTATTGCGTATTTCCGGCTTATCGATCAGCGCTTCCCATTCCGGATAAATAATTCGCTCCAATATGTGTTTATCCTGCATGAGATAGTTTTCCTGGAGCTCGGGAAAATATTCATCAGCCTTGATTTGGTAGGAATGCATCCAGGTCGGGTATTGATCGGGTGAATACGGAAGCAGTTGCCCCAAAGGTTTGATCGCGCCTTGCATATCACAAAACAATGTCAATTCCGGGAGCCTGTCAAGAATTCTTCTGTCAAACTGATCAATAAAAGTGGAAAGCATTTTCTTTTTTTGATCAGTGTCAAGTTCATTTGCTTTTGATTTAACCGCATCCTGAATCAGCTCTAACAGAATCGCATCTTTTTGCAGATAGAGCAACCTCTTTTCAATATTGAATTTTATCCTTCTAAACCTGTCGTCGGAAATATCGATATCGGAAAAGATAAAACCGATCCGGGTGAGTTCGTGCTCAATAGTCTGGGTATGGTCTAAACAAAATAATTTATTTTTATTAGCGTCCTGCGCCAGCTCATTGATAGAATAAAAAGCATCGGCAAATTTAAATAGTTTCAGCCTGAGAAATTTATTCATAAATTGAGCCGGTGGATTATAGCCGATATTGTCGTTTATTTCAACAAGCAGGCGGTAATATGCATCTTTATCTTCTTTTTCATTTTTTTCAACCCACTTGTTAAACTGCTTCATCTTGTGTTTATTGCTCAGGGCTTCGATGATATCCCTGACAGTCCAGGCTTTAAGGGAGAGTTTAGAGTCTGTTTTTTCATTGCCGTTTTTTGTAAAAAGGCTGGCTTCCTGCACCAACAGGTCGTCGGTCCAATGAAACCATTCTATCTCGGCAATGCCGAGATCGGTAGGTTGAATATCGAGCGCGGTGTTTTTTATGCGGACATTTTTTATCGGCAGACACCAATTCTCGTCAGTTGATTGCGTAGGAATATTTTCCCGCAGGTAGGCTAACAGGGCTTCATAAAGCGGCTGGTCAATCCATCGCTTGTGCCTTTCTTTTGCTTTACCGCTTAACAGCAGGGTGGCATAGATAGATTTAAACCTTTCTTTATCCTTCTTTTTATAAACTTCCAGTTTTTCCGTCAATTTTTCGGCACATATTTCGAGCAGCCTTTCGTTGATACCATAACCGGATTTATCATTTGCATCACCGCCAACGTGCAGGCTGCTGCGATGGCTGCCATTGTAGAAAGCATTGGAATGGAGAATAAAATTCAGATTGTGCACTTCGTCATCAAGGGGAAAAAACAGGTAAAAGTTGGGAAAACCTTTAATAAGCTCAGTGGAAATTTTATAATCACGACAATAGCCGAACAGCATTTCGATATCTCTGTTCTCACTGCCTTCGTCTTGCCAGGGGCTTATGTATTCATAGTCCGGACTGTGGTATGGAATCAGAATTTTCTCAAATTCAAGGTCTACAGGTTCAATTTGCTCGCTTGAATTCAAAAAAACATTGCGTAATCCCTTTTTCCCCGAAGCTTCGGCTGATTTATTCAATACGCTGAGAGAGAATTTCGCTCCATGTTCCAAATTCTCTCTTTCGAGATAGCTGCGCTTTCCCTTTCCGAGTTTTATAAAAAACAAGGAACCCTGCTCGAATTTCTTGAGATCGATTTGACCTTTATATTTATTGAGCCATTCGGTTAATCTCATTAACTCCTGTGAAGCGAACAAGTCGTCTCGCTTTTGGTAGTTAATATCAAATACTTTTTCGTTGGGTTGGCAGGGAAAATTGGTCACCAAAATCTTGAACAGCCAGGGATCGGAATTGCCGCATTCATGCCTGTCCATCTCATAGCCGTCGCCGGTAATTTTTTTATAGTTTTGTGCTGCCGGCTGTATCTCGTCAATGCTTTTCAGGCTAATCAGTTCTTTCAACTGTGCTCTTTTTGCCCAACTGAAAATGACCGGCCCCAGGTGTTTTTGGGTCAATTCTTCAATCCCGGAATTCTCACCAATCAAGCGATGCACCAGTTTGAAGCCGATCCCAAACTTGCCGATATCACTCCTGCTATCTTTTGTCGATGAGCCAACATTCAGCAAAGAGCGCACACCTTCGAAATCAAATTGTTTACCATTATTCATAACCAATAAATAATCGTCGTCATAATACATACAAAAATGAGTGCTGTCGGCATCCACTGCGTTCTGCAGAAACTCATAGAGCACCTGGCTGTCCTTTGCCATATCCAAAAAACTGGTGAGAAAACTTCCCCTTCTGATATCCGCTTTATCACCATGATAAATGTGAAAAAAGCCATAGATATTTTTACCATTCGGGAATGTTTTCTTTTGACCCAGGAAGTGCTCAACTCTGCTCTCTTCGTGGAGGTCATTCACTTTTTCTTTGTAATAAGTTCGAAAGTCTCTGATGTTTTTAATCTTCACTGATGTTCCCTCCCAGGCTCAGCTTTCTATGTTCGTTAAAAATTCTATGAGCACATAGAGCGCTTTGTCTCATTATGATTTACCATGCACACAGGGCCCCAATTGCCCGTCAATCTTTTGGATATGATTGACAAGCCATTCAGTCAGTACTTTATACATGCGTCTGGCGATCTCATCTGCTCCGCCTCCCTGGCGATATTCCTGCTGAAATCTCTCAAAAGTTTCGATAAAGACAGCATGGGCGGATTTATTCGCTTCTGCCGCCGGGCATTCATACTGTTCCATACATTGTTCCTCGCGGCCAAAATGCCACAAGGTATAGTATTTCAAAAGGTTCAGTATCTTTTGAAAGGTCTTGGCGGTCATGCCCTGTTCAATGCCGTCTGCGAGCTCATTGATGATGTCAATAAGGTACTTGTGCTGAACATCAACCGCTCGATTTCCCGTTTCTATCGATTTATCCCATTTGATTCTAAGAGAACCACTCATAATTTTATTCCTTAAAGATTTAATAATTCACATAGAGTTTTTTTTACAGGAATTTTTGTAAATCCTGAACAGTGCGTTTCAATTCCAGAAAGAGCAATCCTAATTTCGCCTTTTCCGAGGTTATGGTAATTAAAACCGCATCGTTGCCAATGTTCATCAAAACAATATAACCATTCGCACCTTTCACGAGCACCTGCAAAACCTCACCGCGTTCGAGCTCTTCAGCGCTTCTTTCACCTAATGCGATTAATGCCGCACACATTGCACCAATACGATCTTCCTCAATATCTGCCGGTAAAAGTCCCGCCATCAGCAGGCCGTCCGTGCTGACTACGGCTACTCCTTCGACTTCAGGGGTGTTAGATTGAAAGCTTCTTAAGGTTGTTTGCAGGCGTTGTGATGTTGATTGAGCCATTTAATTTCTCCTTTTCAAGGTTTTGATAATTTATTTAGAGTCCTTTCGAACGAGCATCATTCCGTCTTGTTTTTAAATATTTTATGCAGTTTTTCTCTGCGCCACTGCGTCTCCGCGAGAATAATAAAGGTCATGTTGAAGTTTCAGTCTTTAATCACTTTTTTAATCTGTTTTTTTATGTTCCGCCATTTTGCCTGTGCTGCAAAATGCGTTGCCGCTGCTTTGGAAAATGCGATTTCGAGAATAAACGTATCCCGTGTTTGATCGGTCCAGCGGAATTTGTAATCTTCCAACCCGCGCAGAAAATCATATTCATGTGCGCCTTCATCGAAGCTGGCTTCGATGGCTTTGCCCATGACCACCATACCGATGCTCTTCTTTTCCATTTCCGGTTCCATGCCGGCCTGGTAGTAATAAACATGGCCGCCATAGGAAAAACAGTAAAGCGTCGCCACCGGTTGCTTATCAACTTCCAAAATAAAAAAACGCAAATAACCGCTTTGCAGGAGAACAGGGGCAATGTGCCGGTGAAATTTTTCTCGCTGCGGGTCGTCAAATTTGCTTGCTCCCTCGCGTGTCGCCCAGCGCTTGCGGTGCAGATCATAAAGTATGGTTACCGCCTGCTCCGCCTCAGCCAGCGTTTCGGTCAGACGAAAATTCACACCGTGGTTTTTTTGCAAATTGCGCGTACGGCGGCGTATGTTGTAGCGCATGTTCTTTGAAAGGGAATTGATAAAACTGTCGTAATCTCCTTGCAGTGGGATGAATGGGCAGGTTTTCCAGTCGCGTTTTTCAGCATAAATCGTTTTTTGTGCGGCCCATTTTTGCAGAACTGGCACAAGAAACGAATCATCGCGCAAATCACTGAAGTGCAGGCCATGCGTCCCGGACTGCTGCAGTGATTCGAGCGCTATATCAACGATCTGTGGATCATGGTCTGCGAGGATGAGTGCATCAAGATATTCCGACGACTCATGACCGGAGCCGATGAAATAAAACAGGTGCAGCTTCCTTCGGAAAATACTTCGAACGGCAGCTTTGTATAAGGGTAAAATCGCCTGTATCTTACCGCTCACATCACGGATGACGATAATATGCAGTATTTTTTTCACCCCAATAGTTTGGTAAAATTCCCACCAGTGGAATTGCCATTCCCAGGTCAGGAAAAAACTTTTTTTTGCGCTTTGTGCAAGCAGAGCATTCCATTCGTTTTTGAGCCGACGGAAAGCGGAAACCTCGCTAATTATTTCGATTTTTAGCTCAATTACGGGGGTGGGCACAACCGAAGTACATTCCGTCAAAACATCTGGCCTCAATTTAAAATCCGTTTAATTTTCCCCCAGACTCCGGTGATTTTTGACAGAAAAAACGGAAAGTTTGGCGAGCGTACGATATTGACCCTTTTCAAAGCGAAGACATCATCCCCGACGCGATTAAGGCCGTCAATTTGTGAAAATGCTGCGGCGTATCCGGTTTCCTGCAGAATGTTTTTATCCCGGCGGGAAAAATCTTTTTCAGTCCCGTTGGGATAGCTGAACAGGGTGCAGGGGCGGTTGAGCTGCGCTTCGAGTGCGATCTTTGCGTTGAGCAGTTCGGCCTTTACGTCATCGTGGGAAAGGGTCGATAAAATGGAATGGCTGCAGGTATGCGAGCCGATTTCGATAAGCCCGGACCCTGCCATTTGACTGATCTCATCCCATTGTAAAAACGCGTAGCGTTCGTCCATTTCATCGAGAAAATTGCGCACGCCATCGATTTGCTTTTCGAGCATCATGATATGCCGCTCACGTTCGGAGCGGCTTTTACTTTTGAGCAATTTACGAATGCGATCTGATGACTTGATTTTATTCTCCGGCGTTGAAATGTCGAAAGTGCCTTCAGCGTCATCGATCGGCAGGCGCAACCGGCGAATGGTGGCGCTGTAAATGATCGAATCGATACGCTCTGTCCACAATTTCGCGCCTTTTGTCCCGATAAAATCCGTTGTTACAAAAATCGTTGCCGGGATGCCGTATTTTTGCAGCACCGGAAAAGCCACTTTAAAATTATTGTGGAAACCATCATCGAAAGTGACGGCAACAACATTTTCCAGCAGCATTTTTTCACCTTTGATCATTTGGACCAATTCGCAGAGATGCACCGGGCGATATTTCTTTTTCAACCAGTGCATCTGTTTTTCAAACATCTCTTTGGAAACACAGTTGCGGTTTACATAATTTTCCGAACCGGTTTCAAGAACCCCATGATAGGTCAGGACGAGCGCTTTTTTTGAGTTTAACCGGCGCATCAACTCAAATAAACCCGTGATCTGCATCGAACCGTAAAAAATGGATTTCAACAGCTTTGACATGGTTGGTGTTTCTCTCAAATTAGGATAAAAAAAATTACACATTAACGACAGATCATCGCCAAATTAAAACTGATACATTATCCATCCATGGTCTGTTCGAGGCAATCTTTTCTGAAAAAACGCATTTCTCCCTGCTTGCCATGAAAAAGGAGATGATTGAATTTACTAACCCGGGGAAAGGGGTGCCGCATGCTCTGCTCAGGCGAAATAATTGCTTGATTTATACCTTACAAGTGAACTGATTGCGGAGCTCGAATCCCTGGTTGCACCGGTGTATTAACCGGTTTTTTTATCTGTTCTTCAATGATGTCGGCGTAGAGCGATTCACCGACAAGTTCCGCATTCGGAAAGCGTCTGTCGAGATTGTAGAGCAGGCAGCTAAAAGCAACAAACCAGTAAATCGTGTCCAGGTCCTGATAGTTGTGTGTATAGATGCCGGCCGTGATCCCGAGCATGCCGATTTCCAGGCCCAGGGCATAGAGTTGCAGATAGGTCGGCGGCCGGTCGTTTGATATTTTCGAGCGCACTTTACGGAAAAACCACCAGGTTGTCATCGCCATGGTCAACCAGATGATGATACCCGGAAACCCTTGCTCGGCCGTAATTTTGAGATAGGTATTGTGTGCGTCCCGCACACCGGTGACGGCGAGTTCCTCTTCCGGCACGTAATCGACGGACATCGAGGAGTAATGGCCTTTGCCGATACCGAGGGGATAATCGGCGATCATTCTCAGGCTGGCATCATTGATGACACCGCGCGAGGCGGCACTGCCTTCAGATTGCGGATCGAGGATGGTGGCCATATTGGTCCAGTAATCCGGCGGCGTCAACACAAAGACGAAAATAATGCCGCCGAAGGCAAAGGGCAGAATACTCTTTCGGCGAATACGATTCGGTGTAAAAATAAAGAAAAATGTGAAAGATGTCACTAACCCGACGAAAGTGGAGCGCATGCCCTCGTTAGTGATCGGAAGAAAATCCAGAATAAAGGGAATGATGCCGTAAGCCATGATTTTTTCATATTTGCTGCCGTAAAGCGCGAAGAGAATGAGCATGGGGAAAAACATGATCAGGTGCGTGCCGGTGCCGCCGGTAGCGATACCCATTTCTTCCTCGTTGATCCAGCCCCATTCGCCGCCCCAGCGCGCCATGAATGAGGTATAAAAACAGGAAATCAAAATCACCCAGATGAGTGTTTTCATCTCTTTTTCAGTGCGTACGATTTTAAACATCAAATAACTGAAAAGTACAATTTTCAGAAAATCGATCGTTTCGAGGAAGGCATAACCTTTGTCGATAGTTGCCCAGATGCAGGTGATAAAACCCCAGCCAAGAAAGAGAAATAACCATTTCAACGGCACTTCCACACGGTTTTCATCCTCACCGGTAAATTGATTGATATTGATCAGGTAAGAGATGATGAGCACGATGCTGAGTACGAACTGGAAACGAATATCTTCCAGTCCACCGCCGAGCTGGCGTGGGTTCATGTGGAAAACAATGATATTGGCGAGCACCCCGATAAACGGCCGGCGCAGCATCCAGCCGCACGCGACGATAAGGATGATGTATGCAAGTATTTCTCGTAAAAACAACTTTCCCTGTCTCCATTTTTAGAACTTCTTTGCTGGTGCAATAAAAAATTGCTGCCGCAGCGTCCTGCTCAAAACGAGGTATCACAAAAACCGACCTTCCCGGTCTTTGGGATTTCCAGCGATACCATTACCGCGAAGCGGTAGTTTTATGCAAAATTGAACCTGGTTTTATTAGTAATACCTGCAAACACCTTCAGACTGCGTTCTTTTTTTCTGAAAAAGAGAAAAACCGTGCTTTTGCTTTTCGTGCTTTTTTGCGGATTTTTTTCATCATTTTTTGCGAATCACCACCGAGCTCCTTCAGTAGGTCTTGCACGAGCTGAAAACGAAAAAGAAAATGTGAGGCAAAATACACAGCCATGCCCAGCAACGTTAAAATGATCAGCATGGCCAGATTCGGGAGCGGGTGAGCGGTCTCAAAGGAAAACCTGGCAGCCAGCATTGCTGCAAGCATGCTGAGGCTGGCTACCGTCGCCGGCAACAAAGGTTCGAGGCAATCGAGCCAACTGATTTCAGATTTTTTTGTTATAATGGCGATCATCACCAGCATGACGATGAAAGAAACGATGAGCACCGCGGCTGCAACACCGGCAAGGCCGAATTGCACACCGAAATAGGCTGCCACGCCGATGAGCACGAGCTCAATTCCACGACGAAAGGCAGTATATTTCACAAAGCCGGTGGCCGTAAGCACAGAGTTGATGAATGGATCGATGGAGAGCAAAATACCGGCGGCACACATGATTTGCAGCGGTACGATGGTTTCCAGCCACTGATCGCCGAGCAATACCGGCACGAGATACGGCGCCACCACCGCCATGCCGCTGAGGATGGGAAAACTCACCAAGCTGACGACGAGTACCACTTTGCGGAAGGCGGAACGCACCCGCTGCGGTTCATCCTGAATTCGTGCGACAGCGGCAAAAACCACGCTGTTCATGCCTTTTGTTAAATGTTTCTGCGGTAGACGCATGAGACCGAAAGCTTTTTCGTAAATACCCAGGGCGCCGCCGCCGAGTACTTTTAAAACCATAAAATTTGCCGCATTGTCTGCCCCATAACGGAAGAGATTGCGCAGAAAAACCATGATGCCGAACTGAAAAAGCTCATTGGCGGCTTCTTTGTCGAGTTTTATTTTCGGCACCCATTTCATCATCATCGCGGCCCAGACGCCGACGATAGCAATACCGATGATTTTGCTGTAAATCAGGCTCCAGAAGCCATAACCCGCGAAAGCCATGGCGATAGCGATGATGCTTTCGATGATCCGTTCGGTCATCATGATAATGGAACGGTTTTTAAAATCGAGATTGCGCTGCATCATCGCCAGCGGAGTGGTAGAGAAACACTCCAGCACCATATAAAACGAGATAACCGGCAGCGAAGCGACGAGACCGGTATAATCGACACCGTCAAAAAATGCTGCAATGGCTTTGGTGCCGATTAATATGATGATCCATAGTGTAATTTTGAATGCCATATCCATAGTAAACAATGTATTGATATGCACTTCCGTCACTTCGGCATTGCGCTGAATCAATCCCATATTGAAGCCGAATTCGCCGAATTTTGTAGCGAAACCGATGACCAGCCAGCCGGTTGCCGCCATGCCGAAATCTTCCGGCGTCAGCAGCCGGGCGAGAAAAATGATATTGATGAAATGCAATCCGATGCCCGCGAAACGGGCGCCGCTGTTATATAAAATGCCGATTTTGGCTTTGCTTCCAAGATTTTTCATTAATGTGATTTAAAGTTAGAAGTTGAAAACTGGAACGATTGTACTATTTTGTTAAACCGAATGATTTACGAATTTTTGAATCTGTCATGGTATATATGATTTCATTTTCAATAGCGAACTGCAGGTGATTTGAGCCACGGATATTCACAGATAAAATACTAATTTTGAAGTTTAACGATTGAATCAATAAGGACTAAACAAGTTTTATCATTTGCTCACGGATTGCCGGTATTATTGTTTTTTCCAACCCGGCAACTGTATCTTCAATTGAAGCACTTGTCTCCAGTATTTGAAAGTGAAAGCTTTCCGCGATCTCTTTATAGACCTGCTGCGAATGCTCTAATTGTGCATGCGATAGCTGCGATTTGCGGGAAAATATAATTTCCGGCTCACACTGCAGCAGCACGCCAATATCGGGGCGCGGGTATTTTTTGCAAATTCTTTTTCGGATGCCCTGTTGGTAATCCATCGGCCGGTTTTTGTAGCCGGTTAAAATATCATAAATATAGCGATCGGCCAGTACGATCTGACCGCGCCGCAGCGCCGGCAGAACGCGCACAATCCAGCGGGTTTTCATCTCCATGAGGAGAAAAAAATAATAAACAGCGCAGCGAAAATTAAACTTCCATTTTTGCAAACCTTTGAGCCGACAGGGTTTATCTTTTCGTTTACCTGCATAAAAATCTTTGTAATCCGAACGATATGGGCTGGGGTTGAGCCAGAAAAATATCTTTCGCAATTTCAAAATGCTGCCGCCCCAGGGCCCCATATAAGCAACCTTTGTCGACAACCCTTGTTGCTTTAACTTTTGCCGCAGCGCTGCGATAATACTGCTTTTCCCGGCGCCGTCCGGCCCGATAAACGCGATAATCAATCCGCGTTTTTTGCCCCAAAACCGGGTTTTTAAAAGGCGAAATCTGAGCCGCAACAAGCGCAGCAGATTAACCGGTTGACGGCGTAAAATTTTGCGTACCTGCTTTCGCCATTGCCGGACGATCGCCGGATCGTCGCAGGCGGCTGCAAAATCCGGTATAATTTGCCGGTAAACCGAGAGCAGTCCGAATTTTTCAAGGCGACTCTCAATGCGGCTTTCGTCGCATTTTTTCTGCTGTAATTGCAGCAAAACCACACGATGTTTTTGCTGGATTTCGTTTTTGGCGAGAATATTATGCAGCAGTAGTGCTAAAAAATAATCTTCTCCGGACAGGAAGAAATAACCACCGCGCTGCACCCGGTTTTGCAGCAGGTTTTTCACATCGAGAAATTCCAGGCAGCGGAAGATCATTTTTTCGTGCACATCGAGCAGCGCCGGGCGTTTCCCGTGATAGTATAAAAACACTTTTTTGCCAGGGTTTAAATAGCCATCGCGAATCTGGGAAAAACCGTGTTCACGGGCTACTGCGGCAAATGATCGGCAGAATGCCGGATCGATGAGCAGATCGAGTTCAGCAAGTGGTTTTTCGGCAAGCGGGTCATCGCGAATAATGGCGTAGGCAATACCGGCGTTGTGGAGTCGATCGAGCAATTTGAGATAAATACTGTTGGGATGCGCACTCATTCATTCATGATTTTTTTAATAACTTGCAGCGGTTCGTAATAATTGCGTCGGACAAATCCATCATCGAGATTTTTAATTGTGCCGAGATGGCCGGCAAGACGCGCAGCCCAATAAATGACGAGCATGGGTTTCAACATCGATGCTTCAAAACCGAAAGCATCCCGGTACATTTCGCGAATTTTTTGAAAGAGTTTATCCGAAAGCATGATATTGAGCAAAGTTCCGGTTTTGGGCGAATTTGCTGCGGTGCGCCGGATATGTAAAAAAAAATGAAAAACATCGAGGATCGGGAAGGTTTGCAGGCGTGCCATATCCCAATCGATAACACCACTGATTTTTCCGAGTTGCCGGTCATAGAGGATATTTTTTGCGGAAAAATCGCCGTGCCCGAGTGAAAGGGTAAATTTTTTATTTAAAAAATGCCGCCATAAAAATTCGTGAAGCTGCTTTTTAAATTCTCGATCAGCCCCTTCCGCCTGAACGAATTGTAGAGCAGCGGACACCGGTGTATAAATCAGTTGATCGAAAAGTGCTTCATCGATCGTAACCTCTTTGGCAAATCCCCGCTGCACTGCCAGCCAAAACGGAAAAACCTGCATTACCAGTGATCGGGCGTTGCGGCGGAAATCCGGCAGTGAAGCCATGGGTTCGCCGGGCACGATCGATTCGACAAAATAGGCCTGATTGTCACGGATGCCTTCTGTGATCGGTTGCGGCACACGGTTGCACAAAACATCCACTTCCGAGGAGTTAATATAGCCCAGGGTCATTTGATTGACTTTCGCCCTTTTTACCGCATGGTGATTCAGTGGTAATTTAATCACGATGGGTTGTTGCTTTGCGGCGATTTTGAAATCGGCGAAAACATGGACTTTACCACCAGGGAAAACGGCGAAATCGACCATCTCTCCTGCTGAAAATGCCGAGTTGGGCAAGGCCTCAAGTAACCGTGTCAAAAAACTTTGTGTCAGCTCGCGCTCCGCCGCGCCGACAGCAATCTCCTCGGTAGTGAGACGTTGCCGGAAAGGGTAGGAGTATTTTGGCGATAACTGCTCGAACGATCCGCTTATCGGTTTGATCACGCGCGGGTTTTTGTCGGTTGGGCTCAAACCCAGGGAGGCAAAAGGGACGATACCGAGGTTTTTAAATTGTGATCTGACTGTGCGCACACGGGTTTGATTTCTTCTGCCGGAGAAAGTGCCGGCAAAAGAATGGGTCGTACGGCTATTTGATTTTCGAAATAAACTTCGCACCCTGGCCTTAATGCTGGCCGGACTGAAATTGTTTCCGGCAAGCGTCCAGACTTCCGTATCTGCATGGATGAATTTGCGGATCGTTGCCAGGGAGCGGATAAATGCGCTGTCCTTTTCTTCACCGAGTAAAATGATCAGATCGAATTTGCTGGCCAGCGAACCGATATCATCGATACAGGTGTAGTTATCGATTCCCTTGGCCTGCGCCAGTGTGTTGAAGATGCATTGGTCTTTTTCCGACAGGCCAAAAACGACGACGTGGGCACAGAGGCGGGCCAGCGATAGTGGAAAAGTCGTCAGACGATTGAGCAGCAGCAACACCTGTTTATCCGGGCGAACACCCATGTAAAACATCCAGGCTGAGGAGGTTTCGTATTGTATATCGCGGATGAGTTGTTTACGTTCACTCAGGGGAAGTTGGCGGCACTGTTCGAGGAATTGCTGCAGTGGTGTTGCAATGTGTGCGGTCTTGTCGTGGTTTTGATCGTCCAGATGCAATGTATTAGTCCATTAAAAATAGCTTTAAACCATCGCGGTTTGCTTTGCTTTTTGAACTGCCGGTGTATCCTGTTCCATGTCTATGATGACGGGTTTGCCGAAAACACCGGACCAAATCGCTTTCACCGGCTTTGATTTATCCAGCATGTTTTCATAGCGGTAAAATGAAACCCCAAAAAAGCTGATAAAACGCATTTTGTAAACGATAATTGCGCCCAGCCGTTTGTGTGTTTTCAACGACGCCGCATTCATGCCAACCATGAAGCCGTAATATTTATCGTAGTTCGAACTGGTCGTTGCATATTTTCCCAGGGCGAGATAAACGCCCTTCGAGCGGTACTCCCGCGTGACAAATGCATCATAGACCCAGACACAGTTCTCTTCGATACGAAATGTGCAGTTGACCTTGTTTTCTTTATTGAGCCGTGAGGTGCCGAGCCAAGCCATGCCGATACATTTTTCACCTTCAAGTGCGATGAAACAATCATCGTTGCGCTCGAACCGGCGACGCAGATTGTCGATGTTTTTACCCGGAAACAAGGTTTGAATCAGCGGTAAATCTTCAACGGTTGCATGGCGAAAAACAAAACGTCTTTGCAGCCGGTGCAGCAGCTTCAGCTCGATATCTTCTCCTGCCCGGCCTGAATATCCGACATAAAAATTGATATAGCGAAACAGCCATAGCGGGATATAATTATACAAAGCCATCAATACCAGCTGGCCGCGCCCATCACGCATAAGTTTGATCATTTTAGAAATATTTGCAAACATTTTTTTGTCCCGGCCTGATCTGAAACTTTCAGTGCGAAAATATTTTTCTATCGGCTTAAATTCGAAGTCCCGAATTGTAATATACGCTGTACCGGGTCCGATTGCGGAGGCGATGGCGGCGGGAAGTATCGGAGAAAAAAGAGCGATAAATGAAATTTCGTAACAGTTCAGCCATATCCGCCTGGCGGGATTTTTTTCATGCTTGTCAATCGTAGAATCCCGCCATTCAGCCGGTCGGGAATTCCTTGATAATGAGTATGTGGGCTTAAATCATCCCCAACGGGCAGAGACAGAAAACGTTTCGTCGAGGTCAACGTGTGTAACGCTCAGCGAGACGCTTTTGTTCTATTCGGTCAGTTTCTTGATCAAGCTAGTTCGGCGGGTGACTTGCTAAACAGCCACCCTGTAACCGTTCAGATGTTCCATTCTGAATTCATTATTTCACCAGTGTTACCGGCATCATCTGCCGCTTGTTGGCTGTTTTTACCTCAACATAATAAACGCCGGAAGCCAGCGGGCGATTCATCTGATCTCTACCGTTCCATTCGATTGTGCGCAAGCCGGTTTCGGAAATGCCGTGGAACAAAGTGCGCACACGGCGCCCCTGGATATCGTACACATGCACCTGAACCGCTGTGGGCGCGGGGACATTAAACTGGATCATCGTTGCTTTTTTTCCACTACCCAGGCCGTTGGAAAACGGGTTCGGGTAAGCCGGATAAAGACGAAATGAATTGGCGATTTCCAGTTCGTTCTCACTGACGGCAGTACCCGGCGAGACCGTGGTTACCTGTTTTGTCGTCGCTGTTGTCAGCGGGTTCCAGTTGGCGTCGTCAAATTCTTTGCCACGATTTTCAGCATCGGGCGGCAGCATAAAAAGACGGATGTGCGAAATAACTGCTTCGCGTTTGTCGGTATCCGGTATTTCTTCGACATGCACGCCGTGATTGCCGATGGCATTGTTGTCTTCACCGGTTAAATCAAAGAAATTGTTGTTGTCGACGTAATAAGAACTCACCGTACAACCGGGCAGCGCAGCAAACTGTCGCAAGTCTGTCCATAAAACGAGCGAACCCTGGTTTGCAGATGTTTGTGCCCAGGAGCTCGGACTGCTGCCACTCAAAGTTTCCGGCTGGCCGTCTAACTTTACATTGCTGTTGTATTCGTCGTAGTATTTTGTATTTGTGAGATTCTTTGAATAATCCATGTAAAACCATAGATCGGGCAAAGGGTGAACCCGATAATTCATTTGCATGGCCACCATTTTACGATAGAAAACCGCCGAATAGGAGGTGGTTGGGCCGCTCGCGGCGCCCTGCACCTGGCGGATGGCGCGAACCGGGCCTACCCGGTGGCCGACGTAATCGCTGCAGCCGTCTTCATATTGACAACCGTTTGTTTTGGAACCCTCACTCCATAAATCTTCCGACTCGTTTGGCGGCACCAGGGCATAAGCGCGGAATTTAACGCGGTCGATGAGATCGATATTATTGCCGCCGAGCGCTGATTTCGGGCGGATTTCATCCAAAACCCAGCGGCGGCTGTAATGCAGAAAGTAGTAATCCGATTCGATATCCGCCCCTTGCTCGTTGGCCGGCCCTACCAGCGCATGGGAGACTTCCTCGCCTGCTGTGTAGTTCAGTGTTTTCGATAAATAAATGTAGACATAAGCCTCGGCTGCGGCGTCTAGGGGATCGGAAATTTTAACTTCAACGCGCCGCATTTCAGTATCCGGCGCCCAGCTTTCATCGGGATGCGGGGCTCTATCACCGCCATCTTCGACCATAAAAACGATTTCGTCATCGCTATCAAAACCCGGATCGCTGTCGGAAGTCGTTCCGTTTTGATATATTCCCGGTTCATCCGTCACGTAGAGGAGATCGGTTGCCGGATGCTTTTCGGGTTTGCCGGGAGGCACCGTGGTGTCGAAGAGAATTCGTTCATCCACCTGCAGTGGTATTTGTTTCCAGCGATTTTCACCGGCAATGTAAACAAAACCAAAAATCTCAGATGGTTTTTCGCCGAGAAGATCAGGAATTTGCGCCCCGGTGATGATTACCGGTTGGTATTTGCGGGCAAAAGAGAAATTATTCCCGGCCAAAAGCTGGCTGAGAAAAAGAAAGCATGCTGTAGTCACTAAGATGGTCTTCTTCATTTTCATAGTCCTTAAAACAAATGAAACTTATTGGTTAACGGTTGCACGAAAAATATCGCAGTATTCCTTCAGGTTATCGACATTTTGGTAATTTTCATCGATATCGGGATGCAGGTCAAACGATTGCGAATGAGAAATCAGGAATCAATTCAATTTCAAATTCGTTATTTCAACCCATTGATACGGTCGCCTTTTTAATCACTCCCTGTGGATAGGCAAGTATTTTGCCAAATTTTCAAAGCAGGCTGAATTACATTTGCCGAACCGCGATGCGAAGCGGGTTTTCCATATTTCTTGCGATAGTCGCGCCGGCGCTTGCGGCATTTGCCTGCAGCATGAAAATTTTAAACCGCGCCACCACGGCTTTCAGTTTGTCGGTATCGGGAATATTGGTGAGATGGACACCATGATTGCCGATCGCCCGGCCGTCTCCGGTCAAATCGTTAAATGCGCGATCGTCGCGATAATAGGATGAAATCCGCAGTTTTCTTCCCAAATTGAGAAATTCCTGCAAGTCCATCCAGGTGACGATAGAACCGGCAGCGCTGGACATTTGCCCCCAATTTTGGTTTTGTGAGGGCCGTACCGCATCATTGCGGCCATCGATTTTTACGCCGGAATTTTCAGCATCGAAAAATAGCGGTGCCGTCAGCTCCGGATCATAATCCATATAAAACCACAGGTTAGGCAGCGCATGCACGCGATAATTGATTTGTACCTCAAACATTTTGCGGTAAAAATAGGCGAAATAACTGGTTGTCGGGCCGCTCGCAGCACCCTGCACCATGCGGATCACCCGCACCGGGCCGACTTTATGGCCGAGATACCAGCTACAACCGGATTTCGGGCTAAACTTGCAGGCGCCGGGGCCGTCGCTCCAGAACTCCTCAGTCTCGTTGAACATGCCCATTTTTCGCGATGGTTGTGGCGTCAGGCCATAGGCGCGAAATTTGACTTGGTCGATGAGATCCTCACCACTGCCGCGCAGCGACTTTTTGATGCGAATCTGATCGAGCACCCAGCGGCGGCTGTAATTGACACGATAAAAATCGGTTTCGATCACAGCGCCATGTTCGCGCCGGTCGGTGAGGTGATAAACGAGATTGTTTGTTTTGCGCATTAAATTTCCGGCACGAAAAAGATAGACATAGGCCACAGCGCCATTCACGGGGTCTGAGATGGCAATTTCGAGGCGCTGCCGGTCGGCACCTGCCGGCGCCGGCGCCGAGGCGGAAGCCTGATCGCCGGCATCTTCCAGCATGAAAACCAGCTCGTCGTCTTTATCGAAACGCGGGTCGTCATCGCGGGCGAGCCGGGCGCCGAGAATGCCGCCGGAAAAACCGACGTAAACATATTCCGCTGCCGGATGCTTGCGCTTGCCCGGCGGGATCGATAAATCCATATACTTGCGCTCATCGACCTGAACGGCGATTTGTGTCCAACGTTTTTGCACCCGCGAAAAACGATATCCGGCTATCTCCTGTGGATTAATACCGATGATTTGTGGTAAATCCGCACCGGTGAGCACGATGGGTTCGTACAGTCGCTGCGGCGAAAAATTGTTCGGTCCGGCTGAAAGTTGCAGCAGGGAAAACAGCGAGGAAAAAATAATGACAAGCGATCGTCGCATAGAGAGAATCCTTTTTCAGGGTTTTTAGGAAAATGTTCGCAGTGTTTTTGCCAGATTCCTTGAATTGAGATTGTTAAAATTTCTCGCCACACAGATTAGAAAAGTAGCGGCAATTCATCTGTTTTGCGGGTGGATTGCTGAACAGATCCAGCAGGTTTTATAACTTAAAAAACATCAATGAAATACACCGCCAGCCCCCTGGTTTTATCGCTGAAAAATACCGAGCCATGCGCTCCGGTATCACCGCTGGCGATGATTTGCCGATCGCGACGTACGCGATATTTGACATTTCTGGCGAGTTGCGTGATCAAATGTCGGCTCTCGCCCCCGGTGCTGAGTTTGTAGGAAAGTTTGCGCAGCGGCGTTTCGCTCCGGCTGAAGATGACCACGCGCGAGCCGTCGAGCACGGCGCCAAACCAGCCATTGCCCGAAAGCGCCTGAACGTCCGCACTCTGCAGCATGGTGTTGGCGTCGCCAATTTGAAAAACGGTTAAAAACAAACCCTGATCCGAACGGATTTGCAGATTGTGATTACCGAGCAGAAATTGCGCCCGTTCGCCGAAACGGCTGGCATCAAAACTCACTGGCGTGCCGTCGGCAAAAACCCATTCCCGTCCCCTCCCGCCGAATTTATGAATCTCTACTTTTTGCGGCCACAATGAAGTGATAAACATTTTACCGTGGGCTCCGGAAAGACGATTGGTTATGCTGAACTTCCGCGCCGGACTGATCCAGTGACCGCTCTCAACAGGAAACCAGTTTTTTTCTTCAGCGATGATATCGGCCGGTGTGTGCAAAAGGAATGATTTTTTCTGCCTCGATTCGACCCGGTCCATCACTAACAAAAATTCGTCGTTTGTCCGGCCGCGCAGATAAACCAGCGTCCGGCGGGCCAGCCGCGCTTTGTCGCCACCTTTGTAGGATTTTGAATAATCGTAGTCGACATAGTCAAATGCGTTTTTTTCAAAGCGCAGCGCATCGACAAAACCGGCCTGCGAAACTTTACCGGTTTCAAAATCTTCCGGCTCATCGACTTTTTTCACCCGGCCGATCTGCAGGCGCACTTCTCTATCCGGCCCGATGCCGAGCACGTTGTTGAATGCCATGCTTTTGTCCGGCCGTTTGGCGCGCGGAATGTCTTTACCCGCACTCTTGCCATGCACTGAATTGACTGCCAGCGTACCGAATTTGTAAATGCCGAAATGGCCGTGATCCTGCTCATTATGGCCGTTATCATACCAGAATTTGGGCGCCGTAAACTCGATGAGTGTGGCATCCGTTTTGTCATGGCTCGAGCGGAATGCGTATCCTTGCCCCAAATGCACGCTCAATTCCACCCCCGCCTGCTGCGGCGATAACTTGGGCACGTGTTTGACGCCGAATAAAAATTTATAAAACAAGTCAAAGTTCTGCGGTTCGTAATAGCGATACGAATCGACGGGGTGGCCGTAGGGACTGCGCACGACGATCCACGCTGCGAGACCGCTCATCTTCGGATCGGATTTGAGCAAATGGGCTGCTGCCAAACTAAGCATTGCCGAAGGCTGCCAGGAATTCACTTTCATGCAGCCGCCGGTATTGTGCTGGGTAAAATAATAGTCTTTTTTGTATGGCCAGGGCATGGCGCTGAAATAAACCCACAACGGCGAGTAGCGCAACCAGGCATATTCCTGAAACAGGTTTTGCCCGAGAGCCGGGCCCGAGACCGCCGCCAGCAGCATCAGCCCGATGTAACCATCCATGGCATAACCCTCGCCTTCGATCCAACCGCTCGAACCCTCGAAAAGACGTTCGGAAACCTGCATTTGCCGGCGGATAAAAACATCCTGAAAACTGTCCATCATCGCAGCGGCGCGATTTTGCCTCTGCCTGCCCAAATCGTCGTCACCGTAAAAACACAAGGCCCCGGCGTAAATATGCACATTGGCGGCGTAGTGATTTTCCAGCTTGACTTTGTTGGAATTGTAGCGGTTTTCCCACCACCGGATAAGTTTATCGGCGATTTGCTGCCGCTGTTGCAGGGTCGAAAATGCGGTTGTCCAGTCGTAAACGACCTGCAACGCCAGGCTGGCGACGCCACCTTTGCGTGTTGCCAGATTTGAGGCGCCGTGGTGTTCTTCTTGCCAGTTGTCGGGTAAATTGCTGCTGATATATGATGCCAGTTCAAGTGCTTTTTGCGCATAATTTTTTGCCGATAAAGCACCGTTAATTTGTCCAATCGACGCCGGATCGATGAGCGCCAGAAATGAAAATGAGCGTGTTGCACCGAAAATATCGTTGTAATCGGAAAGCCCTTTGCCACCCGGCGGTACGGTGCGAAGACGGTTCATATGGCGGACGAAATTCTGAAAATCCGGATGGTAAAATCGTGTGATGCGCTGCCGGATTTGTGGTAAATCCTGTTTTGTGAGAAAAAGCCGCGGATGCTGTTTGCGTGCAATGGGGCTATCGGATTTGGTGGTAAATTGCCGCGCCGGGAGGTTGTTGAATATCAAAACCGAGAAGATAATCAGCGATGGTAAAATGTTTTTATAGCGGCGCATAAGCATTCCTTTGCTATCATTCTTTTTGCTGAAATTAAGCGCTTTAGCATATAAGTGCAGAGAAAAATGGCGAATTATTAATTGATTGCCCGGCATAGTTTTTCTGAAACAAAGTCAAGATATTCACGTTCTGTGTGTCGTGCCAGAGCCGACCTGCCGGTTTACGGCAATCAAAACCTGCCCCCAAAACTTATCGCAACAATTTTTAATTTGCAGACGAGGAGAAATAAACCATGTCCAGAAAAAAAATAATTATCGGCATTTGTTTTTTGGTTGTCGTCGTTGCTGCTGTGGTTATGATGAATATGAACAACAAAAAATCTACGGCGATTACAGTGGAAACAGCCAAAGTTGAACGCAAAAACATCATCCAGACCGTCAATTCAAACGGCCGTATTCAGCCGGTGACACAGGTCAAGATCAGCGCTGATGTGAGTGCAAAAATTATGCGTCTGGGTCTCAAGGAAGGCGAGTGGGTTGAAAATGGAGACTTCCTCGTCGAGCTGGATAACGAGCGCTATCTCGCTGCTGTTGAAAGCGCTGAAGCGAGCGTGAACTCTGCTAAGGCAAATGCAAAACTGGCCAGGGAAAATATGCTGAAAGCGGAAAAGGACTATAAACGCATGCGGGAACTGTTTGCCCGAAAATTGGAATCACAAGCCAACCTCGATGCATTTGACGCCGCCTATAAAGTTGAAAAAGCACGCTACGAATCCGCTCTGGAGATTGTTCAGCAAGCCCGCGCCGGATTGAAGCAAAATCAGGATGCCCTTTCGAAAACAACTATCTACGCGCCGATGAGTGGCACCATCAGCACCTTGAATAAAGAACTTGGAGAAATCGCCCTGGGTTCGCAATTCCAGGAAGATGTCATCATGATTATTTCCAACCTTGCCGGTATGGAAGCCCTGGTTGATGTCGATGAAAACGATATCGTGTCGATCGCCATCGGTGACTCGGCGAAAATCGAGGTCGATGCCATTCCTGAAATGATATTCCGGGGTGAAGTGACTGAAATCGCCAGCTCGGCAAAGGTTTCGGGGCAGGGTAGCACCGAGCAAAAAACTGATTTCGAGGTTAAAGTTGGTATTACCGGCATTTATAAAAAAACCGATGCCGGCGAAATCACGGTGAGCAATGGCCATGCGAGCAAAGGTGATTTGCGTATTCCAGCACACGATCCACTGGCCGATTTGCGCCCCGGCATGAGTGCGAGCACGGATATCATGGTTGAAGCGCACGACAATACGCTCGTTATTCCGCTCCAAAGTGTCGCTGTGCGAACTGTTGAACAGTTGAAAAAACATGCGGCCGGAGCGGAATCTGATTCTCAGGACCATGAAGACAGCAACATGAGCACAGAGGAAAAATACCACCCGGACAAAGATGGTTTCGTGGAAATTGTCTTTGTCATCCGCGATAATAAAGCCTGGGCAGTTCCTGTTAAAACCGGTATCCAGAGCGATACGCACATCGAGATTCTCGAAGGTCTGCAGGAGAGTGACGAAGTGGTGACTGGTAATTATCGGGCGATCAGCAAAGATTTGCAGAACAACACGGAAGTGACTATCAAAAACAAAGCGCAAGATCAAAAAGAATCCTGATCGAGGCTCAACTCCATCAGCGCCATCATCAGCCCTGCCCGGTGGCGGCGATCTGACGAAATTGTCTTGATTTCGCTGAAAACTATCTCTACCGCGCAAATTTTAGCATGGGATTATCATGAAAAAAATTTATCAAAATATCGAAGCCATGCGCATTGCATTACAAGCGTTGGCTGCGAACAAATCACGCGGTATTCTCACCACGCTGGGCATCATCATCGGCATCGTTGCGGTGATCACCACGATGACTGCCGCCAACGGACTCGGCAATGCATTCAAGGAAAGCATTTCATCGATCGGCTCGGACGTGCTCTATGTTTCGCGCATGCCGTGGATCATCCAGGGAGATTTTTTTCAGTACCGCAACCGGAAAAATATCGAGCTGAAACATGCTGCCGCGTTACAAGCGAAACTGCCGCAGGCCATCGCCGTCAACCCCGGAACCAGCGCCAGCCGCCACCTCAAATACCGCTCGAAAGTCCTCGAAAACAACCGTATAATCGGTACCACGGATAAATTGATCGTCGTTTCGGACATGTTACCGGAGACCGGCCGTTTTCTCATTCCCGCCGATGTCCAATACAAGAAGAATGTCTGCGTCATCGGTTCGGAAGTGAAAGACCGTCTGTTCGGCACGACAAATCCTCTGAATAAAAAGATGAAGATCGGCATGTATAATTTTCGCGTCGTTGGCGTGATGGAAAAACAGGGGACAGGCATGTCGTTCGGCGGCCCCAATTTTGATATGCGTGTTTACATTCCCATAACCGCGCTGACCAAAAATTTCGGCAGCCGTAATCGAAATTTCGACATCGCCGTCAAAGCACCGTCGCAGGAAAGCCTGGCCGATTTTGAATACGCGGTCATCGGCGAAATGCGTAAAATCCGCAGTTTGCAACCCACTGAAAAAGATGATTTCTCCATCAATAAAATGGATTCGTTGATGGATGCCTACAACAATGTGATGGGGGTTGTCCTGCTCATCGGCCTGGTGATCACCAGTGTTTCTCTGGTGGTCGGTGGTATCGGGGTGATGAATATCATGTTTGTTTCCGTTACCGAACGCACCCGGGAAATCGGCATCCGCAAAGCGATCGGGGCCACACAGCGAGCGATTTTAGCACAATTTCTCTTCGAAGCATCGGCGATCTGCATTCTTGGCGGTTTGATCGGTCTGGCCATCGCTTTCGCTATCACCAGCGCGATCAACGACCAGGTGATGCCCGCGAGCATTTCGCCGTCGATCATCGTCGTTGCGCTCACGGTTTCTGCAATCACCGGCATCGTTTCCGGTTTGATGCCGGCCATCAAAGCCTCACGTCTTAATCCTATCGAATCGCTGCGCTATGAATAATAAAACTGTGGAGTAAAAATGCACATTCTCGAAGCTTTTAAAATGGCGATCACAGCGATCTTTGCGCATAAATTACGTTCATTCCTCACACTTTTGGGCATCGTCGCCGGTGTCGCCTCAATCATCGCCGTCATGACCGGTATTTCAGTAATCCAAAATACCATCGAAAAAGAAATGAGCGTGCTCGGCGCGACGGTATTTCAAGTGCAGAAATTACCACGTGGCAACATCAGCAGCCAGGCGGAATTTTTGCGCATGTTGCAGCGTGAGCCGTTGACCATGCAACACGTGAAAGAACTGCGTGAAAAAGCGAAAAACGTGACGCTGGTGGGCGCGGAATTATGGAAATATGGCTATACGGCAAGATACCGCGATGTCAAAACCAATGGCGACGGCAACATCTGCGGCGGCACACCGGAATATGGACCTAACAATACACATTACGTGGTACAGGGGCGTACACTCAGCCGCGAGGATATAAAACTCGGCCGTTTTGTCGTTGTGATCGGGCATGCTCTAGCACAAAAACTTTTTCCCTTTAGCAATCCTGTGGGAAAAACCATCAAACTGGAAGGTCACAAATATCGCGTCATCGGTGTTTTTGATGAAAAAAAATCGAGTTTCGGCAGCGGTTATGATAAATATTGCCTGATTCCCATCACCAGCTTCATTCGTGTTTTCGGGTCGAAAGATGATCGAGGACTCCACAGGTCGGTTTACATCACGGTGCGGGCGAAAAATACGCTGGTGCTCGACGATGCCATCGAGGAAGTGCGCGGCATTCTGCGTATGAAACGCGCTGTGCCGGCACGCGAAGAAGATGACTTTGCCTATTTTACCAATGATAGCCAGATCAAAAATTTCAATGAGCAAACAGCTACGGTTAAAACAGGGTCAGCCATCATCGGCGCCATCGCACTCATCGTCGCCGGTATCGGCATCATGAACATTATGCTCGTTTCAGTTACCGAGCGCACACGAGAAATCGGTCTACGGAAATCCATCGGCGCCAAAAAACAGGATATTCTCAGCCAGTTTCTGCTGGAAGCGATCGTTCTGTGCAATATCGGCGGTGCGATCGGCGTATTTGTCGGGTTTGGGCTGGGCAATCTCGTGAGTCTTTTCACCGGCTTCACGGTCTCCGTACCGCTGGAATGGGCGTTTGGCGGATTGGTTTTCTGCACCGTCATCGGCCTGGTTTTCGGCCTCTGGCCGGCAATCGTCGCAGCGCGCAAAGACCCGATTCTGGCTTTGAGTTTTGAATAAAGAAAATTGTCCTTATTAACCTGAATGATATGGCCGCCACAGAGACTTTGTTGTGCGCTATACAGATTGCCAGGTTTTAAAAAAAAGGTAAAAAGGTGCTTGTTTACTTGTTTTGTTGCTATTTTATATTTATAATAAAGTTGTGTTTCACTCCGATCGGTGAAGCTAATATAAAAGGAGGGTTTGTTCGCAAATCCTCCTTTTTTTGTCTGGTGATATCTAACCTATTTCACTTTGTTGGCGACATCGATTATCAAACTTGCCGTCAAACGGGAGCGGTCGACAACCCCGGTAAAAATGCCCTTTTTATCGACCACCGGCAACATTTCCACGTTGAGTTTTTCCATTTTTTCCAGCACCGCCTTTTTATCCATGTCGTCGATGATGGCGTCTTCGGTGCCGATAAAACCAGGTAGCGTACTCAGGGCTTTTGTGTCGCTATAACGGAGCCAGTTGGTAAAATCTTCAGAATCGAAAGTATGCTGCGGATTTTGAAAGATTGAATACAGCTCACGGGCATCAGCGATGCCGGCAAATGTTTTATTCTGATCGTTGATGACAATATAATTAAAGAATGGATAGGCGGTTAATCTGCGTAAGTACTCTTCGATCGCAGACCCGGCATATCCCCCATAATTTAGTGTAAAAACCAGCGCTTCCGTTCTGCTATTGATGAGGCGTGGGATTTCTGCGACACCACTTTTGCGATTGCTGGTGACCATGCGGGTGGGGAATTTGACCGGCGTGATCTGTTCAGTGATCGGTGTAGTCGAGGCTTCGAGAAATGCCGATTGAATTTTCAGATCGCCGAACTCAAATTTTTCGATCCGGCCGGAGAGAAACAACCAGAGTACGATGGGAATCAGGGCGATTAAAATATCGGTTTGTTTGACTTCGGTATTTTTCAGATAGCGTATGCGAATAAAAATCATCGCCGCAATGACGGTGATAAAAATGACGATAGCAATGATTAAATCGATCATGAATTTTTCCTTTGAATTAGTGTTGCAGGATTCGGCAAAAATGCCTGTTTTGCCGGGGAGATCAATCCGGCAAATCGTTCGAAATGAAAAAAACAGAATTAGCAAGAATGGTATGCATGCTAACAAAACGAACAGAATTGTATCTATTCGGCCTGCCGACTGGACACTAAGCCTGCCGAAGCGGAAGCGTCCTATCATCTTGTTTAGAGCACGCTCCCTCCAACAAGCTCTCGGAGCGTTATGCTGGCGCTGCCTGAACAGAGATACGCAGAATCCAGTCTAATGTCAAGAAAAACATGCTCTGAAGAGACCTGCCAGGTTTTTAAAACCCGGCAGGTCCGGTTAATGCTTTTACCTCATTCAAATCCCGGGGGAAATTGCAGATGAAAATCCGTGGCCTCCTGATACTTTTTCGCGACCGCCAGCAAAGTGGCTTCGCCGTATAGTTTACCGATAAAGGTGATGCTCACCGGACTGTTTTTGCTGTTGAACCCATTAGGCAGAACCACACATGGATGACCGGTGAGATTGGTGAGCAGTAGATTACTGCTGCCGAATGAAGGGCTGAGATATAAATCGATATCAGCCATCATTTTTGCCATCTGCTGGATGATGAGATAGCGCGCGCGATTGGCTTGAATATATTCCACCGCCGGGATAAATCGTGAGGTGCGGAAGACATTAGGCCAGGCATTTTTTATCTGCCGTACGAGCAAATTATCGCGGTTGTTCAGCGTCAATTCATCGAAAGCTGCGGCAGCTTCGGCGCTGAGAATAAAGCTCATATCATTCACCGGCATGTCCGGCAATTCGACAGGAAAGAGTATGGCGCCGAGATTGCGCAAGACCTCGAGTGTGGCCAGATCCGCTGCTTTGTTTGGATATTTTTTTTCAAATGCACTCTTGAAATAGCCGATACGCAATTTGTTAAAAGCGATATTCGGATCGTAGTTGAAGGGTAAATCGATCAGCGTTTGATCTTGCCCGTCGGTACCGATGATAGCGTTGAAAACAAGAGCGCAATCTTCCACGCTGCGGCAAATGGGGCCAATTTTATCCATCGACCAGCTCAGTGCCATGGCGCCGGTGCGACTTACGCGGCCATATGTCGGACGCAGGCCAGTGCTGCCGCAGCGTGTGGATGGCGAAACGATGGAGCCCCAGGTCTCGGAACCGATGGAAAAGGCCACCAGCCCGGCTGCTGTCGCCGAGGCTGGGCCTGCCGAAGAACCGCTGGAACCCTGCTCGAGGTTCCACGGATTGCGGGTTTTGCCGCCGAACCACACATCGCCCCAGGCAAGGGCGCCGAGGCTTAGCTTGGCCAGCAGCACCGCTCCGGCCTCTTCGAGTTTTTTAATGACCACGGCGTTCGCTTCGATGACCTGATCTTTATAAACCATGGCGCCCCAGGTCGTTTTGTAATTTTTAACCGCGAGCAAATCCTTGGCGCCGTAGGGAATGCCGTGCAGCGGCCCACGGTATTTTCCGGCTGCAATTTCCACATCAGCACGTTTGGCTTGCTGTAACGCCAGCTCTTCGGTGAGCGTCACGACACAGTGCAATTTGCGGTCATATTTCTTCAATCGTTGCAGATAAAGTTGAGTTAATTGCAGTGAGGTGATTTTTCGATTTTTAATCAGTTCGCCCAAATCGCGCACGGAATAAAAGGCCAGTTCGGAAAAATTCTGCGGTACCTCAGTTTTTCGCGGCGGCCCCATTTTGAAGGTTTTTTCTGTTCTATCAAATGTGGTGCCGACAGGTACTGGGTTGAAATTGAGCGCCGGCGGCACCGCATTTTTTAATTTCAATTTGCGCAGCTTGAGATAGCTATCACGATTTGCTTGTAGTTCCGTGAGCATGGAATCGCGTTCCACTTCATCAAATTCCAGACCGATCAATTTTGCCGCTTCGATGACGGTCGAATGAGAGATCGTTATTTTATCACTTTGTGTCCCGAGAAAAAAGAAAACTACAGCGGCCAGGATGAAGAATAATTTCCAATGGTTTCGCATCTGTGCTCCTTTTGGGTTCGGTTATTTTTTTGATGATGAGGTATGGTCCTGAACGATAAACCAGCCATCCTGCGTTTTGCGAAATAATAATGTAAAAAGTCCGTTCGGACTATCGTTTTTTCGTTGCAAACGCCAGCGCCCGAAGACCAGGGCGGCGTCGGAGTTTAACACCGTAATGCCGGTTTCCGAGAAATCGAGCATGCCCATAGCTGCACGGTCGGGATAGGCTTTTTTGTAGCGCTGCAGCGTCGTTTGCCAGCCGAAAGTCACCTCGCCACCGGAGGCAAAGCGCAGCGAGTCGGTGTTCAAATAGCCGGCCATGAAACCATCGATATCGCCCGCGTTCCAGGCCGCGACCTGCGCCTTGAGTACGGCCATAACCTCGTTTTCTATTGCTGTGGAATCGGTGTTTTTTTGTTTCCCGCACGCCGGTAAAAGCATCGCCAACACCAGCACGGTGATGCTTGGCAAATCTCTCATTGTCACCTCCTGCATTTATTTTAGCATTATGATTTAAAAACGAAAGGTAATAATTTAGAGGATTGAATGCCCCTCGTTTTGTCGTTTAATATGAATTAAAGCCATTTATTTCACGCAAAAGCGCAAAGCGCGAAAAGATTTGCGAAGGGTCGAAAAATCAACAATTTGATCTCAAAGCATATTACTATATCATAACTCCTATATTCTCAGTAGCTTTCGAAAGGGTACCCATGGCTTAACTTAATGAAGTTGCGTGGTATCTGTTCAGCCTGCACAATTTTTGAACATAGAGAGCAAAGCGGTGCCCTCGCCGGGCAGCACGAGTTTTACGTTCAGCGAGGGCTCTTTCGCTCTATTTATTGGGAAAAGGCTGCGAGTGAGAAACAACAATTTCCTTCCATTTTGCAATACCCTTCAATCTACTTTCCCGGCTTGCCGATATTAGACTAAAATTCTAAAAACGCTTATTATTTATTTTAAAATTAACGGATTGATCTGCATTTCCTGCAGAATGGAGTTTTAAGGTATGGATTCATTTCGCCAACTGGTATCGCAGAGCGAGCCCCTTTTATTATTTTCTGTTATCAGCATTGGATTTGTCATGGGGCAAATTAAAATTCGTGGTTTCAAGCTTGGTGTGGCAGGCGTATTGTTTGCAGGCCTGTTTTTTGGCGGCTGGCAACCGGCTGGCTCGGAGCCGTTGGTTATCGTGCATCAAGTGATGCAAATCGGTCTGATACTCTTTGTCTATACTGTGGGTTTGACGAGCAGTGCCGGCTTTTTCGCGGCGTTAAAAAGCCACGGACTAAAATTCAATATCGCCATACTGTATTCCCTCGGCATCGGCGCATTTATAACCATCGTGGTCGGCATGTGGATGCAGCTTGAAGTTGGGCAAATTGCCGGTGTTTTTTGCGGCGGCCTGACGAATACGCCGGCATTGGCCTCGGTGACGGAGCTCATCAGGAATACCGGCATTGGTGATCCGCGCGACCCCGCTGTCGGTTATTCGGTAACCTATCCCTTCGGCATTATCGGTGGCATGCTTGCTTTCGAGTTGTTTTTTAAAATTTACAACAAAGCTGCGCGGAAAGAAAAAACGGAAAGCGATTCTCACAATGCGGTGAAATTAAGTTTGGCGACCGCAAATTTTGAAATCACCAATCCGGAAATCATCGACCGTTCAATTGGCGAATTACGCGTCCGTGATAAAATTGGATTGATCATTTCAAGGCATCAGCATGATGGCGAACTTAAAGTGCCGACCAAATATGCACGATTGCTAAAAAATGATATTGTAACGGTTGTCGGCCAGGAAGCCGACATTGAAAAAGCGACTGAATTTTTTGGCGCTCGTTCACAAGCGCGTCTGGAAACGGAAAACGAGACGATTTCCATGCGCCGGATTCTCGTATCAGATAAAAAACTCGCAGGAAAACCGATCGGTGAACTCAACCTTGATCAAAAATTTGGGGCGCAAATTACCCGAGTGCGGCGCGCAGATGTTGATTTCGTGCCGAACGATGAGACCACGCTGCAGGTCGGTGACCGCGTGAGAGTCGTCATGCCGCTGGAGAAGTTTAAAACCGTTTCGGATTTCTTCGGCGATTCGGAAAAAGGAATATCTGAACTGGATTACACAGCGCTCACCCTGGGTATCTCTCTTGGGGTGCTCATTGGAATGATACCGATCCCATTACCGGGCGGCACATTTGTCTCGCTTGGTTTTGCCGGCGGCCCGCTTGTCGCCGGCCTTGTGCTTGGCAGAATCGGCAGAAGTGGAAAGCTGGTTTGGCAATTGCCGTTGGAATCCAATAAAGCGCTCTGTCACATTGGGCTTTTGTTTTTTCTCGCTGCCGTCGGTGTTATGGCCGGCAGCCGTTTCTTCGAAGCTTTGACAACGAACGGGTGGCAGCTTTTCACGCTCGGACTGATTACAACGACTGTGACCACGACGCTGACGCTGCTGTTGTTGCGCCACTACGGAAAGGCATCAATCGTATCTGCAATCGGCGCTACCTGTGGGATGCAAACACAACCGGCGACTCTTGCACATGCCTATGAAAAATCAAAATCGGAAGAGACCTACGTCGCTTACGCAACGACTTACCCGGCCGCAATGATCGGCAAAATAATGCTGGCACAACTCATTCCGGTTCTTTGCAATTTATTTTTGTAATTTGCTTCGGCAAGTTCTTCTCCATTATTGCCCCTGCTGACTTTTTTTGTATTTGGGGCCGCGAGCGGATAAAACCGATGAATTTACCTTGCATCGTGTTAGATTATTTATTATGGTGAGATCACCTGTAGCGATGATATCTTTTTAATAACAGACTCTTTGCAGCAAAATTGTCTAAAAGATGAAGTTGTGTCCAATCTAAAAGCAGGGAGGCAAAAATGAAGGGGCCCGGTTTAATTCATTTTTTCATTCAAAAAATAACGATATCAACCTGTTTATCATTAATCTTCATTTTCTCTTCACCACTTCACGCACAATATGAGATAAAACTTTTTCCCCTATCTCCGCAGAAATGCCTCGTTGTCTGGGAAAAATGGGGCGAAAATACAGCGACGGCGGTCTACATCGATGGCGATGGAGAACCCCTCAGCGCGCCGTTTCAGTTCGTGCCGGCGCAGGATGTCGTTTTCAAGGCAGAAGGTGAGTTTTTCGCCGCTTACACATTGGGCTTCGGCGATCCCGGATTCGGCCAATTTGCCGTCAGCGCGTTCTTCTACCGGGAAAATCAAATCAGCAGCGATTCCATCTTTTTTCGCGTCGCAACATGGCCCTGGTGCGGCACCGGCTTTTTGGGACTGGAACTGTGTTCCCTCCAACTCGGCGATAATCTCATTTACGTCGATCAATATGACGGCATGCTCAATCTCCAGTTATACGCCGCCGACGGAACACAGCGCCTGCTTTTTCAACCTGAGGATTATCAGCGACGTGCTTTCCGTCTCAATGCAGCTGGGTTAGGCAACGGTTCATTTCTCGTCACCTGGATTTCCGACCCATATTTGCCATTCGAAATGCAGGCGGGGGTTTATGCCACAATTTTTGATGAACAGCAACAACTGCTGGCGGAAAAATTGCTCATCGTGCCATTGAATTTCTGGTCTAAAGATAGTTTGTACTATTTTGAAGACGACGTTCCGATGAAAAACATGCATTCGTTTTCAGATTCTACATATCGACTTGTACTGCTGTATCCGGATTCAGTGCAATTAGCGATTTATGAACTTGATACGCAAGGCGGAATCATTCGTCAGGAAGTTTTACAGTTACCGCAATTTGAGCGACAGTCGGATAGCGGCGGGCAGGTCTATTGCTGGAGCGCAGCCAACCCATTTTCGCAAAATCGTTCCCTTTTCGTATCTGTTTCTCAATATTTTAATGGTCAAAATCATGTGTACAATTACCTGATTTACCTGCCTGAAAATTCACTCCGACCGGAGGAAATCGTCGTTGACCGGCGGCAATCATTTAATGAGCGTGATTTCCGTTTTCGCAGCGGCGAACGCGAGTTTATCAACGCGCGGCAGCAGGGGCAGCATATCATCTTTGAAAAATACCGCAATTTTGAGCTTATAAACAGCACCAGATTGAACATTGCCACCGATGTCAAGATTGATACTGCAACGCCCCAACACAACCCCTCACTGGCAATTTTCCCCAATCCATTTTCAGGGAACACGACGATTCAAATCCGGTTTGATGCGGTGCTAAAGTTTCAGGTTGGTATTTTTGCTGCTAACGGCCAACGCGTAAGACGGTTTATCAATCAGCAGTCTACAGCTGGAATGACTACTTTTACCTGGGATGGGCGCGATGAATATGGCAGATTTTTACCCTCGGGTATCTATTTCGTCCGGGTGATCGCGGGAGAATTGGGCATTGTTGAGAAAATCTCCCTTATCCGCTAAATTGCACCGCCGGTAGCCAGGCATTTTTTCATCTTGATCAATCTATAAATTGATGGCTATTTTGGCGACAATTGCACTGGATATACCGATTGTATTCGTTCAGGTGCCCCATTGATAAAAATCTGGTCCATCCGCCTGATCCGTGTTCTTTTTTAAAAATATGGGACACGGATTAAGCGGATTGAACGGATATTCACGGATACGGGACTCTCGGCTTAAAGCGCCAAAAAATGACAACAGAATAACCTGCGATAGTTTTTTTCTGAATAATTTTCACGCAGTCGCAAAGCGTGCAACGAAAAACTTTTAAAAAACTTTGCGCTCTCTGCAGCTTTGCGTGAGATGTTTTTTTTAAACGTCATGTTTTATTGATATCCACTCAACAGATTAAGAGAGAGCTATGAAAAAGAATTTGCTCACATTCTCCCAGTTACTGCCGGTAATTTTGAGTTTTTTACTGATCACTGCCCATTTCAGCCGGGCGGCCAATTTACCGTTTATGGTTATCAGTCTGCTTTTTTTACTGAGCCTGGTTTTTCCGTATCGGCTGGTTGCGCGCAGTGCGCAGGCGGCCTTGGTCGTCGCAGCGGCGGAATGGTGTTACACCATTTACCGGCTCGTCAACCTGCGCATGGAAACCGGGCAGCCGTGGCAGCGGCTGGCGATCATCCTTGTATTCGTTGCACTCTTTACTTTGTGTTCAATCCTGTGTTTTCATTTTAAAAATGTACGGTTGAGATATGGGTTGAAGTGATCGGATGAACGGGAAACATTGAGTCCAATTGGATTACGCCCGGTTTTGCAGGACTTTTTCGTAAATGGCCATCAGTGATTTATAACCTACCTGTGGTGTGTACAATCTTTCAAATTCCACTTTTACGGCGCGGCTCATCTGTTGCAATGTCGGTTTATCGTGAAAAATCGAGCGGGCTTTTTCACATAAGTCCAGTTCGTGCATCGGTTCAAAAAGCCGGCCGGTTTTTCCATCTTCGATGAGCTCGGCGAGACTGCCGATACGACTGGCGAGAACGGGAATGCCTGCCGCGAAAGCCTCGAGCACAACCGTCGGCATACCTTCATACCAATTCGAAGGCACCACGAGAAAGCGGGCTTCTGCCAGCAATTCCGTCCGTTTTCGGGAATTGACAAATCCCAGCAATTCCACGTGCGTTATATCTTCAGTGATGAGTTTCGTTGCCATCGCTTCGATGAGTGGGCCGCTGCCAGCAATCTTTAGCGGAATATCAGGCAGGTTTTCCCAGGCATTGACCAGCGTGCCCAGCCCTTTTTCCGGGCTCAGGCGACCGATAAACAGGGCAAATTTTCCTGGGCCGTTTCTTTTAACCTGCACCGGGTGGGTGAAGTTGGCGCGGGTAAAAATCTTATCCCCGGGCAATCCACCCTCGATAAATTTTGATTTGTGAAAATCAGTCAATGCGATAAATCCACTGATCAATCGCTTAAACGTCTGGCGCTTGCGGTGCTGGTGCAGCATATTGGCGACCACTGTTGTCTGTAGATACGAATCGCGATAACAGCCATAAAAAACGCTATCGACAAGCGAACGCTTGTGGCATTTTTCGCAGATTTTTCCATCTTTCAAGAATGTTGCCGCCGGGCAAAGCAGCCGGAAGTTATGCAAAGTTTGAATCACCGGAACACCGTGCTGGGCGCAGGCATAATATACCGACGGACTGATCAGCGGCAAGGTATTGTGGATGTGGGCGACATCCGGGCGCGCCTAGGCAATGATATTATCGATATCGGCATAGGTCTGCTCCGACCACAGAGTGTCGCGCAGCAGTTGCAGCCGCTCCTTGAAAGTAAAATTGGCGATCTCGCGGCTGTCTCGCATGTAAGGAATCACCGTGTGACCGTAATTTTCCAGCAAATTGATCTCGGCCTGCACGACGGTATTTTCACCGCCTTTATAACGATATTTATTGTGAATAACCAGTATTTTCATTTTTCATTCTGTAGATAATCGGTGATCGCTTCTGCGACCATGAGGTGTCCGGTGGCCGTCGGGTGGCTGTCGCGAATACCTTTGACGGTCAGTTTTTTATAATCGAATTTATGCTCATGCAGAAAACGGCGGAAACGGGGAAACAGATTGATGTGCGCGATCTTCTGTTTTTTTAAAAACGTTAAAATATCCCGCTGCGCCGCACTCTCCGATTCCGGCGCCGCCAGTTGATAGGTCATGGGAAAAACGATGACGAGCAACGGAATATCGGCATTTTTGAGTAGGGCATCCATTTCTGATAATTTTGCTTTCATTTCGCGCCAACGGGCCGTCTTAATTTTTATATCGATATAGTTTGGGTGATAATCGAAAAACGCCAGTGCTGCACGCTCGAAAACTTCTTTCAGGGCCATCACCAGATAACTCTGCTTCAGCCAGGAAGTGTAACTTTTTGGAACCGGCGCAGCCGATGTTTCAGCGAATTTCTGCCGCCCGTCCGCGGTTTCGATGGCCGTGTTGCCGTCAGCATCATTGAAAACAAAACCGAGCACGACGCGATCCGGTTTGTAATGCAAAACGATTTCCTGTAATTGAGAGAATTCCTGCCAGGTATTATAACCCGGCACACCGAAATTCAGCACCTCAAGGCTATCGTTGGCTGCGAGCCGTTGTTGCAGCAATGCAGGGTAAATTTTGTTTTTATCGTAAATTCCCAATCCGAAACAGTGCGAATCACCGATGCAGGCAATGCGCTGTACACCGCCGGTTTTTTCCACTGAAAACGACGGGCCGCGGAACCCAGCCGCGTTGATGCTGTATTTTTCAGATTGAAAACCCGGGGTTAATTCCCAGCCCAGACCGGGGATCGAACTCCTGCGTAAAAGCCGCGCTTCCGCCGCCGGCGAGCCTTTTTGCTGAATAAAACGCAGCCCCCATTCGCAAAGCAACAGCATAAAAACAACAGAAAAGCTAAAAAGAAAAAAAACGGCGATTTTATTTTTCACGGTTGTCTGCATATAGTTGAAGAAGAAACTCAATTATTGCCGCACTGGTATGGAGGCGACATCAGCCACTTTTTCAATCCATATCCATTGATTCATTTTTTTTTGCCACCAGTCCAGCGACCGGCTCACCGTTTTCACACCGCTGCCGAGAACGGCGACCGCTGTGCGCAAATTGACGACAAAACCGAACAAGCGGTCTTTTTCCCAGAATTCGTCCTTTGCAGCCTGACGAATAAATTGATCGAGCCATAAACCACTGAGGTGGGCAGGCGCCCTGGAGAAATCCTGCAAAAGGAAATAGGCCGGCGTAGTGCCGAGATAAAGCGGATTTTGTACTGAATAAACGAATGGGCCGTTCGATTGCTTTTGCGCTATTGCCGCTAACAAAACCCGCGCTCGGGCATAATTATAATGCGACAAAACCCAGTCGACTTGTTGTTCGACTTCGCGTGTTTCAAAATCTTCGGGTGCAATATCGGTCACCGGAACATAGGTGACGTTAAGATATTTACGTTCGACAAATTCCTCAATATCTGCAAAAGGCGATACTTTTTGTAAAAAAGCGGCGAGCAGCGCCTGGTATTTTTCTCTCGTTTCCGCTGTCGGCGGTACTTCAAAAAGCAGGTAGCTGTAGAGCCCGAAACCCGTTTCCTCCGGCTGTTGCACAATGAGAAAATTGCGCACGGTGAGGCGATTTTCAGGTTTCACAGCTTTCGGCTCTCCGGATGCAGCGCCCTGCGTATCTCCCGGTTTAAGCGGCTGTACATCTTTATCGGCGGGTTCGTATTCAGCGTCTTTCGGGTTTAATCCGCCCATATTTCGCACCGACCGTGAAGTATAAATCCCGGCCAAAAAGATGAGCACAAAAATGCCCGTAATCATTAAAATGTATTTTAGAAATCGTGGCATATTATTCCCCGTTTTGCTTTCGCAGGTGCCTGATTTGTCTTCTTTTAACCCAAAAAACGAGAATCGCCACAAAAGCGACCACGGCGATCATTTCTGATTCATTCAGTGGATAATCAGGCAGCAGCCATTTAAAAACAGCCCAGATGAGCAGGCAGGCAACAAAGAGAATTATAACGAAAAACTTCACGTCCTGTATCCTGTTTTTCAAAAATTTATGAGGTTACTTATTCGGCGCCGTAAACAGCATCTTCGAATATTCTTTTTATAGCTCCGGCGGCGTTGCGCGGGCACAACGCCAACCGGGAAATACCCCGCAGAACAGCCTGAAAATGCGCCAGGCTGAACACGACAGCTTTTGATCCTGACGCGAAAATATGCCAATAATATAAACACTGAACCATAAGAATTGCGACCTCTATTTTGCGGTCACTCAAATTATTTCCACATTTACCGGCTGCCGCAACGATATTGTCCCAGCTTGCCACTGTTATTTTTTTCTCCGCAACGCCTCTTTCATAATCGACGGTACGCGGATAGGGTACGGTTACCGAGGTGATTTTAAAGCGAATGCCGATCTTTTTCAGCATTTTTGCCGATTGCCAAATCTGAGCGGCCGTTTGCCCCGGCAGTCCGGCGAGGTGGCCGGATTCCAGCTTGATACCGGCATTTTTAAGCAACTCGACTTGCTGCCGCACCTGCTGCAGTTTGATGTTTTTTACACTATCCATCAACCCGGCATGAGCGGTTTCAATACCGGCTTCAACTCGGTGACAACCGGCACGGCTCATCAAATCGATCAGCCGTTCATCGAGCAGGTCGATGCGGGTCTGACACGACCAACGCAGATCATATTTTCGTGTGATAAGCCCCAGCAGCAATCCTTCAGTTGCGCGGCGTTTTATACCAAAGCTCAAATCGCCAAAAAACAAATAATTGATTTTGTATTTACTGACCAGTAAATCGATTTCTGCAAGGATCCGCGAGACTGAAAAATGGCGCACTTTGCGGCCATACATGGAAAGATTGCAAAAGCTACAAGCGAAGGGGCAACCACGGGTGGTCTCGATGAAAGCGAAACGGTGGCCGGGATCATTTATCCGCGAGTAAAAATGATGCTGATACCGGTGCATGGGTAATAAATCGTAGGCCGGTTGCGGCAAGCTGTTCAAATCAGACACGTGTCGCTCATCGGCGAAATGCACGACATCGTCCAGGATGCGGGCGGAAATTCCGGGTACGTCCTCGAAGGGACGCTGCTGCACTACCCGGTCGATAAAAGCATCGACGCCAGGTTCCGGTTCGCCGCGAATGATGTAATCGACTTCGGGAATTTCTTTGAGAAAATGTTCCGGCAACAATGTCGGGTGCGGCCCGACGGCGAGCAGCAAACCTTCGTAGCCGGTTTTGCGCACAGTGGCGACAAAATCCTTCTGCCGTTCGATGCAGGGATAAGGATTTTGCCAGCGATCCACCGGTTGGCTCATCAGCACCAGCACGCCGGGATTTTCTGCGATTATTATTTCGCTGAGGCAGCGGTTATCCCAGCCACAGGCATTGGCATCAAAAATGCGTACGGTGTGGCCTTTTAACCGCTGCATTTCCGCCATGATGGCGGTGACCGCCGGCGTCCACATGCGGTTGACTTTGTAAACCAGCCCCCTGCGAAAATGGCCCTGTTCGATAATTGCAAAAACGATTTTTAGTTTCAATTGCTGTTTTGTTTCCTGTTTAAAGCAAATTCAATTGCCGCATCAAAACCGGCAAGAGATTTTTCCAGCGGCCAGTTTTTGATGCTTTGCAGCGCCTTGTGCTGAAGATTGCGGCAATACTTTTCGTCGTGCAGCAATTTATCGAGAATTTTCGCCAGCGCACTGCTGTCCTTTTCCGGAAAAATCAAGCCGTTGATTTCATGCTGAATCAGTCCGCCCTGTCCCGCGCCCACAGCGTCGCTGAGAACGATAGCACAGGACTGGCACATGGCCTCATTGACCACAAACCCCCAGGGTTCCTTAAAACGCCCGGTGGTGATGGAGGGCAACACAAAAACATCGGCAAGCGCGTAATATTTATATAGTTGCGCATTTTCGACGTAGGGCAGGAGCAGTCCATTTACCTCATTTTTAAATGTAGTACGCAGTTTTTCTTCCATCTTCCCCGCACCGATAATCAGCAAACTTACTTCTGCCGGGTCGAGTTTTGAAAAGGCCGCGAGCAATGTTTCAAGGCCTTTTTCTTCGACCAGCCTGCCGATAAAAAGGATGACTTTTGCGGTTCTGATGCCCAGTTCGCTGCGCAATTTTTCGATTTCAGCAGCCGGAAAGTGATGCAAAAAAAGTGTGGTATCGTGTGCCTGATAAGCCGGAAATATTTTTTGCCGGTCAATACTTTTCTGCCTCAGATAATGCGTAACATGGTCGCCGTAAACCACGATGGCATCCGATTTTTTGTAGATGAAATCGACCAGTGGCCAGGCTGCCTTGTGAAATCTGGTTTGCAAATCGTGCCACAGACCGGTCCATAAAATAAAAGGCAGGCCGTGAATTTTTGCTGCGACAAATGACAGTAGCAGTGGCAACGGGTCGTTGATGCATTTGATGATAATATCCGATTTTCGCCGGAAAATCAGTGGCAGTAATCCCGGCGTCAGGCGCAAATGGGGCGCGAGCTTCAAACCCTTGAGGTAGCGTCCATCGAATTCACCCAGGGCTTTGCTGCCCAAGCCGTCGTAGTAGTTTTCATCTCCCGCAGAGAAAAAGAGAAACTCAATGTCATATTTTTTCGCCAGCTCTTCGAAGAGTTTACGGCGGTAATGGGTGCAGACATTGAAAATAAATTTAATGCGCGTTGCATTTCTTTTCGGGCGGTATTCCTCGAATTTCACGTTAAAAATACCACAGAGGTGTCCGGTTTGCACAAGTATTTTTTGTAAGCGACGGACGAAATAGCGCCGCCCGAGTAAAGATTCAAATGGCAAGATAAGCGAAAATACCACTATACCTGCCGTCGATTTAAAGAACCGGTTAAAACTCTGCCCCTTGCCGCTGTGCAGTTTTTTACGAATTTTCGTATAGCTGAGCCCACCGCGGAATGCACGCCGCAATAACCAGCGAATATTCACGCGTTCACAGGGAAAATACTCCCGGACAAGCGCACCATCGCAGCAGAAAAAAAGATGGCCGTCATTCTGCATGCGGGCGAACAGTTCCACATCGCTGCCGCCGAGACGGCCAAATGCCGGGTCGAAGCGGTAGGGCGCCAGACATTCACGTCGGATAAAAGCATTGCTCGTGCGGGTTTGCGCATAAGTCAGGCGGGCGCCATCGGCCGGGCGCGGACGTTGAAAACAGTCTTCCCCCTTCAGCCAATGTCTCACATCGGATTCGAACTGCGGCAGTACCGGGCCGAAAAAACCGGCAGCGGAAATTTTCCGGCTCATTTGCCAAAAATTTGCCAGCCAATCGCGTTCAGCTTCTTCGTCATCATCGATGAAGGCCAGCCATTTACCACGCGCAAGCTGCAGCGCTTTATTGCGTGCGTGTGATATGTTTTGCCGCGGCTCGATGCTATATTTTAGCGGAATTTCCGCCCGCCCGGTTATCTGCAGAGCCGGTTTACCGCTGCCCTGCACGTCATTATCAACGATGATTATTTCGCATTTCAAATGGGCTGCCGCAGTTTGATTGTGCAGGCTGGCCAAAAGCCTGCGGAGCCCCTGCGGGCGTTGATACGTCGCGATGCAGATGGAAATATCCGGAGTAAAGTCTTTTTTGTCCAAGTTTCAGGCTCGCGTTTTTTCGTTTGCCGATGGCTCCGGGGTGTTGGCGGCAAAATCACGGTGGGCGGCGATACAGGCCATGATCAGCACCACCAGCCAGCCGAGACTGGAGCTACGGCAAAAACTCGTTTCAACGTAATTATTGAGAATTTGCGCCAGCATCATAAAAAAGCAAACAACGCCCAGTTCTGTCTCCCGCAACATCAGACGCCATGATTGACGCGTCGATTTGATGATAAAAAAAAGAAAAATCAGCGCACCGGCAACGCCGAGTTCGTTGAGAATATCGAGATAGCCATTGTGCGCTTGCCCCGGGTCCCAGCCCAATTGCTGAATCAGGTGGCCGGCGATATCATTGCTGCTGATCCAGAAACTGTTGTAACCCGAACCGAAGACGGTTTGGGCGCCGATATTTTCGGTAAACGCTTTCCACAAAATCGTGCGTCCGGTGAACGAAGTATCACGCTGCAAGGTGGAAAAAACCATTTCATCGAGGCTGGCGTTTTGGAAATTCAGCATCCAAAACAAAATGAGAAGTACGGGAATGGGCAACAACAGGATTTTGATTTCCCGACGCAGAGGGAATTTGAAAACAGCCCACCAACTGAAAATGATCAAAAAAATCACCAGCGCCGTCTTGCTGTTGCTTTTGAGCAGCAGCATAAAGGCCGTCGTTAAAATGATCAGAGTATAAAACCTGGTTTTCGCGGATTTTGCCTCCGAGAGCGCGGGCAGCCATAATATCATCGCCAGCACAGTAACTTGCCCGAGAATGTTTTTATGGGAAAAAATGCCACGCCAAGCACCGGTTGCCGGTTCGATTGTCATCGCCGGGCGAATAAAAGCGGCAAGTATCGAGGCGAGTAAAGCGGTCGCAAAAAGAAACCGTAATAGCGTGAGTATTTTCTTGGGTGAATCCGCAGGCAGCAACGCGCACCAGATCACCAGAAGAAAGCCGGCAAATTGCGCCCAGCGCTTGAATGCGACAGCGGGCGAGGAAGCCCAGAGCACGGTGAGCCCGGTATAGATGACCAGCAGTACCAGCATTTTATTTTCATTGACGAACTGCTTCGTCGCACCGCGGCATCGCAGCAAAGCGAAACCGGCGAGCAAAAACGCCAGGCTGAAAATGATGCGCTTGTTCATATCGCCCATAGCCTGCAATTGCATTTTAGTCATACCGGTTCCGAGACGGGGCGAGGGCATAAAAAGCACGAATGCAATGATCATCAACAGCGGCAGAAAATGCAGCAGCGGTAGCCACTCTCTGCGCATTTGCAGTAAAAAACTCTGCCCCGCCGGAGGCAAATCGTCATGTGTTTTTTTTGGATGAATTGAAGCCAATGCTGATCTCGGTCATGTTCACAAAGCGTCCTTGCTGAGCTCAATGCATCCTCAGCGGGAGGCTTTTACGCAATATTTTTTAGTTAAAGATAGGGGTTCACTCCCGCGTCGTCCTGCTGCGAATCCGACGACGTGAGGCGCGCCATTTCACCCCGACTTCCCGCATAATCGCCAGGATAAACAAAGGGTTGTAAATCAGATAGCGCATCCACAGACGGCGTGGTTCGTATAACAGGCGAAAGAGCCATTCGAAGCCGTGATTGCGCATAATCGGGGCGGCCTGTTTTTTGGTGCCGGCGTGAAACTCGAAAGCTGCGCCAACCGCCGCGAGCACCGGTGTTTGCAATCGCGGGCGCATTTTCGCCATCCATTTTTCCTGTTTCGGGCTACCGATGGCGATCCACAGCACATCGGCCTGGGCCGCGTTTATTTCAGCGATATGGGTTTCTTCCTCAGCCGCTGTCAGCGCCCGGAAAGGCGGAGAGATTTTGCCGGCGATTTGCAGAGTGGGAAAATGCCGCAACAAGTTTTTTTCGAGGGAATCGAGAACGCGTTTATCGCTGCCGTAAAAAAAATGCCGGTAACCCGCATTTTCGCTCAGCGCACAAAGTTTCAAAAACAAATCCGGCCCGTAAACTCTTGTTTGCAAAGGGGTATCGGTAAACCTGGATAACCACACCAGTGGCATACCGTCGGCGACGGACAGGGTGAAATTTTCAATGGCACGATTGAGTTCGGCATCAAACTGTGAGCACATGATGGTGTAGACATTGGTGAAGCCAACAGACATCGCCGAGCGGTCACGAATCGCGGTCTCGATTCTGGCGATGGTTTGGGCATAATTCACGAGATCGATGCGTGTACCGAGCACTTCGGCGGTGCGTGGCTGGTTTCCCTGAAAAATTCCTCTTGCGGCAATCGATTCGAATGGAGTATCCTGGCTAATCATCAGTTCCTGTGTAATTCTGAATGAATTCCTTCTCCGCCTAATAATGCGGCTGTAACCCGTTGCATCGTCGATTGTTCTGCGTCTGGGTTTTCGACGGAATATTTATGTACGTAATGCGTGACAAAAGCAACGCTCAGGCCGCTGAACAATCCAACGAAAAGCGAGATAATAAAACCGATCCGCCGCTGCGGACGCGAATGGTGAATCGGTACCAGCGCCGGGCTGACGGTGAGCACCCGGATGCCGTGCTGCGCTTTTTCCATCGAAAGGCGGGCGTTATCGCGCTGGCGCAGAAGCATGGAATAGAGTTCACGCGTATCCGCGATACCGCGGGAAATTTGTGTCAATTTATAATCCGTGGTCGAAAGTTTCCTGATTGCAATGCGCACACTGTCCATCGCTATCTTTAATTTTTGTTCCTGCGATTCTAACACTTTGATGCTCGTCTCTTCCTGCTCAATGATGTCATTGATTTCTTTTAAAAACTTTTCCTCGGCTGAGGCGATGCGGCTTTCCACCTCGACGACTTCACTGTAAGTCGGTGAAAAATTACGTAACAGCTCATCACGCTGTGTCTGTAAAGTATATAATTCCGTCTTTAATTTTGTTAAATATTCAGCCCGGCTGGGACTGTCGCTGATCTCGGTCGCCGGAATGACGGTTTCCTTGCCTACCTGTACTTTCTCACGCATGATCGCCAGGCGCGATTCCTTGCCGATGCGTTTTGTCTGGAGGTTGTTCAAAATCGACTGGTAGTCCGAAAGTTTGGCCAACAGCAGCGTCCCCTGCGATTTCGGTTCTACCAATACCGCCGTATTTTTAAAGCCGCTTTGTTTTGATTCCAGGGCCTGCAGCCGCTTGTCTGCTTCCGCAAGCTGGTTTGAATAAAACTCGTAGGCCTCGGTTTCCCGGAACAGGTCAGTGCGGTATGTCCGATAGGATTTGATCACCTGTTCAAGAATTCGGGCGGCCACATCAGGAGCAAAGCTTTCATAACGCAAGCGCAGAACTGCGGAATTGCTCAATTGTGTGAGGCGAATATTCTCACGTAAATTCTCAATACATTCTTCGCGGACAAAACGCAGGTCTTTTTCATCGAGTGGTAAATCATCGGTGGTAAAATTATCGAGCCCGATAGCTGTGATGGTCATTTCGGCGACAGGCCGGCTTTTAATGATTTGTATTTCCGCATTGATCCAGTCGAGTTTGTCGAACAGATTGGGGATATTGACGCGAAAAAGCATCGCCTTTTCAGAGTCGTTTAGTTTCTCCAGCAAGATATCAGCCACAGATTCATATTTTTTCGGCATCAGCAGGAGAATGAGCACTCCCAATAATGTAATACCAGTCGTTATTGCGGCGATAAGTCGCTTGCGCTGAAAAATGATCGAGACAGCTTCGAGCAGGCGGCTGTTCCCTGTTTCCATATGAAACTCCTGGCTAAAATTGAAATTTTTTTGATACACCATGCCGGCGTATTATCATCAGGTGAAGTATCTCGTTCGGCAGCTCACGCACATTACTGCGGGCTTCATCTAAAAGTAACTGGAAACGCCGCAGTATCTTGCCTGCCGCAATGAATGGCTGGATTCTACAATTGACAAGCAAGAAGAAAATCTCGCCATGGATATGGCTGAACAGATACTTTACTGCCAGAGCAGAGCACGTACGTAAACATCGATCGGGGGTAAAATTGTGCTATAAAATTGACGCATAATCTTATTGGCATTGCCCAAAGTGGTGGCAGGGACAAATATTAAATCGCGTGCCTGGACATATCCCAGTTTTTGCACCGCATTGCGTTTCGCAATCGGCCGCAGGTTGAGAAAAAACTCCTGTTTATCCGTCAGGCCATCACCGCGGATCAGCAGGACATGGCTCAGTTTTGCCATATCCGTCGGCCCGCCGGCCACCGTCAACGCCTGCAGATAAGTCATTTCATTGTCGAGTGGATACACGCCAGGTTCATTCACCTCCCCGAATACAAAAACTTTCTGGCTGGCAAATTCTTTGACAAAAACTGTGACCTCGGGATCGATGACAAACGCTGTATAGGCTGTTGTGATGACGCTGTCGAGCTGGGCAGGCGTTAAACCGGCTGCGGTCACATCACCAATACGTTCGAGGGTAATACGTCCGTCCGGTCGCACGGTTTGCTCCCGGGAAAAACGTTCGTTTTTATAGAATTTCACTTCGATGATATCACCGCAGCCAAGGCGGTATGCCGGGAATGTTTTTACTGATGGGGCAACAGCGGTACGGTTCGTGGAGAGCGCAGGTGCGGAAACGCCGCAACCCGCTAAAAAATAAATCCCTGCAAGCAACAGAGTGGATAAGATATGCTTTTCGACCATCATTCTCTCTTCTCCGCTCCCTGGAGAAAAATAGCTGTGAACAGATTATATGGTTGCAAAAATCGCGGCTTATGCAAAGGCATCCCTTCCGGCAACCAGTCGATTTTTGTTCAGAACGAAATTTTCATTGATTTTGCAGGTTTTACTAAACCATGAGTATTAAAAAATTACCATCGTCGAGCCCAAATGCTGAAACCTATTTTAAAATGGGTAAATCAGTCTGTTGTCATTTGGCTAATATTATCTAAATTGTAGGAAACTGGCGGGAAAATATGGGCAGGATTGTAGCGCTTATTCCAAATAAGTATAGCCGGCGATACCCTGGCGGTAAATCTCCAAAATCCGACGCGCCTCCGGCATGGCAATCTGTTTCTGCCGCAACGCTTTTTCAATTTTTTTGCGAAAATCGGAGACCAGTGATTCATCGTTGAAATGAACATATTGCAAAACATCGCGCACCGTGTCGCCATCTTCGACATGTTCGATGGAATAAGCTTGTGTCTCCTCATCCCAGGAGATATGCACGGCGTTGGTATCGCAGAACAAATTGTGTAAATCGCCGAGAATTTCCTGATAAGCACCGACCAGAAAAAATCCCAGCAGATAGTTTTGCTTATCCTCAAGTTCATGCAATAACAAGGTCTGCCGGGTGCCGTTTTCATCGATAAACAGATCGATTTTGCCGTCTGAATCACAGGAGACGTCGGCGAGCACGGCGTGCCGCGACGGTTTTTCATCCATTTTTTGAATGGGAATTGTTGGAAAGAAATGATTGATCGCCCATGTATCTGGCAGCGATTGAAAAATAGAAATATTGCAGAAATAAACATCGGCGAGTTTTTTTTCCAAACGCGCCAGCTCCACCGGAATGGGGTCCATTTGGCAGGCCATCTGCCAGATTTTTTGCAGCGCCACCCAGTAGTAAGATTCGGCAAGCGAGCGCCAGTGCAGGTTCAGGTAGCCGAGGTTGAAAAGATCGAGAATTTGTTTGCGTAAATCGATAATATCATGATAAACCTTGCGAAAATTATCAGTCGTAATTTCTTCGTAAGCCTCTTTCAAAATTTGTAACTGCAGTGGCATATCATCATTATCGGTTATGGGCAGAATGCAGCAGGGCACCTCGGCAACCCCGAGAACATTGGTGATCAACACAGAGTGGTAAGCCGTCAGCGCCCGCCCTGCTTCAGTGATGATGATTGGTGGGGTAATTCCATTTTCTTCACAGATATTTTGGAATTCATAGACCACCGTATTGGCATATTCCTGTATGTTATAATTTGTCGAAAAGGAACGATTTGAACGCGATCCGTCATAATCCACCGCCAATCCGCCGCCGGTATCGATGTATTTCAAGTCTGCGCCCATTTTTTTTAATTCGACATAATACTGGCCGGCTTCCCGCAACCCGTATTTTAGCGTGCTGATACAATTGACCTGGCTGCCGATGTGGTAATGAATGAGTTCGAGGCAGGCCAGTTTATCATATTTTTTCAGCATCTCGATGGCGCGCGTAATCTCGATAGGCCCCAGGCCGAATTTCGAGCGGTCGCCACCGGATTCAGCCCATTTCCCGGCTCCTTTCGAGCTCAACCGCAAGCGGATGCCGATACTGGGAACCACCTCTGTTTTCTGTGCCAATTCAAACACCAGCGCCAGTTCAGAGAATTTTTCGATGACGATTATGATATTTATCCCCAGTTTTTTCGCTGCCAGCGCCAATTCGATAAATTCCGCATCTTTATAACCGTTACAAATGACCAACGTCTGTTGATCCATCACTAACCCCATGACCATGAGCAATTCGGGTTTTGAACCCACTTCCAGACCATATTGGTAGTCGCGTCCGAAATCGACAATCGATTCGACGACCTGCCGCATCTGATTCACTTTCACCGGATACACACCCTGGTAGCAACCGGCGTACTTTAATTCGTCGATTGCCCGGGAAAAAGCGCTGCAAATCTCCCGCATCCGTTCGAACAAAATATCTGAAAATCGCAACAGAATGGGCAATTGAATACCACGTGACTGCAGTTCTTCGATTAAAATTTTCAAATCGATCTGATCTTGCGAATTGCGTTTCGGCATAACGGTCACATTGCCTTCATCGTTGATCCCGAAAAAACCGTCTCCCCAGTTGTCAATATTATAAAGCGCAAGCGAGTCTTTTGTCGTCCACATTTTATGCTCAAATTGGAAATCGTTCCAGGTAAAAAATAAAGCGCAAATGTGCACAAATTAATTTTCTCGTTCAAGAGAATTTCATCGACTTGTTGAATATCCCCGGGATTGCGATTTGCGAATTCCTATGAGCTGATAAGACGAGCAGGTTGAGCAGGCGTATTGATCAGATATCGACAGACCACTTCAATTGGCAATGCAATGGAGTGTGAAAAGTAGAATCGGCGTTATGATTTACAAATTTCACTGCAAATTTTAACTTTGTTGCCGCCTGTTTTTTTAGCGAGATAAAGGGCTTTATCTGCCTGGTCGATAATTTCCGTCGAATTGGCCGGAGCGCCGTCTTTCCACATGGAAACACCGATAGAACAAGTAATACTGATCTCGGTATCACCGAGCAGGATTGATTCATCCCCGATGGTCGCGCGCATGCGTTCGGCCAGGCGGATCGCATCGTCTTCCTTACATCCGGGTAAAACGACGAGGAATTCTTCGCCGCCAAAGCGGCCGATACTATCGTATGGCCGCAGGGAGTTTTGCATACGATTGACAGCCTGTCGTAAAACTTCATCACCGGCGAGATGGCCGTAACAATCATTGACATCTTTGAAATGGTCGAGATCGATCATCATTACGCTGAGAATGCCCTTCTCGCGCCCGGATCGGTTAATTTCCTTTTCCAGAATTTCAAAAATGGCCGCCCGCGTCCAGCCCCCGGTAAGCGGGTCATGATTCGCCTGATACTGAATGGCATCGCGAGCCCGAACCAGGTCATCCTGCAACTCGAGTATGCGATTGCCGGCGCGCAAGCGAGCACGCAATTCCTGATCTTTGAAAGGTTTAGTCATAAAATCATCGGCGCCGGCATCCATCCCCTGGAGAAAATCCGACATCTGATCCCGTGCCGTGAGCAGGATGATATAAACATAATCCTCTCTCGTCGATCTGCGGATTTCCGAACAAACGGATATACCGTCCATTTCCGGCATCATCCAGTCGAGAATGGCCAGTTTCGGGCCATCATCTTGCAGTAAAAGCTCCAATGCAAGCGTGCCGTTGTTGGCTGCCATCACTTCATATCCCCATTTTGACAGCCGCATTTGCAGCAGTTTATTCAGATATTGATCATCATCTGCTATCAAGATTTTCAAAATTTCATCCTGTCGGTTGCACGGGGCTGTAAAACAGATAGCCGGGCTATGTTCACAGAGAAAACGGAGTTCATATTATCTCCAGGCTGAGCAAAGTGATGTCATCATCAAATTTCGAATTGCCATTCCAGTCATCAACTTTTTCGATCAGCTTTTCGATGCTCTCGTGCAGCCCATATTGTTGTAACGCAGCAATATTTTCAACCAGATTTTCGACGCCAAATTCCTGACGTTCTTTATTTTTGGTTTCATTCATGCCATCGGAATAAAAATATAAACGATTGCCTGACTGTAATTTCAGCGTCACATCGGTGTATTCAGCGTGCTCGTCAAATCCGACGGGCAAGCCGTGACAAGGCAACGCCTCGGCGCCGGCGCCGTTGTTGGCCAAGATCACCGGTGGATGCCCAGCCGAGGAGAAGCTGAATTCCAGTGTCCTGGTATTCAGAACACCATAAACGATAGTAAAATACTGGCCGGTTTGGATATCCATGGGAAAATGCTGATTTAACGCCTGCAGTACTTTCGATGGCGGATAAGTTTCGTATGCACCCGTACCGGAGTTGTACCGGCACAGCATCGTCGATTGCCGCTGCTGCGGCGTCAGAAACCGGTTCACCGTCACCGAAAGCAAAGCCGAGGCGACACCGTGGCCGCTGACATCGAGAACATACATGCCGATATTGTCGTTATCCAGTTTAAAAAAATTCAAAATATCACCGGCGAGCTCATCGCACGGAACATATTTCCACTTGAATTTTACACGGTCAATTTCCGGCTGTTTCGTCGGCAGAAGCGCCGCCTGCATTTTCGCCGCAGCCTGAAGTTCGTCTTGCATTCGGGCATTCGCCGCAGTAATCTGCTCATTTGCGATGCCCAGTTCCTGATTTTTCGCCGCCAGGTTATTTTCCAGCGCGATAATGCGCTCGCCCGCATGCAGGCGCAGCGCCAGTTCTTCCTTGTCAAAAGGTTTGGTGATGAAGTCATCTGCGCCGGATTCCCAACCATAGGTGATATCCTGTTTTTCCGATTTCGAAGTAAGCAAGATGACATAATGATATTTTCCGATTTCAGAAGCCCGTAAACCGGCGACGATTTCCGGGCCGTCTTTGCCCGGCATCATCCAGTCGAGAATGACCAGTTGGGGTGCATCTGGTTGCATGAGAAGCTCCCACGCTTCGGCGCCATCGGCCGCTGCTGTTACCTCATGCCCAAACTTCTCCAACGTAACTTTTAACATTTTTCGCGTGACTAAATCATCTTCTGCAATCAAAATTCTGGACATTGACTACCTTTACAAATTTTGAAACTCACTGAACTCTTCAGCCAAAATTTCAACTTTTCATATCATTGAATATCGGAGGCAAGCTCAACGGCGGCCATTTTATTTTGAAATCATAATAATGGCACAAAAACCATTTTTTGCTTTTACATCCGGTTTAATCACGCCGTGTTGTCACGGCAGGCTGTTAATCCGGGGAGATTGTTTTAATCAGGTGCGGTCTTTGTATCAAAATCGGCAAAACCCGATTATTTATTAACTAAAATATCCGTGAGATTTGCCGTCAGAAGTATGAAAAAAAAGCGACCGCGGCTGTTGTTTGCAATAAAATTCCGTGCTTGTAAAACACAAAAGTTATCTTATTTTAGCGCAACAAAACGAAATCAATTATTTATCAAGCTCTTTTTCAGATTTTGTCAATAATCCAGGTTAAAACCTGAACACATTCGTATGTTAGCCTCGGATTTACACCGATTGAACACGGGGTTTGGTTAAATTTGTAACTATCTCCAATTTAGCGAGTTGATGCGCTATGGGAGCGATGGAAAAATTTTCAATACAACTGGATAACTTCCTGCATCCGGAGATGTCGGGATGCTTACGCTTCTCCAGATTAACTGACATCGTTTTATGCCACAAAGTCGGGCAAGTGATTCCAGCCCTGAATCGCATCGAAAAAGCTGTGCGCTCGGGTTTGCATGCCGCCGGTTTTATCAGCTATGAAGCAGCCGCGGCAATGGACCCGCTTTACCAAACATTTCCGGCAAATGATCTGCCGCTGCTCTGTTTCGGTCTTTTTAAAAAAAAGCAGGTTGTCAGATTCAGATCAAAACCCCGTAAATTTTATTCGTTCACCTCGCTTCGCGCAGAGACCAACCAGCAGGAGTTCGGTCGTGCGATCGAGGCTATTCATGCCCGCATAAAAGCCGGAGATACGTATCAGGTCAATTATACCTACCGGATGAGCGGAGATTTTTTCGGGGATGTACGCTCATTTTACCAGCACATCAGTGAAAACCAGCGGGCGGAATATTCAGCGTTACTGCAGTTCGATCAATACACCATCGCTTCGGCTTCGCCCGAACTTTTTTTTCGCTGGCAAAACGGTGTTTTACAAACCAAACCGATGAAAGGCACGGCAGCACGCGGTGTCGATCTTGCCGGTGATGAGATTAGCGCGAGATATTTGCGACATTCGCCAAAAGAAAAAGCCGAAAATGTGATGATTGTCGACCTGCTGCGCAACGATATGAATCGTATCTCAACCCCCGGCAGTGTGCATGTGGACAAACTTTTCACGGTTGAGAAATATGAAACTGTTTTACAGATGACCTCGACGATCCGTTCGAAATTGTCGCTGCACTGCGCTTTTGCAGAAATTTTCCAGGCGCTTTTCCCCTGCGGCTCCATCACCGGAGCACCGAAAATCAGCACCATGAAAATTATCCGCGAACTCGAAGCTTCGGCGCGTGGAATTTACACCGGCTGTATCGGTTATTTTTCCCCCGGTCCGGAGGCTGTTTTCAATGTCGCCATTCGCACAGCGCTTATCGATCGTTTGCAGCATAAAATCAAAATCGGCATCGGCGCCGGCATTACCATCGGCTCTGAAGCGGAAAAAGAATTTGCAGAATGCCGCCTAAAAAACCGCTTTCTCAACACCAAATCACCACAATTTCACCTGCTTGAGACCTTACGCTGCAGAGCGGACGGCACGATATTTTTGCGGCAGGAACACCTGGAAAGGCTGCGGAATTCGGCGCGATATTTTCGCTTCATCTTCCCTGAAAAGAAAATCAGGGCGTTGCTTGTGAAAAGTGCAGAAAAAACAGACAGAGGTGCCTGGAAGATCCGACTGCTTCTCCATAAAGACGGGCGTTATGAGATGCAGATTCATCCCTTGCCGCAGCCCGATGCCAACAGAATTCTACGCCTGCGGATTTGTTCCGATCCAGTACGGAGTCGTGATATTTTTCTGTTCCACAAAACGACCCATCGTCAGGTTTACGACAAGCGTCTGGCACAATTCCCCGACTGTGATGACATCATTCTCATAAACGAAAAAGGCGAAATAACCGAGACCACCATCGGCAATATCGCGGTGCAATTGGGGGGTAAGAAGTTTACTCCGCCGCTGCAATGCGGGCTGCTCGCCGGGACATACCGCGGTTTTCTTTTGCAGGCCGGTGAAATCGAAGAGCGCATTTTGCGACGGGAAGACCTCATTGCCGCTGAAAAAATTTACCGGCTCAATTCGGTTGCCGGTATGCAGAAATGTGAGTTGGTTATGGATTGAAGGATATCTCCACCAACCAAATAATTCTATTGCACGGCTTGGGCTTGTTTTATATCTTGAATAATTCCTACATGTTGAGATTTAAATTATCATAACGGTGTCCATATGGTGAAAAAAAGCCTGATGTTTTGCGTCATTTCCTACTTGCTGGCGCGGCTGGAACTGGCGCTGCACATTTCCAAAACCACGTTTGAAAAATTAAAACCCGGCGCCCAGATTGAACGTTTGAGCCGCTTCGACGTGCCCTTTGACCGAGGTGAGTGGATTTTCTCTGAAGATCAGAATTATTACCTCAATTTTACCCGGGAGAAGAAAATAATGCTGCACCAATTGCCGCCGCAATCGCGCAATTGAGCTCAATTTATCAACAAAAGCCTTAAAACCAGAAAGCACAGGAGTTGGAAATGGCAGAATTTGTCTATCAGGAAATGTTCCCCTTAGCGGAAGATACAACGGAATACCGTCTTTTGTCGAAAAACCATATCAGTGTCAAATCATTCGAAGGAAAAGAAATGCTCGTGGTCGAGGAAGAGGCGTTGACCCTGCTGGCGCAGCAATCCTTTAAAGATGTTTCCCATCTTTTTCGCACCGCCCACCTGAAACAACTGAAAAAAATTCTCGATGACCCGGAAGCCTCGAGCAATGACAAATATGTTGCCACCGAACTTTTGCGCAATGCGGTCATCGCTGCGGATATGGTTTATCCCAGTTGTCAGGATACGGGCACGGCGATCATCATGGGTTACAAAGGACAGCAGGTATGGACCGGTTTCAACGACAAGGAAGCGCTGGCGCGCGGTATTTATAACACCTACACCAGCAGTAATTTGCGTTATTCACAAAACGCCCCCATCACCATGTATCAGGAAAAAAATACCGGTACAAATCTGCCGGCACAGATTGATATCTATGCTGCCAAAGGCAATGATTACAAATTTCTCTGCGTTGCCAAAGGCGGTGGTTCGGCTAACAAATCCTATCTGTATCAGGAGACCAAAGCTGTGCTATCGCCCGGGCGGCTGGTGCCGTTTCTCGCTGAAAAGATGAAAACGCTGGGAACTGCCGCCTGCCCGCCCTACCACATCGCTATCGTCATCGGCGGTACTTCGGCCGAGGTCAATTTGAAAACGGTGAAGCTGGTTTCCACCGGTTATTACGACGGTTTGCCCGCCAGGGGCAGCGAATCAGGGCACGCTTTCCGCGACCATGAGCTTGAGAAAAAGCTTTTTGAGGAGGCAACAAAAATCGGCTACGGCGCTCAGTTCGGCGGCAAGTATTTTGCCCACGACGTACGCGTGGTGCGCCTGCCGCGTCACGGCGCATCCTGCCCCATCGGCCTCGGCGTCAGTTGCAGCGCCGACCGCAACATCAAAGGCAAGATTACCAAAGATGGTATTTTTATCGAAAAGTTAGAGACCAACCCGGGGCAGTTCCTACCGCAAAAAAGCGAGACCAGCGGCGAGGTCAAACGCGTCGATCTCAACCGGCCGATGAAAGAAATTCTGGCGGAACTGTCGCGATATCCGGTGGCCACCATGCTGCTGCTCAACGGTAAAATCGTCGTCGGTCGCGATATGGCTCATGCCAAAATTAAAGAGCGCCTCGACGCCGGAGAGGAAATGCCGCAATATTTGAAAGATCACATTATTTACTACGCCGGCCCGGCCAAAACACCCGAAGGCCAGGCCTCGGGATCGTTCGGCCCGACCACAGCCGGCAGGATGGACCCGTACGTCGCAGAATTTCAGGAAAAAGGCGGCTCGATGATCATGCTCGCCAAAGGCAACCGCTCGAAACAGGTTACCGACGCCTGTAAAAAATACGGTGGCTTCTACCTCGGCTCCCCCGGCGGCACTGCAGCGCGGCTCGGCAAAGATTGTATCACCAATGTCGAAGTGCTGGAATATCCCGAGCTCGGCATGGAAGCGATTTTCATGATCACCGTGAAAGACTTCCCCGCTGTCATCATCGTCGATGACAAGGGCAATGATTTCTTTGCGTAAAAATTAAACGGGTTCGTCGTCAAAACGTGCTCTGAAAAGGCTCTACCGGGTAGGGCAGACATCGCACCTGCCGTAAAAAAAGCAGGCACGATGCCTGCCCTACATATAAACAATTATTACATCAACTCAGTTAATCTGCACGACAAGTTAAAATACCCTGTTACCGGCTCATTCTTTTTCTATGATTTTATTATTATTCTACTATTTTCCTTTTCCAAACTGAAAATTATAATCATTTCGCGGAGGCTGAAATGCGTAACATTTTGTTTATAATAATGCTGTTGTTCATCGGCATCGTCCTGTTTGCAGGAGAAAAAGAAGAGAAAGAGAAATGGGATGTCAATAAGATACACGGTCTCGCCGACTCGCTCGAATTCACCACCTATGAAGGAACGTGGATGAATCTCGATGTCAGCCCCAGCGGTGATGAGATCGTTTTCGATATGCTCGGTGATATTTATCTCGTTTCCATCAATGGCGGGCAGGCCGTTGCGCTGCGCAAAGGCCCGGCCTTTGAAGTGCAGCCGCGCTTCAGCCCCGATGGCCGAATGATCAGCTTCACCAGTGACGCCGGCGGTGCCGACAATATTTGGGTGATGGATCGCGACGGTAATGATGCACGCCAGGTAACAAAAGAGGATTTTCGCCTGCTCAACAACGCCGTTTGGACGCCAGGCGGGCAGTATCTCGTCGCACGCAAGCATTTTACCAGCCGCCGCAGCCTGGGCGCCGGCGAGATGTGGCTGTACCACATCTCCGGCGGTAAAGGCATTCAGCTCACCAAGCGCAAAAACGACCAGCAGGATGCCGGTGAACCTGCCGTTTCCCCTGATGGCCGTTATGTCTATTTCAGCGAAGACATGTATCCTGGCGGCTATTTTCAATACAACAAAGACCCCAACAAACAAATATACGTCATCCGTCGTTACGATCGTGAAAAAGGCAAGCTGCGCACAATTGTCAGTGGCCCCGGCGGCGCCGTACGGCCGCAGCCTTCACCGGATGGCAAATTATTGGCATTTGTCCGCCGTGTTCGCCTCAAATCCGTGCTCTATATTCGTGATTTGGCCACCGGTGAACAATGGCCGGTTTACGATGAACTCAACCCCGACCAGCAAGAGGGCTGGGCGATCTTTGGCGTATACCCGAATTTTGACTGGATGCCCGATAGTAAAAATATCGTATTCTGGGCCAAAGGCAAAATCTGGATGATCGATATTGCGACAAAAAAAGTGAAAAATATTCCTTTTCAGGTCAAAGCAAAACACCAGATTACGCGAGCATTGCGTTTTGATCAAAACATCGGGCAGGAAAAATTTGCCGTCAAAATGCTGCGTGATGTCACCACCTCACCGGATGGCAAGTGGGTTGTTTTCAGCGCCATGGGGCGCCTGTGGAAGAAAAAATTGCCAAACGGCAAAGTTGAACGCCTGACCAAAGATGTGCATTTCGAGTTTTATCCTGCTTTTAGCAGCAATGGCCGCTGGCTGGTCTATTCAACCTGGGGCGATGATGAGCACGGCGCACTTTACAAGTTGAAATTTCCTTCCGGAAAGCCAAAGAAAATCACCCGTGAAAAAGGCTATTTCATGGAGCCTGTTTTTTCTCCGGACGGCAAGCGCCTCGCTTATCGCCGGGGGAGTGGGGATTTTCGTCTCGGATATGTTTTCGCCGCCGAGCCCGGCCTCTATTGGATCAGCAGTGATAGCGGGCCTGAACATAAAATCATCAGCAACGGGCGCAAACCGGTATTCAATAAAAAAGGCGACCGCATCTATTTCCGCAGCGGTGGCGGATTGAAAAAGAAATTCAAATCCGTTCAGCTCGACGGCAATGATGAGCGTGAAATTTTCGATCTCAAATATGTCACCGATATCAGCCTGAGTCCGGATGGCAACTGGCTGGCTTTCAGAGAGTTGTTTCATGCTTATATTGCCCCTTTTCCGCAAATCGGCAAAAGCTTTGCCCTGAACAAAAATACCAAAGCCATCCCGGTGAAAAAAGTCACGCGTGACGCCGGCGATTATCTGCATTGGTCCGGTGATTCGCAGAAACTGCACTGGACGATCGGGCCGGAATATTTCACCCGGGATCTCAAAGATTGCTTCACCTTTGTGCCCGGCGCAGCGGACAGCCTGCCGGCAATCGATTCCAGTGGCGTGAACCTAAGCTGGCAGATGGATGCCGATATCCCCGATGGCAAAATTGTCCTCGCAGGCGCGCGCATCATCACGATGAACGGTGATGAAATTTTTGAAGACGGCACCATTATTATCGAAAAAAACCGCATCACCACGGTTGGCAACTCGGCTGATATCAGTTTGCCGCAGGTTGTGACTACCATCGATGTTTCCGGCAAAACCATCATTCCCGGCCTGATCGATGCCCATGCCCATGCCGGAAATTTCGGCAAAGGTTTGCTGCCGCAGCAACACTGGGGTTATTTCGCCAATCTCGCCTACGGCGTCACCACGATGCACGATCCCTCGACGACGACGGAAACCAGTTTTACTTTCGAAGAAATGGTGCGCGTCGGCGCCATGGTGGGGCCACGAGCATTTTCCACCGGCACGATTCTTTACGGCGCCGATGGCGATTTTAAAGCCGTGATCAATTCGCTCGAGGATGCCCGCAGCCATTTGCGGCGCATGAAAGCAGTGGGCGCTTTTTCAGTAAAAAGCTATAACCAGCCGCGGCGCAACCAGCGCCAGCAGGTTTTACAGGCGGCGCGCGAACTGCAGATGGAAGTCGTGCCGGAGGGCGGCTCGACGTTTTTTCACAATATGACGATGATTTTGGACGGTCACACCACTATCGAACATAATATTCCCATTTCGCCGGTTTACAAAGATATTTTATCACTGTGGGCAGCGAGCAAAACCGCCTACACCCCGACATTGCTAGTTTCATATGGCAGCATTTCCGGTGAATACTACTGGTATCAGCATTCGAATGTCTGGGAAAATAACCGCTTGCTCACCTTTTTCCCTCGGCCGATTATCGATTCACGCTCGCGTCGCCGGCTGAAATTGCCGGAAAATGATTTCGGCCACATTCGTGTTGCCCGAGATCTGAAAAAACTCATCGAAGCCGGTGTGAAAGTGAACACCGGCGGCCATGGCCAGTTGCAAGGTCTCGGTATGCATTGGGAATTGTGGAGTATCGCTCAGGGCGGCCTGACACCGCTACAGGCCTTGCGCTGTGCTACTATGAATCCTGCCGAAAGCCTGGGGCTGGATAAACACATCGGCTCGTTGGAGACCGGGAAACTGGCCGATCTCGTGGTGCTGGAAAAGAATCCGCTGGATAATATTCGCAATACCGACAGTGTCGTTTATGTGATGGCCAACGGCCGCTTGTATGATGCCGCCACGATGGACGAGATTGGCAATTATTCAAAACCACGTAAAAAATTCTATTGGGAACGCGGCAAAGCCAACGACGCCTTTATCTGGAAAGGTGAAGCTCTCGGCTTCGGCCCCGAAACCTGCGGTTGCTTCAGCGTGCATTAAAATTAAGAATACCGGAGAAAACATGCCGGAACTACTTGAAAAATTGACCTATGCCGTCGAGCGGGGAAAAGTCGACCGTGCCTCTGCTTTTCCGCCCGACCTGGCGGCTGCGGACGGGGCTGATGAGCTGACCCGACAGGCGCTTGCCGCAAAAATTTCGGCGAATGAAATTTTGCAAAATGCGCTTATGCCCGCCATGGCAAAAGTCGGCGATAAATTCGGGCGCGGCGAAGCCTATATTCCCGACCTGCTGATCGCTGCGAAAGCGATGAATGCCGCAATGAAACATCTGCAGCCGTTTTTTAAATCCGGTGCGGCACAACATCGTGGCGTTGTTGTCATCGGCACAGTCGTCGGCGATCTGCATGACATCGGTAAGAATATCGTCAAAATGGTGCTCAAAGGTGATGGCTGGAATGTCGTCGATCTTGGTGTGAGCGCCGGTGTGGAAAAATATCTCGCAGCGATTGCAGAATATCCCGGTTGTTACGTCGGTTTGAGCGCATTGCTGACGACGACGATGATGCAGATGGAGCAAATCAACGCAGCTATTAAAGAGAAATTTCCGGTGACTAAGGTTTTTGTCGGCGGCGCACCGTTAACGCAGGAGTTTAACGATAAAATCGGCGCCGATGGTTATTTTGCCAATCCGCACACTTTTACACAGTACCTGCAGACGTTGTAAAAGTGAGTAATGCAACCCGCAATTTGAGTAATGATGCGTAGAATGCAAGCCACAATCCAGGTTTTTTCGCCCGCGGCAACGGAGCTGGAAATAAACAGGAACGCCATTAAACTGGCGATGGGATACGACGCAACTCACGCCCCTTTTTTGTATGCCGGACTGGTGGATGAACTCCTTGAACAAGCACAGCAGTATCTTGCTTTGCAAACCGGGTACCGGATTTTTCCTCCCGGTGAGGCCAAAGCGGCAAATGGCCGGGTTCAGTTGCAAGATACTATTTTGGGAACCGGAAAACTCATCGCCGGACGCTTAAAAAAAATTGCCGGCGCTGCTATTTTCACCGCCACTGCCGGCGCAGAATTTGATGCGTGGTTACGTCAATTTTTTGCAGAAGAAGACCCGGTTTCAGGCTTCATCGCCGATCTCATCGGTTCTGAATACGTCGAAGCTGCCGCAGACTGGATCGAGGAAAAAATCAGCGGCATGGCCAGTTCTTTCGATCTGGGTTGCAGCAACCGCTATAGCCCCGGTTATTGCAGCTGGAACGTCGCCGAACAGCACAAATTGTTCGCATTTCTGCCAACCGGATTTTGCGGTATCAGTTTGTGCGATTCAGCATTGATGCAGCCAGTCAAGTCGGTGAGCGGCATTATCGGTATCGGGCCGGCAATTGTTAAAAAAGAATATCAATGCAATATTTGCAATCTGCAAGATTGCTACAAACGCCAAATTCAACCACGAAAATCACAGCATGAAACCTCCTGAGATCGAACAATTGAAGCGCACGTTGAGACGGCAAAAAGCAGCCTACGTGCCGTTGGTTGAACTCGGTATCCATGCCGAAATTAAAGCAAAATTTCTCGGCAAACCGGTGTTGACTTTGCAGGATGAGGTCGAGTTCTGGTACAAAGCCGGTTATGATTACATCAAGCTGCAGCCGGACGCTGATTTTAACCCGACACAGCAAGGGCCGGCCGGCAAAATAACTTATAACGAAGACGGCTCTCCTGTAAGAAAATGGGCAACGAATGATCAGAGCATCATCAATTCATTTGCCGATTTTGAACAATTCCATTTTCCACAAAAAACTGATTTTGATTATACAAAATTCGAACAGGTGGGCAAATATCTGCCCGAGGGCATGGGGGTCATCGGCCAGTACGGCGATATTTTCACCCTGACCTGGGAAATGATGGGTTTTGAGAATTTTTCCCTCGCACTTATGCTGCAACCTGATCTCGTCACTGCGTTAATGCAGAAAATCGGTGATCTGGTCTTCAGTATGTTTGAGTACTTTGCCGAGAGTGAGACCGTCGATATCCTTTGGTATAGCGATGACATCGCTTTCACCGAGGGGCTGCTCATCTCTCCCGACTTATTGCGACAGTTTTTTTTCCCTTGGTTGCAAAGGATCGGCGATCTCGCCAAAGCACACGATAAACCCCTGATTTACCACACCGACGGCGTTCTGTGGCAAGTCTTCGGGGATATCATCGATTGTGGGGTTGATGCCATTCATCCGATCGAGCCGAAAGCGATGAAAATTGCCGGGGTGAAAGAAAAATATGGCGACCGGCTGGCGCTGATCGGCCATGTCGATGTGGATCTGCTGGCACGCGGTACAGCAGCGGAGGTGCGGCAGCAAGTACTGAAAAACGTCAAAGAAGCAGGATATAATGGCGGTTATTGTATCGGCTCGGGCAACAGCGTTCCCGAATACGTACTTTTCGAAAATTACATGGCAATGCTCGAGACCGCGAGAGAATTGCGCCAATGTGCGCCAGATTGAATTTCAGCGCAAAAATCGCCATAAAACGGGTTGCATACCGTCGCAATACTGAATGCGGCCCCCAGGTTTTGCCCTTTTTGATACTCAAAATTTCTCTATTCATTCCCCCAAAGGGCGTGGCCGAGCTTTTTGAAAGGATGATCGTGGATACGGGTGAGTACATCGCGCAGCCGTGGGAAAGGCTCACGCCGTTGCGTTTGGCGGTGGCGACGAAGGAATAAATCATGGTCAGGCGGCGGGCGCCCGCGAACAAATAGTTTTTTGCCTAAGGCGATGGGCCGAATGCTGTTTTCGACAAGATTATTGTCGATTTCCACCTGGCCGTTTCAGTATTTGGCCCTAGCGATAGAGCGGTTAATGTGCGACGCACTTCGCGTATTATGCGAAGAATTTGTAAAGTGTCACCACGCACGGTTTCGACAAGTGCGTTGCACATTTCTTTTGGGACGAAAATCAGACCTGGTCAACTGTGCTTTGATCCAACTCTCGAATGTATCCGGCACCGGCCGGGCTTTTCCCCGGCGAAATTCACAACGTTCGGTGACAGATGACAGATTCTCTCGTGCATAACGCTCGTTTGCATGCAATCTTTGAATCCCGGTCATGGCAAATGCGACTTCTTGCAAGCTTCGCTTTTTTATCGGTTCCGGGTCGCTTTTCAGCGTTTTTCCAAAATAGCGGCGGGCGTGAGCCATGCAACACAGCAGCTCTATCGACAGGCATTTGGCCGGCTTCGGATAGGCACCATATCATCGACTTGAATTGTACCGGCGAAATTTTGCAAAAGTTCGGTTGGGTAGTGCCGACTGCGGCCCGCAATAAAAATAAATTATCTCATTTTCAGATATTTCCGACTTTATTAATCTGGTTTGGATATGGGCAAGAAGAAGTCTATAGTAACTATGGAAAATCCATTTATTGTTGGGAATGTTTATGCAATAAATTTTCATAATTGGTGGAATTCAGCAACAGAAGAGTTGAAACATCGAAGAAACCGTATTTAATACAAGGTCAAAATTTTTCGGAATGCAATGAATCCGCAATTGTTAAACAAGGTTATACCTTGGGGTTGATGATAAAAAAAGTTATTGAAAAAACCGGAGTCGATAAAGTAATTCTGGTGGGACATTCAATGGGAGGGTTAGCGGCGCGTGAATTAGCTCATCTTTAAAATATTGCTTAATTGAATATGCAGGTCAAGCAAACTCTGGCGGGGTGAACTCTGCTGTGTTTTGTTACAGTTCCAGCGCTATAACTTTTAATAATTGTAGTATAAAAAATAATGGCGGCAGTGGACTGCATACAAATAAAAGTTCACCCAAAATCTACAATACTAGCATTGTATACAATGGCTCTTATGGCATTTATATTGGGGATAATTCACAACCGACTATAGGCAACTTGTCCACTACAGGCAATGATCTCTTTGTCAACGCAATCGATGAAGCACCGCAGCCGTTCGATCTGATTACCCCGGTTTTTGATGGTGATTCCGTGCTGTTTTTATGGCAAAATACAGCCGATCCCGATCCCAATGATAGTTTTATTTTTGTTTTTGAAATGGCAGCAGATTCGCTTTTTACACAGATCCAGATTGAAAGTGGTGGCCTTGCGGAGCCGTTTTTTCAAATAGCTGTAGATGAAATACCCGAACCGCGTGGTTATTGGCGGGTATATGCGATTGACTCTGATAATTTGATCCGCTGGGCGGGAAGTCAGGGGGATACACCCTGGTTTGTTACGGGTATTGCTTCCGGGAATATAGCGGGTTTGCCGGAGAAATATCACCTCAGCCAGAATTATCCTAACCCTTTCAACCCGGAGACCCGATTTTCAGTCTCCATGCCACAGTCCGGGATGGTCGATGTGACTATTTATAATTTAATTGGCCAACATGTTCGGACGCTGATTCATGGCAATATCTCTGCCGGCCAACATGAATTGAGCTGGGATAGCCAAGATAAATTTGGCCGCCCGGCACTTACCTGGTGATCATGGAAGCGGATGCCTTTGTACAGATGCGCAAAATATTATTGATGCGTTAGCAAACCCGAGCCCTCGGAAAACACGCCCGGGGTTCAGGTTTTTCTTGCCGCCATAAAAATATACATTCATCCCCACCAGAACCCGGGCTGATCATTTTTCTCAAATACAAACCCTGTTTTTTAAATAGTATCCATCCGGAATTGTCATTTCTACGCGTTTTTGGCGGAGGAACCTTCAGCATTGAGCGCAGCAAAGATTTCTCACATTAAAAAACAGTGTTCGAAATGACAGAAAAGGTGTGTATCCGGACGGACATTAAATAGCAAGCCATCCACCTGAGAACGATACCTGAATAAATCTTGATTTTACCGGTTGTTCTGTTTTATTTATATCAACTAATCTGGAGGCATTATGAAAATAATAAAAACTATTACCATGCTTTGTTTTCTGTCTGTTAACCTGCTCCATTCCCAGCATATTCCCGCCGGAGAGGAAGCAAAAGGAACGAAGATCTATGAGCAGTTTGAGAAGCCCGAGGTATGCCAAAGCTGCCATATCGATATCTATCAGCAATGGAAGCAGTCGATGATGTCCCAGGCTTATACGCATACATGGGATGAAATAGAATACTTTAAATTAGCCGTTGAGCATGGTAAAAGAGACCCGAAGTTCAAACCTGTTGCCGACGGCTGTAATGGATGCCACACACCAATGGCTTTTTTAGCCGGAGACGTACCGCCGCCTCGGCCGGAAGAAAATAGCCGGGCAAATGAAAGCGTAAACTGTGAAATTTGCCACTCCATCACCGGTTTTGAAGGAGATATCCCGTTTAACTTTAACTATATCAGCAAACCCGGTAAAATAAAATATGGCCCCAAACCGGGTCTGGTTTCACCACACCACACGACACAGGCAAGTGAGTTTATCAGGGGAACCGAATTTTGCGGAACGTGCCATAATGAAAAAAATCCCTTTGGCATTTGGGTGAAATCCACACAACTGGAATGGAAAGAGGGCCCTTATGCAAAAGAAGGTGTCCCCTGCCAAAGATGTCACATGCCACAGGCGCCCGGCCGCAGTGCTGTGATGGCCCCGCAGGGCATGGTTGCCCAGCATTTGTTCCATGGTGCGCACGATCCCGGTAAGGTGGCAGGCGTTGTTGAAATACGTATGCATCCGCTTGAACGGGAAATTGAAATCGATGGGGTTGTCGCTTTAAAAGTGCAGCTTTTCAATGCCAAAACCGGTCATAAATTTCCAACAGGTTCCGTTGAAGACCGGATATTATGGCTGCATGTAACTGCAACCGATGCACAGGGGAAAACATATCATTTGCCTGTCGATAAAAAAGGATTTGCGGGAGAAGAATATACAATTGCAGCAAAAACACTTGCATACCAGGACATGGGTATTCCGTTGGGCCTGCCGGATTTTGCCGGAGTGCCGCGGGACGGCGTCCCGCAAGGCGATCGTATTTTTCGAATGCCCTATTTCGATCCAGACGGCAACATGACCATCATGCAATGGAATACGAAAACATTGGGGGTAGATTACCGCATCGGCCCGCGTGAGACAAAAATAGAAAGCTATACATTCTAATTACCGGAGAATATCGCCCCGGGGAAATTAGTTTTCATGGCTGAACTTAATTTTCAAAAACTGGTAAAACCCGTCGCTGATTATTTAGAAGTCCCCGCAGAAGAAAGTGAGATTATCAA
>JAJRYV010000118.1 GCA_024275575.1 bacterium
AATTTCTTGTGAGATTTTTTGCTCATGGACTTACCCTCTTGTCTTGCGAAACGTAAAAAGGTAATACATGAGAAGATGCTGCGCAATGTGTTAAGTAAAATTAGTCAAAAAAGTACCAAAGCTTGTGAAGCAATACAAAAAGTTGGAATGATGATCCCGGAACTTACACAATGACAATTAACGGGCCGGCAAGCACAAACTGTCAGGTTCGAATTACTTGCTTTGATGCCACACAGAATTCATCAATGGCTGAAAGTGCAACCTTCTCAATCGTTATGGATACAGAACCACCAACCATTGAGCTTTTGTCCCCAATTTCCGCAGAGTTGATTATTGGAACGGACTTTCAATTCGAATGGAATGCTCAGGATAATGTGTCTGTAACCCGAGTCCTTATAGAAATCTTGCGAAATGGCTCTGCAGATACACTGGCAGATTTAGTAGCCGCAGGGAATACCTATACCTGGACTGTTTGCGGACCGGCAGGAACCAACAATAGCTTCCGTTTAACCGCATTTGACGCAGCTAACAATTCGGCAAGCGCTGAATCAGGCAGTTTTTCCATCAGTGATCAGGCGCCAATTCCACCAAATACTCTGCGGCTACTTGTTAACAATGTTTACAAACAACAGGCGGGGACAAAGTGGCGCGGCTATGATGATGTGACAGTTGTCGATGAGAATGACAATGCTGTTTACAAAGCTACTGTGAAAGTAGATTACGCAGGGCCAACAAATGGTTCTGATTCAGATCGTACAAACAATGACGGTGTAGCTGAATTGATCACCAAAAAAACCAAGCATTTAAATGGCCAGGAATTGTGTTTTGAAATAGCGGATGTTACAAAAAATGGTTATACTTACTGACCGGAATACAACACGGTTTCCACAATAGCCTGTACAGGAACACCACCACCAAACCAGACACCGACCGCTTCCGCCACCGCTATTCCTGATAACGGCTTAGCACCACTTACAGTCAATTTTGATGCAGGTGCAAGCTCCGATTCCGACGGGACGATCGTTTCCTGCAGTTGGAACTTTGACGATGGGAAACAGGGAGATGGAGTCACAACCACACATACGTACACTGCTCAGGGGAATTATGCTGCTGTTCTCACGGTGACAGACGATGACAATGCGACAGCAACAGCTACCGTAAATATCACCGTTACACAACCCACAAACCAAAATCCCGTCGCTCAGGCAAGTGACAACCCAACTTCCGGAGATACGCCATTAACCGTACAATTTACAGGCGATACGAGTTACGACCCCGATGGCCAGATAAGCGACTATGAATGGGATTTTGGCGACGGCAGCCCAACAGCGGCAGCAGCAAATCCGCAGCACACTTATACAACAGCCGGAGCTTTCTACAGCACAACTTACTATAACTGACGATGGAGGGGCTTCCGATACCGCTTATGTGAGCATAAATATTACCGATCCTTCGAACCAATCGCCCACAGCTATTGCCGGGGCCAACCCAACTTCTGGTGCCGCTCCTCTGACTGTCAGTTTCAGCAGCAACGGCAGCAGTGATCCAGATGGCAGCATCACCGGATATCTGTGGGATTTTGATGACGGAAATCAATCTACAGCAGCAAATCCATCACACATTTTTGCGAGCCAGGGACAGTATAACGTTATGCTCACAGTCACCGATGATGATGGAGCCACTGGTACAGACGAGGTCGTTGTTGATGTCTCTGATCCGCCGAATCAACCACCTGTTGCTTACATCGATGCACCGGATCAGGAAGGTGTTTATCCTGTAAATCAAGCGATTACCTATAGCGGCCATGCAACAGATAATGAAGATGGTGATTTGGGAGCATCAGCTTTTACCTGGTCAGTCATCCTACCCAATGGCCAAACATATCCACTGGCAAGCGGACAGAAATCTGGTATAGGTGTACCGGTTTCTACAGGAACTCACGAACTTATTTTACAGGTGGAAGATTCCGGTGGTTTGCAGGATGAAACCAGTATCACGTTTACAGTGAGTTCGAGCACTGCAAAAAGAATTTCAGGTACGAAAACTTATGGTAAAAATGCAGCGTTCTGGGGTGAAGAACCATCAACAACAAAACTTTTTAATTCGTATCCTAACCCATTTAACCCCGAAACAACAATTCGTTTTGAGCTGGGAACGACAGCAAGAGTTCATGTACAGATTTACGATGTACTTGGTACAAAAGTAGCACATCCTATACGAGATCAAGTACTGGCACCCGGACGTTACACTATCAAATGGCAGGCTCGTAATGAATATGGGCAATGGCTGCCAAGTGGTATTTATTTCATCAATGTGCAGGCAGGCGAATACAACCAGCGGCACCGGCTGCTTTTTCTCAAATAAGGAAAAATTTCCGGTTAGCCGGCATAATTATTTTGTTGATTAACCGGAAATGGCCTTAGACTTACCGGATGATTTATGTTTTACGCGCACAAATGTCTGTACAATCATTCTTTTTGAAAAACGCCGGAGCAGGTTTTTATGAATTCGTTTCACAAGGAGTTCGAGCTTTCCCCGACCGAATGCCCTGGTATGATGGGGCCCCTGTTTTAGAAACGCCAGTATCTCCATTCCAGTTTTACCGCTGTGTATCGTGTTGCAGCGGCAGTTCTTTTTACCGTCGGTCTGTTGTTCGACATTTTCGTTAAAACCTCACTCTCATTCCCAAGTTGACCGATATTTTTTAGCGATAGCTGTTCCAGCCGGACACGCTCTTTCCTGCAAACAGATCATGTTTCATTTATTATTATGAAATCTATTTTTTAGCATCAGATTGGATAACCCATGTTCAGTATGACCCTCGATCCGATAGTCCTCGCCGGTATGTCCGGTGTCATGCCGGATGTCGCCGAATTAACATTTGAACGACTTTGCCCTTACATGACACAGCCGGTTACGGTTCGTTTATATCCTGAACCCGGTGATTTGCCGGTTGCAAGCTATCAACTCGCAAAACAGCTTTCCGAGGCGAAAAAAAATACTCCGGAGCTGCGTCTTTTTCGCTTTGAAGAGTTAAAAAACGAATCGGGCTGGCCGGTGCCGGTGATTATTAAAAATGATTTTAGTGAACTCAAGCCCGGAAAAGTATTGTTGTTGAATGCAAATTTGCGTCGCGGTCTTGGTGATTTTTTACTCATTTTCCCGGCTTTGCAGGCACTGGCCAATCGATTTCGGCAAAGCGGCTGGCCGCTGCAGTTTGGTATTTCCACCAATTCCGGCTTTGCCGGTTTGCTCTATGGCAAAAAATGGGTCACTGAAATTTTACCAGAATTCCCATCTGTTCACCAGGTGATGGCTTACGACTATGTTTTGGAATACGGCCTGCATATCGACCGCATGAAAGACTTGGCGTATCTTGCGGATTGGCAACAAACTGACTTGCGCATCAAAATTTCGGCGCCACCACATGCGCAGCAGAAATGGCAGGAGTTTCTTTCCAGCCGAGAGCAAAAAATCTTTGTCAACTGGGCCTCTTTCGACCGCCGGCGCTCGCAAAGTGCAGAGGAGTTTGCAGCGCTGAGGGCAGAATTTCCGCAAGCAAAATTTTACACCAGTGCATTTCAAAATTCGCAGCATGGCGATCTTTTCCCCGGTGGTCCGGAGAATTTATGGCCGCACGGGAAAAGCCTGGAAGACCTTTGTGCCATTCTCAGCTTTATGGATTTGGTCATCACCACCAATACCGGTGTTGCACACGTCGCGGCAGCGCTGGATATCCCGACGATCACTGTGTTTAGCGGTTGTCTTTATAGCTGGGATAACTACTGGCCCGATTTCTATGGGGCATTTTATCCATCGATGCAACCTGTAGGTTTGACGGCGGATTTTAAAATCGCGGATATTTCGAAAGAAGAAATGCAGCGGCAGGTCATCAGAAAAATGCATGTGGTGCTCGGTTAGCCTTCTTTGTTTCTTCCTTAGTGGTTTTGGGGATAGTTTGAGAACCAGGCAAAACAGTGATCGGTCAGAAAATGTGGCGGGTGGTTACGCGGTGGTGCAGTTCATGTTATATCGATCGCATCGATTTTTGCACTACGCCGTTCGAGAAAGAGTTGTCCGATCATCGCTGCGAGCAAGATCGTCAGTGAACTCAGATAGATCCAGAAAACTCCGATGATGAAAACCATGTAAGCGCCGTAGATATCACCCCAGGCGGAAAAATGGGCAAGATAGAAACCGAAAGTCTGGTGCACGATTTTCTGAAAAAGCGTTGCCCAAAAAGCGGTTAAAAATACCGCTCTCTTGATAATGCGTTTGTCCGGGATAAAATAAATGAGCATGCTGCTGATATAAAAAATAGTGATCAATGCGAAAAAGTTAAAAAAATGCACCTCAAAATCACCAAACTGAACACCGAGAAGTCGCTCGATTGTGTGGGAAAACTTCACCAGAATCTGTAATGAAGGCAGTAGGGCAAAAGACAAAGCAAAGAAGACGAGAATAAGCCAGACCAGCAAAATATCTTTCAATTTACCCATAATTTTATTGGGTGTTTTTTGAACACGAAAAATGACATTCAGCGAGGAGCGCATGCTGGTGAACCAGCCGCTGGCGGCAAAAAGTAGTCCGAAAATCCCCAGCCAGCCGGCGGTATTTTTATGGGCAAGAACTGCCGCCACCCGTTTGAGTAGCAGGTCTTTGAGAAAGGATGCGCTGTCCGGATAGGGGAGAAGCGTATCGACAAAATAACCGATTTGTCCGGTGATGTTTTCGATGGAAACAAAGGTGCCGAGAACGAAAAAGATCACCAGCACCAGGGGAATCAGACAGAGGGAGAGAGAAAAAGAGATAGCTGAGGAAAAGAGAAACAGATGATCGCTACCGGCGCGCTGGTAGAGTCCACCCGCATAATATTTTAAAACCGCGAGCAGTCGCCGGCTGGTTATTTTTGCTGTGAGCCAAATACCGGGCTGAATTTCCGCTTCAACTTCTGTTTTCCTGTCCATTGCCTTCAATTTGCAGATTACTTTTGTATCGAATTTGAACTGGAATGGCCGGCTTTAAATAGAATAGCAATCGCCGCGGCTGCAAGACCTGTCAGCATTAGTTTGAAGTTGTTTTTGCCTTTACCCTGCAGAATGAATTTCAGCGCTGGCGTCGCCAGTATTTTCGGGGCGAGGGATTTCCCGGCTTTTTGTACGAGATGCAGCGGATGCATTTCCTGTTTGAACCGACTGAACTCGAGTTGCAGGAAACGCCGCTGAGCGGCTATTTTTTCCTGCAGCAATTTTTTTTCAAATTCTTTTTGATTCATTTATTTGTGTCGAAAAAATCCTGATCTTTGCGAAATTCTTCCATCGTTGCCGCAAAAGGGCGCGGCGCTTTTTTAATTTTTGCCCACAATCGCCAGATGATCAGCATGCCTGCCAAAAGATAGAATACGGCAAAAGCGAAAGCCAGCGAGATATGGATATCCCGGAAAAGCAGCAAGATGGCGAGATTGAGCATTAAAAATCCCAGGAATACGGCAACAGTCGCAGCGAGCGCCGCGATGAGCAGGCTCCAAAAACGCTGTTTTTCCTCATTGAGTTCCAGCGTAAAAAGTGCAAATCGTTTCTGCAAAGCTTCAACGAATGTCGCCCACAAATGAAGCAAAAGCTCGGCGATGCGGTTTTTTTCTGCGGCCATCGTGGTTAACTCCGGCGATTGAGCAGCAACCCGAGTACGAAACCGAC
>JAJRYV010000119.1 GCA_024275575.1 bacterium
AATAAAACACTGATTTTAAAATACCCATGTTTGGTTTGTGTCAACCATTGGCTAAAGTCTAATGTGCAGCTGGTTTGACTTTGGAACTGTTATTAACCCACTTAACGATTGACTTCCCTTCGAATACTTCAAAAAATTGCTCTCTATTCTTTATCTTCGGCGCTGATTTATCATATAGCTCATCTCCTCAAGCGTAACAGTATTCTCCGGCCAGGTTCCTAACTCTCCTTGATGACTTTAAGGGCTTTAAACCAGTTGTTCACATGATCATTGTTATCGGCTAATCTTAACTCATCAGTTTTCATTTTATTAACTAGATCATCTATCGTGGCGCTCATCAATTTGTTTTTAATGTCATCCCGGATGGGCCCCCAGCGATCATGAATCGGGCAGGGTGTATCTTCTCCGCAACCGGAAAGGCCGATGGCACATTGTTCGAATAACCGGTCATCATCAACCGCAACAACGATATCGTACAGGGTTATTTCATTTGCGGGCCGGGCCAATAAAATACCGCCACGCGGGCCACGGTAGGAAGCGAGATAGTGCTTCTCTGTCAGGATTTGAAAAATTTTGGTTAAAAAATGAAAAGAAATATCCAGGGCGTTGGATATCTCGCGAATGGGTGTGTAGCTGTCGCGTTCAACAAGTGCGATATATATCACAGCACGTATGGCATATTCGCTGGCTTTTGATAGTATCACGGTGTCTCCTGCATCGTGTGATTTATCGAAAAATTTCTCTATTATTCAATTTAATGATTTGCATCAATAAAATAGGTCGTTTTGTCTGTTTGTTTTTGATCCCGTTATTATAATTAATTTCTTTGAACCTAAAAAGGAAAAATATTAAATTTTAAAAAAAAGCTTGCAAAAATTAATAGAATCAAGTATTTGTTGTTGCAGCAAAACCACAGTTTATTTTTGATTACTTATTGATTCTATTTTAATTGTGCAAAAAAATGCCTCACTATAATGCTTATAAATACTTTCTGCTTAAAAAATTTGGCGAACCTGTACTCAAAATTCCGTTAAACGGTGGTTTTACCTGCCCCAATATCGACGGTACCAGGGGATTTGGCGGATGCAGCTATTGTGATAATGAAGCTTTTAGCCCGGTTGCTCTGAGTGGCGATAACGTATTACAACAGCTTGAAAAAGGCATGCTGCGGGCGCTTTACCGTTTTAATAAATTCATTGCTTATTTTCAACCGTTTTCCAATACTTACGCCCCGGTGAGCCGGCTGAAACAGCTTTATGAATCTGTTTTACAGCACCCCAAAGTTTTCGGGCTGGCGCTGGGTACGCGTCCCGACTGTTTTTCCGAGGAAATTTTCGACTACTTGCAGGAGCTGGCGCAGCGAACTTTTCTCAGTATTGAACTCGGTTTGCAAACCAGTCACAACCGTACTTTATTCGCTATCAACCGGCAACATAGCGCTGAAGAATGCTATGAAGTTTTTAAGAAGCTGGCACCGATGGGCATTGAAAATGTCGTGCATGTGGTTTTGGGATTGCCGGGAGAATCGCGGGATGATATGCTCGCAACTGCTGATAAAATCGCCTCCCTGCCCGTGCACGGCGTCAAAATTCACCAGTTGATGGTCATCGAAAAAACGGTGATGGCGCATCAATACCGCAACGGTGACGTCCCCGTTTTCGAACTTGAGACGTATGCAGAATTGCTTGCTGAATTTATCCAGCGGTTGCGCCCAGAGCAATATATTCATCGCATCATCGCAGAATGCCGCGCCGATAGCGGCCTGATAGCGCCGCAATGGAGCCTGAATAAACGTCATTCCATCAACCTGATCCACAATTACTTTGACAAAATCAATTTGCAGCAAGGCTCCGGCTGTTGTTTTGTCGGGCAGCCGCAGGAGTGATATTGTTTTTATATCCAATTTAAATGAATGATCTGATGCAAAGTCCCCAACCTGATAGTGCGAATAAAAATCCGGCAAATAAACCAAGCAGAAGACACATAGCGTTTGAAGTCCGATTTATCTGGTGGGGACTGTTCTTCAGTGCGGCTGGCGGGTTTTTACTGGCCGCATTAATTGCGGCGACTCAATCGTTTGATTTTATTTTGGGTGAATTCCTGTTCAGTTATATTCAATTGCACGGGTTTCTGCAAATTACGGCATTTACGGGGTGTTTTATTCTGCCGGTCAGTCTGCATTTTATTCCGCGTCTAGCGGGTGTGCCGATCTCACGCCGGCGGGCGCCGGCACAAATTCTCGCTTTGTTTGTCGCCAGTCTTTTTTTGCGTATGATTGCCTCGTTGGCCCTGCCATTTGCCAAAGGCATTTTTATCGAATTCACTTTTGCTGTACTGTTTTTTTCCGCTGTCATTTTCTGCACGATGATCCTTTATTATTGTGTGATCATTTATACAGTGATCAAAAACGTACTGCAGGTTGCGAAACGTCCCGCATTGCCGCAGGTTGCGCCTTTTTTTTATGGTCATCGCAGGCTGGCTGCTTTATAGCGGGTTAAATCTGGCTATGACAAGCATGAGATGGTCGCAGGGATCGATTGTCGGAGATGGCCGATGGTTCACCTTCTCAACAGAATTATTTATCGGATTGGTGCTTTTCCCGGTGGCTTTTTCTTTTGCCATCCGCACTTTCCCGCTATATCTTCGCCTGCCTGCTGCAGACTGGCAAGTCCGCCGCTTTTCGATCTTCTACCTTCTTTCCCTTGCGCTTTACCTGTTTCCAGTTATTCCTTTTTGGCACCTAAGCACAAACAAGCTCCTGCCGTCGATTTCCACAGGGGGAAGTCTCCTGCGCAGTTGTGCCATTCTCTGGTTGATCTGGAAACTGGATGTGTTGATGCGTGCCCGGAGAACCTGGCTGCAAAAATATAATCTCGTTTTTTTGCCACAGCGAAAGCCAACGCGACCGGATATGCCCGATTACGGAGAATTCGGCCGTTTCGAACTCCTGATTTATGCTGCTTTTATCTGGTTGTTTCTTGGGGCAACCGGCCAGATTGTGAATGCGTTCACAATTTTATTCTCAGGCACGGTATTCTTCTCCGCAGCGGTGATCCGGCATATTTATTTGCTGGGTTTTATCAGTAATCTAATTCTGGGAATGGCCCCGCGCATGATTCCGGCATTCCTCGGTATTAAAAAAATAAAATTTCCCGGAGTCGTGACGTTCTGTTTTTTTCTGATCAATTTCGCTGCTGTTGGGCGCATCCTGCCGCGACTCCTGCCGGAATTTGCAGTCCGGGCCGGCGCTATGATCTATGGTGTCTCCGGTCTGTTTGCCCTGGCGGCAATCCTTTCCATGTGGTTTTTGCTCTATCAATCGATTGAAAAGGCTGGCCGCAACTCCCAATGATCAGGTGATTGCACAAGATAGGGGAGGAGTAAACGGTGCGTGATAAATACAACCGCGGGGCGAGAAAAATTCTTTGAAAAGTTGACAATACTATTTATATTGACTACCTTTCAGAAATAATTTTAAAATCAATTATTAATCGATTTTCAGGGGATGGTAAGATGAGAAAATTAATTTTTACCCGGTTATTGTTTGGTTTTTCTATTCTGATGTTAGTATTGGGGATGGTTTCTTGCGGCAATAGCAGAAAAGCAAAAATAATCACGGAACCCCCACGAGAAATGTTTGCTGTTGTGTCGCAACCCGCAACCCCGGAACCTGCTCCATGTATAAAATTGTTCACCAATCCGTATGCTGTCGTCTTCACCATCGCCGATTCGCTGGCGCGCAAACGCATTATGTACAGCAACAATCCGGCAAAAATGGCGGATTGCTCCGGTATTTTTCACCGTTTTTTACAGGCGCTGAATCAGTACTGTGACCGACTGGCGATGCCCGACAGAAGAACCGCACGCAGTACGCGAACTATCGCACGCTGGTATGCAGATCTCGGTCAATTGACGGTTGTTACCAATGCACTCGTTCAGTCTGATCTGATTCAACCCGGACGTGTGATGTTTTTCGGCAGGCGCTGGACAAAATACCCCAGGGTGACGCTGACAGATGTACTTGCACAAACCTATCACATGGCCATCTGTGTTGATGTTGAGAAGGATCGTAACGGCGTTGTGCAGTCCTATCGTTTATTTCACGGCCGCCGTACCGGAAAAGTCGCAGCGATCACCGACTGGCATCGGCGCCGGCCATCGCGGGCAAATTTGCCGCCACTGGGTAATTGGGACGAGCAGTGGATCGGCATCGCCCCGCTAGTGATCTTAAAAAACAAGGAACGTGTACCCGGTATCGTCACCGAGAAAAAAGGTATGACCGCTAAAGAAACGAATTGAGAGTTTGCGGGATAGAACGGCAGTTAATGCCGGTGAAGAAATTTCAGGGTTGCGGCAAAATTTTTTGAATGCTCCTGATTAATTCAACGAGTTGAAACGGTTTCTGGATAAATCCGGCAGTTGGTTCGATATCAAGCTCAAGGTAAGTACCGCTGGTAAATAAAACCGGAATATTCGGATCTATTTCCCGTAGCCTGATAAAAGTTTGTTTCCCGTCCATTGTTGGCATGTTTGCATCGAGCATGACGAAGGTAATTTCAGACTTTCTCTTTTTGCAAACTTCCAAAGCTTGCAATCCGTTGCTGGCAGCAAGCACATTAAATCCGATACGTTCGAGCAATTTTCCCGTGATTTCCAGTGTCATCTCCATATCATCGACGAGAAGAACTGTACCTTCCCCACGCCATCGTAGAATATTGTCAGCAGATTGCTCATGTTTCCCCTCCATCCGTGTTGCCTGTGGAATCAGGATTTTAAATGTCGCGCCTCTGTTTGGTGAACTCTGTAACTGAATAACACCGGCATGGTTCCTGACAATGCTTAACACGGCGGCCAAACCCAGGCCGTGGCCTGATGATTTCGTTGTGTAAAGCGGTTTGAAAATTTTTGAACACAATTCATTCGACAAACCATTGCCGGTATCTTTTACTTGCAGATAAACGTAGGAACCATTAATCGTAAGTTCACCCTCAACAGTATCTTGTATTTTATCCGATTTAAAATGTTCAAAACCTGTAGAAATTTGAATCCGCCCATTATCCCTGCCGATGGCCTCGGCCGCATTGGTGACTAAATTTAAAACAAGTTGCTTTATTTGTGCCTGGTTACCGTGGATAAACGGCATTTCTGCGGCCAAATCCAGTACGATATCAACATTATGCGGTAGAGCCAGTTTAAGTAACGGCATCATTTCAGAAATAAGCAGATTTAAATTATTCGAAGAAAAAGTATCGCCTTTTTTCGAAATAATACTTAATATCTGTTTTACAAGGTCTGCAGCAAGCAGCGTCGCCCGGCGAATTTCGTTAAGATTTTCCTGGTTTTTTATCTGTTTTGTGATGTCATTCTGCACAAGTTCGACATGACCAAGAATTGATGTCAGTAAACCATTTAAAGCATGGGCAATCTCACTACTTAAGAGTCCCAGGCTCTCGAGGCGTTGCCTCGCGTCATATGCTGTATTCTCATTCTGATTTTCATAGACCGATTCCATTCCTTCAATAATTCTGGTTGTGATTATTGATACGCCATCAATTTCA
>JAJRYV010000120.1 GCA_024275575.1 bacterium
CGGCAGGAGAACAACGGCGGGAATTCCTGCCGCTGCACAGTAGGCAGCCAGCGCCGCCGAGGTATCCCCGGTGCTGGCGCAAGCCACTGCCCGAATTTTTTGCCCCGCTGTGATCATCTGCCTGACCTGCGAAACGAGCACAGTCATACCCAGATCTTTGAAAGAACCCGTATGGCTATTGCCGCAGAGTTTGACGTATAAATTATCGATGCCCATCATTTTTCCCAGGCGAAACGCGGCAAAAAGATGGGTGCCGCCTTCCTGGAGCGAGACGATATTCCCGTTGTCCATCGCCGGGTTGATCCACTCTTTCTTGCCCCAGATACCGGAAGCAAAGGGGTGCTGTGGTTGCATAAAACGCTCGGTAAAAAGTTCGCGCCATCGCCGGCCGGAGATCGTTTTTAATGCATCGAGATCATGCTGTACGTAAAGCAATCCCCGGCAGCGAGGGCAATGGTAGATAATTTCATCGAGGGTATATGTCCCCTCACAGCCGGCAAAACATCGATAAACAGCATGGAATTTATTATTTTCCAGCATTGTTTGCTCCAAACATAGATTGCATCATGTGTTTAAAAAAGGCAGAACAGCCTTTCATTTTGTATTTAATTTTATAAATTGGCAGTCTGGATTTTTGCGAATGGAAATATAAGAAAAATAATATGTCTGAAAAAGATAAAATAATCATCAAAGGGGCGCGGGAGCATAATCTCAAAAACCTCGATCTGGAAATTCCCCGCAACAATCTGATCGTCATCACCGGTTTATCGGGTTCGGGAAAATCGAGTCTGGCCTTCGATACGATTTACGCTGAAGGTCAACGGCGTTATGTAGAATCGCTCTCAGCTTATGCACGGCAGTTTCTCGGGCTGATGGAAAAACCCGATCTCGATTATATCGAAGGCCTGTCGCCGGCGATTTCCATCGAACAGAAAACTTCCAGCCGCAATCCACGCTCGACCGTGGGCACGGTCACCGAGATTTACGATTATTTGCGCCTGTTTTTTGCGCGTATTGGCAAACCCCACTGCCCGACTTGCGGCAAAACCATCGAGCGGCAAACGGTTCAGCAAATCGTCGATGCTATTCTTGAGCTGCCGGAGAAAACCCGCTTTCAGGTTTTAGCGCCGGTGGTGCGCGGTCGCAAAGGTGAATACAAGGATTTATTTCAAAAAGCACGTAAAGATGGTTTCGTGCGGGTGCGTGTCGACGGCACTGTGTACGACCTATCTTCCGAGATAAAACCCGATAAAAAATTCAAACATAACATCGAAATCGTTATCGACAGGCTTGTTGTTGGCGACACGATGAAAAACCGGCTGACGGATTCCATTGAAACAGCTTTGCACCTCGCTGAAGGCCTGGTGCTCGTCGATATCATCGAGGGAGAAGAGCTGCTTTTCAGCGAACATTTCGCCTGCAACGATTGCAATTTTTCCATGGAAGAATTGGCACCGCGTATGTTTTCTTTCAACAGCCCTTATGGCGCCTGTTCCGCTTGCAATGGCCTGGGTACGAAGATGGAAATCGACCCGGAACTCGTCGTCAGCAATCCACAGCTTTCGTTAGCGGGCGGCGCTCTCGACGTCTGGGGAGAAAAACGTGATGGCTGGTATTTTACGCAACTCAAAAGCGTGGCCGCCGAATACGGTTTTTCCATCGACCAAGCCTGGTGTGAATTGACTGCCGAACAGAAAGAAGCGGTGCTCTATGGCTCCGGTGGCAAAGAATTGCGTTTCAATTATGAACGCGGCGATGGCAAAGTCAATGCACAGTTTACGGGCAAATATGAGGGTGTGATCAACAATCTCGAGCGCCGTTATAAACAGACGGACAGCAATTATATCCGCAACTGGATCGAAGGTTTCATGAATATTCATGCCTGTCCCAAATGTGAAGGCGCCCGGTTACGCCAGGAAAGCCTTGCTGTACGTTTACATGGTTATAGCATCCGTGACGTCACTTCGATGTCGATCCGCCAGGCGGATTTATTTTTTCGTAAACTCGACCTGAGCGATCGCGAGCGCCATATCGTGCATCAGATTATGAAGGAAATTCAGGAACGGCTGTCATTTCTCGTCGGCGTCGGGCTGGAGTATATTACCCTCGACCGCACTGCCGGCACGCTCTCCGGTGGCGAAGCGCAGCGCATCCGTCTGGCAACCCAAATCGGTAGTCAACTGGTGGGGGTGCTCTATATATTAGATGAACCCTCGATCGGTTTGCACCAGCGCGACAACTCCCGTCTCATCAAAACCTTGTCGCATTTACGTGATTTAGGCAACACGGTGATCGTTGTGGAGCATGACGCTGATACGATGGAGGCAGCCGACTGGCTCATCGATCTGGGCCCACGCGCCGGCATTCATGGTGGGGAAATCGTTGCCCAGGGGCCGCCGGGAAAAGTTAAAAAGAACCGGAAATCACTCACCGGCGCTTATCTTGCCGGTAAAATTTTCATCCCGGCGCCACAAAAAAGACGGCCGGGTAATTCGCGGTTTTTAAGGCTCATCGGCGCAACAGGCAATAATTTGAAAAATATCACCGCAGAATTTCCTTTGGCGACGTTCATCGCCATCACCGGTGTTTCCGGCTCCGGCAAAAGTACGCTCGTCAACGAAACGCTTTACCCGGCGCTTGCACGGCGAATTATGCATTCCAAAAAATCTCCACTGCCGCACAAAAAACTCACCGGACTGGAATTTATCGACAAGGTGATCGACATCGATCAATCGCCGATCGGGCGCACGCCGCGCTCAAATCCGGCGACCTACACCAATGTTTTCACCCCGATTCGCGATCTCTTTTGCCAGACAATGGAAGCGAAAATCCGCGGTTATAAACCCGGCCGTTTCAGTTTTAATGTCAAAGGCGGGCGCTGCGAAAGCTGCCAGGGCGATGGGTTGATCAAAATCGAAATGCATTTCCTGCCGGATGTTTATATCACCTGCGATACCTGCAAGGGCAAACGCTATAACCGCGAAACGCTGGAAATTAAATACCGCGGCAAAACGATCGCCGATGTGCTCGACATGACCGTGGAAGAGGCCCTGTCGTTCTTTGAAAATATCCCCACTTTACACCGCCGCCTGCAAACGCTGTACGACGTCGGTCTGGGTTATATTCACCTCGGTCAGCAGGCGACGACCCTTTCCGGCGGTGAAGCACAGCGGGTCAAGCTGGCGACAGAACTTTCAAAAATAGCCACCGGGCGAACGGTGTACATTCTCGATGAACCGACCACCGGCCTGCATTTTGATGATATCAAAATGCTGCTCGAGGTGCTCAACCGGCTCGTCGACAAGGGCAATACGGTCATCGTCATCGAACATAATCTCGACGTGATCAAAACTGCGGACTGGGTCATCGATCTCGGCCCCGAAGGCGGGGATGGCGGTGGGCGCATCATCGCTGGCGGCACACCGGAGCAAATCGCCGAGACAGCCGGTTCATACACCGGTAAATATTTGAAACGGGAATTGGCCCGCACGGCAGTTTTACAAAATAGCAATGGCGTGGCAAAGGACTGACGATGGCTGGTCGCTGGTGCAGGCAGGCTTTATTTTGTCTGTTTATTTTAACAAATTTAATCACTACGCAAGCCTGCCAATCCCGCCATGAAAAAAATAAAATCATCATTTTTGCTGCAGCCAGCCTCACAGATGTTCTCCCCCAGGCGATTTCCGCATTGAAGGATTCTTTTCCCAGCACACGATTTATCTATAATTTTGCCGCTTCTTCCGTTTTGGCGCGGCAAATCATCGCCGGGGCAGCGCCGGATATCTTCATTTCAGCCAATCGTGACTGGACTGATGAACTCATCGCACAGAATTTGATCGATTCATCAGCGGTTCATAAATTTCTGCAGAATAAACTGGTCATCATTTTGCCACCACAAACGGCCCAATCATGTTCGCAGCCGGCCGATTTGCGAAAAACCGGTTTCAAGCGAATCGCCATGGGTGATCCAACACATGTGCCTGCTGGGAAATATGCAAAAGCAGTATTGCAGCGCGCCGGTTTGTGGAATGAACTTGAGAAAAAAATCGTATCAGCAATGGACACCCGGGCTGCACTATTATTCGTTGAAACCAGCGAAGTGGACGCTGGTTTCGTCTATTTGACCGATGCAATGACAAGCAAAAAAGTAAACACTGCATTCATCCTGCCGGATTCGTTACAGCCTGAGATCACTTACCAGATCGCTGAAATTAAAAGACAAAACAGCTTGAATAGAAAACTGTTGCGCCTGCTTTTGCACGCTGATGCGGTGCGGCAGATCTTTTTAAAAGCAGGCTTTTGCCTGCCGGTGGGAAAACAGAAATTTCACAAGTTTTGACCGGCCGGCTTTAACTGGAGCGCCAAAATTGAGTAATATCAGCGAAATCGTTCAGCTCTCACTGCAAATTTCCACTGCGGCGACGTTAATCGATCTGCCTTTTGCCATTTTAATCGGCTGGCTTTTGGCGCGCAAATCTTTTCCCGGAAAACTTCTCCTCGACACACTGACCAATCTGCCCCTGGTTTTGCCGCCGGTGGTCACAGGTTATTTTTTACTCGTTCTATTCGGCCGCAGAGGTTTTCTCGGCAGCTTGCTGTTGCAGCATTTTGGTATTTCACTCAGCTTTACCTGGCAGGCCGCCGCCATTGCTGCAGCAGTCGTTTCATTTCCGCTTTGTGTGCGCGCAATTCGTGTGGCCATCGAAAATGTTGATCCCCGGCTTGAAGAAGCAGCGCGAACTCTCGGTTGCGGGCGCTGGCGAACTTTTTACCGCATCACCCTACCGTTATCAGCAAACGGCGTCATCGCCGGTGTTTTGCTGGCTTTTGCCCGCTGTCTTGGCGAATTCGGTGCAACGATCATGTTTGCCGGCAATATCCCCGGTGAAACACAAACCATGCCGTTGGCCGTATTTTCGCTGGCAAATCAGAGCGGTCGTGAATCTGAAATCGCTGTTTTGCTGGTAATTGCCGTTTTATTTGCCTGCGGCAGTCTGATTCTCTCTGAAATATTACTGCGTCGCTGGCGAAAAACGGGAGAATTCGGTCATGCCTGAAAAAAAACTGCAAGCTGATTTTTCGCTGCGCCGTAATGCTTTTCAGTTGCATATTTCCACCAGTGTGACACCGGAATTTACCGCCCTATTCGGCCCTTCCGGCTGCGGCAAAACGATGACGTTAAAATGCCTTTCCGGAATACTCAAGCCAAACTCGGGATTTATCCGGTTTGCAGATCAAATTCTATTCTCTCGTGAGACCGGTATTTTTATCAAACCGGAAAACAGGGAAATCGGTCATGTATTTCAGGATAGCCGCCTATTCCCCCACCTGAACATCGAAGAAAATTTACGCTTCGGGATCAACTCACGTCGACCGGAAAGGCAGCGGTTTGATTTCGCACAAGTTGTGCAAATCCTGGGACTTGAACGATTTTTAAAGCGGCGCCCCGACTCTCTTTCCGGCGGGGAAAGCCAGCGCGTCGCTATCGGTCGTGCATTGTTGGCATCACCACGGTTGCTATTGATGGATGAACCCCTCGCCGCCCTCGACCTGCCGGCGAAAATCAGCATACTTAATATTTTAAGGCAAATTCACCAGGAATTCTCGCTGCCCATCATTTATGTTTCGCACGACATTGCCACCGTGCTCAATTTTGCAACCGATGTTTTATTGATGCAGGCGGGAAAAATCATCGCCGCAGGTAAACCATTTGAGGTTTTATCTGGCTTTTTTTCTTCGAGTTTATACGCAGGGGATGTTCTACAGAATATCGTGCAGGTCAGGCTGGTCTCCGGGGATCGGGCAGCCGGGCTCTGCCTTGTCGCGACAAAAAATGTGGAGTTGGTGCTGCCGTTTTTTGAAGGCAGTCCGGGCGAAATTTTTTATCTCGATATTCCTGCCTCTGAGATCATTTTAGCGATGCAAAAACCACAGGGTCTGTCAGCGAGAAATATTTTGCCTGGCCGGGTATCAAAAATTCAGCATATCGGCGAACGAGTATTCATCGAAGTGAACGCAGGTTTCGATCTGCGCGTGGAAGTGATGGAAAAAACCCTCGAAATGATGAATTTACAGCCTGCATCCCGGGTGTTTCTCATCATCAAAGCGACGGCATTTCGCAAAGTAACATAGCCATTATTAAAAAGTTTGCGGGTCTTCCCCTCTGAGATTGACCGGCAACTCATTGTCGATATCATCGAGATTTTCTTTTTGTGCATCACCTTTGCCCGATTGCTGAAACACGTTCCAGATTAACATAGCCAGCCCGAGGGTTATGGCCATGTCGGCGACGTTAAAAATCGCCGTACGAATATTGCCGAGGCCGATATTGAGAAAGTCAACCACTATACCTTTGCGATAGAGACGGTCGAGAAAATTCCCCAATCCACCGCCAAGAATAAACACAAATCCATAAAACTGCACTCTCGCCTGATCTCTGTTTTTGATTAAATAACCGGCGAGCACCAGCAAAAAAATTCCCTGGCCAATGCCGAAGATAGCCCAGCGTATGGATTTGGGCAAATTGGCGCCCAGACTAAAAGCCGCACCGGCGTTTTCTGCATATTGCAGACGGATTGTATCCTGTGCATATGAAAATCTTTGAAAACGGGGAAGATTTTCGTGAGCGATCATTTTCGTCGTCTGATCGACAACCAAACAAACAATGACGATGAGAAGTGAATAATACAAGCGTTTGAGATAAAATTTATCAGGCACGCAGTGACTCCCACTTTGAGGGGTTTAAACAATCGGACAGGTGAATAAAGAGTGTCAAATATAAAAATTAATCATCAGCGAGTCAACCGAATTTGCAGCACGCTTTAAATATACGATGATAGCAAGCAGAGTAGATGACACATTCTAATGTATTATCGGCTCGATTTGCTAAATTCAAATTTATGCTGAATCGTCCGGTTCGCCACAATCGTAATCATCTTTTCCTGGTTCGGGAATCCGTTGAGGCGGGCAACAATTTTATGTGTTCCGGCCGGCAGGGTAAATGTTGAAGGCGCTTGCCCCTGCAATTCCCCATCGATAATTATTGCGGGAAACGTCGTTCTCTCACGATCATTTTCCGTCACAATGGCTGCCCTGAGTAATATTTTTCCAAATCCCGTCTTGCTTTTCTTCGCGGCTAAATTAAAATTGACAGCAACCGTTTTACCACTGCGAACGTGCACTGTCTTGCGCAGTTTTTTAAAGCCATTTTTTGCTGTCTCAATCGTATAATCGCCGCTATTGATTTCACTGATCCGGTGTGGTGTTTTTGCGCTCAGCAACCGGCCATCTAACCAGATGCTTGCCTGTGCGGGAATAGAGTTTATCGTTAAATCGCCCCGCAGGTGTTCCAGCATGAAAGTGAGATTTTCTTCCCGGGGCAATAGAAAAACAACCGTATCGATATCAGCAAATCCCGGCATTGAGATGTGTAGATTTCTGTTGCCCGGCTCTAAATTCCGAACAAACATCGGGGTAGAGCTTGCCTGCACAGCGCTGTCGATGCGCACCATCGCACCTGCAGGTTCTGTCGTTAGATGAAGCGATGTAACAGCATCATTTTTGATGAGCAATTCAGGGGTAATCCACAAAGTATCACGGCGTGGCACTTTAATTTCACTATCCCAGGTTTGGTATTGCTCATGTTTTAAAATGACACTGTATTTGCCGGGGCGCAGCGGCCCGATCAGAGCAGGGGTCAGTTGGGGTATCTGTTTTCCATTAACGAGGATTTCAGCACCGACCGGTGCTGATTCGACAAATAAAAATCCTGATTTCGTAAAATAAAGCTGATAGGCCATGAAGCAGGAAAAACAAACGACAACCGTCACGGCACCCTTTTTTACCCATCCCCTGTTCAATTCCGGTGCGGCGTTATACATTTTATTTGGGTTTTGCATGACCACTTCTCCAGAAAAGCATTACCCGGGAACTCATGGCAATGCTGTTTTCTGAAAATATACAATTGATTTGCTCAATAATGTGCCCAACATCTTTTTACATCTATAATTGATTTTACAAAAAATGATGCCTGATGTTACCTTTCGTATCGATGATTTCGCATCAATAAATAGCTGTCATTCAAGCAGTTTGAAGAAAATACAGCAGGCCTTCTGAACGAATCGGTTCTTTTTTTCGAAAAATTCGTAAATTTACTGTGAATGGGAAAATAACAAACATCTGCAATCGTCAATAACGCATCATCAACAGCGTTTACCGATCAATGAATGAACAGCCGCTGCGAAGCAGCGGAAAATTCCCAGAATGATCAGCAAAAGAGTAACGGCACTGTTGGGTATGAACCACTGTATGCCGGTTTCATATTTCCAGAAATAGCGAATAAAAGATTTGTGTGAGCTAAAAATGCTGCTCGTGCGGTGTGTATTCACCGCCTGCCCCTGGTGGTGAAAAACGGCCACCTCAGGCGAAAAACGAATTCTATAACCAGCTTGAAGAACTCGCCGGCACCAGTCCACATCACTGAAAAACAGAGGAAATTGTTCATCAAATTTGCCGACGTCTTGCAAGACAGCGCGTTTTGTCAACAAAAACGCACCCTGCGGTTGCGCGACAAAACATGGTATTCGATGATCGAAGTCACCCATTTTCCAGCCATTATAAATCCGGCTTTGTGCGAAGACGAGATTGAACCCCAGTGCGTGAAACAGCACATCCCGGCGTTGCGGCAGGCGCCGGCAAGAAGATTGGATGCCACCGTTGCGGTTGCGAAGCTGCGGGGCAACCACGCCTGTCTTTTCGTCTTCTTGCAATATCTCGATTAAGCGCTGCAAGCCGGTTTCCGGCAGCACAGTGTCGGGGTTGAGAAAGAGCACAAATTCTGCATCACTCTGCACGACGCCCTGGTTAATCCCGCGGGTAAATTTCTCGTTTCCGGCATTTTCGAGAAAGACAGTTTCGATGTTTTCCAAATTAGCTTGGCTGAATGATCTGATTTTTTCGTTTGTTGCATCGCACGAATTATTGTCGATGATGATAATTTTTATCGAGCGATGAGGTAGCGAGGGCGGTAGTGAACTCAGACAGGGCAAGATGACGTCTTCACTGTTATAGGTCACGATAACAACATCGAGGAATGCCATGCGTTAATCCAGAATGAGCAATTCGCGGTCGAGCGGGGTTAAAACCTCAACTTTATTTTGGCCGATATAGAGATCGTCTTCGATGCGAACGCCGCCCAGTCCGGGTTTGTAAAGGCCTGGTTCAATTGTGATGATGCATTCAGTGGGTATATTATCTTTCGATTTCGGTCCGATGCGCGGCATGCTGTGCACCTCGATGCCCAGGCCGTGGCCCAGGCTGTGGCTGAATTCGCTGGTGAATCCTTCTTTGCGTAAAAAATCACGTGCAAAGCCATCGAGTTCGATGGCCGAAATACCATGGGTTGCCCCGTTTCTCGCCAGTATGTTGGCATTTTTTACGGCCTCGTACATACGGCGCAGTTCCTCACCAGGCTCGCTTACGGCCACTGTTCGTGTAATATCTGAGTTGAACCCCTGCCATTTGCAACCAAAATCGATGACGACCAATTCCCCCGCCTTTATCATCTTTTGTGAGGCGATACCATGGGGCAAAGCACCGCGCCAGCCGCTGGCGACGATCGGTTCAAATGCATCGCCATCGGCGCCAGCACGGCGACAACGATAGGAAATTTCCGCGGCGATATCACATTCACGCACGCCGGGTTTGATATAAGTCAGGACCTCAGGAAAAACCGAACAAGCTATTTTGCAAGCCTGGCGGGTTTTTTCAATTTCCACCGGTTCTTTTTGCACCACAATATTTTCGATGAGATTTTCGCTGTCGAGAAGGGCATTTTTCGGGAAGGCCTTGTGTAACTGGGAAAATCTGTCGAAAGTCAAATGGGCGGCTTCAAAGCCGATTTTCATTTCAGGAAGGATAAAGCCGGCCTGCTGTACAGGAACGAAAAGTCCCTGTGCTGCAATCAGGATTTGTGCATTCTCAACTTCTTTGCCCGCCTGCTCCCGGTAGCGATTATCTATGATCAGAATACAAGATTCCCGGGTGATAAAAGCGATGCCGGCTGAGCCGGTAAAACTAAAAAGATAGCGCAGATGCGGCAATGAACTCACAAGAAATGCATCCATGCCCAGGCTTTTCATCGTCGTCCGTAGCCGGCTTAATCTGTCAGGCATCTGAACTCTCACTCAAGCGCTGTTTCAAAAAAGTGACTTTCTCCTGATACATTTTATTTTCCGGATCTTTTTTTGACAAGATTTCGAACACATTCATCGCTTTGGCATACTGCCCCTGGGCAGCGTAGATTTCACCCAGCGTTGGTGTGACAATGCGTTCTTTATCGATTTCCGCTGCGGATGAATCATGCGATTCCGCTGCGGGCATTGGGGCAGATGGTTCCGCTTTCTTTAATTCCTGTGGTTTTTTCTCACTGGCCTCGTCAACCGCGGCGATCATTGAATCGATTTGATCCTGCTCATCCTTTGCAACAGCTCTTGACTGCTCATCGTCCTCTTTGATCGGGATGTCTTCGAGAGCCGGAATATCGGCATCGGCTTCATTTATTTCCGGCAAGTCAAGGGATTCTTCACCGGCGAGAATATCGTCAATTTCAGCATCGCTGATTTCAGTATTGTCCATTTCAGCAGGAGCCGTTTCCTCCTGCTGGGTTTTTAGTGCAGGTTGCTCGCTAAAGACCTCATCAAAAATCTGTTCAGCAGAGGCTTCGCTGGGTTTGGGGATTTCGGGTTCGGCAGCGTTTTTTTCGTCTTTAAACTGTTCAATTTCGAACGGTGTTTCCTCTTTATTCGCTGCTTCTTCTGCAGGTTTTGACTCCGGATCAACCGGTGCAGTAGTCGATTTGTTGAATTCAGCATCCAGCGCATCAAAAAAATCATCACCTTCGGTATTTTTATCGCCGGCGACAAATTCGATTTCACCTTCCTCGACGGGTTTCAGATTTTCGAGTGCTGCATCTTCGAGAGATTCAATTTTGTTGAATTCGATCGTCTCTTCAGATAAATTTGGTGTCTCTTCAGCATCAATTTCAGATTTATCGGGTGTTATTTCCGGCCCGACAGTGGGGGCATCAGGATCGTAGGGCTTGACGTGGATGCCCTGCAAAATGTCATCATCGAGAGTCTCGACAGGTCCGGTTTCCGGTAATGCTTCCATCGTTTCACTTTCAGCATCATCCTGCCGCTGCCCCGGTTCAGTTGATGAACTGTCTTCAAAAATATCATCGAGGATGGAAGTTACTCCTTCAGTGGCTATGGGAGCAGATTTACCTTTATCTGCTTTCTGTGTAATTTGTGGTGGATCATCGGCAAACAGGTCGTCGTCGATATTAATCGCAGTGGTTTCGATAGGCTGCACATCAATTGGTGCAGTGGTGATTGTTTTTGGCTCATCTGATTCACCAAACGGTGTAATATCCGGAGCGATGATCGTTTTTTCATCTTTCGGCTTTTCGGGCACGGGTTTGGGGATGGAACCCTCGGCAGGGGAAACCACGCGTTGATCGCTGACCACTTCTCGTTTGATGTTTTCCAGTGCACTGCTGATTTTGCTGTCCAACGGGTCGATTTTGAGGATTTCAGCATAGCTTTTCTGACAGGCCTCGGCCCAGCCTGCTTCTTTCATCAGATCGCCGGTGAATTTATGAGCGGCGATGTGTTTCGGTTCGAACAGCAGGACGCGTTTGAATTCTTTCTCAGCGAGATCGAACATTTTCTTCTGCAAATAACATTTGCCGAGGACCATGTGTCCGGTCACATAATAGGGATGTTTGCGGATGCCCTCTTCGCAAATTCGAATGGCTTCATCAACTTTGCCGCGCACGAGCAGGGCTTCCGCGACCCGGGCGAAAATGAGGGAGTCCGGATTTTGTTGAAGATTGCTTTTCAGTTGGTCAAACTTAATATTATTATTCTCGATCATCAGTGCGCCTCCTGCTGCGAATATGTGCAACACCGGGAATTAGAAATTTATCCGATAGACGAAACTCTTTCTATTCACCAGTATTGCGTACCGCAAAAAATATATGCGAATTACAGTTTGAAATTTTGTGACTCTTCAGCCGGCCTTTCCGGCAGGATGGACCTCCTGTTTGCCTTTCCGTCGGAAATTTTGGGATAAGTGAGTTCGTGAGTTTAAATCCCCGACGGGCAAAACATACTGAACGAGATACGGAGTTTTTTTCAAACTGATTTGTATTTATCTAGTTTAATGCATTTTTTATAAAAATCGTGTTTTAAAATAGCTGAATAAATCCTGATTCTGATTTACCAGCCTGAAATGGAACGGCTCAAAACTTCATCGGTAATTTTCGTTATCGCCTCGGCAATGGCATCTTCACGGGTTGTATTGCTGGTACCGCCGCCGGGTGCGTAGGTGCCGACTTCGCTGAGCCGGTCGTCCCACACGACTTTCCGCTTGAGCAGGTCTTCGAATTTTATCTGAACCAGCACGGTAACTCTAATTTCATCAACGGTTTCTGACCGGTTAAAGGCGCCAGCGCCATCTTTGATGGAAAGAATACGTCCGCTGATAATTGAATCGGCGTTTCGCCGTTCGGTAATTTTTAAAGTGTTGTCGCGTGTAAAAGCATCGATTAGGCTGTTGGTCAGATCATCGTTTACACCAAACTCGGCAGTATCATCTTGAAAAGTGGGAATGGCAACCGTTTGTAAATGGGGCAAAGTTGAACCGGAAAAACTATAATATCCACAGGCAGTACAGAATATCAGCGCCAGCCCGGAAAGAAATGAACGAAATTTAAAATGGCAGATCATATTCTTTTATTTTACGATATAAAGTACGTTCGCTAATCGCGAGCAAAACCGCGGCTTTACGCTTGTTGCCGCCGGTTTTTTCCAGTGCCCGGTAAATTAATTCATGCTCCATTTGTTCCATAGTCGGGAAAATTTCTTCAGTTTCATCCTCAATTCTATGAATACTGTCCCCTGTCAGATTGACCAGATCGCGCTCAAAAGACGGGCCCGCAGTCAACCGCCTGCCCGGCATGATATATTTTCCCAGGACGGCCTCGCGCAACTGGGCGATTTCATTTTTTATTTCGAAAAGAGCGCGATAGAGAAATTCACGCTCCAGTTCCTCATTGGAACGGTTGATGTGTACCGGTAAATGGGCATCCATTCGTACGTGTGGAACGGGCAACCGCGCCTGCACAGCACTACCGCTGATGCTCATGCCGCGCTCCATCACGATGATGCTTTCAACAAAATTTTTCAATTCGCGAATATTGCCCGGCCAATTGTAATCGACTAATAAATTCATGGCCTCACTGGTAAAACCGCCGTATTCGATGCGGTTGAGATTGCAAAAAGTCGTGGCGAAATGTTCCACCAGTAGTGGGATATCTTCTCTGCGCTCACGTAATGCGGGAACAACCAAATTTACCGCATTAAGGCGGTAGTACAGATCTTCACGAAATTGATTTTTATGCACGGCTTCCAGCAAATCGCGGTTGGTTGCGGTGATGATACGCACGTCGATGCTTTTGGCTACGCTGCCGCCAACTCGCAATATTTCACGATTTTCCAGTACGCGCAACAGGCGCACCTGTGTTTCGAGCGGCATTTCGCCAATTTCATCAAGAAAAATCGTGCCGCCATCAGCGAGCTCAAAGTATCCTTTGCGCTGGCCGATGGCACCGGTAAATGAACCTTTCTCATGGCCAAAGAGTTCCGATTCCATGATGCCTTCCGGGATGGCGCCGGCATTGACAATAATAAACGGTCCGCTATTGCGGTGACTCAGCGCATGAATCGCTTTGGCAACAAGCTCTTTGCCGGTGCCGCTCTCGCCGTTGATGAGCACGATAATATCGGTCGCCGCAACCTGCTCGATGGTGCGCAAAATCTGATCAAGTGCATGCGAACGGCCGATAAAACCGAGATTTTGTCTTATTTTGGCTAATTGGCTATTGTTCATAGTAGGCTGAAAATAATCATTTTATTCAATATGTTCCGCTATTTTTTGATCTTTCATAAAAAACTTTATCGTTTCCGCCAAACCGGGTTTTAAACCGACCTGTGGCTGCCAACCTAATTCAGCCCTGATTTTTGCAATCGATAAAACGCTGCGCTGTTGTTCGCCGGCTTTTACCGGCGCATGCTTTTCCGCTTTATTTGCTCCGGTGCCGCTATTGAGCTCATTAAAAATCTCGTTGATATCAGTTTCGATGCCGGTGCCGACGTTGAGATAAAGATTGTCACTTCGCTCAAGCGCCAGCAGATTGGCGCTGACTACATCACTGACATAAACAAAATCTCGCGTCTGTTTACCGTCTCCGTTGATAAACGGTTGTTCACCGGAGAGCAGAAGTTTGCAAAAAATGGCGACGACGCCGGCTTCTCCGTGTGGGTTTTGTCGCGGCCCGTAGACATTGGCGTAACGCAGCAGTGCATAGGACATGCCGAAGCTTTCAGCAAAATAGTGAATATAGCGTTCACAAGCCAGTTTGGTGATGCCATAGGGTGAATCCGGCCATTGCGGATGCTCTTCGGTGGCCGGAAACTCCCTTTGCTCGCCGTAACTGGCGCCTCCGGAGCTGGCGAAAAGAAATCTTTTCACACCGGATTCTGCACCGGCTCGCAGCAGGTTTATCGTGCCCATGATGTTGGTGTCCGCATCGAATCGCGGGTCCTCAACCGATTTTCGTACATCCATTTGCGCAGCCTGGTGAATCACGGCGTTGAATTTTTCTTTTTTCAGCACCTCAGCCAGGTTGTCATCGCGAATATCAATTTCATAAAACCGGGCAGCCGCATTCAGGTTTTCCCTTTGCCCGGTGATCATATTATCGACGATGGCGACCTCATGTCCTTTTTCGAGCAGCGCATCAACGATGTGCGATCCGATGAATCCGGCTCCGCCGGTTACCAAAATTTTCATTGTAAAAGCTCCTCATGATAAGCAGGGTGCAGTCTCTTACGGCATTTTTCCCTTGATGCCGGGTGATCCGGCGCAGCTTTGCAGGGAAAGGAATTATAAATATTTCAACGCTTTTGCTCCGATATCCGTACGAAAATAAACGCCTTCGAAGTTTATATTATCGACAGCTTTATAGGCCATTTCCCGGCTCTTTTGAAAATCGTCACTTATAGCCACGATGGAAAGAACCCGCCCGCCCGCGGTGACCAGATCTCCGGCGCCGTTTCTCGCTGTGCCGCCGTGAAAAACGAGGATACCCTCATCAAAGTCTGAATCTGTTCCGCTGATTTTTTTTTCCTGTTCATATTGACCGGGATAACCGCCGGAAGCTAAAACAACACAGACAGTGGATTGATCTGCTGTTCCGGCCCGGCATTCATCCAGCCTTCCGGTCGCTGCCAAATGCATCATTTCGGGCAGGTCGCCATCGAGCAAGGGCAGGATCACCTGCGTTTCAGGGTCGCCAAAGCGGCAGTTGTATTCGAGAACCCGGACCTCGCCACCATCGATCATCAGGCCGATGAAGAGTGCCCCCTTGTAGGGAATGCCTTGCCCGGCCATGCCGGCGAGGGTGGGCACGATAATTTCTTTTTTAATCCTTTCGAGTAGCGCCGGGGTAACGATTGGCGCCGGGGCATAGGTTCCCATGCCGCCGGTGTTCGGCCCTTTGTCGCCGTCAAAGATGGCTTTGTGATCCTGTGCCGGTTGCAGCAAAATATAATCTTTGCCGTCGCACAGAGCAAAAATCGAGACTTCTTCGCCGTGGAGAAATTCTTCGATCAGCACCTTCGCACCGGCTGCGCCGAATTCGCGCTCTAACATGCAGCGTCGCAAAGCGCTTTGCGCTTCGCTGAAATTTTCGACGATGATGACGCCTTTTCCGGCTGCCAGTCCATCTGCTTTAACTACGCAGGGGTATTCTGTTGTTTCTGCAAAGTCAAGCGCTGCCTGATAATCCGTGAAAATCTCGCTGTATGCTGTGGGAATTTTATATTTTCCCATAAAATATTTTGAATAAGCTTTTGAGCCTTCGAGTGCGGCTGCTTTTTGCGACGGCCCAAAAATAGTCAAGTTTTTTGCCTCGAATGCATCGACGATGCCGGCAACCAATGGTGCTTCAGGGCCTGGAACAGTTAAATCAATCTCATTTTCACGTGCGAACGCGACAAGTTTCTCGATTGCATCAACCGGGATTGGAACACAGGTGGCAATTTCGGCAATGCCGGGATTGCCCGGAGCACAATATATTTTCCCGGCAATTTTACTTTGGCGTATTTTCCATGCGATAGCATGTTCGCGGGCGCCGCTACCAACGATTAGAATATTCATGTTTTCAAGAGAGTCTTACTGTTTGAATTTAAATGAACTGATTTGTGATTCAACCTGAATTATTGTTGATATTTTGCATAGCCGGATTTCCCGCCGCGTTTTTTATTGCCGCGCAATCTTTTAACTTCGTCACGAAGACGTGCAGCGGTTTCAAATTCCGTGTTTTCAGCGGCGGCTAACATTTGCCGTTCGAGCATATCGAGTTTTTCTTCGCGTTCAAATGGCGTCATTTTAAACCATTGTGCATCGCTGATTTCTCCCGACTCATCTGCGGTTTTGTTGCTGTAACTTTCCGCGCGTACATCGGCAACACGGGTTGCCTGCATCACCTCCTCGGCCGATTTGTAGATCGTTTTCGGCGTCAAACCTTTTTCCTGATTATATTGCTTTTGAATCTTCCGGCGCCGGCTGGTTTCATCGATAACCGCCTGCATTGATCGCGTAATTTTGTCTGCGTAAAAAACAACCTTGCCTTCGGCGTTGCGTGCCGCCCGCCCGGCGATTTGCAGCAGGCTTCTCTCACTGCGTAAAAATCCCTCTTTATCGGCATCGAGAATGGCGACAAGCCCGACTTCGGGCAAATCGAGCCCTTCGCGCAATAAATTGATGCCTACCAGAACATCAAACTCACCGAGACGTAAATCGCGCAGAATTTCAACCCGGTCGAGAGCATCGATTTCCGAATGCAGATAGCGCACACGGATATCCATCTCCGCAAGATAATCCGTCAGATCTTCGGACATGCGTTTGGTCAATGTAGTGATGAGAATACGTTGCTTGCGGATTACGCGCCGGCTGATTTCGCCAATCAGGTCATCGATTTGTGTTTTTACCGGCCGGACATCAATTTAAGGATCAAGCAATCCGGTCGGCCGGATCACCTGTTCGACAACTACGCCCTGACAATTTTCCAGCTCTGTTTCCGCCGGGGTGGCTGAAATATAAATGGTTTGCGGAATCAACGTATCGAACTCTTCATAGCGTAGCGGCCGATTATCGAGAGCACAGGGCAGGCGGAAGCCGTGCTCCACCAAAGATTCCTTGCGCGCCCGATCACCACGATACATGCCGCGAATTTGCGGCACCGTCACGTGAGATTCATCGATAAAACATAAATAATCATCAGGGAAATAGTCGAGCAACGTTAATGGGCGTTCTCCGGGTTTACGGCCGGTGAGCATGCGGGAATAGTTTTCGACACCACTGCAATAGCCCAGTTCTTCCAGCATTTCGATATCATAACGTGCCCGCATTTCGAGACGCTGGGCTTCCAGCAGTTTGCCCTTTTGTTGAAAAACCTCAAGCCTCTCTGCAAGTTCGGTTTTTATTTCTTCAATGGCTGACTTTAATTTCAATTCGCTGGTGACAAAGTGTTTGGCCGGAAAGATCGCCGCGATCGGCAGGTCCTCGATGACTTCTGCGCTAACGGGATTGATCCGGCAGATATTTTCGATTTCATTGCCGAACATTTCGATGCGGATGGCCTCACGCTCATAAGCCGGCATCACTTCGATGACATCGCCGCGGACGCGAAAAGTACCGCGGTCGAATTCATAATCATTGCGGGTGTAATGGATATTCACGAGATGTTCGAGAATGACATTGCGATCGATAAACTGGCCTTTTTCGAGCGTATAGAGCTGATTTTTATACTCCTGCGGATCACCCAATCCGTAAATGCAGGATACCGATGCGACGATGATAACATCTTTTCGTGTCAGCAGGGCGCTGGTTGCTTTCAGTCGCAGCCGGTCGATTTCATCATTAATCGAGGTGTCCTTCTCGATATAGGTATCCGTCGAAGCGATGTAAGCCTCGGGTTGATAGTAATCATAATAACTGATGAAATATTCGACTGCATTGTGGGGGAAAAAACTTTTAAACTCGCTGTAAAGCTGGGCGGCCAGCGTTTTGTTGTGAGAAAATACTAGCGTCGGTTTGTTGATTTTTTCGATCAAATTCGCCGCCGTGAACGTCTTGCCGCTTCCGGTTACGCCGAGCAAGGTCTGATATTTATCGCCGCGCAGCAAACCCTCGTAGAGTTGCCCGATGGCTCGTGGTTGGTCGCCGGTTGGTTTAAAATCGGAAACGAGTTTGAAGTCTTGCATAATTCTTTATTTCTCTATCAGTTTAAGTTGAATCTTAAATATAGACTTCACCTATTAAAATGTCAAGCCTCAAATTGCTAAAAAGCACTTGCATTTTAGGCTGACTGACGGTATATTTCTCAGCTATTGTTAAAAATTATTTCATAAATATAAATCATGAAGTTTTTTCAATCATCTGCGATTTGGGAGCTTAGCCCATGGCTTTAATGGAACGAATGCGCGGTTTTACAAAAGTCGTGCTCTATGTACTTGTTTTTGCCTTTGTCGGCACAATTATTTTCGACTGGGGCATGAACATCACCGGTCTTAAAACTAATCCGCGCGTTATCGGCGTCGTCAACGGTGAAGAAATCGACACCAATTATTTTAATAATGCACTGCAGCAGGAGCTCACGCGATATTCGCAACAGACCGGTTCATCGGTGCCTGAGTCGCAGCAGGAGTATATCATCGAACAGGTTTGGAAGCAGATCATTCGCGAGGTTCTTTTAAATCAAGAGATTAAAAAACGCAACCTGACGACGAATGCGAAAGAAATCGCCTTCAATATGCGCAATCACCCGCCGCAATTTATTCTCGACGATACGAGTTTTGCGACAAACGGTAAATTTGACCAGGCCAAGTACGATATGGCCTTGCAACGTGATAATTATCAAGCAAATATTCGTTATTGGACTCAGGTGGAGGAATATGTTCGCTACACGATTCCACGACAGAAGTTGCAGGATTATCTCGCTGCCGGCATCTATGTCACCGATAGCGAAGTTAAAGAGGAGTATTTGCGCCGCAATCAGGAAGCGACCGTTGAATATATCAGTATTCCGCCGTCACGTTTCAAAGATGCGGAAATCAAGCTCACTGACGAGGAAATTTCCGACTACTATAATACCCATACGGATGATTTTCAGGAAAAATTAAAACGCAAAATCGAATTTGTGCTTTACTCGAGCAAAGCGACAAAGGCGGATTCGGCTAATGTGGTTGCAGATGTTCAATCTCTGCTTGAGCAGGCACGAAGTGGTGCTGATTTTGCTGAACTTGCGATTTCAAACAGTGATGATAACTCTGCTGAACAGGGTGGAGATTTGGGTTATTTCAAACGGGAATCGATGGTTAAGCCATTTTCAGATGCGGCATTTGGCGCCAAAGCAGGTGAGATCGTCGGGCCGGTAAAAACGCAGTTCGGTTTGCACATCATCAAGGTCGTCGACAAGAAAAATGTCGACGGTGTGCAGCAAGTTCGCGCCAGCCATATTTTGCGTAAATTTGAGCCCTCCACTGCAACCGTAGAAGCGGCTCGAGACAGCGCAGCCTATCTCGCCTCTGTCGCCCAGGAAGACGGTTGGGAAAAAGCTTTAAAAAGTGAAAAAATTCAATCCCAAACCAGCACTTTTTTTAGCGAAGGCAGTGGTTTTATCCCCGGGCTCGGCATTGAACGTGCGATCTCCAAATTTGTTTTCCGGCATGATGTGGGCGACATCAGCGAATTTTTCAAAACCAGGCAGGGTTTTGCAGTAGTAAAAATTATCGATGAGCAGGAACCACGCACGAAATCTCAAGATGAAGTTAAAGGTCTGATCGAAAACGCCCTGAAGCAGGAAAGACAATGGGTGCTGGCGAAAGAGTTTTCCGAAAACCTGAAAAAGGAGCTGGATAGCGGCGTCACATTTGAAGCACTGGCAGCGGCGGAGAATCTGAACCACGAAAAACCGGCAAAATTTAGTCGATCGGGTTATGTGGAAAAGATTGGCCGCGATCCGGTTTTTATCGGCACGGCTTTCAAGTTGCAAACCGGCAAAACCGGCAATCCGGTACGCGGTGACCGGGCTTATTACATCATCAAGTTAATCTCGGTGACCGACTTCGATGCGAGTGATTTTGAGAGTAAAAAGAAAATAATTCGCAAGGACTTACTGCAACGCAAGCAACAGGATTCTTTTAACCAGTGGTTTGCGGCATTGAAAGAAAGTGCGGAAATCGTCGATAACCGGAAAGATTTTTTAAGTTTTTAATAATACATGATCCGGTTTTAAAGCCCTGTTCATTGTGAACAGGGCTTTTTTTATTTCAACAAAATCTGGGAATCTGGCCGGATAGTACCTGATGCTTCAAATGAGATAGAATGAAGCCGCGCATCAATCCGCATCTGAAAAATACAGGCAGAGCGTTCAGTTTTTTAGGAGATACCTGCAAGCTGAGACAGGGGATGGGATAAAACCACTTTGACAACTTCCGGGTGAAATTGTTTTTTATTGTTGGCAGATAAAATCTCATACGCCACCTGTATTTCACGTTTTTTGGCATAGGGTCGGTCTGTCGTAATAGAGTCGAGAGCATCGGCGGCGCAGACGATGGCGCCGAGTAGTGGAATATCATCACCCTTCAACCCAAGTGGGTAACCTTTTCCGTCATAGCGCTCATGATGTGATTTGACAGCGTCGATTACAGGTTGCATTCGCTGAATCGGCGCCAGAATTTTCGCCCCTTTTTCGGGGTGCATTTGCAGGATGCGAAACTCTGCGGCTGTCAATTTTCCCGGCTTTTGCAATAGTTTATCCGGGATACCAATTTTGCCGATATCATGTAAATTTCCGGCGATTTCCAGTTGCGAGAGCTGGACTTTATCGAGCCCGAGACGTTGCCCGATTTCCCGGGAGATGCGTGAAACGCGCTGCGAATGGCCGCAGGTTTTCGGGTCTTTTTCTTCAATGGTAAATGCCAGTGTCTTGATCGTATTAATGAATAATTTTTCAATCTCAACTATTAAATCGGAATTATCAAGTGCGACGGCAAACTGCGAGGCGAGAATTGCAGCCATGTCAATATCGGCCTGGGAAAAACCCGAACCCGAATCGGTGAGTAATTCAAGATGGCGTTTTTCGTCGCTATTTGAAACAAGCGGCACACAGATTTGTGAAGTGATTTTATTCTCATCGCCAGGCGCCGGTTTTGCTGGTTGAAACTGCGCTTGACGCGTATGCGCTTCCATGAATAAAACCGGCTCACAGGTATCGGGATCGACGTGGTAAATTTTACCGGTGGATGCTCCGGTTTCACGAATTGCAGCTTGTAATACCACCTCATGCAATTTTAATGGATCGTTAATTGTAGCGATTTTTTGTGACGCCTGCATTAAATTTACGATCGACTGCAGACGCAGATTTTCTTTTCGCAGCCGTTCCTTGTCGAGCAGATTTTGTACGGCGAGTTTGAATTCCTGAATGTGAAATGGTTTGTGAATGAAATTTCCCGCCCCCTCACGCACGGCCTGAACAGCAGCTTCGACGCTCGTATAAGCGGTCATGATGATAACCTGAATTTCAGCTGTGATTTTCCGGGCTTTATGCATCAATTCAAGGCCGGTCATCGAGGGCATTTTGATATCTGTGATGAGCAGATTAAAGTCTTCTGCAGCAATCAGCTCAAGGCAGGTATGGGGATCAGTGGTCCAATGGACGAGGGGATAATCTGCAGCAAGAATTGAATGACAGAGGCGGCAAATGGCTTCCTCGTCATCAACTATCAGGATCGTGTTGTTATTGTTCACCGCAAGCTTCCGGCCATTTAGTTCGACTAACCTGTTTACATTTCATCCCCCTTTTGCTCATGTGGCAGCGAGACGGCAAAAACAGACCCTTCTCCAACATGACTTTCGACTTTTATTTCACCCTGATGCGCCAGTACGATTTCTTTGACCAGTGTCAGGCCTATTCCCAGTCCGCCACCCTTGAAGTTAGTATCGTGAGAACTGTGGTAATCCGAGTGCTGAACTTCGTAAAAGGGGTCAAAAATTTTACCCTGTTCCGCATGGGGAATGCCAATCCCCGTGTCCTTGACATGGATGTGGCAGTAGCGCTTATCGGTCGCTACCCGGACGCTGATGTGGCCTTCATTTTCTGTAAATTTAATGGCATTTTTAATAAGTTCGGTTAACATTGCTTTCAGTTTTAGTCTATCGGCGATTATGACAATGCCGTTAGAAACATTATCAATTTCGAGGGTTAGTTGGCGCTCGTGCAACGCCAGTTTGAAACCGGATTGAACCTGCTGCAGTAGTGCAGCGAGGTTGACCTCTTCGACCTGCAGAACGATACGGTTCTGTCTGAAGCGTACAACGTCAAACATGCTGGTCAATAACTCTTCGAGATCCTGAATTGCGTTTCTGATGATATTTTTACATTCAGCAATTTCGGCATCGCTCATTTCATCGACAAAATCATCGTTCAAAATATTGAAATATCCCTTGATATGACCGACCGGTGTGCGCAGTTCGTGTGAGGTAATCGCCAGGAACTTTTCCTTGATTTCCTTTAGCTCGACCAATTTTTTATTGGCAAGACGCAATGTGGAGATTTCTTTATTGAGTTCAATCCGTTCGATACATTTTTTAATCGCCACGCGAATTTGATCCGTTGAAAGCGGTTTTAAAATGAAATCGGCTGCCCCGGCTTTCATCGCGTCGATCGCATATTCAACGGTGGCATATCCGGTCATCATGATCACTTCGACATGCGGCCAGTCCCTTTTGACCTGCTGCAGCACACTCTGGCCATCCATATTAGGCATTTTCAGGTCGGTTACCACGATATCAATATTTTCCGTGGTCCGCAAAATTTCCAATCCCTGAAAACCGCTCTCCGCGGTATAGACGACATGCCCAGCCTTCACCAATACATAGTCGCAAATTTTACGCACCGTATCCTCATCATCGATAATGAGAATTGCATAGCTCGTTTTTGAGTTTCCTTCTACTGAATTCATTGGTTTATCAGGTTTAGTGATATAAAATTTATTTGTAAAAAACTTGCTATTCTAAGAATATCCAGTCTTAAATAAAAAAACTTTTATCCGGTTTATGTTAAATAATAATAATTTTTTACCAGCAAAACAACTGTATCTGTTTAGCATACGCCAGAGAAGCGTTCCCTGAGCTTGGAAGGGGGGATAAGAGATGCTCCCACTTCAGCAGGTTCAGCGTCCGCATGGTACATTTAACAGATACCAAACAATTATTAGATTTGTCACTGATAATCTAAAAAGGGCAAAACGTTAAAAAAATTACCCGGCCACAAGAAAGCCTGTGAATTATTATCGGTGTCCTTGGGCGGAAAGTTGTACACTTTTTAGCGTGAAAATAAAATAGCATTGCCGCACCGGACCCGAAACATGAAGGAAGAAGCACACCATCCAGGGAAGATGATATTTAGCCAATTTTTAAGTTGTCATTATTATAAATGCAATTTGTGATCTTGCACAAGAAAAATCACAAATTTTAACATTTTCAAACGTTTATGTGAAAATTGAACTTTGCATTCAAAACTCTGATCGCTATATTGTGTCACAATTTATTAACCGGGCAATTGCCTGATTTTAAACGTTTGTTGGAGGTGGAAATGTTTAAAGATCATCCTCGTGGGCTGCAAGTTCTTTTCATGACGGAGATGTGGGAACGGTTTAGTTATTATGGCATGCGTGCTATTCTGGTGTTGTTTATGACAGCGGCTGTCGCTACCGGCGGTCTGGAGTTTGACCGTGCAAACGCAACGGCAATTTACGGGTTATATACATTCGGCGTATATGCGATGGCGTTGCCGGGTGGTTGGGTGGCCGATCGTATTATGGGAAAGAAACGCTCCGTACTGATCGGCGGGATTTTAATCGCACTGGGTAATTTTTCACTCGCCGTCCCGGGCATGATGACGTTTTACCTCGGCCTGCTGCTGGTCATTTTCGGCACCGGATTGCTCAAGCCGAATGTCAGTGCAATTGTCGGGGAACTTTATCCCGAAGGTGGCGCCCGCCGCGATGCCGGCTTCTCAATCTTTTACATGGGCATCAATGTCGGTGCGGTGCTCGGTCAATTTATCTGTGCCTGGGTTGGCGAAAAAATCGACTGGCACCTGGGCTTTCTCGCAGCCGGCATCGGCATGACCCTTGGTGTTCTGCAATTTGCTACACGCAGCAGTCATCTTGGTGAGGTCGGTAATATCAATGGTGACTCGGCTGCACCTGATATGATTCAAAAAGCTCGCCGCCAATTTCTCATGGGTATTGGCCTGACACTGCTGATCGTCGTTTGCCTGATCATGTATTATCAGTTTCTCGGAAATTTTGACATCATCCGTTTTGCCAGCAGTACCGGGTTCATTTTGCTGGCGGTAGCGATTCTCTATTTTATCGCCATCATCATTTTTGTCTGCAAGGATACCGACGAGAGAAAACGTGTGGGCATGATCACCGTTCTTTTTCTCGGCGCTATCGTGTTTTTTGGCGGTTTTGAACAAGCGGGTTCTTCGATGAACCTTTTTGCGCGTGATTTTACCAACCGTGTCGTCTTCGGCTGGGAAGTGCCGACAGGTTGGTTGCAAAATATCAATCCGATTTTTATCGTCACCCTGGCGCCGGTCATTGGTGCGCTATGGGTCAAACTGGGCGATAAAAACCCCTCGATTCCGATAAAATTCGGCCTCGGCCTGATTTTGCTCGGCGCCGGATTTTTCGTTCTCGCCTGGGGCTCCATGTTTGTCGGCGGCGGTAAAGTCAGCCCGATGTGGCTCATCGTAACCTATTTTTTCCACACCGTTGGTGAGCTTTGTCTGAGTCCGGTTGGTTTGAGCAGCATCACAAAACTCTCACCGCAACGCCTCGTCGGTCAGATGATGGGCACTTGGTTTATGGGCGCGGCGCTGGGCAATCTCATCGCCGGATTGGTGGCCGGTTATATCGAAAGCTTCCAGCAGTACATGTTGTTCGCCGTTGTCGGTGGATTTGTGGCGGTAACCGGCTTGATATTCGTCGTTTTTTACAAACCGATCAAATCCCTCGGGGGCGGTATCAATTAATTCGAATTTGCTGAAAACGCTCTGCTTGCCGGACAAGCCGTGCATCTAAAATCCATATGCCCTGAAACTTTAAATTGTCAGTGGGGTACGCCATGCGTTCATTTACAAAAATTCTGTTTTTCCTGCTCTTCTTTTCCTGCTCTTCTCCTGATCAAAATCAACCGGTTTCCTATGATCCGCCAGGCTCCACCGACACCCGCGACAAAGCGATCCACTATCAGAATCGGAAGACATATACTTTTGCGGAAGAGCGTATTTCCTTTAGCAATCAATTCACCGGAGCACGGGTAAACAACGTGATTCGCACTGGAGCAGGGCAATTCACCATTGAAATCGAACCGGAAAATGCACCGATAAACAACAGTGCGTGGTACGCTTTCCAAGTCTGGGCGGCAGAAGAGCAACCCGTGCAAATAACCTTGAAATATCGTGACGGCAGCCATCGTTACGTTCCCAAACTGAGCCGTGATGGTGAAAATTGGCAGCTGATTGATGCGGCAAAAATGATTGCCGACAGCTCCAGCGGCATTGCGACTCTTTTTTTGCAAATTGGCCCGGAAAAACGCTGGGTCTGCGCGCAGGAATTGCTCACCAGTGATAAATTTCAGGTGTGGATGCAGAAGATGGCGATACATGAGTTTGTCGAGAAAAAAGCGATCGGTGCTTCGGTGAATGGTCGCGAATTGACGGCATTAGTGATCACGGAAAATCCACAATCAAAAAAGCATGTTTTGGTTGTTGGGCGGCAACACCCGCCGGAAATAACCGGCTCTTGCGCGTTGCAGGCGTTCCTGGAACGATTTGCTGCCGACGATACCCTGAGCCGGAAATTTCGTCAAAACTTTGTGCTTTCCGCCGTACCGCTGGTCAATCCGGATGGCGTTGATGAGGGCCACTGGCGCCACAATGTGCACGGTGTCGATTTAAACCGCGACTGGGTCTATTTTAATCAGATCGAAACGCAAACAGTGCGCGATTTTTTTCTCAAACAGTCCAATAACGGGGTTGAGCCGGTCTATTTCTCCATCGATTTTCATTCAACGCAAAAAGATCTTTTTTACACCCTCGATCAGGATCACCCGACAAGACCACCCGGACTTACCGAGAAATGGCTGGCGCGTATCGCTGCAAAATTACCGCAGGAAAAGCTTGATATCCGGCCCTTTGGGACGGAATCCCCGGTCTCAAAAACATGGTTCTATTCCACTTTCAAATGCCCCAGCGTGACTTATGAGGTCGGTGATGAAGTAGATCGGAAATTTATCCAAACCAAAGCACAAATCGCAGCCGAAGAACTCATGAAACAACTTGCTGATTATTAAAATTGTGGTATCGACGGATGGCAGCCCGATAAATTGAATCAGCGGGAATTCTACTTTCAACTTTGTTTTTTACGACAATCTCGAAATCAAACAGGCCTGCCGGTGCACCGGTTTTGCTTCGAACTGAGCTTCTGAACCGGCTGGCCCTGAATTTGCTCATTTCAGCAAAATATTTATTTCTGCTACACAACAGCAGAAGTTTTTCTCATGCAAAGCATCCTGCTGAGCGTACCTGGCTTCAGCGAAGACGCTTTCGGTCTATAAACCGGGATTCCGGTCAGGTTTCTATTTGACTTGGACTCACCGGATGGTCTGAACCGGCGTTTCCGCAAGTCAAGGAACACCGCGTGAGGTCGAAATAAATAAGACCGGCTGTCATTCCACCTTCCTTTGTCGATTGGGTTATAAATGAAGTTTAGTCAATTAACAATTTTGCTCTTCCGCACCGTTCCGGCGCTTGTTCCCGCTTATTTTTTCATAAGTTTCAATTCCGCTGCGGCTTCTCCTTTCGAACCGTACGAGACAAATGAATCGACGGCTTTACACCCCAAATTATTTTTCCAGGCGAATAAGGTAGAAGAATTACGCCGGAAAGCTCAATCGACCCACAGCGAAATCTGGCAACCGATCATCGATTATGTAACCTGGCGCTTTGGTGATTCGGCGCCGCCGGCCGGCGCGCCTGATGAAGGGCAGTCGGCTTACCGTAATTATGCCAACCGTCTGCTCCCTTTTGCTTTTTGTGCGGCGATGACCGGGCTGGATTCGCTGAAAAATTTTGCCAAATCCTATTTATTGAGGCTGGCTTCCTGGCAGCAGTGGGGCAATAACGGCTATCGCGACCTCGCACTGGCGCACATGCTTCTCGCCAATTCATTGGCCTATGACTGGTTGTATAACGAGCTAAACGAAAGTGAACGCCAGCTTGTGCGCAGCAGTCTCACTGCCCGGGCTGAACAAATGTACGAAGCCAGCGCCGGGGCGCGGCAAAAAGATTGGGGCAATTGGTGGCGCAAATCCTACGTGCAAAATCATCACTGGATTAACAATTCTGCACTGGGTTTGGCCGGTCTGACTTTGCTCGGAGAGGATAGTCGGGCACAAAAATGGATTGATCAGGCGGTCGATCAAATGAAGCGGGTACAGTTCCTTCTCGATGGCGTCGGAGACGGCAGTTGGCATGAAGGCATGCATTACCAGAGTTACGGGTTGACGCTGTCGTTGCCCTTTCTCCGTTGTTTGAAAGATATTCAGCAAATTGATTTATTGCCGGCGACCTATCTGCAAAACTATGTCGACTGGCGAATTTATAATGATTTGCCGGGGTCGACCTCTCCCTTATTTTCCCACGGTGATTATGAACGGGACTGGGGCAATGCTTATCCGCCACAAAATATTTTACGCTTTATTGCTGCAGAATTCAAGGATGGCTCCGCCGAATGGATGACACAACAAATAATCGCTAAAGATGGCCGCTACGCCAATCAGTGGCGGGCGCCTTGGTATGTTTTTGAATTCTTATACTACGATCCGCAAATCGCAGCAATGCCGCCAAACGATAAAAAATTAGAACGGGAATTTCCCGATTTTTCCGGGATTATCTGGCGCACAGGCTGGCATGAGGAAGCGATGGTTTTCGGCCTGAAATGTGGCGGATATGCAGGCCGTTTTGCAATACAATCTTTTATTTCCGGAACCTGGCCCTGGCAACAGCCCTATTCTGAAAGCGGCGGCCAGCTCAATATCGGCCACGACCACGATGATACCAACACTTTTTATTTATTCAACCGGGGTAATTGGCTGGCCGGCGAAAGCGAGAGCAACGGCGGTTATGCCACCAGTCTGCACAATAGCATCCTCATCGATGGGCAGGGGCAGTACCGCCCGGGAAGTAATTGGAAAGAACCTGCCGCTTTTGTCGAAAGTGCAGGTATGCTGCAGAAACATTTTACCAGTGTAAATTTTAATTTTGTTGCAACTGACGCTACTGCACGCTATAAAAACACCGCCGGAATAACCGGGGTCAATCGTGAGGTGTTGTTCGTCAAACCGGGCTATTTTTTGATTTTTGATCGCCTGACTGCTGAAACGAATCACCAATATACCTGGATCACCCATTTCGAAAAAAATGTTTCAGTCGAGGACAACTGGATTCGCGGCGGCGGGGAAAATGGACAAGCCCTGGCTGTAGGAGTCTTGAGACCCCGGGATTTCTCGATCACCACTGGTGATGATGGCAAGCCTTTTGTCCGGATTAGCTCTGCTCAGCCGATACGAAATGAAAGTTTTGTCACCTTTCTCCAACCGCTCGGCGAGAATAACTGGCTCTCACGACCGGCGATCTCCCTGATGGCTGAAACGGAAAATGCACGCCTGTTCAAAGTGATCAACAACCTGGGACCGTCATTTGTCGATGAAGTGATCATGGAGAAAAGGAATGCCGGCATCAAACCCGTCGCTCACTACCAAACCGATACACATCTCGCAATCGTTCGGCGCGACGGCAGTGGAAATTTATCAAAATTGCTGTTTTATAACGGTAGCTATTTAAAAGATGATTCGCGTCAACTGGAACTGATCGCAAGCGAGCGGAACAGTGTTTTTATCGATGTCGATTATGCGCAAAAGACGGTTTATATCCATGGTGCCGGAAACGGGCAAATCAGAATTTACGGGGCTGATTTAAATGCCGTATATGCCAACGATTCGCCCATCCCCTTTCGCAAGGCAGGACCATTTCTGATTATTAATGCCGACAAAGTGGCGCCGGCCGTACCGACCGGGGTTCAAATCGAGGTGCAATAAATTGCCGCTCAAAGTCGAGTCGATATCGTCCCGACGAAAGGTTGGGTGCGGTTGCCGCACACCGGCATCTTTCGTTTACCGGCTCATCGTATCCTGAAAATATTGAGTATTTTTTTCAGTGGTACCGTATTTAAAACGCGGATCAGCACGGCATAATAAAAAAAGCGAATGACCCGGTTGGGAATGTATTCAAACGGCCCGGGGTTAGCGACGATATCACCGCCGAAACCGAGTTTAAATCGGTGAATGGAATTTTGCAGATAATCCGGCAGTGGTTTCCCGGCCAAGGCCAGCTTTGCAGCCAGCGGTGTAATTCCCTCAAAGTCATAATATCGAAACCCCTGTGATTTTGCCCATTGGATCGCATGCCAGTGCATGTATTCATTCGGTTTGAGGTTTTTTTGGGTTGCAAACCAACCACCGCGTTTGTAAATGATCGTCTCACCAAAAGTGATGAGCAAAATACCGGACAAGTCCTGGTTTTCGTACTGTGTGATGAATAGCTTGATCTCTTCGTCCGGTTTGAAGTTTTCCCATAATTTAAGAAAAAATGTCTGTGATTCAGCGGGGAACCCCTGCCTTTGAGCCGTTGAAACGAGCAATTTGTGAAACGTTTTCAAATCCTCGACATCCCCTTCTCTGACAGTGATCTTCTGGCGTTCGGCCTTACGCAAATTATAGCGCGTTTTGGGTTTCATACGGGCCAGAATTTCATCATAATCCTGTTGCAGATCGATTAAAACTGTAGCTGTTGGTGAAAATGACATAGCGGAAGCGTGGAAACCGGCGTCCAGCAATTGCGTTGTGTAGTCTCTTTCGCAGCGTGGCGGTTGCAGGATCAGGTGGCGGATTCGCAACTTTTTGAGCTGTGCTTTGAGCTCGCATATAAACATTTCAAATTGTACCGCAGAAAATTCGATGAAGACCGGACCTTTAGGAATATAAGCGATGGAACCGGCGAGTTTTAGCGGCAGTGCGCGAAAAAGCATTTGCGCGCCGCCGATGATACGCTCCCTTTTTTTCAAAATGATATGCATTGATTCCCAGTTCTGCACAGTTTTCACCGCCGCCCAGCGACTTGTCTGTACGTGATTTCCTGCGTCATTTTCCCGAATGAACTGATCCCAGGCGTCCTCTCTGTGGTTTCGTGAAATATAGATGGAAAACGCATTTGCAACGACAGAATCAAGTGTTGGCGATTGCAGAGCAGAGCTGTTCATCGATTATCTTTCAAACTGAGTTGCTGGTTTTGTAGGTTAGATGAAAATTAAATCATGTACACTCGAAAAGATCGCGACATGTTTCCGGTGGGCCAATTTTATGTAAAAAAGCGGTAAAGCAAGTCCCCGGCTTTCTCCGTAATTGCATTGGGAACATCGGCATCGGTCAACAGATCGGTCAACTGCGGTAACAGGCTATGTATTTGCATATCTTTGGCATTGCCGGCGCCATCAGGCTGATAGCGCAAAAAAGTAATCATTTTTTCTTCTGTGGCATATTTTTTTTTATAGCGCACCAATCCATCCTGTCCCCAGTCGCTTAAACCCAGGTCGAGGAACTTTGCACCGCATTTTTTGCCATATTGAATACCGTGCCACATCAGTAAATCGTTCGGGCGAACATTTTGCTGCTCTGCGGCAGAAGCATTGAATTTATAATACAGGCGGTCACGCCATTTAAGAAAAAACACTCCGCCGATAATTTTACCCTTCCATTCTGCCAGTATCAGATCACCCTGTCCCTTTTCCACAAAGTTCTGCCAGATGTTTTGCAAAAAGCGAAAGGATTGCGCCAGCAAACGATATTTGTTTTTTCTGATTTTCAAGTGCATGTCGAAAAAAGCTCGCAGATCGTTTTCATTCTCTGCCAGGCGGATGCTGACACCGGCTTTCTCCGCTTTGCGAATGGCACGACGGCTTGAGCTGTGGATTCGGCTATAAATGCTATCGAGTGAGTCATCGAGGTCACAGCCATGCCAGTTGGCGCGATTGACCCGCTCAAATCGCGGGTCGGCTTGTGGAATCCGGCAATGCAGGCTGCGCACCGAGAAAGCTATTTTTTCGGCAAATAATAAAGCCGTTAATTTTTCCCATTCCACCGGTTCGCGGACGAGGGGGTCGCAAAAATCTGAAAAAGGAACGGAGACGATGCGGGGGGAGAATATGTCATCAATTTTAACAAACGCCATACCGGCAATGGGTTTTTCATCATCATCGAGCAACAACTTGGCCCGAACGGAAAAATCATAGGTTTTTGCCAACACTTCAAGCCACGCCGGTGAATGGAAAACATCAGTCTCATATTGCGTTAGCAAGATATTCCATCTGTCTGATTGCAACGGATCAACTTCAATTGCTTTCAATTTTTTTCCTGACAACTTATGGTTTTTAAAAGGATTAACGGTGTTTTCAGGTATCTATTCAGCGTACGTTAGAGAGCGCTCCCTGAGCTTGCCGAAGCGGGACACAACCTCCTGCGGAGCCTGGCTTCTTCAAGTCCAGCCACCGTTGGATATAGAATCTTTTTCAAGCTACGAAAAGTCGGCTAAAACAGACTCTATTTTTTTTCGCAATCAAAATCAGCGAAAGTCATTGCTGCCCCGTTCTTTTTTCGAAAAAAAGACCGGCATGGCATTTTTAATCGCAGCAAAAAATGGCGCGGGATCGTCTTTCGAAAAAATAGCATAGATTTTGGGGCCGCTAACCGAGTGCCACCATTGGCGCAAGGATAAGTCCCCGCGTTTCCAGTGATACAATGCGGCCTGTAAATCACGCAATTCATGTATCCATTTCCGCCCCACCAGCGACCCGGCAGCGCCGGCTGGCAGCGGTAATTTCAAAGCATGACAATACATGCTGTAAATGAGTTCTACCCCGGCGGCTTCAGCCATGCAGGAACGGCCGGTGGGCCGCCCGACGTTGGTTTCGATGATCAGATATCGACCGCTGTTTTCATCACGTTTCATCTCCAGGTAGCCCAACCCGGTAAACTGAAATTTTTTAAACAATGCGTGAGTGATCTCGACGACTCTCTCGTCAGTGCATTCCTCAGCGAGGCAGGCTTGCCCGGTCTGTGGCAGCCATTGCCGCAATTTACGCGAAGTGAATGTGACCAGCGCTTCAGATTGTTCATCAAAATAACAGTTGCAGGTGAAATGATTTTCATCCGGCCCGACGATCCATTGTTGGGCGATCAAAATATCTGTCCATTGATGATAATGGTCGAATAACGACAGTAAAGCCCGGGCGTCATCAGCTCTGACCGCTTTCACTTTTGTATGGCTCGTCCAGCTTTCCGGGCGCCAGGGCGGCTTGAGCAAGCATGGATAAATCATTTTCCGTGCTGCCTGTTCTGCGTCTTTACGGTTTCTGAGCACCATCGTCTGCGGCACCGGCAATCCCAGTTCTGCAGCGCACTGATAAAAAACGACTTTATCGACCAGCGATTCGATCACCGCATGCGCCGGCATGACGATGTAATACCAGTTTTCTAACCTGTGTCGCTGCCGGGAAATATGCAGCACGTTTTTATCCTGACAGGGGAAAAGCACAGCTTTTTTCCCCAACAGCGGGCCCAGTTCCACAAGCAGTTCGATCAAAGCTTCACTTGTAGTATCAGCAAAAAAAATCTCCCGGCAACTGTTGGTTTTACAGCAGTGATAATCGGCATCTTTGGCGATGCCGATAACCGAAACACCGTGTCCGGCGAGAATTCGGGCGGTACTCAATCCTTGCAGGCAGTCCAGACCGATGACGACGGCAACAGCCTTCTCCTCGCTGGAAAAATCGATTCGTTTCTCATTTGAAAACTTTGTGGATAAGTTTTTTGAAAAGGGTGCCATTTTCAATTTCACTGCTTAGTTCAGGTGTCTGCGCTTGAAAACCGGGGTTTGCCGTTGCATAACCTCGCATAAGCGTCAGTCAGATTACCTTCCTGAAATTGCCATGCAAGTTTCGTTTCAATGCGCTGCCGGCCGATTTTGCCCATTATTTCCCGCTTGCCGGGATCATCCATCAAGGCCGCGATACAACGCGCCATCGCTGCCGGATCGTTGGGTTCGGCATAAATTGCCGCCTCTGCGGCGGTGAATTGATGCTCTTTCAGCCGGAAAGCAACGATGGGTTTGGCCAGTGCCATGTATTCCATCATTTTGATCATTGTCGAACGATTGGTAAAATCGTTTTTCGGGTCCGGGTCGATGCAAATATTGGTGGTGGAAAGATAGCGCAGCATATCGGTGTCGGGAATGAAACCTGTAAACCGGATGTAGTTGTCAAGTCGCAAGCCTTGTGCAAGTTTTTTAAGCCCCGGCCAGGCGTCTCCCTCGCCGATGATAACGCAATAAAAATCGCTTCTTTTCAGATCATTGGCCAGACAGTGCACAGCATGGATCAAATTATCGACGCCATCGTGATGGCCCATTTCGCCGACGAATCCGAGAATGATTTTGCCGCTCGCTTTGAGTTCGGCATCCGGTTCTGCGAGACGCAGGCGTTTGAGCTCAGGGCCATTGCGCACGATGGAAATATTCTCCGCAGCAACACCGCCACGATCAATGGCGATTTGCCGGTACGATTCGTTCGTCGAAATGACGTGATCTGCCAGCCGGAAAGTCAACTTTTCCAGCGCGAGCAAAGCTTTATAGATCTGTTTATTGCCCTCTCCGGAAAAACGGGCATAATACATCTCCGGTGATAAATCGTGGTGATCGAAAATAAAACGCACACCGAAAAGCTTGTAAAATGCTGCAATAAAAACAAATGTATCGGGCGGATTGTGGGCGTGGAGGTAATCAAAACCATTTTTATAGCACACATAAATGGAAAGGACAACCGCTGCCAGCATAGAATAACCATATTCCCAAATATATCCGAACAAACCATCCGCCTGCAGCGGTTCGGGATAGCGAAAGGCCTGCACGCCATCGATGGTTTCCCGCCACGGCTGTGTTTTGCGTCCGGGGCTGATAATCGAAACCTGATAACCGGCTGCGATCAGTGTTTGGGCCTCCCGGCGAACGCGCCCGTCATGTGGATAGGGGTTGTTTTCCAGCAGCATTAATATTCTTTTCCCAGTCCTTTTTTTCATCAATTCCTCACCGGGGTTCCGGGGATTATAGCCCGGTATATTTTCGTAAAATTTGGTTTGTGGCGCGTTTTCAGCATCGCGGTTTCCGGTACACGATGGTCAAAATTGTGCATTCAAGGTCCTCCTGCGAATAATGCTGATATCGCGGCCGAATTTTAATGTGCCCGATATCGTGGCTCTCGCACAGTTTTTCGAGAAATTCAAAACCGTTTTTTTCAAATAGCGCAAGCCAGTCCGACATCTGCAACCGGTTGATGTATTGCACCTCGTTTTCATAAAACAATTTCCAGGTGAATTCGGAAAACTGCATATATTTCTTTTTCGATTCTTTTTTGTCGTAATGCGTGTGGTGGTCATCGATGCCGATCTGATGAATGGAAATTCCACCCGGTTTTAAAATGCGGTAAATCTCCTGCACACTGTTTTCAAAATTTTTAACATGCTCCATCACGTGAAAGCTGTAGACACAATCGAATGAACTGTCGGCAAAACCTGCGAGGGAGCCTTCTTTTTCGATGATGTACTGCATTTGCAGCAATGTATACAGTTCGGTGAAATTCTTCGTCGCAAGCATATTTTCGATCTTTGCCTGCTCCGGCTCGTAATTGCCGGTTTCGCTGCGAAGCTTTTGCTGCAGTTTGCGCAAATAAACCTGCAATACACCGAACTGGCGGTTATCCCAAATATCGAATAGTGTCGTTTGCACCGGATAAAAAAGGCTGAAATAGATGGCATACCAGTGAAACCAGCCGGTGCCGATTTCGAGAAAGCGGCTGTCCGGTGAAAAATCGAGATGTTTTTTGCAGAGGGTTATGAACAAATTACCGCGTTCGATATAACCGTTAAAGCGGTGGGTTTTAACGCGCATACGCTTTTTTTTGCCCAGCGTATTGCCCAGCTTGCGGTATATTTTTTTCGTCGTTTCGTTTATCGAGAACACTTTTAATGCCAGAGCGGCAGATACATATCGCAGCATATTTTTTTAAATCTTATTGGTTTTCCAGAATGAGTATTGATTGATTGCGAATCAGTGCCAGCTCCAGCAGGAGATGATATAAAATCATCGCCAAGTAGCGGGCATAAGACCGTTTGTCGCTGAGAAAGCCGTAGTTTTTGCGCGAATAGAAAGCAAAGTTGCCATCCCTTTTTTGCTGCGAGAGCAGGCGCGAATAGGCTTTGTCAGCCAGGGTGGAATAATTACCGAAATCCATACATGTGGCCCGCCGTAAAGCGGCGCCAAGCGCCGTGGTATAATAGGCGACTTCGGGGAATTCTTTCCCGCAGGTATAACGGCAGGCGCCGGTCGCAGTGATGCCGATCGCGAGATATTTTGCTAATTTTTGTAATACAGGCAAGATTTCCCGGTCGCCGGAAATATCGTAATAATCGGCCAGGTTTAAAAACTCGAACGCATTGTATTGGTGGCAAAGAAAATGAATACGGTCGGCTTTGCCTTCTTCCTGCGGCGGCCGTACGTAATAGGGCAGTTCACCGGATGCAAGCTGAACATGATTAAGCCAGCGTACCATCGGTCTACATTTTTCGAGATAGCGATCATCATGCGCTGCTTTTGCGAGCATGGCAAAAACACGCACTGCCGAGGCCGAGTTGTTGGGTACCATCGCCGTGCCGTAATTGCCGAAATAATTGATTGCGAGAAACTCGCCGTCTTCTTGAAAACCGATATGTTCGATAGCGTAATCAACCCATTTTTTGGCGCCTTGTAATAATTTCACGTCCTGGGTGCGGTTAAAAGTTTCCAGCAGACCGATGCTTGCATAATTGCCTTCAACGGTGGCGATACGGCCGCGCCATTCCGGATTGGGATATTCCCAATAACCCTGCGGCCGTTGAATGCGGCATAAAAAATCTGTGCAATTAATGGCAAATTCCCGGTTTTCGCTGGCGCCGGTGAATTCGAGATCATGCATGAACCAGTTAGCGACAATCCAGTATTTTTGCGCCTGTGCGTAAATCAGATTGTCACGCCAGGGCAGGAAGTTTAAATACCCTTTAACAAACCGGCCGATGCGGGCATTAAAACGGATGCCGGGATCAGGCCCGGTGATAGCCTCACCGGTCCAATGCATTTTTTGGAGATGTTTGTGCAGGCGAAAAATTGCGTCGGCAATTCGAGTTTCAGAAATCATTTTAATGACTAATTTAAAGTTGTTTTTTTGTTGTGATTTACCGTATTTCGGGCGTATTTGAATAAAATTTTTTCAAGTTTTGTGCTGTTTTTTTCTGAAAACATCTGCTCGGCGCGCCGGCGGTTCTCGCATCCGACTTGCTGCCGCAGGGCAGCGTTATCACAGGCTGTTGCCAGGGCCTGCGCCAGCGCTTCAACATTGTTTTCTTCGACGAGAAAATCGGAGACAGCTTCCGGAATACCGGCGTGGCGGGTGCTGACAACCGTTTTGCCGCTGGCCATAGCTTCGGCAATGACATTGGGAAACCCCTCGTGGTCGCCGTGGCGATCCGGCCGCGAAGGCAGGCAGAAAATATCACATTCGCGATACAGCGCCCGCAGTGCATTGCCGCTCTGTTCTCCGAAAAATGCGATCTGTCCGGCGATGCCGGTTTGCGCAGCGATTTTACGCCCGTCAATTTTCTGAATCGAGCGGTTGATATCGCCGACGACCCACAATTCGATATCGCTGCGTTTGAGTAACTTAATGGCGCGAAATAAAACCTCATGCCCTTTCTTTTCAGAAAAAAAACCGACGATGAGAATCTTGATTTTGGGTTTATCGCAGAATTTATCCAACTCGACGATTTGCCGTACGATTTCGATTTTCCCTGCGTGCACACCAAACTTTTCAACGAGTTTCTTTTTATTAAACTGTGTAATGGTGACGATGCGATCGCAGTGCGCCAGCGCCTGCACAAACATTTTTTCGTTGGGATTACGATAGAGCTCGTAAGCGCGAATCGTGACCACCAGCGGGATGCCGGTGAATTTTTTGCAAAAATAACCGGTAAAAAGTTTATGATCGCCAAAATAGGCATAAATGATTTGCGCATCCTGAATTGGCCTCAGGAAAGTTACTGCAATCAAAAATTCGCGCACGGCACGAAAGGTAAACGCCTCCCGCAGCAGGCGCAAATAGCGCCTCGGGTTGCTGCTAAAAATGATGAGTTGGCTGGATATAATTTTTAATCTGGAAAGCGGAAAAACCCGCCAACGCTCAGTTGGTTCGTACAACCCCGGGTTTTGCAGCAGGGTGAAAATTTTTATATCGTGCCCCCGGTCGAGCAAGGCTTCGATATCGCGGTGTAAAAATTTTGTCGGGCCGTATTTCATGCTCACAATCATGCCGATTTTCACGATACCGCCTCTTCGACTGGAATGCGCTGGATGATGTTGAAATTCTCAGGATAGGTCGCCGGGTCCTCAGTCTTTTTAAAAAATCCGCGCACCGTCCCCTCGATGATAAAAGCACGATGCAGCAAGCTGCCAAAAGCGAGATAAAAACTGTGTTTGCGCAGCGAATCTACGAACAGGAATGCGAAAAATACAAACCACCAGAGGATGAGTGCATTACCACCGCCGGTATGCAGAAAATGGAAAAATGCGGCGAACCCTGCGAGCAAAACGAGCATTGGGGCTGTGGCAAAATCGCGTTCTTTTACATAGGGCCAGAAATACTTTGTGCGCCAATGCGTGCGCAAATTCTGGCCACCGCCGAGGTAAAGATTTCGTTTGCGGCGGGCGATTTTTGTCGCCAGCCTGTCACCGGGATCAGAATAGTGAAAGACGATCGCCTGCGCAAATTCGATAATATTGTAGCCGTTGTGACGAAGACGCAGGCAAAGTTCCGGCTCTTCATCCGAACAGAGAAAAGGATTGAACTGGCCGATTTGCTCGAGAACTTTCCGGCGATAAAGCGCTGCCCCGCCACCTTTTCGCACCGCCACACCCGGGTCGGTGTCGATTTTTTGTAACGCCGGTTTATTCTGTTGCCGCGTCGCAACCGGTAAATCGATGCGCGCACCGGTCACCGCCGCAGTCGCCGGTCGTTTTTTGATCCGGGCGAGCGCTTTGTCTATCCAAAAGGGGCAAAGCTCCATATCGCCATCGAGGAAGAGTACGAATTCACCGCTGGTGTGTTTAAAACCGGTGTAGCGGCCGGCGGCCGGCGTCAGCGTTTGCATTTGCGTTGCCTGCAATTGAATTATGCCGATGGGATATTTTTGCGCCAGTTCCACTGTGCGGTCATCAGAGGCGGAATCGACCAGCAGAATTTCCCTGTTTTCAAGGTGCTGTGTTTCACTGATGACTGATTCGATCAGACGACCGATGTTCCAGTCCTGATTTTTACTGATCAGAACGATGGATAGTTCGATGCTCATGTCGCGCCGTTTCCCCCGCTTGTTTTAATAAAACCCATTAAAATTATTTTCATTTTACCCAGTTTGGATTAACTGCTCCGGTTGAATGTCAAATATCGCAATTTGATTTGCTGTAGATTGCCGGTTGAAAAAAATACGATTGCTGCCAGGACGGCAAGATAAACGAGATTGGCAGCGATCGCCGCTCCGATCAGGTTTATCTGCTGCAGATAAATCAACGATAATGCCATCGCCACGACCGCGCAGCATGGTTTCCAGATAAACGTGTGGATTTCGAGTTTTTCAAACATCCGCGAAACAGGAAAATAATGCTGCAGAAAATCGACGATTCGCACGCATAAAAGCGTCACTGCGCTGCCGATGACCCCGAACCGGCTGATGAGCATAAAGCCCAGGATGACCATGGCGATGAGGTCAATCGTTAATATTTGCAGGGTTTTTTTCTCACGGAAACTGGCGATGAGCGCAACGCCCAGCACTTTTGATGAAGCGCGTAAAATGAGAATCCACACGATGATTTTTAAAATCTGAGCTGATTGTGAAAAATCTTCGTTGCCGTAAATAGTCACGAAAAGCGCATCAGATAAAAAGAAGAGTGTAATCGCTGCCGGCATCACGATGGCGAGCAGAATTTCCCAGACGCGTCGGGTCATTCGTTTTAATTTTTCCATGCCGGATTCGAAACTGCGACACATGACGGGATAAACACCGACGACGATGCTTTCAAACAGCAAGCTGATGGGCGTGAGCAGCTGATTGGCTGCGCTGAAGATACCGACCTGAATCTCATCGGTAAATTTCGACAGGAGAATGACATTAAAACTGCCCATCGCCGCATTGACGCCGTTGATCCCGAGAAATGTTGTTGATGATTTGACCATCGTCAGACACCTGCAGCGGTTAAAACGGGTGCCGACCCGTTTCATTTTGGGCAAAAGAAAGGCCAGTTTGAGCAAAAAATTGACAACGTATGTGAGAATAAAAAATGCGATCAAAAGCAGCAGATTTTTCTGCCAATAGAGTAGGAAAAATATCCCGCTGATACGAAATACATTGACGATAAAATTAGCGTACGTGATATATTTCATCTGTTCCCGCGCCTGAAAAAGGGCGTCGCACACAGCGGCGAGGGAGAAGGGCAGTAGCCCCAGTGATAGCAGCATAATCGCAGCACGGGTGCCGGCAGTATATTGCATGATATTGACGAAAATGCACAGCAGTGCGACGGAAAGCGCTGAAGTCACGGTCACAACGAGACCGCCGTTGAGCAGAAAGCCCTGCGTTTTGTCGTGATCTTTCGCAACCTCCCGCGTAATGTAGGATTGCAATCCGGCCACGGCCAGCATTTGAAATGTCTGAAAGAATGTGAACGCGAGAGCAAGCCGGCCGAAGGGCAAAGTCCCTAAAAACCGCGCTACCAGCGCATAAGTAATAAAAGTCGACAGACGGTTCATGACATCGCTGGCGAGAATCGAAATCGAATTTGTGAAAATGCGGGTGGCGCTGCTAAATGATTTCTGCATTACAATTTAATTTAAACTGAGTTTATCTTTGTTTTGAAGTGTCTGTTCAGCCTGCAAAATATTGGCAATCGTTGCTGTTAGGGCGCAACAAATCCATAAAATCTGCACCAGGGCGCGGTTTTGAAAAGTATCAAAATTCATGTGCGCCATGTGCCCGATAATCACCGCCGAAAGCGCCAGGCCCACCGGGGCGAAAAAGGCATCCTGTGATTTCCAGCAACGCCAGCCATTGCGAATACTGAAAGCGAGATAGACCAGAAACGACAGCAAGCCCGCCGGACCGGTTTCCGCCCAGACAAGCAAATATTTGTTATGTACTGCGTACAACCATAACCCGCTAATATCATAGGAAATATAATCCTGCATGATGAGGGAGAAATTATTGATTCCCACACCGGTTAGGGGGTTGGCGTTGATGATGCGAAAAGCCAGCTTCATCAACGGCAGCCGGGCCTGTGCCGCGCCGTCATCATCGCCGAACAGGCGTTGCAGCAAAACCTCATGATAAAAAAGCGCCAGAATCAGCGCGACGATGAACAGCAGCATGGGCAGCCGGATTGACACCCAGCCGCGCAACCAACTGATGCTGATGAAAATGATACTTGAAAGTACAAATGCCAGCCAGCCGCCGCGAGACATGGTCAATACAATAGCCATAGCGCCGATGCCGAATGCCAGAGCACCGCTCCATTTCAATTTATCTCTGGCATTTGCAACCAGCGTGCTCAACGCCGGTACGAGCAGCAAACTGAAATAACCACCTGCAGTGTTCGGCCCGCCGACGGTGCCGCCGATGCGCATCCCCTTGTCAACACGCGCGGTCAAACCGGCGATTTTGATGGTGTGCCCGATACCGCGCAACAGGATGACGATCGTGCCCTGCAGGATGAGACCGATGAAGAGGATCAGCAAAATATACTTGACTTCTTCGCGGCTTTTGACCGTGGCAACGATGTAAATAAAGAGTAATAATTGCTGCAACAGCATGAAATTTTCAAAGGCTGCCAGTTGCATATCTTTGGCTGCAAAAATCGATAGCAGGCAGAAAAACAGGTACAAAGCCAGCGGCCAAAGATTTTTTACCAGTCGCCGTGGTTGCAATTCGTGGCGCATGTAACCGTAGTTTTCGAGAAACCACAACAGATAAAGCACAACCAACGCAATGGAGGTGATGGAAAGGCTCCAGCCACCGATGGCGCCGTATGCCGGAATGTCGTGCCGAAAACCGAGATGAATATCCAGTTGAAATGGAATATCCAACAAAATCAATGTCAGCAAGACCCGGCGCACATCGTTGACGATGAGCAAAACGATGGCAAAAAGACAGGCAGCGACCACCAACAGCAGCCATTTGGGGGGCAATGCAAGCATTTTCAGCGTGGCAAACCCGATGATCAAGCCGACCCCGGCAACAAGCAGCCATTGCATCGCTATGTTGCTTGTTTTCTGATTTAATTTAAATGACTGCATGTTTAATGGTGCCGGATTTAAGCTGAAAATTCCTCGATGGCTTCGACAACGGCTTGCATTTGCGCAGAGTTGAGCTCGGGAAACATCGGCAAGGAGATGATTTCACCGGCATATTTTTCAGTGACCGGAAAGTCGCCTATTTGATAACCAAGCGCTTTGTATGCGGGCTGCAAATGGATCGGAACAGGATAATGAATTCCGGCGCCGATGCCTTTTTGCCCGAGAAAGGTCAGCATTGCATCACGCTTCGGTACACGAATCACGTAGAGGTGGTACACTGATTCGGCAAAATCAGCATCTACGGGAAGGGTTACCGGGCTATTTTGCAACAATTTATTATATGTCGCAGCATTGTTTCTACGAGCGCTGTTCCAGGCGTCAAGGCGACCGAGCTTTGCCCGCAGCACCGCTGCCTGCAAGGTGTCGAGGCGGTGATTGAATCCCTGTATAGTATGGTGATATTTTTCTTTTTGACCGTAATCACGCAGCAGCCGTACTCTTTCAGCAATTTTTGCATTGGAGGTGACCACGGCGCCGCCATCGCCATAGGCGCCGAGGTTTTTACCCGGGTAAAAACTGAAGGCGGCAGCGTCTGCGAGCGAACCGACACGGCGGTTTTTATAGCACGCCCCGTGTGCCTGACAGGCATCTTCGATGACAATCAGATCGTGTTTTTTGGCGATTTCGTTGATGGCCTGCATATCTGCCGGCTGGCCATACAGATGCACAGGCAAAATCGCTCTGGTTTTGGGTGAAATCACCGATTCAATTTTTAACACATCGATATTGTATGTTTCGTGGTGAAGATCGACGAGCACAGGTTTGGCACCGGCGCTGGAAATTGCCAGCGCCGTGGCGATAAATGTATTGGCTGCAGTGATCACTTCATCACCATCTCCAATGCCGAATGCACGCAATACCAGTTCCAACGCCGAAGTACCGGAATCGACGGCGATGCAATGCTCTGTCGTGCAATAGGTCGCAAATTCTTCTTCGAACAAGTGCATATCCGGCCCCATGATGAATTGCGCCTTGCCCATGATATTTTCCATCGCCGGAAGAATTTGTTCTTTCAGCCCGTGATACTGAGTCACGAGATCGACAAACGGGACTTTCACTTCATTTTCCTTTCCGATGAATTACAATCTTTCAGCGATCCATTTGTCGCATCTATTGCTGCGAATTGTTTGATGTCCGCAATCTTGACCATCTGCCCATGATTGTTCAGTGAAATATCAGCGGCTTCCAGCACCCGCACAACCTCAAGGCCGTTGTGACCGTCGGTCAGCGGATGTTTATTTTCTTCGATACATTCGAGGAAATGACGGCATTCAGCTTTTAAAGGTTCGACCTGATTTAACCAGGGCGAACAGGTATCGCCGTATTGAAAGCTGAACTGAAATTCACCGAAGGAGTCGGAGTAGCCCGGCGCTTCTACGCGTTTATTGAATACCCTGATTTTTTCCAGCGGCTCCATATCGTTGAAAGTTGCCATCTGCTTTTCTCCAACGACGGTCATCAGGCGCGTTTTGCTGGGATCAAGCCAACTAACATTGATGATCGCCATGCATTTTTTTTCAAAATGCATCGTTAGTGTGCAAACGTCGTGGACATTTTTATTGAGATAGGCCAGCCCCTGACAATTAACTGAAACCGGAGAACGGTCAAGCAAATCGAGTATTATTGAAATGTCGTGCGGCGCCAGGTCCCAAAGTGCGTTCACATCCTGGCGAATGGGGCCGAGATTCAAACGCTGGGAGCTGATATAACAAATATTGCCGAGGGCGCCATTGCCGACCAGTTCTTTCATTTTTTTCACTGCAGTATTGTATAAAAATAAATGGCCGACAAACAGTTTAAGTCCATATTTTTCTGCGAGATCGATTAATGTTTGGCATTCCATTGCCGAGGTGGCCAATGGTTTTTCAACAAAGACATGTAAGCCTGCTTCGAGGGCTTTTTTCGTCAGTTCAAAATGCGTTTTTGTCGGTGTGGAAATAACCACGGCATCGACCAGTTCCCGATTTAAAATTTCATCAAAATTATGGCTGGCAAAAACACCGGTCAATTTTTTCTCGGCATATTGTAAACGTTCTTCGTTGAGATCACAGATTGCCGTAATCTCCGATTGCGGCAAATTATCGAATGTCCTTTCAAAGTTCGGCCCCCAATATCCCAGGCCGACAATCCCAATCCTAACCATCAAATTTCCTTTCGTCTGTTTATTCACCGCGCTGATTGCGCACGCTTTCCCGAGCCTGTTTTAAAATTGCCGGGATCGTTAAAAGTAGTATTTTTAATTCAGTTGTAAATGAAAGCTGTTTGCCGTATTCAATATCATAGCGGATCATCTCGGTAAAAGTGGTACTGTTTTTACCATTGATTTGCCACAATCCGGTCATTCCCGGCGGCACATCGAAGCGCGCACAATGCCAGCGCTGGAATGCATCGACCGCATAAGGCAGCTCGGGCCGGGGGCCGACGAGACTCATTTCACCTTTTAAAACATTGATTAACTGCGGCAGTTCATCGATGCAGGTCGAACGTAAAAATCTGCCGAATGGAAAAATACGCGGATCTTGTTCTACTTTTTTAAGTATGAGATCATTTTTAACTTCGTCGATGATCTGTTGTGAATGCAGCCGTGAATCGGCATTATGATGCATGCTGCGGAATTTCCAGATGAGGAAAGGTGTACCGAGATAACCGGTACGCCATTGCTTAAAAAATACCGGCCCAGGCGATAGTTTTTTAATAAGACAAACAGATAAAATGAAAAGGGGAGAAAACAGGACCAGGCCAAGCAGCGCACCGATGATATCCATCACGCGTTTCCACGGCGGCAGGGCAACGGCTAAAATCGGTTCCAGGCTGAGGGGGGCGTCGCTTGCAGTATCGCCTGAATCCGGTTTTTCAACAGGAAACGTCGTTATCGACTCGTCCTTACAAAGATTATCCATCACGATGATTTACCTTTCCCGGCGTTGACCCATTTTGCTCAAATCGTGTGTTGTCTTTTTAAATGGCCATACAGTTGGATAGGCAAATATCTGAATTTTTAGAATAAAATTGCGATACTGCAGTTGTGCATGAATATCATTCGCCAGTGCGGAAGCATCGGCTGCCGCGGTATACGGCAAAACAACACCGATCTGGTTTTGTGCAAACCAGCCTATTTCATCAGTGGAACGCAGTCTTGATGCTAAAAAACGGCAAAAATCCGTCACCAGCATTTTCTGTAGCTTTATCGATTCGAGTTGAAAAACGATCATCGAAAATTCATGGTTATTGCGATCGGATCTGGCGCGTTCCCGCGAAAGTATCTTGCGCAAATCATCGATGGAATAAAGTTTGACTGTATGAGTAGAATGAAAAAGGGAGCTGATTATTCTGTTTCGCATTGTCATATCTCAGTCGGCAAGCGCTGCAGCTACTCAGGCGTTGGTCGCATGAAAATTAAGCAGCGGCGCTCCTTTTTAAACAATGGAAATCCCTTTCAAACGAGTTTTTAGCTTTCATCCTATAAAAGCTTGAGCAATGATTTGGGAATTGTCGTTCCCTGCCTGTTCAAAATACTGCCCAGGATTGTAATATCAGCTTGCAGCACCCGTGATTTTGCTTCTTCGATTTCTGCAAGCGTCGTTTTGCCGGCGCGCACAACGAAAACGATGCCGTCACACAGCATGCTGCATGATATTCCCTCCGAATAAGTGAGCAGGGATGGCAAATCGATTATAATATAATCGAAGTATTGCCGCGCACCGGCGAGAATTTTTTTAAATTTTGCCGTATAAACCTGCGGCCACTTGTCGCCATGCACAGAACCGAGGGGAAGAACACTCAGGTTCGTATTTTCAACCTTGCGCAAGGTTTTTTCGAAAGCGACTTTGCCCGCGAGAACATCCAGCAGACTGTGCGGATGCGTATCTCGATAAAATGTGTGGATCGCCGGATTCCTGACTTGCGCATCGATGAGCAGGATACCACTGTGAAATCTGTTGATCCGTGTTCCGGCTGCCGACAGTTTGTCGGCCATCAGTGTTGCAGAGGCCAAAGCCAGGGTCGTCGTCCCTTCCTGCGGCAGCGCACTGGTAAATCCAATAAGTTTCGCCTGGATGTTCAAGGCTGCTGCGTGGATATTTTCGACGATTTTTTGCACCTCATCCGTAATGTGCGCAGTCATGTCGATACGCTGAAGAAACAACCCTGCCGTATTTTCGAGCTGTTTCGATTCCGGCCTGATTTTTCCTGGCTTTTGCTGCGTACGCTGTGCGGAACGGGCTGCAACTCTGCCCTCAGCCTGCGCTTTTTTTAAAGCCTCATGGATTAAATCCATTTTTCGGGTTTCTCCACCTTCCAATGCTGCACGTTTTGCAATTGATTCGCTGATCGTGTGCACAGCGAAGCCAAAGCCAATAGTGACGGCGATAATAACGATATCTCTTGAGCTCTGCATTCCTCCGTGCACCCGTGCTGTTTATCTCACAAGAATCAGAGCGAGCAGGTGCGCAAAAAATGCAAGTGAAAAAATCGACAGCGCAATGACTAAAATATACCGACGGCCGAATTTCTGCGGTGATTGACCGCGGGATTCAAGTTTTTCGATCCGGTGGAGCACCTGTTTACATAAATCGAATAATTCGCTATAGCTCACCGTTTCCTGCTCCGGCACGCGATTGTTTTGCATCAAAAGCGGATCGGTGTGCACGGCATTATTGCGAATGGATTCAGGCTCTGCCGCTATTACATTATCCGCTTCAATAGGCGGCGGTTCAGCCGGCAGAGGTATTGCCGCGGCGAATTGAGCTTTTTCAACAACCTGTTTATTGTTTTTATAAACACCATCCTGCCGCACCTGTCCAATGACTGAAGCATCAATTCGCCTTTTATCGGTCACATAACCCGTCAATAATGCTTTTTCTGCGATGATATTGATTTTACGCGGAATGCCGTTTGTGTACCGGTAAATCTCATCGATTGCCTCATCTGTAAATATTTCAGGATCGGTGTTTTCTAATGCCGCTATTTGAAGTCTGTGTGATAAATACGCTTTTGTTTCTTCTCTGTTCAACGGCCGCAGGTGATATTGTTGTGTTACCCGGTCTTTCAATTGCCGCAAATCATAACTGTCGAGTTTCGTCTGCAATTCCGGTTGTCCCAACATAAAAATGTTGAGATATTTCTCATTGATTGCTTCGATATTTGATAGAATACGAATATCTTCGAGCAAATTTCGGCTCAGACTTTGCGCCTCATCGAGAATCAGCACCGATTGTTTTCCGTTGTCATGCTGTTTCTTTAAAAATTGATGTAACTTGATCAGTAATTCGGAAGTCGTCTCGCGCGAAAAAGGTATACCGAATTGCGAAAAAATACTCTGGATAAGCCCTTTTGTGCTAAAGAGCTTATGGTTTATACTGGCAACGTCGCAATTTCGGGGAATACTGGCGATGAATTTATTGATCAACGTCGTTTTCCCGGTGCCAACTTCGCCGGTGATGACGATGAAACCCGCCTTTTCGTTTACCGAATAGACGAATTGAGACATCGCTTCCTGGTGACTCATACTTTCATAAAGATACCGGGGATCTGGAGACAATGTAAACGGCTTTTCCCTAAGCCCATAGAACTCCTGATACATAGCTAACCACCAACGCCTTGCCTGGGAAAATCTTTCACCGAACCAAGAACCGTCATTCCGGTCGCTTGTTTCAGCTCGCTGTCGGTATGAACCGATGGATCGAGATAATCGAAGACAAAGGCCAAACCCAGCCCGCCAAGCAATCCCAGCGTCGCAGCCAAAATCAGATTTAATCCCTTCTGTGGCCTCACCGGCTTATGCGGTGGAACAGCCGGATTGATGACTTTCAGGTTGACGCCACTGTTCAGTTTTGCCGATGACAAACGCGCATCTTCGCGCTGTTTTAATAAAATAGAATAAAGCTCGCGGTTATCTTCGATGCCGCGATTGAGCTGTTTTATATGAAAATCTTTTTTTACAAATGCCTGCACTTCCCGGTTCAATACTGCTATCATTTTTTCCAGCGATTGCTTTTCCGCCTGCAAAGCCCGGATCGAAGCGCCTTCCTGTTCGATTATTTCTTCGATCTCATTTCGAATAATTGTTTTCGTCGCAGCGATATTGGTTTCCAGTTCCATCACTTTAACGTAGCCCGGTTTGAAGCGTTGCAGCAACTGATCCCGGTCTATTTCCATCGATAGGAGCCGGCTTTTTAGTGTCGCGATGTGTTTTTCGCGGCTGGGGCTATCGCTCACTTCCGTTGAGGGAATATTGATATCAGAGCCTTTTTTTAGCTGCTCCTGAATAATTTTCAGCTTTGCTTTTTTCCCGATGAGCGTCATGCTCACCTGGGTCAGGTTTTTTTCGTAATCTGTTAATTTGGCCAACAAAACCGCGGCGTATTCCTCTGCCGAGATGATGCTCTCATCACTTTTATAAATCGCCTCATTGTCTTCGAGTTGGCGTAGTTTGTCACCGACAATTTTTAGTTGTTCTTCATAAAATTTCACATTGTCGGTTTCATCATAAATCTCTGAGCGGTATTTCAAATACTGTTCGATGAGGCCATTAACCACCGCAGCGGCCAGTTCTGGATCAGAATGTTCGTAACTGATTTTGATCACATTGCTGTTTTGCCCGCTTTCGAGCAGCAAGTTTTTCTGAAATCTTTCAACCGCGATATTGAGCCGAATGTTTTTTTCTTTCGCTGTAAGTTCTGCGTTTTTAACATTTGATTTTTGCAGACCAAATGTTAAAACCGTTTTTTCTGCAACCGGTCTGGTTTGCAGAAGATCGATTTCCGAATTAAGCCACGTCTGTGGGTTCAGTTTTAAGGGTGAATTTAAGCGGAAAAATATCATGCTTTCGGACAGTTTTTCCGGCTTCACCAGTATTTTTGCGCTGGCTCTGTAAACCGGCGTCGTCGTGAAGGTCGCTGTGGCAACAAGTGCAAGTGTCGTACAGAAAACACCGATAATGATGTATTTTCGTTTCAGGATCACCAGCAGCAACTTCTGCAGCGGGAGAAGCTGCCTGTTCGTCAATTGCGCCTTTTCCATATCAATTGCGATCGTAATAAAGCGTTGCGCGCAAATATAAATCGAGCGGCGGCAAAAATCCTGAATACACCATTCTCATAAACTCCGCCGCACTGGCAATAGCTGTTTTCGGGACATAAATAATATCCTGCGGTTGCACGTAATAATTCTCTGCTGCGAGCTTTTCACCTTTGCTGATTCGTACCGGACTTAGTAAATCTATTTTTGTCGCAACCAGTTTTGCATGTTCATTTTTTCGCAACACCATGACACTGTTTAATTTGGCAAAATCCAGTGCGCCGCCGGCCAACGCCACTGTTTGTAACACAGTCATATCTTTTATCAGAGCAAATCCGCCGGGATTGCGCACCTCTCCCAGGACGTACACCTGATTGCCGCTGAACTGACGGACGATCACAGTGATGTCAGGGTTGACAACGAATTCATCATAGGTTTTAGTGATAACGCTATCAAGCTGCAGCGGCGTCATGCCGGTTACCTGAATTTCACCGACCCGCGGCAAACTGATTCTGCCGTCCGGACGCACAGTCACGGTCTCGTTGAATTCCACATTGCGAAAAAATTTGATATCGATTACGTCGCCGAATCCCAGCCGGTATTGCGGAATCGGTGCAGGGACGGATCGCTCCTGCATCTGTGATAAATATGTCGTTTGTTGCACTTGCTTTTCAGGGCCGGCGCAATTTGGTGCCAGCACGATAAAAAGCAGGCATGGCAACCCTGATTTTATAAATCTTGTCAAAAGCTTCTTCCCGAAGGCCAGATTATTCATCCATAAACTATTCCGGTTTTGCGCAGGAACGGTCTATAATTTATTGCAAAGTATCGAAGTAAAAGAATTATTAATGGAATTAAGGGTGAAATATGTTATTCAGCACCTTTTAATCGCATTGAGTTGTCCTATAATTTTACTTTCGATTGGCAGTTCTGCGGAGAAGAATCTTTATGAAAAACGTGGCCGATGTTTGAATCTGGAGCTGCCTGGACGCTGAATAATTATTAAGCTGATATCATATTAATTCACTTCAGATAATAGACTGGATATAAAAAGGACTAAACAGGCAGAAATAAGAAGGGGTTGAATTTAATTTCTCGTGATTATTAATGTTTTGATAAATATTTTTAATATAAATTATAGATAAATCAATTTATTTGGAATTGAAAGCCTCATTTTTTGACAAAAAAAAAGCCTGAATTACGATTCAGGCTTTTCAAAAGCTCCCGAGGTAGGACTTGAACCTACGACCCAGTGGTTAACAGCCACTTGCTCTGCCAGCTGAGCTACTCGGGATTATCAGACAGTTATTTTTCTCGAAAGAAAGACTAATATAAAAATTACTATCTCATTGTCAATAAGAATTTTAAATCATAACACGACTGGATGGAAAAAAAATGTTTACTCGATTTGCAGAGCGTAGGCCGTAAATTTTATGGCGGAAAAATAAAGTCTTTAACAATATTACAGACAGAATAGGCTGATACACCGTGATCTTTAATAAAAACAGCAAGCTCAGATCGATAACAAAGGATCACTGAAATAAACACACATTATCGTTTTGCAAAGAGCGCTAATTTGCTTGTTTCTTTGCCGGATTATGCTAAAATACGCTGACTCGATTACCCGGTTTCACCAACAGAATTTGATTTTTTTAAAATGGATGATGACAACTTTGGACATGGCAACACCGATAAAAAAAATGATGATCGTCGACGACGAGCCGCTTTTTCAGGATTTAATGCAAGACATCTTTTGCAATATGGGTATCGGGGTTACCTCCGCCTACAGCGGCCATGAAGCCCTGCAAGAAGCGGAGCATGATTTATACCTGCTCGATATCGGCATGCCCGGACTGGATGGCATCTCGACTCTTTTTGAATTGCGAAAAAAATTCGGGCATGACGTTCCCGCCATTTTGATCACCGGTTATGATATCGCCGGTATTGAAAATATTAAATCAGAATATAATATCAGCGCCATTTTGCAAAAGCCCTTCAATCTCGACCTGTTGAAACAATTGATTAATCAACATTTTGCAGCAGACGCCCCGATGAATGTTTAATGGATTTCCTCATCGGCAGCGGCTAAATCCACCACGATACAACATTAATTTTGTGCATGCTTTTCCACCCGGCCCAAAGCCTGCACCAGGATGGACTCGGTGATAATTTCCGGTAAAATATAGGGCTGCGAATTCTTCCCGTCATACAAAACATACAACGGCACGCTATTGCGGCCAAATTTTTCCAGCGCTTTTGAAATGACCGGATCGCGCTTTGTCCAGTCAGCTTTGACTGTAACAATGCCCAATTCCTGAAATTTTTTTCCTGCTGTTTCGGTAAATGCAACCCGTTCGTTAACTTTGCAGCTCAAACACCAGGAGGCGGTAAAATCGATAAAATAGGGTTGCCCGCTTTGTTGGAGCTCGGCGACCAGCGCTTCGGAATAAGGCTGCCAGTCGATGGTACCGCTGTTTTGCTCAGAACTGGTCACTGCGGTAAGATTTTGCGTATTTACTACACCGAAATAAATGCCGGCAAAAGTAATAAGTACAGCGAATCCCGTGGCCAAACGACGCGTTCTCACCGTTGCCACGGGTGTCGCCCAGCGGCCGTATATCCAGGCCGCAATGCTAACGAAAAGCAATGCGAATAGCAGAATCGCGATGCCGTCAACGCCTTTCTGATTCCCCAGAACCCAGACGAGCCAGACCACGGTCGCCATCATTAAAAAACCCATGAATTGTTTGAATGATTCCATCCAGCGGCCTGGTTTGGGCACGAATTTTAGCAGTCGGGGCGAGGAAGCTAACAACAGGTATGGCGCCGACATGCCGAACCCGAGAAAGGTGAATATCAGCATAGCAGTCCAGACCGGTTGTGTCAGTGCATAACCGAGCGCCGAACCCATAAACGGCGCAGTGCATGGCGTTGCAACAACCGTCGCTGCGACACCGCTCCAAAAAGACCCGGCGAATCCGCTACCCTGGTCCATTTTTCCTCCGACACTCATCAACGAGGTGCCAATTTCAAATACACCAAACAGGCTGAGCCCGAAGAGAAAAATGATCGCTGATAGAATGACGATAAAAACCGATGATTGCAATTGAAATCCCCACCCCAACTGTTCACCGCCGGCACGCAAGGCGATCAAAATCCCCGCGAGCAACCAGAAAGTAATCAGCACACCGATGGTAAAAACCACACCATGTTTCCAGGGCTGGCTGTCCTTCTCTCCAGCCTGTTTGACAAAACTCAGTACTTTTATTGAAAGTACAGGCAATACACACGGCATTAAATTGAGGATCATGCCGCCGAGAAAAGAGAAGAGCAGAGCATAAAACAATCCCGGATTGGCGCTGCCGCCCGCTTGTTGGCTGAGGGCACTCGTAACCGGAACATCGATTTCTATTGATTGTTCGGAATCGGCCCCGCGCCAGCCATCAGGCGTCGTTAAAACACCGCTGATCTTCGTCAAAGGTTCTTCACGATATTTGAAAACGCGAAAGATTAAACGGTAGGTTTCGCCGTGTCTTTTGAATTCCGGCATAACCGAATTTTCGATTATGCCTTCTTCAAATGGACAAAACTCAATCTCGTGCAAATTTACCGTCATCCCCGGTGGCGGTGTGGCCTGGATTGTTAGCAAAGTATCGCGAACAGCTGCTTCGATTTGCCAGCCGCTGTTTTTTATCGGCAGTTTTGCCCGCGTTTTGGTAAATGCCGTGATCCATTTTTTATTGACGGCAGTATTTTCATTCTTCACCGGCAGGCTGATTTGCAGATCGGCATTTCCCGGCAGGCAAACATTTTTGCAAACGAGCCAGTCTGCCCGGGCTTTCAGCGTTACTGTAGTTCCCACCTGCAAGTCTTGCGGCGCCTGCAAATCAAACAAAAGATAGACCTCGCCGGAGTAGCCATAGGCGATGAGCGGTGGCGTAACCACGCGTTCAGGATAGGGCCATTGAAATTCAGATACGCTGAAACCGGCAGGCAAATCCCATGTTAATCTCGTGGGTAATCCGGCGTCACCGGGATTGGACCAATAGACATGCCATGCAGGCTCCATTTTGAGACGCAGCGCCATCGTCTGTATACTTCCTGGTTTTAAAGCCATTTTTTCTGAGATAAGCTCGGCTTCGACGTATTCCGTTTTTACGGCCTGCGCCTGGCTGATACTAAAGGTCGAACTCAGGATGAACAAAATCGATATGATGAATTTTTTCATAAATAACTTCTTTCTGATGATACGGGTTTTTGCATATATTGAAATCTTAAAGAAGAACACAATTCACGTTGACTCTATTTCCAATAGCTTCAAGGATTGATCGCGTGCAATATTAAAAAAGCGCAAGTAAAAATCAAGCCGGAAACAAGCCTTGCAAAAATGATAGTGAAAATGTTGAAAATAATAATTATCATATCGACAATACATGTGAATTATTGCAAAAGGATTCGGTTATGAAGAAAACAGCAGAAGTGAACTGGACCACAGGCATGCAATTTGTTGGCAAATCCGATTCAAATATCCCTTTTATCCTTGGCCAGCCTGAAGCCGCTGAGGGGCAGACCAACAGCCCGATGGAACTCATTCTCGTCGGATTATGTGGCTGTACCGCTCTCGACGTCATTCATATTTTAAAACGCCGGCGCCAGCATGTGACCGGATTGCAGGTTCGCGTTGAAGCGGAACGCGCCGAGACCCATCCGAAAGTTTTCACTTCTTATCATTTAACCTATGTTGTCCGGGGTCGAAACCTTTCTGAGAAGGCGGTTTTCGCTGCCGTAAAACTCACTCGGGAAACCTATTGTTCAGTCTCGGCAATGCTGGAAAAATCAGCGATGATCACCCATGAAATCGAAATGGTCGAGGATAATGCTAACCAGGATTTGAACTGAAGGTTCGGAATTGAAAAGATTAAAATTTTCCCAGTTAATCAATCTGGAAATTCAGCTGCTTAAGGACGCCGAAGCCGATCCGCTCGAAATTCGCCTGCGTGACCGTGAAATCGGCAGGAAGTTGCACGATTCAGGCAGCTCGATTACCGGCCTTTTTTTGCATTGGCTGAAATTGGCGGGTGGCGAAAATGCCAGAAAACCTGGCGATATGTATAATACCGGCATGCATTTACTGGCTTATATTTTATTTTTTTCCGGGCTGGCCACCGGCCTGTCGGCAGGTTCAGCAGTGCTGCATTTCGATGGTACTCAGCCCGTCAATATCGTCAATTTTCTGGCGCTGTTTCTCGGCGTACAATTTTTAACTTATCTATTGTTCCTGCTGAACTGCCTGCCGGAAAGAATAAAAAAAACACTACCGTTCCTTGGTGATTTTTATGATTTTTTACGCCAGATCGCTCTGCTCATAAGTCAAAGCAGCAGCCGTATTTTGGATAGAATCGGTGCGGAGCAGACACATCTTTTCTTCGAGCGGCTGCAGCGAATCCGGCTGCGGCACAAGCTCTATCTGAATATTGAAAAATGGCTTCTCATCCGCCTTAGCCAAACCTTCAGTCTGGCATTCAACCTTGGCGCATTACTGATTTGCCTGTACCTCATCGTGTTTTCCGACCTTGCTTTTGCATGGAACACGACGCTGGACTTACCGGACAAAAGCTTTCACCGACTAACGACGATGGTCAGCCAACCCTGGCATAAAATCATGCCGGAGGCGGTTCCCGATTTGGCGCTGGTTGAAAAAACCCGTTTTTCCCGTCTCGAAGGCACTTATCTAAACGCACCAAAAAACAAACGCGCCGCAGATTTAAACAGCCCGGGAGACTGGTGGCCATTCCTGATCCTTGCACTTTTTTTTTATGGATTCCTGCCCCGGTTGATAATCTACTGCTTTTCTTTATGGCGGTTCCATGCGAATTTGCAAAAAGTCTCTCTGAAAACAGTGCATTTTGCCGCCTTGTATGAACGTCTGATAATGCCGCTTGTGCAAACACGCGCCGGCTCTTCCGAAAATATTGATTCACAAAGCCGAAAACTGAAAGATGATTCAACTGTCGCAAACAAAGCTGCAGCCGAGGTATGCAAAATCATCCTGTGGGGAGAACCGCAACTCCCTGTAGATCAAATTCAGGCGCTTGTTTATAAAAGGTTTGGTTGTGAAAACTATACCACACTTGAAGCGGGTACATTCGAGAGTCGCAAGGACGACTTGACGCTGCAACAGCTGGCAAAAGTGACCGGTAAAAACGAACTTGTTCTCATCCTCGTCGAATCCTGGGAAACACCGGGCAAAGCGATTTACCATTTTGTGCAGCGATTGCGTGAACAATTGCCCGAAAAACAGTAAATTATCGTTGGTATAGTCAATACGGCTAGTAAAAACGCAGCCCCGAAAAATGAAGATTGGCTAGCATGGCAAAATGCGATGGCTCAAATCGGCGATCCCTATTGCCGGGTCGTTGCAATGGTGGAGGAATTGGTATGACTTCCTCACCGGTTTTTGCCGTCATCGGGCGCGTCAACAAGGGGAAATCCAGCATCGTTTCGACGCTGGCAGAGGACGATTCGGTGCGCATTGAACTCTCGGCCGGCACGACGAAATATTGCCGGGAATTTCCCATAAAAATCGATGGCCGCATCGTCATGACACTCATCGATACACCCGGATTTCAGCAAGCGCCGCGGGCGCTCACATGGCTCAATGACCACGAAGTTTCCGCTGCCAATCGCCGTGAAGTGGTTGAAAAATTTGTCGCGACGTTTGCGCAAAGCGACGATTTTACCGATGAATGCCGCTTGCTGCAACCCATTCTGGCCGGCGCCGGTATTTTATACGTCGTCGATGGGGCGAAGCCGTTTCGCCGAAATTATGAGGCGGAAATGGAAATTCTGCGCTGGACTGGACAACCACGCATGGCGCTGATCAATCGTATCGGTGATCAAAATTTTTTCAGCGAATGGCAGCAGGCTCTCGACCAGTATTTTTCTGTTGTACGCCATTTTGATGCCCAGCATGAAGGTTTCGATGGCCGTATCAAATTATTGCAGGTTTTTCGTGAACTCAAAGACGACTGGCGTGCGGCGGTCGATCAATCCATTGAATATCTGACACAAGAATGGCAGCACCGGCAACAACTGGCTGCACGAAATATCACTGAAATGCTGATTGACGAGCTGATCTACTTTCGTCAAATCGTCCTTGCAGCCAATGAACGTATCGATGACCACCGGGAGAAACTGCAATCGAAATTTCATGATTATTTGCGCAAAAGAGAAGAAAAATCACGCTCCGATATTGAAAGAATTTATCAGCATCTGCGCATAAAAAAAGAAGCGGATGAGCTTGATAAACCCCTGTTCGATCAGGACCTGTTTGCTGAGAGCACCTGGGATTTTCTCGGCCTGTCACCGCGGCAACTTCTGGGGTTTGGGGCTGTCGGCGGTGCAACCGTCGGTGGCGCGCTCGATGCCGTCGTTGGCGGCGCCTCGTTTATGACCGGCGCTATAACCGGTGCGCTGCTCGGAGCGGGTTCGGTCTTTTATTTTTCGACAAATCGCTTTGCCTCGCTGGAATATCTCGGCAATTATCTCCGTGGTGACAGAATACTGCGTATTGGCCCGCACAGAAATAAAAACTTTCCCTGGATTCTGCTCGATCGCGCATTGCTGCATTATTTCAGCGTGCGCGA
>JAJRYV010000121.1 GCA_024275575.1 bacterium
AACATTTCATGCGGACAATGGCGGAAGTTATCAAATTAAGTTCCTGTCCATACAGTTTCAGGTTGCGGTATTCCTTGCCTTGTTCCCGCAGGTGGATCGCGCATTGAGCAAAATGCCGCGGCTGCCGCAGGTGGGGTCGTAAACGCTTTCGCCGGGCTTGGGATCGGTTATCTGGGTCGTCGATTTTACAACCGTGCGGTTGGTGTAAAACTCGGCGGCGGTGTGTCCGCTGTCGTCGGCAAATTTTTTAATCAGGTATTCATAACCGTCGCTCATTTTCAATTCAGTTGGAGTGAGCCACCTAAAAACATAACAATATATCACGCTGTTGCATCCACGAAAGAGTTCCTTAAAAACCCGCTAATTAAAAAAATTCTCAACTTCTTTAATCGCTGAGGGCAGTGTAAAAATAATCACCTTATCACCAGCGACAATTTGCGTTGAGCCAATAGGAATAAAAACATTGTTTCCACGCATGACGGCACCGACGATAGCCTGCGCCGGGAAATTGACTCCGGCAAGATTTTTTTGGGTGATTTTCGAGCCGCTCCCGGCGATGAACTCAATAGCTTCTGCCGCAATTCCCGGCAATGATGCTACGCTGACGATATTGCCCTTGCGGATAAATTTCAAAATGGCGTTGACGGTAATTCGTTGACGTGACACAAAAGCATCGACGCCGATGGTGGGCAGAATAGTGCAATATGAGGCTTTGTCAACCATGGCAATGATGCGTGGCACCTGCAAATGGCGTGCAATCGAGCTCGAGATGATGTTGGTTTCATCGTTGCCGGTTGCGGCGATGAACGCATCCATATCGGTGATGGCTTCCAGCGCCAATAAATTTAAATCCCGGCCATCGCCGTGAATGACCAGCGTTTTCGAGAGCTTCTGCGCCAGTTCCTGGCTTTTCGCTGCATTGCTTTCGATGAGTTTGACATGATGTTCTTTCTCTAATCCGCGAGCGAGTAAATAACCGGTACGGCCGCCGCCCATCACCATAATATGCACAATTTTTTTATGGTTTTCCTTGCCGGTGAGACGAATAACCTCCGGCACGACCTCCTGTTTGCTCACGACAAAAATACGATCGCCGGGCCAGATTTCGTCATCACCCTTGGGGATGCGGGTGATTTCCAGCCGCTGAATGGCGATGATACGAAAAACAAAATCTTTAAACTCCGCACTCAATGCCGACAATTTTTTGTAAGTGATCGGGGAATCGTTTTCAATTTGAATACCGATGACGCTTATCTTCCCATTTTCAAATTCAATGACATCAGTTGCGGCGCTTTGGTTGAGCAGGCGAATCGCCGCATTAGCGGCCTCATATTCCGGATGGATGATGAGATCGATCTTCATTTTTTCAGCATTCAGAGGCGCATCCGCCCGCAAGAATTCATCGTTTTTGACCCGGGCAATCGTTTTACCAACACCGTACTGCGTAGCGATTTGTGCAGCGATGAGATTGGCCTCATCGTTGGTCGTTACCGCAACCAGCAGGTGCGCATTTTTTATCCCGGCTGATTCCAGTACTTTAAAGCTGGTGCCGCTGCCAAGTACGGCGCTGACATCGAGGTTTTCCTGCACCCGCTGGTAAATTGCCGGATCACGTTCGATGATCGCAACGTCGTGGTTTTCACCGGAAAGCTGTTTCGCGAGATTGAAACCAACCTCCCCGGCGCCAATGATGATGATGTACAATTCATTTACCTCTTTATAGTTTAAATATCCCCACTATTATTTGATCCGACCCTGAGACGTGTACCCCGAAATAATCGAAAAAAGAAAAATAAAGATGATAAAAATATTGGCCTTATGCAAGCGGCTTTTCGTCAAAGCATACGGCCCTTCAAAACGTGTGTGCAGAGAAAAAAACAAGCTTGTCAATATGTTTTTGTTGGGCTATACTTTTGTCGAAGTTTAAAAGGCAGTTTCAGCCTGTTATCGGTATTTCGTTTGATCTGCATAAATTCCGAGTCTGGAGCAACATCTGAACAAAGCAAGTTTGAGCCCATGCAATTTACCGACAAAACGATTATCTTATCAAGTTTTCATGAGTTTGATTTATTTTCTGTTTTTTTAGAACTCAATCTGCGCGACAAAAATGAACAAAACTGGCATTGCACACTCGCAAAAGATTTAAAAAATGAAAATGCCGCCGTGCTCTGCCGTGCTGAAAAACAAATCGATGCACATATTTTTTCGCTGCTGGAAAAAGTCCATGACCGCAATCCCAACTTTAATTTTCATATCGAAATATGGAAAGACAAGGAGATTAAAAAGCGACTGAAGGAGGTTTTCCAGACCACGGTTCTCATTCAAATGAACTCGAATTATATTATCGAAAAAGCCGGAAAACCAATTTTTGATTATTACGATGACAAATTTACCAGGGTGATCGACCACGTACTTAATAATGAAAATTTATTATACAGCTTATATGGTCATGCGTTCTTTAACATGAAAGAAAAAAAGGGGCAATATGCATTCGACCGGCAAATCATTTCCGGTATCAGACGGGCATTGATGGCGCTGGGTATTGCATTTACTGATAAACAAGCGCGCGAAGATGAATTTTACGAGCAGATATTTTTAACCGCCTTTGTCCTCAGTTTTTGCATGATTGAAATCCAAACAAAAAGACTGCATGATGCATCTTACCAAAAAAAAGCACTCGACCTGACCTTGAAAAATCTTGATCGTTTTCAAGGCGAGCTCAAACTTGATGCAATGATTTGGCAGGCTATAAAGTTGGTTATCGAAAGCAAATTCGCTTCAAACTATGATTATATCGACCAGGATTCAGAAGTAGCCACGCTGGCGCAGATCGTTGCTGTCGGCGATTTGTTCGAGCAGCTTATCGCACTCGAAGCCGATACGCAAGTCGATGCCTCGCGCGCCTTGGATATCATTTACGTTCTGGCGAAAAAAGGCAAATTCAAGCAGAAACCGGTGGATGACCTGGCGCACTGGCTGGAAATGCAGGAAGTTTTCCGCTTTTATAAAACGCTGGAACGTTTGGAGAACTCCTGTCATTTCGGCCCCAATAAAGAAAATCTTGCCGTTCCCTACCCCATGCGCGGGGTAGGCTCGCCAACGCTTTTTGTATGCAAAGGAAATAATACTGCCTGCGAGCATCTGTCCAGCGCATTTAAGAAAATCAATATTCAGGAAGCGACCTATAACTTACGTTTCGGCGCTTACACCAAATGCAGTTGGCTCACGAATGAACTCAAAGTTTATTATAACAAGTACTATTCAAAAATAAAAGATGAAAGCGGCGCCCACGAAAATCCCGCCAAAGGTTAATTTAGTAGACAGTTTCCAGCTATTTGCAGGCTGATGCATCCATCCTTCCACTCATCCTTCGAACATACAGAACTCCCGAGCATTTTTCCCTTGCAGCAAGACCTGTTCGCTGTTATTTTAAAATAGTAATTTTCGAGAAAACCATCTTTTTCAGGACGTTGCATACCATAAGCGCCGAGACAAAAAGGGAAACTCTCCATTTATTCGCCCGGCGTTTAAAACATTGACCATTTCGGAGGAGAAGACAAAAAATGAAGAAACTCGACAGAAGAGTTTTTTTAAAAAAAGGGGGGCTGGCCACACTCACCGGTGGTTCGGCTCTGGTTTTTGGTTGTTCAGCGCAAGAGAAGGGCGAAAGCCCGGCCGTGCATTCACAGAAAAAATTTGCCTGGCGCATCGTCACCACATGGTCACCGCATTTTCCGGTGCTCGGTGAGGGCGTCGATCGCTTTGCCGAATGGATCGGCGAGATATCGCAGGGACGTTTATCGATTCAGGTTTATGGTGCCAATGAACTGGTTCCGGCTTTTGAATCTTTCGAAGCCGTACGCCAGGGTGTGGCGCAGATGGGGCACGGCGCTTCTTACTATTGGGCTGGCAAAGTACCGGCAGGTCAGTTTTTCTCCTCGGTTCCTTTCGGCATGAACAGCCAGCAAATGAACGCCTGGATCAGCGGCGGCGACGGACTGAAACTCTGGCAGGAGCTTTACGCGCCCTTCGGCTTGCTGCCGTTTCCTGCGGGTAATACCGGTATGCAAATGGGCGGTTGGTTCAATAAAAAAATCGATTCCATCGGTGATATCCGGGGATTGAAAATGCGCATCCCCGGGCTCGGCAGCAAGGTGATCAACCAGGCCGGCGGCACAGGACTGGCGACGCCGGGTGCGGAAATTTATACCAACCTTGAACGCGGCGTCATCGATGCGACAGAGTGGATCGGGCCTTATCATGATTATCTCAAAGGCTTTCATAAAATAGCCAAATACTACTATTATCCCGGCTGGCACGAACCCGGGACTGTGCTCGAACTCATCGTCAACAAAGCGGCATTCGAAGGATTACCGGCCGATTTGCAGGCAATTGTGCGCACAGCAGCAGCGAGATTAAACGGTCAGATTTTAGCTGAATTCGACGCCAAAAACGGCGAATATCTGGCAAAACTAATCCACGAGCACAAAGTCAAACTGGAAAAATTTCCCGATGATATGCTCAAAGCTTTTAAAAAGTTTTCCGGGGAAGTCATCGCCGATCTGGTTAAAACAGATGCAGACGCCGCCCGGGTTTACGAATCCTACAGCGCCTTTCGCCGGAAAATCGCCGGCTGGGAGGATGTGACGACGCATGCTTATAACGCGGCTTTAAAGATTTAATTCGTTAAAAATCTTTTGAGGTTATGTTCTTAAAAACAAACAAGGCGACAGTCATTTCTCTAAAAGTTTCCTGTTCAGCAGACAATTATTTTGCTACCTGTTGGTGCCGATTTAAAAAATAGAAGTAACTGTTCAGCGTGTGCCAGAGAAGCGTTCCCTGAGCTTGCCGAAGCGATGTCCTGAGTTTATCGAAGGGAGCACGTTTCGGACAATTGAAAAAATATCCCGCTTCGGCAAGCTCAGCGTCCGTCTGGTGCGCTGAATAGTTACAAATGGAAATCCATAAATCCCGGTTTTTCAAAACAAAAAACAAGTGATTTGGCAATTTGTCCGTCTCACTCTGCTATTTTCCGATCACCAGCTTTGGCAGCCACGTCGCGGATTCGGGGAAGAAAATGACGATTGCCAGGCCGATGAGCTGAATGATGATGAATGGAAAAATGCCTTTGTAAATCTGCCGGGTGGTCACCTCCGGCGGTGCCACGCCTTTGAGATAAAACAGCGAAAAACCAAAGGGTGGCGTGAGAAACGAGGTCTGTAAATTGATAGCGATAAGCACGCCGAGCCACAACAAATCGATGCCCATGGAGACGAAAATCGGCGCTACAACCGGCACGATGATAAAGCAGATTTCGAAAAAGTCGATGAAAAAACCGGCGATAAAAACGACGATCATTACCAGAGCGAGAAAGACATGCGGCCCGAGGTTATTGCCGATGATAAAATTCGCCAGTGACCGGTCACCGCCCATGCCGCGAAAAACCAACCCGAAAGCTGTCGCTCCGACGAGAATAATGAAAACCATACACGTGAGATAAGTGGTTTCCTGCGAAACGCTTCGCAGGGTTTTAAAGTTGAGCTTGCCACGCAATGCGGTGAGAATGATAGCGCCGAGCGCACCGACTGCTGCCGCCTCAGTTGGTGAGGCAAAACCGGCGAGGATTGAACCGAGGACAGTGACGATCAGGGCAAACGGTGGTAAAAAAGCTTTAAAAATTCTTGCCGCCATCGCTTTGCCTTTGAATTGCGCCAGAATTTCTAGCGGCATCGAAGGGGCTTTTTCCGGTTTAAAAATGGCGATGATCACGATCCATAAAAGATACAAACCGACGAGAACGAGACCGGGGATCAGCGCCCCGATAAACAAATCGCCGACAGGCACGTTGAGAATACTGCCAAGCAAAACAAGCACGATGCTCGGCGGGATGATCTGGCCAAGTGTTCCTGATGCACAGATAACACCGCTGGCGAGTTCGGCGCTGTAGCCGCGTTTGAGCATTGTCGGCAGGCTCATCAGTCCCATGGTTACGACAGTAGCGCCAACGATACCGGTAGAGGCGGCGAGCAATGCACCGACGATGACAACCGAAATAGCGAGTCCACCGCGCAGCCGCCCGAAAAGCAGGGCCATGGTTTCCAGCAGTTCTTCGGCAATGCCGGACTTTTCCAGCATAACCCCCATGAACACGAAAAGTGGCACGGCGAGCAAAACAAAATTGGACATCACACCCCAGATGCGCAGGGGCAGCAGGTTGAAAAAATCGAACCCGAAGGTGAGCACACCGAAAAAGATGGACACACCGCCAAGGGTGAAAGCGACCGGGAAACCCGCCATCAACAAGCCGAAAAGGGTGATAAACAAGATCAGAGGCATCAGTTCATTCATCGGTCATCTCCGGTTGTAGAAGTCGCAGGGCGGCTTTAAAATTCATCGCCAGGCCTTGTAGCAACAAGAGAAAAAAACCCAAAGGGATGCATGCTTTTAGCAAATAGCGGGCGGGCAAACCGCCGGGATCCGGTGAAGTTTCACCCATCATAAATGCATTTTTGACAAAATCGGTTGATGCCCACATCACCAGCAGGCTAAACGGCAAGAGGAACAGCAGCGAACCCAGGAAATTGACCCAGGCCTGCCGACGCGGGTTGAATAGACTGTAAAACGCATCAACGCGCACATGACGGTCATTTTTTAAAGTATAGGCCGCACCGAGCAGGAATATCACCGCAAAAATATGCCACTCCAGTTCCTGGATGGCGATGCTGCTCATTTTGAGAAAATAGCGGGTAAAAACGTCGTAACAGACGACTGCAATCAGCAGCAGATTGAGCCAGGAAACGGCCAAGCCTGTTTTTTCATTTAACCCGTCGACGAAGCTGATAAATTTTTCCAAATAAAACAAAGCGATGAATTCCTCCTTTTCCGTCAGCCACTTAGCAAATCAAAGTAACAACGATTTTCGGGTTCAACCTGGCAATTGTATGGTTGCAATTAGTGCGACCGGTTGCAATATTTATGATTATTCTTTTAAAAGTGCAACTGATTTCCCACGAAAAATAATTTCACCTAACCTGAATTATTGATAAATCTTTTCTTTGCATGCTTTGCGTCTCCGCGTGAGAATTATTCAGGCTAAAAAAAAAGGCTGCGTTTAAATGCAGCCTTTTGCAAGAAAAATCATATCCAATTTATTTATTATCGATCACATATTTTTTGAGTTTATATCGCAGTGATGCTTCTGATATTTGGAGGTGTTGCGCCGCTTTGGTCTGGTTGCCTTCGAAACGGCTGAGGGCCTTTTTCAGCAGGTAGTTTTCGACGATTTGCACCGCTTCCGGCAGGGATTTTTCTGCGAACATTTTCAACGGATCGCGATGATTGAGAAAGGGCAACACTTCGGGGTTGACTCTCCCCTGCTCAGCGGTGACCACCAGGGTGCGGATGCAATTTTTGAATTCTTTGACATTACCCGGCCAGTTGTACAGCATCAGGCCGTCGTAGAGTTCATCGCTGAGCGAATAACCGTTAAGCGAAATACCCTGCGCTTTGGCCGAGTTGCGGATAAACTGATGGTAGAGGTAGGGAATATCCTGTTTTCGGCTGCGCAAAGCCGGAATTTCCAACGTCAGACGGTTGAGTTTAAAATAGAGTTTTGTCGAAATGGCGCCGTCATCCAGCACTTTTTGCGGGTTCAGTTTTGAGGTGGAAATGATGCGGGGGCGAGCTCTGCCCTGCCAGACTTTTTGATAACCGTTGGAGCCATGCAGCAACTCCTGTAACTGGAATTTCTGCTGATCCGGGAAATCTTCGACATCAAAAATGGCCAGGGTCCCGCCTGCAGCCGCTTCGATTGCGCGGTCTAAAATTTGTGTAAGTTCACCATTTTTACCGTTATTTGATCCATAAAACTCTGCCGGGAAAATACGGATAAACGGATATTCACGCCTGCGGCTGAGGCGGTGAATAATCGTCGCTAATTGCGCTTTGCCAACACCCGCTTCGCCGATGATGAGGCAATCTTCGTCACTTCGGGCGATTTTCCGGGCTGAACGTTTGACGCGCACGATCGCCGGACTTAAACCGACGATCTCGTTCATGATTTTCCTGACGGAGAAATCGCCTGACGCTATTTCGTACATACTTTTTTCCGATGCCGTTATAAAGCTGCGAAGCCTCCTGTTGTTTGCAGCCTACTTTAACATTTCGGGGAACCCTTCCCTTGATTCCTTCTGTCTCGCAGCACTGATATCCTGATTGATCAATGCGATAGGGTGATTTTCAATTCGGGTAAGATGAGGTTGTTCCGGCAATTACAAAGTAACTCCATACATGATAGCTAATTACCAGATGAAGCAGCAAACTGCAAAAAACTATTTTAGGAAATATGCCACCTGATGGTAAATCGCAGGTAAAGCAAATCCCGGTTTCGAAACAGGCTGTCGCCATTTGCACCAGCTAAAAAGCTCAATCAGGAAGTACAAATAATCAGCTGTCCATTTATCCGGTACGGAAATTGTTTTAACCTTAAACTCAACACGGTTAAAAGCCGAGTTGCAAAGAGAATGCTTTATTCCAACTGACGACGTCGCCGGCATATTTTCCCAGCTCCTCACCGTAGATGGCAAAATCAAAACGCAAGAGACGAATATCCATGCCGATGCCGAACGATGTGTATCCCTGATAAAATCCAGTACCGATATGAAAAAATGGCGGCAAACTGGCCTCGGCGCCGAGGAATAATTTCTTAAAAAATGTGATGTCCGAATCAAAAGGATGATTCACATCTGCAGCAAAAGCGATGTTGTTAAAAATACCGAGTTTGCGCCAGCCGGGAATATAGGCAACGCCTAATTTCATCGAGGCGTCCAGCGTTTTGCCCGCAGGGCGGATTCCACTGTGGCCTCCACTTTTTTCCCAGGAAAATTTCGGACTGTTGATATCATAAAAAGTCAGACCAAACGAAAGCTGTTTGTTGATGGCGTAAAGCGCGCCAAAATCAAGTGAAAAAGTTTGCCCTTTAAAAACTTCCATCGATTCATCATCGCTGATGCCGGTGATGGTTTTGATTTTCCGTGAGGTCCAGCGCGTCATGCTTTTCATGCTGAACCCGATATGCAACGGGTGCGGTAGTAGGTTCACCAGTGAGCTGGCGTATCCACCGATGATGAGCGTTTCGCCGTGAAACTGCAGGTCAGCGATGGGTAATCCACTCGCACCGGAGAAGACCTCAGCCTGACCAGCCCCTTCAGTTACCAGCGCCAACCCCCATCCGGGGGCCAAAAACTGCATTTGCAAAGGGCCGTTCAGACTAATATTTGCCGGTTTTTGCGTTTCGTTTAAAATCTCCACAAAAAATGCATTTTGTTCCGCTTGTGACAAATCGTTGATATTCTCGAATTTTGTCTGATTATCTTTAAAAAATGAATAATCGTTGTACAATTGCTGATTGAAACGCACCCGAAAATCAAGCAAGGTAATCTTGCGTTTTTTTACAAAATTCAGAAGCGCCGGATTATAAAAAAGTGGGTTATCATTGTGGCGCAGCGCCACACCCGCGCCGCCCATGGCCAGGGAACGCACGTTCCAGTTCGACGTCCGCTGGACTTGCGCATCCACAGTACTGATTGATAAGAGAATGCCGAGCAGAGCGGCAACAGCTTTTTGACTCATTTAAACCTCAAATTTTCTGACGTGACGATCATGCCCATCCCGGGACAAACCGGTTTTATCCACAGGTTTTTTAAATCCGGAACACCCACAGATAAAACCAAAACCTAACACTTACTGCAGCAGCGAATACAAAGAATTGGTGCCGTTGTAGGCGATTTCGAAGAGCTGCCAGGCAAGGGAAGCTTCTGAATCCACGGCACAAATAAATGTCGGCGTCAGCGTGCCGGGAATTTGCGGCATGGCCTCTGGTGCGGGCAGGCTGCCACATTGCGTCCAGGTATAATAAAGATAGAGACTGCGCACACCGGCTTCAATGCCCGGCCATTGACGATTGATGCGCGCCTTGATTTCTGCTTCAAATTCAGGGAACTCATCCTGATTTCCGAGAAAAACGAGCTGGTAAGCTTCATCGACACGTTCGAGAACAAAATTTTCATCGAGCACAAATTCCGGCCCGATGCCGTCGGTATCGATGAGCAGAATCATATTGGCCACGATCGCAGAAATGCCGCGGCTAAGCATCACGTCTTCGATATAAGGGAACTCATCGACAGTGAGCTCTCCTGATTCAATCGCTGCGCCAATACGCTGCAGGTTATCATTAACAATGAGAAATGTGCGCAACAAGTCCTGTAATTTTTCGATGCTGATATTGAACAGCGTATCATTTTGTGTGCTGAACACCTGTTGCAGTGCAGTTTTTGCGCTGCTGTTTGCATAATTTTGCTCAACGTCTTGAAAAGTTTCGATGAAAGAAGTGAAGTCGACCTGGTTTACACGCGCTGTCGCAACAGAGTGAAAATAGAGAACATTGTAATTATCAGGGTCCTGCGCTTTGGCATCTTCGAGGTACCCGAGAGCCTTTTGATTTTCCCCATTCTGCAAAGCTGATTTCCCCTGCTCCAGCAGGGCCTCGGGGTCGTCCCCACCCGAGCTCATTCCACTAAAAATATTGCAGCTCATAAAAAACGGCAGCATGAAGATTAGAGTAACTTTCTGCAAATTCCTGTGCATTGTTTTCTCCTGAATTATTTGGTTTTTTGAGTTTAAATCGCGCATACCGACGTTGCACTGAAAAACATGCCGGCGCCGGATTTTTATCGAATGGATTGGTGAATTGTCCATCTTCGGTCTGTCGTTACTACAAACAACATGCCGCGACTGCATTTCTTTACTCTATTTGAAATCACCGACCAGGCAGCACTGATCAGTTAGCGGCAACAGCAGATAGCGGTTACGATAGGAATTCAGCGTCTTTTAAAGGTACAATTCATATAAATATACCAGCGGAAAGGGTAAGCCGCTGAATAACGATTTAGTGAGCATAATTTGCCGCTAAGGCAGACTTTTACTTCGTGGACTGGCGCTCGGGGACGGCTCGCTTCCTGCAGATTTCCAGTCACCCGGAACACCCTTGCGGCTTGCTAATGGGCTGCGCCAACTCGCCCATAAGGGACTTGCACCCCTTGGATAATCTGTGTATATTCAATATAATCAAATATACACAGATTATCCATCCCTTCAAGGAACGAACTGCCATGACGCAAGTCCGCGAGCAACTCATCCCCCTCGGCGGTGTAGCTTCTTCCCCAACTACAAGCGGACCCGGTAAGGCTTAACTTAATGGCATTGGCCGTCTCATAGGCTGCCTGCTCTGGCTGAATAGTGGGCCGGACACTGTTGGTAATGGACTTAAAAACCGTAAAGGCATGAAATGAAAAACCCCCAACATCAACAACCCACAATGCTTTTTTTCGCCAGGGATATTCCCAATATCTATTCGCTTGCCGGGCTGTTATGTGCAGTGCTTGGTATTTACTATGCAATTTTGGGCAATTTCCCGGCGGCGATAATTGGCATTCTGTGGGCGGTTGTATTTGACTGGGCTGACGGAATCATTGCTCGCAAAATGACGGTGCGAACCGATCAACATCGAGCTTTTGGGGGGCAACTTGATTCGCTGATAGATATTGTCAGTTTTGGAGTATTCCCGGCTATTTTTCTCTTAAGCTATGGTGAGTTCAGTCCGTGGTTCCTGCCGGGAGCATTTCTTATTGTTGCCACCAGTGCTATACGATTGAGTTATTTCAATGTTTTCGGACTAGTTGACAATAAAACCTACATGGGGTTGGCATTAGACAACAATGTTATTATTCTTGCTTTTGTGTTTTTGTTTGAAGGCTTTATTAGTCATACCGTTTTCTCAATAATTCTTTATGCACTATTGATGGTGTTTCTGGTGTTTAACCTAGCCCCTATACGTACACCTAAATTTACCGGAAAATGGTTTTATGTTCTTATAATCTACACCTTGATATTGACCGTTATCTATGGTTAGATACATCAGCAGAATTATTTGGATTTGCCCTGCTTGAGTGATCACACTTATGGCTTCGGCTGATTTTTGTTTCGTGGGCTGGCGCTCGGGGACGGCTCGCTTCCTGCAGATTTCCGGTCACCCGAAACGCCCTTGCGGCTTGCTAACGGGCTGCGCCAACTCGCCCATGAGGGACTTGCACCCCTTGGATAATCTGTGTATATTTCGATAATCAAAACATTACGTGCCATGCCGGGCACACACAATGTATTATTCAGAACACGCTTGTACTGATTACGGTTTAAACAGACATCCTAAGTTTGACCTACTGGTTTTGGGTGAAGGTTGAATTGCTACTTGTAAACTGATTCGAAAGTAGTTAGATTTACGCATTTTACATTTTGGGTCTGAAAATGAAATACGGATTGTGTCGACCGAAAGAAGCAGAAAAAAACATAAATGATTTCAATATCCAAACCCGGTATCCGGATTATAAACTTCAGTTTTATAAACGATGCACTAAAGAATATACGAACGAATATTTTAGCAAAATAAAGGAGCTTTACGGATGGTTCAACTCCCAGACAAAATAAAGGAAACCATCGATAAATATTTTCAGGCGTTAGACCGGAATAATATACCAATCAAGGAAGCAATCCTTTTTGGTAGCTATGCTTCGGGGAACTATCGTGAATGGAGTGATATCGATATTGCTTTGGTTTCTGAAATATTTGTAGGCGACAGAATTGATAATAAAGACAAAATAAGAAATATTACACTCTCTGTCAGCAGTGAAATAGAAGTCATACCATTTACACCAAATGAGTTTAATATGAAAAATCCGTTCGTCAAACAAATTTTAAAAACTGGAATTAAGTTAATCTAAGTGAGTGCAAATAATATGGATGAAAATAATCGAGCAAGCGGTTCCGGCCGTTAAGCCGGAGTGCGCCTCTCACAGCACCTGTCCTTCGACCGGTACGGGATAAACTCCCGGCTCTCGTAAGCGGCGGTTTTGCTTCGCATAATCTTCGATTTCCTAACCAACAGTCGGTCTGACTTTCAGATAGTACGATTCCAGTGACGCATAACCCCTTCTTTCCAAACGACCGATGGTGATCGTTGTACTCAATATCGGGCTTCAAGCCACCGCTGCCCATCTTCCCATACGCGTGCGACTCCACGAATAAGCCATGCCGGGCACTTTCATTGAGTTTCAATCAAGGTTTTTAACTGGTGAAAAAGCGATAAACGGGGGGTATTCAAATCATTCAAACCCTTGCGGGTTATTCGATTGCCAGCGCCAGACGTCATCACACATGGCCTGAATGTCTTTTTCAGTTTGCCAGCCCAACTCCACTCTTGCCTTTGTGGGATCCGCATAACATTCAGCGATATCACCGGCACGACGCTTGACTATTTTGTAAGGGATTTCACGACCGGACGCGCGTTCGAAAGCCGCAATCATTTCCAGAACGCTGTAGCCGCGACCGGTACCGAGATTGTAAACCCGGACGTCCGGTTCATCGGTAAATTTTTGTAACGCACGAACATGCCCCAGGGCCAAGTCAACAACATGGATATAATCCCGGACGCCAGTACCGTCCGCTGTGGGGTAATCGTTGCCAAAAACCGCAAGCTGCTGTAAACGGCCGCATGCAACCTGAGCGATGTAGGGCATGAGATTGTTGGGAATTCCGTTTGGGTTTTCGCCGATGCGGCCACTTTTGTGAGCGCCGACCGGATTAAAATAGCGCAATAACACGATGTTCCAACTCGAATCAGCAGTATTCAAATCACCAAGAATTTCTTCGATTATCAGCTTTGAACGACCATAGGGGTTGGTGGCGGAAAGGGGAAAATCTTCCAGGACGGGAACAGTGTGCGGATCGCCGTAAACTGTTGCTGATGAGCTAAAAATGATGTTTTTTACACCACTTGTTTGCATGGCCCGGCAGAGATTGACCGTGCCGCTAACATTATTATCGTAATATTTCAGCGGTTGCTCAACGGATTCGCCGACAGCTTTTAAACCGGCAAAATGGATGACGGCTTCAATCTCATGGTTATTAAAAATTGACCTCAAGCCGGTTGCATCATTAAGGTCTGTTTTATACAAAATGAGCCCTTTACCAGTGAGTTCCTGTACCCGTTTTAATGATTCCAGTTTGCTGTTCGAAAGATTGTCCATGACGATGATTTGATGGCCAGCCTCGAGTAATTCCAGGCACGTATGACTACCGATATAACCAGCTCCGCCGGTGACTAAAATATGCATTATTTTCCCGTTTTCAGATACATTATTTGAAAGATTTGGAATATGGTGATGATAAACATTGAAATCAATACTAGAATAGCAAAAATTAAAAACAAGGATATTTTACGAAATAAAAAAACCAGGTACTGTGCTCCAATACCTGGTACTGAAATAGTATTTGTTCAGCGTGCGCGCGAAAAGATGCTCCCTGAGCTTGCCTGCCTGCCGAAGCCCTGTGGCTGAGCCTGCCGAAGCCAATTTCCGCAGGAGGTTGTTTCTCGCTTCGGGACTTCGGCAAGCTCAGCACAAACAAGCTCAACGTCAGCATTATACGCTGGTATAGATACCTGAAACAGATTATAACCCGGTCGAAATCAATAATGAAACTGTTCAACCATTCGCTGTAATTCACCGGCCATGACTGATAATTCATGCGCTGTGGCTTTAGTATTTTCCACACCGCTTTTTGTATCTTCGGTGCCGCGTGCAACGCCAACGATGTTTTCAGAGATTTCGCTGACGCCGGTGGCCGCCTCTTTTACGCTGCGCTGGATTTCATTAGTCGTTGCTGACTGTTCCTCCACGGCACTGGCTATCGTGTTTGAAATTGTATTAATCTGATCGATCACATGACTAATTTCATTGATCACGGTGACGGAATCAGCGGTATCACTCTGGATGGCCTCTATTTTCTCACGGATCGAGACTGTGGAATGTGCTGTTTGATCCGCCAGTTGTTTCACTTCATGGGCGACGACGGCAAATCCTTTTCCGGCTTCTCCAGCATGTGCCGATTCGATCGTTGCATTCAAAGCGAGCAATCTCGTTTGCGCTGCGATATCTGAAATGATTTTGATAACTTGTTCAATTTCCGTACTGCTCCGTCCAAGACGGTCGATCGTTTGCGTCGCTTTGCTCGCACTATCTGAAGCCTGCACAGCAACCTGAGCAGCTTGTTGTGCATTGATCGTTATTTCTTTTATGCTCTCGGTCATTTCGGAAGTGCCATTGGCTACACATTTCACATTCATACTGATTTGCTCGGAGGAAGCCGAAACCATGTTGGACTGTATCGCTGTATTCGAGGCGGTATCGGCAAGGCTATTGCTGATGGCGGTAAATTCCTCTGCAGCAGCTGCCAATCCTTGAGCGGCATGTGCGATATTCGCAATATTTTTCCCCAAGGTTTTCACAGTGCCATTCACCGAATCCTGCAAAACTTTAAAACTGCCTTGATAGTTTCCCTCAACCTGAACGGTCAGGTCGTTGGCGGCCACTTTTCGCATCATCATGTTAATGTTTTTAATCGGCAGTTCAACCGAATGGAGCATTTCATTGATACCAGAGCAAAGCTTTTCGTAAGCACCCTGGAATTTTCTCACATCGGCACGAATGGATAAATTCCCGGATTTTGCTCCTTGAATAAGTGTATCTACATCATCGAGCAGTTGCTTTAAAACGGTTGTTGTCTTTTCAATACTGCGCGTTAAAACCATTTCGCCGGTTGTCGAGTGGTTTGACTTGACGTTTAAAACAGGATTGTGAAGATCGCCTGCAGCCAATGCATTCATTTTATCCGCGGATTGATGGAGATTTGTCACCATTTCTTTGAATGCATCGCCCAATTCTCCGCCGACTTCAGTTCGCAGTAATTGGGCGTTTAATTCATCCCGGGCAATGCAACGAGCCTGAACCGTGAGTACTCGCAATTGCGATTGCATTTTGTTAAAAGCTTCCGCGAGAGCGCCATGCTGCTCGCTGGTAACAGTAGTTGCCTCGATAATATTTTCCCCGTTTGAAATCTTTTCTTCCACCTCGGCTGCATCAAGTTTTCCAGCGGCAATATTTTCGGCGCGCTGAACCAGGGCAGACAACTGTTCTTCCATACGGTTAAAAGCTTGTTCCAGCACGCCATCGCTTTGTGAACGCCTCTTGCTTTGCTGCCGATTTGAAATCCTGCCGGCGGCAATATCTTCAGCCCGGTGTTTTAATTTTTGCAAGTTCGTCACCATGCTTTGAAAAGCTTCGCCCAGTTCACCGCTTTGTTTAACCTGCAAAGCCGGGTGGTTAAGCTGGTCTTTCGCAATCAAGCGAGCCTGCATGGCGAGGATTTTAAATTGAAGCAGCATTTTGGAGAAAGCTTCTGCCAAATCCCCATGCAGGTTTTCCATTTCATTAGAAGTTAAATTACCGGCTGCATCCGTGATCTCTTCACCTTTTGCGATGGCTTTTTCCAGGCGAACGACGCCGAGCTTGCCAATAGCAATTTCATTGGCTTTATCTGCAATTTCGCCGAGATTATCGATGAGTTGATTGCAGGCATCCACCAATTGGCCCACCTCGTCATTGGATTGCTTGTCCAATTTTTCCAGCCGGATGTTACCGCCGGCAATTTCTTTTATTTTCCGGATAGCATGAACAACAGGTTTTGTTATCTTCGTCCGGATAAAAAAACTGACAAACAGAAAAACACTCAAACCGATGAACATCGATATCCACTGCACTATTTTGAGCGTGGCCACATTACTTTCCGCCGCCCTTTGCAATTGCCCCACAGCCTGGTTTGCTTTTTTTAAAACCGCCACACTGGCATTGGAGACCTCAATGCAAGCATTGGCATAAGCGGGCGTGCCCGGTGAATATTTTTGTAATTCATCGATTTGAACAAGCAGTTTTTGCCAGAGTTTTTTATTTTCTGAAAAAGTCGTTTTAATCGCCTCATCCGCTGTGCCCGGCAAAACCAGCGGTTTCTGCATGCCGAGGTCACTAAAAGTTGCACCACCTTCAGACAGGGCCTGAAGTGAAAGCTCAAATAATTTTCTGGTGTTGGCCGATTGAGGTTTTTTCACTCCCCTCTGTGTCGAGTTTTTGGTCATCACAAAGAGAAAGCTTTCTTTGGTAAACTTCTGGCTGAGCATTCTTTGCCTGCCGGCAACATTGATGATGACGGCATCATTTTTTTGTTTATTGGCCACTGAAAGCGTTGTGAAAGCAGCCACCGCCAGGGGCAAAAGCAAAACACCGACAATGATTGTTAATTTTGCGTTAAGAGGTAAATTTCTTGCTTTTTTCAAAATACCCGGGGACAAATCCTGCAGGTTTGGTCGTCGATAAGATTTGCTGTTATTCATAATTTTGCGACTATTTTACACTTTTTAAAAAGATTGATAATACAAATAATTTAAGCGCATCCGGGATTGTCATTTCGACGCATTTTCCAGCGGAGAAATCTTCAGCATTGAGCGTATCAGAGATTTCTGCCACCCAAAAACAGTGTTCGAAATGACAGAAAAGATGCATTTCCGGATGGACACTACTTATCCAAAAGAAATCGGCTATAATTAATTTATGCTTCAATTTTAAAACTGGTCTTTACTTCATCTTCATATTTAAAACAACTCGCGTTCACAGCAAATGGGATGATCTTAACCTGCCGCAGTTTCGCCATTGCTCAAATCCACACAATAGCAATTGGGGTGAAATTGTTTCGACACATTCCTTGTATTGATTTGTTTAATACGTTTTTTTTGTTACATTTTCAGGTTATCAGTTTTTTATTTCATTATTAATATCTGAGGTGAATAATGCACGGTGGTGAGTTGATATCTGAAGTTTTGCTGGCCCAGGGCGTTAAAAGCATTTTCTGTCTTTCCGGCGGTCATATTTCGCCAATTCTGGTCGCCTGCAAAGAACGCGGTATCCGCGTCGTCGATGTACGCCAGGAAGCGACGGCTGTTTTTGCCGCCGATGCAACTGCACGGCTTTCAGGTATTCCTGGAGTGGCGGTTGTCACTGCAGGGCCGGGATTGACGAATACGGTCACGGCCGTCAAAAATGCCCAACTGGCGCAATCGCCGGTGATCATCATCGGCGGCGCCACTGCGACTGCGCTGAAGGGCCGCGGTGCGCTGCAGGATATCGATCAAATAAAGCTGATAAAACCTCATGTCAAATGGGCGTGTGCACTCAGGCGTGTTAAAGATTTATCAACCACGCTGGAAAAAGCTTTTGCCCTTGCCCGGGAAGGTGTTCCCGGTCCCGTATTCATCGAGTGCCCGGTCGATTTGCTTTATGAAGAAAAGCTGGTGCGATAATTGTATGGCACAAAATCGATGCAGGCAAAAGGTTTACTCAACAGATTGCTGAAGATCTACCTGCAAAGACATGTGAAAAAACTGTTCGCCAAGGTCAACTGGCAATATAAACCTGTCAAACAAAATAGCCATGTACCCCGTCGGCAAAGCGCTTTGCCGGCAAAAGTTCTAAAAAAATTGTATGCTGCAGAACGCCCGTTACTGCTCATCGGCAGCCAGTCGATGTTGCTGACCGAAGAAGTACAAGCATTAGCTACTGCTGTGAAACGGCTCAAAATTCCGGTTTATCTATCGGGCATGGCGCGGGGTTTGTTGGGCATGGATTGCGAACTGCAACTGCGGCACAAGAGACGACAAGCGTTAAAAGACGCCGACCTGGTCATTCTCGCCGGTGTGCCCTGCGATTTTCGTCTCGATTATGGGCAGCACATCCGCAGCAGCAGTTTTCTGATCTCCGTCAATCGCAGCCGCACAGACCTTTACAAAAACCGGCGGCCGGATATCGCAATCCAGCGTGATGCGGGAGTGTTTTTAACCGCTTTGGCAGAAGAAATGAAGCAAAAGGCTCAATGGCCGGGATGGCTCGGGCAGTTGCAAAAACGCGATGTCCAACGCGAGAACGAGATCAGTGTACAGGTAGAAACAAAGGGGGATTTGATCAATCCACTGCTGTTATGCCGGGAAATCGAAAAACAGCTTTCACCCGAAAGCATTCTCATTGCCGATGGCGGCGATTTTGTCGGCACAGCCTCTTATATTTTGCGGCCACGCGGCCCGTTAACCTGGCTCGATCCCGGTGTTTTTGGTACCCTCGGTGTTGGTGCCGGATTTGGACTCGGCGCCAAATTGTGCAATCCCCAGGCTGTTGTCTGGATCATTTTCGGCGACGGATCGCTGGGTTATAGTCTGGCGGAATTCGATACTTTTGCCCGCCATAAAATTCCGGTCATCGCTGTGGTGGGAAACGACGCCTGCTGGTCGCAGATTGCCCGCGAGCAAGTCGAAATGCTCGGCGACGATGTCGGCACCGTCCTGGCCCGCAGCGAATATCATAAAGCAGTCGAAGGTTTGGGGGCGCGAGGCTTTCTGCTCACACAACCGTGGAAAATTCCTGAAGTTTTGCAGCAGGCACAAAAAACAGCGCTCACCGGCACGCCTGTGCTCATCAATGTGCATCTCGATAAATCAGATTTCCGCAAGGGTTCGATTTCGGTTTAAGTCACTCTTTACACCAGATATGCGCTTCGGGGATTGTATCTCGTTTGGTCTCACTCGCTATAAGTTGAGCGAAAGCGTATCGCTCGCACTACCCGGCGAGAACATCGCTTCAGCAGGCTCAACCTCCGCAATGACGCAGTAGCCTGAGCTTGTCTACTTGCGTTTCAAACTCCCTGAGTGTTCCACCGTGGTGCCGTTCCCGGTTCGGCAAGCTCAGCGTCCGTTAAAACTTTACAACATACTTCTTGAGCATAAACAGCAATGGTTTTTAAATAACTTAAAACCTTTCAGGTCTCAAAAACCTGAAAGGTTTACCAGACCCTGCTTTTTTTATGATCATCACCTTGCTGCAAACACAAATAATCATTCATTTTTTTTTGTTCAGAACAGATATATCAGCAAAATCACCCTGCGGTTTATCAACCTGAACAGCAGAATAAATACACGAGAAAAACAACGCAAAACAAAAAAGGAGAAGCCCATGTTTCATTGTATCGCCCCCTCGTATTTAGTGAGCGATTGATATTTTCACACCGAAGTGAACACCCGATATTGGCCTATATTAATGTGTTTCCAGCGCCTCATTTGCAAGGACTAGCCGCTGCCGCTTATCGACCATATTTGTATTCACGATACGATCGAGATCTCCCGCTTGAAAACGTTCAGATATGCTATAGCAGAAATGCTCCGTCTCCAGAACAGGCTTATTCGAATCGTAAGAATATGTCGCAGGACAAGAGCAGAAAATAGCCACAATACCAATAACCGAGCCATAAACCAGCGTTGGTGCGGCGGCAATCGTGGGCAAGATCTCAAATCGTTTGCTATATGTTTCAAAAAAAGCAATGCTGTCAACAGGCAGGTTTTGATAAGGGGTGAAACCGATTCGCGTCAGCGGATAACGCCTTCCTTCGCTTCTGATTGTGTCATTTTCAACTTTAAACCCTTTTGGATAAATGACAACGCCGCATCAAATAAATGCGCTTTCGCAGTGGATGTGACATGGGACCTGCGTTTCATTTTTTTTCAATCTCATTTTAGTTAACATCTGCAAAAAAAATCAAGAACTACTTGTTCACTGACAGTTTTTTCGGTACACTTTAATAAGTAACTCCTTTGTGGATGCAATCACATTTTCCCAAATACCGGGTAATTTTTAGATTGAAACCCGCGATGACGCGGGTAGGTTGCTAAGCAAATAATCAGATCAAAGGCTGAGTGCCCGATGAACAATCCAATATATCCCGGCGCTGAACATAATTGCGATGGGCAGCGTTAAAAGCCATGAGATAAAAATAGCGGAGACCATGCGCAGGTCGGCTCGTTTATTGATCAGGCCGATACCGAAAATGGCACCCACCGAAACGTGAGTCGTGGAAACGGCCAGGCCGAATTTGCTGGCAAAAAGCTCCAGCAGGCCGGTGACGAAATTTACAGAGAACCCCTGTCCTTCAGACATTTCCGTGATTTTTTTTGCTCATCGTCCGGGCAACTTTTGCCGCGTTGAGCAAACCACCAACCGCCATGCCCAATGCAATAGCGAGCAGCCCCCATTCAATTTGCAATAACTGAATCGAAACGATCAGGCCGACGATTTTTGGTGTATCGTTAAGACCCCGGGCAAAACTGACGAGCCCGCCACTCGCTATATGCGCCCACTTCAAAACTGATCTCAAGTTAAATCCCCGTAAATCCGAGACATCGTTTTCCGCTGCACAACCAGCGTCACTTGCTCGCAAGCACCAGGGAAATATACGCGTCGCCAGAGAGGACATACTGTTGCCCGTACTGAGATTAACCGGTTGAGACCATTCAATGCACAGGCATGCATTCCGGGAAAATTTCCGGCTCCGGCTCAGACGGCGTAACGGATAATAAACCGCAACACAAAGGA
>JAJRYV010000003.1 GCA_024275575.1 bacterium
GAAGATAAGAAATGGCATGCCGCCGAAATAGATTTGCAGATTGCTCTGCGCCATTTCCTCCGGCCGCACAATCGAATCCGTGACCTCCTTCACCTTGAGCGAGGTGGTGAAATGGGTAATGGCCTTGTTGCTGCTGTTGTTGTTGGCAAAGCGCAGCACAATTGCGGTGGCTTTGGCGTCCTGGCTCACCAGGTTGCCCACGTAGCGGTCTTTGCTCAGGACGTAGGATTTCAGCGCGGCAAATTCCTCCGGTGTTTGCGGAATTTCGCTCTTTTCCAGCAGCTTGCCCACCTGCAGGCCCCACTCTGTTTTGCGAAAATCCACCACATTGGTCAGGCTGGTCACGTAGCTAATTCCGTCCATATTGCCATAAGCGTCGGTCAGTTTTTTGATCAGCTCAAAGCTTTGTTTCGAAAAGACATCGTCGGCAGTGATCAGGGCAATGCCAATGGAATTGCCGCCAAAAATATCGCCAATTTGATTGTATTGCCGCACAAGCGGGTCATCTTCGCGCAGATAGGTTGAAAAGTCCGCGTTCAGTCCCACCTGCAGCGCCTGCCAGCCCAGAAAAACGGTGATCACGACGATGCTGAGGATCACGACAAGGCGGTGTCGGATGACAAAGTCAGCTATTCTTAACATTTTTGCGCCCCTTTCTTGTGAAAAACTCGTCCACATACTGTTCAACATCAATGAGATAATTTGTTGCAAGTGTTTTTTCCGCCAGCTCCAGGCATTGATCGAGGCGCAGGGAGAGAATCTGTTTTTTGATGGGCGGTATGAGCAGCGGCGCCATGCTCAAAGAGCGGATGCCCAGCCCCAGCAGCAGGGGTGTCCAGCGCGGATCCGAGGCGATTTCGCCGCAAACGGAAACCGGTTTGTCAAAGTAATGTGCGGCATCCACCACCTGCTTTAACATGCGCAAAATGAGCGGATGGAAAGGCTGGTAAAAAGGCATCACGTTCTCGTTGTTACGGTCCACGGTCAGGGTGTATTGCACCAGGTCGTTGGTGCCGATGCTGACAAAGTCCACGTGCTGTATCAATTCCCGAATCATGAAAACAGAGGCCGGCGTCTCGACCATGATGCCCACTTCAAATTGCGCACCCTTGGTTTTGACGCGGGAAAGGATGCCGTTCAGGTATTCGATTTCTTCCAGATTGTTGATCATGGGATAGAGAATTCTGACCGGGCCGAATTTTGCTGCCCTCAGGATGGCGCGCAACTGCGTCTCCAGAATTTCCGGATGATACTGGAAAACGCGATGCGCCCGCAAACCAAGGTAAGGGTTGCTCTGCTTGCCCATGGAAAAATAGGGCAGAAACTTGTCGCCGCCCACATCCAGCACCCGGAAGGTGACCGGTTTGCCGTTCATGTGTTTGACGATTTTTTCATACCACCGCACCTGCTGTTCAAGCGGCGGAAAGTTGGTCTGATCGAACATGAATAAAAACTCGGTGCGAAAGAGACCCACATCCTCGATCTCGGTTGGCGAGAACAGATGCAGCTCGTCCAGGCGCTCGATATTGACGCCCAGGGAAATTTTGGTGCCGTCCACTGTCTTGGCTGCAAGCTTCTTTATTTTTTTATAGTCCTGAGATGTCTGCCGCACCGCTTTGAGGCGCTCTTTGTATCGATTCAGGGTTTGCGATTTTGGGTTGAGGGTGATTTTGCCATTGTAAGCGTCGATGATGATCTGTGTGCCATTGCTGATCAGCTTGCATACGTCCGGCGGGCCGACCAGCACCGGAATGCCGAAAGATCGCGCCAGGATGGCCGCATGCGAAGTGGGAGCGGCGCTTTCCACCAGAATGCCTTTGGTCGCCAGCCGTTTGCACGCCAGCACGATGGACGGAAAAAGTTCGCCGACGATTAAAATGGTCTCTTTGTCGATTTTCTCTTCCGGGATGCCCAATTTTTCGATAGACTGATTTTTAAAATAGGTGGCCAGGTCGATAAAATCCATCGCCCGCTCGCGCATATATTCGTTGGAAGAGGCGGCCAGGCGCTGGGAAAAATTGTTCATCA